>JAEINP010000050.1 GCA_016342355.1 Desulfatibacillum sp.
TGCAAATTAGACTTATTCGATGGTCGCCTCCTAAAAATGCCATCAGTTTTTCCAGGAGGATGAAATAATTCATTGTTAACCAGGATTCAAAATGAGTTAGCAGGTACGCATTGCTCTTTCCCATGTATATCAGCGTGCCGACCTCATCACTGATAAAGGGTCTGTCGTAGTGATAATAAATTCGTATGATTGCTCCAAAAACAGTCAGGAAAACGAGATACCACGTTTCATATTTTGAAAACGTTCGTGCGTCCTTTTGACGGTCTAAGTACCTGTCTATCATAGAAATACCACTCCAGCATGACTCCGTGATTCAGTTTGGCAGTGTTCAAAACTCCGTGTCAGCTTGGCTGCTTAAGCATGCCAACCCCGTTTGATTGACCAATATAAATTTAAATAATAAATCAGGAAGTTACGAAGTATCCCAATCGCCCATACCCGGGAGTAGCTGCCACAAGGCGGCCAAATCCCCGGAATGGAGGTCCACTCAACCAGGAATGCGGATCAGAGAAAACCATCCTCAATTGTTTCAGAAAAACCATGGCTGCAGGTGGTATGAATCCCCCCCCCATTACAGATCATTCTTCCTATACCATGCCTGGCATTTTACAGAAAATCCCGAGGTCCGTAAATACCAAACTATTTTTCAGATTATGGTTTTTTGAATATTGGAAACTATCCTTTGCAGCCCCCATTCAAAGCCTCGCTAAACAGCTTACCCGAAGCTGGCTGTGTATTGTTTCGTCGAGGTGGTTTTCCATAGCCTGCCGGCGGTTGTTGCGAAGGGTCCGGTCGCAAAGGTGCTTGTCCGTGTCGGATTCGCCGGGCAGGACCATACAACCGACCATAATCAATGCGCTTTTTATATATTTTTTGCATCCTTGAGATAAGTGTCAGTTCAGGGGGTACGACAGCAGCTTGGGAAAAGATGATTTGGATTAAGGTAATGATTTGGATCAATTGACAGGGAACAGACCCCGGATTTTCCGGGGAATAGTCTGAGGGTGCATTTTTACGGGGGGTTGTAAACAAGTTGAATGTCAAAATGGGGTGAGTGAAGGGACTTGAACCCTCGGCCTCCTGGGCCACAACCAGGCGCTCTAACCAACTGAGCTACACCCACCACAAGCAGACGGGGACTGTTACCATAGCCTTTCTGGCTTTTCAAGCCTTTTTATGCATTATGAGCAAATAGGCTGACAAAAACCATACAAAGACAAGAACCCTGGAATGCGCCAGAGTCTTCCACCATTCATCCCTAATCCATATCATATTTCTTCTCCTGGCATCAAGCTGGTCCTCTCAGAAAAATGCGCCACGATCTAATACCTGTTCGCCGGCCGCGTTTGCCCCTAAAACAGGCTTGCTTTGACAATCCCAAACCCACCTTCTTCCCCTGCCCCCCCCCGGACTCGGAAGAAACTTATCATTGACGCTTCCGTCCATAAATTATATAGATTTTAACTTGTGTGGAACACTTCCAAGGCAGGAGCGACACCGTGATCCTTGTAATCAGAATAGTCCTGGCAACCCTGTTTTCAGTCATACTCATGTATTTTTTCCGCCCTGAGCTCAATCCGGCATGGGGTGTTTTGCTGGCGGGTTTTTTATTGGGAATCGTGTACATCCGGGAACATTTCAGAAAAAAACAGCCAACCGATAAATCCGGCAAATCATTATGAAGCAAATTGTCCTTGGCACTGCAGGCCATATAGACCACGGCAAAACAAGCCTCATCAAAGCCCTCACCGGCATTGACACGGACCGCCTGGCGGAAGAAAAGGCACGGGGGATCACCATTGAACTGGGCTTTGCCTCCATCGACCTGCCCAGCGGACAGCGGGTGGGCATTGTGGATGTGCCCGGCCACGAGAAATTCGTCAAGAACATGGTAGCAGGCGCTACGGGCATCGACGTGGTGGCCATGGTCATCGCCGCGGACGAGGGGATCATGCCCCAGACCCGCGAGCACCTGGACATCTGCTCCCTGTTGGCCATCGACCACGGCATGGTGGTCCTGACCAAGGTGGACATGGTGGACGAGGAATGGCTGGAGTTGGTGACAGAAGACGTCATGGAATACCTCCAGGGAACCTTTTTGGAAGACGCGCCCATTGTCCATGTATCGTCGGTCACAGGCCAGGGCATGGACGATTTCAAAGCCACCCTGGACGCCATTTGCGCCAAAATTCCCGACACCCCGCCTTCGAGCCTGTTTCGTTTGCCCGTGGACCGGGTGTTTACCATGCACGGATTCGGCACGGTCATTACCGGCACCCTGCTTTCCGGCAAGGTCCAGGTGGGGGATCCGGTGGAAATATATCCCACGGGAATCCGGTCCAAGGTCCGGGGCATCCAGGTGCACAACGACAGCGTGAACGAAGCCCGGTCCGGCATGCGTACAGCCATCAATTTTCAGGGCCTGGAAAAGGAGTCTGTCGATCGGGGCGATGTGTTGGCAATCCCCGACACCCTGTTTCCCAGCTATATGGTGGATATCCGCCTGGAAGCCCTGAAAAGTGTTACCAAGCCCATCAAAAACAGACAGCGGGTGCGTTTTCATGCCGGCGCCAGCGAAATCATGGGCTACGTGATCCTGCTGAACACCAACGAATTGCTTCCCGGCGAGGCAGCCCTGGCCCAAATGCGCCTGGACACCCCGGTGGTGGTGGTCAAGGACGATCATTTTGTAATCCGGAGCTACTCCCCGGTGGATACCATCGGCGGCGGGCGCGTGCTCAACCCCGTACCCATGAAGCACAAGGCCCACAGGCCGGAGGTCATTGAGCACCTGGAAATGCTCCTGGACGCCGAGCCGCCGGAAATGGTCAGCCAGCTTGCTTCCGCCTCGGGTTACGCCGGGGTTTCCTTTGCCCAATTGCTTGTCATGACCAACCTGTCTCAGAAAAAACTCCAGGACATTTGCCAAAAACTCCTGTCCCAAAAAATTCTGGTGACCGTGGACAAGGAAAGCAAAACCTATCTGCACAAGAATATTGTGGACGCCCTGGAAGCCAAAGCCCTTGGTTTTATGAAGGAATACCACACGGTAAATCCCCTGAAAGGGGGTATGCCCAAGGAAGAACTCAAGAGCAAATTCCCGGCGGTCCTGAGCGCCAAGGCTTTTCACATGCTTTTGGAAACCATGATCTTCCGGGGAGAAACCGTGCTGGAGGAGGACATCATCCGGTTGGCTTCCCATACGGTTGAATTGGAACAGGACCAGGAGGAAATCCGGGAGAACATCGCCAAGGCGTATAAGGAGGGGAAGCTCATGCCTCCCTATCTCAAGGAGATCATGGAGTCCATGTCCCTGGACCTGGCCAAGACCAAGGACCTCATCTCCCATATGGTGAGCGAGCAAACCATTGTCAAGGTCAAGGAAGACCTGTATTTTGACGCCCTGGCCATCCAGGAACTCAAGGACAGGCTCATCGCCTTTTTAAAGGAAAACCAGGAGATTTCCATGCCCCAGTTCAAAGAGATGACCGGGGCTTCCCGCAAATACGTCATTCCCCTTATGGAGCATTTCGACACCATAAGGCTGACCCTGCGTGTGGGGGATAACCGGAAACTCCGTCAATAGCATTGGGAAGCGCCCTATTGGAAATTAGAAAGGAATATTGTCATGGATAAAGAAGCTGTTTTTGCCAAATTGGGCCAATGGGGCTCTGCCATCTGGAACTTTTTGGACAGGAAGAATATGGCCTATGTGCTCATAGGCATGGTGGTCTTCATGATACTGCTTTCCGTCATGGTTTTCTCCGGCGGGGTGAACTCGCCTGAATACCAGGCTGCCGCCGACACCTACGGCCCAGTCACGGTGGAATCCCATGCCGCGCCTGCGGTGGCCGCAACCCATGACACGGCTGCCAAACCCGTTACCAACGCCCACGCCGTGGAAACCGCCGCGCACACAGCAAAACCTGCGCCCAAGGCCGAAGCCGCCAAACTGCCGGTTGCCGCCACTGCCGCCGGACACACAGCGCCTTTGCCCGTTTCCGTGTTTCCTCCGGGGGTTTTCTTTGTCCAACATGTCATGAAACCCATGCAATACGAGCTGAACACACGATTTTGGGGCTGGCGTCCCAATGACATCACCCGGCAGTTTACGGACAACGTGAACGAATTCCAGCAGGGCGTGTTGGAAGTCACACGCAGGACCTCGGAAGCCCTGGCTAAACGCCTTTCCCGCACCGGCGATACAGACTCCTTTGATCCCAACCTGGAGCTGGCCATGAACCAATTCATGATCAGTTCCAAAAGCCTGATTTTTCCTTCCGCCGAAGGCGCCTACTCCACCGGCCTCAAGGAAATGGAAAAATACATGGAAAGGCTGAAAAGAGGACAGGCCCGATTCTACGTCCGGTCCGACAACCTTATCCCCCTGCTGCGGGATTTCCGCGACCTGTTGGGAAGCTGTGACGAAAACCTTGTGAAATCCCACGAGGATAACGGTGAGGAAGTAAGCACCTTTGACGCGGACAACTATATCTACTACGCCAAAGGCGTAGCCAGTTCCATCCACACCATTTTGGAAGGAATCCAGGTGGATTTCAAGGATACCCTGGAGCCCAGGCACGGCGAGGAACTGATCGAGCACGCCCTCCATTCCCTGGGACTTGCCAGGGACATGGAACCCTGGATCGTCACCGAAGGCGCCATGGACGGTTTCATAGCCAACCATCGCGCCAACATGGCCGCGCCCATCAGCCACGCCCGGTTCTACCTGGACAAACTCATTGAGACCCTGTCCACCTAAGACCGGCAGACATAGCCTGAAAAAAAATCCCTGCATCAGCCAACCATGACCGTTGCAGGGATTTTTTTGCGCCTCTGAACACACCATGGAAATGGCCAATCCAATGCCGCCGGAGGCATACTGCCCTGGCGACTGACTTATGTTTGTTTGCCCTTTTCAGCATTACAGGCGGTTTGCCAGAAACTGGCAGACGCCGTCGGAGAATAGAAGGCCCTTTTTGGTCAGGGCGAAAAAATCCGGCAGATCCCGGGCCATGCTCTGATCCTGGAGGATTTTCCATTCTTTGCCGAAAATCGCCAAAAAATCCTGGCCGAACCTTTCGCTAAAGGCCTGTCTGCCGATCCCCCCGGCTTGACGCAGCCCCACATACAGCCACTCCAGCATGTGCTGGGTTTGGGTGAGGGTTTCCGCCTCTTCCACAGGAATTTTTCCGGCGTTCAAAGATACGAGGTAGTTTTCCAGGTCGGAAACATTCCATTGCCGGGTTGTTCCCGAAAAGGAATGGGATGCGGGTCCCAGGCCCAGGTAGGGGGCGTGGTTCCAGTATTGGAGGTTATGGCGGCACATATTACTGTCACCCCTGGCGAAATTGGAAATCTCGTAATGGAGAAATCCCCTGCTTTCCAGGAAGTCAGAGGTATGGAGAAAAAGGTCCCCTACCCTGCCCTCATCCAGGGGGATGAATTGACCTTGCTCCATCATGCGGCCCAGGGGGGTGGATTCCTCAATGGTGAGGATGTAGCAGGAAAGATGATCCGGCCCGTATGCCAGAACCGCCTCCATGTCCCAGGTCCAGGTTTGTGTGGTCTGGCCTGGAATGCCGTAAATAAGATCGCACCCCACGGAGTCAAATCCTGCGGTCATGGCCCACTCCAGGGCCTGGGCGGCCTGGGTGGAGTTGTGGATTCTGCCCAGAAATTGGAGGTTGGCATCATCCAGGGATTGGATACCCAGGCTGATGCGGTTGACGCCTGCCTTGCGGTATCCGTCCAGGGTTTGACGGGTGAGTGTTCCGGGATTGGCTTCCAGGGTGATTTCCGCGTTGGGGGCGATTCCGAAAACCCGCCCTGCCCTGTCCAGGATGCATGAAACGTCTTCCGGGCGTAGGAGGGAGGGAGTTCCCCCTCCAAAAAACACCGTGGTAAAGGGGCCTGCATCCCATTCCCGCAAGTCCATTTCCTGCAAAAGGGCAGTCAGATAGGCAGGGATGGCGGCGCGACCGGTCACGGAAAAAAAATCGCAGTACCGGCATTTTTTCAGGCAAAAGGGAACGTGAATATACAGGCCGCCCATGGCAGAATCCTATCCGTTTGCTCGACAAAACCCCTTAGACAAAGCGCTGCATGAGTTCATATATGATGGCGTCCACGTTTTCCGGGGTGATGCCCATCCTGGAGACCACCCCCTTGGCCTGGTTGGCCTGGCCCGGGTCTTTCATGTCCTGAAGACCGCGGAAGATGCCCATCCTTCTCCCCACCTGATACAGGACCTGGTCCTGAGGCGAAAGATCCAGGAAGGCCTGGACCTCGGCCACCATTTTCGCCTTATCCTGAGGAAACCTGCCTTCCAGGGTTTCAAACAGGTTGAGGATGTGGTCGCTTTTAATGGTGGTGGTGATGCCGTCCAGGGTTTGGAGAAAAAGGAGCAATTCCTCAGCGGTTTCCACCCCGGTTAAAAGGTCGAATTCCCCTTTCTGGTGCTCCTCAAAAATAGGCGCATTGGGGGGGAGGGCCAGACTCCGGATGCGGATGAAATCCGCGTTGATCTGATTCAGGGCGTCGGCGGTTTCCAGGGCGTGATCCCGGCTAAGGGCCTTTCCTCCCAGGCCGGGCATGACGTATTCCGAAAGCTCCATGCCAGCCTGCTTCACCAGCCTGCCTGCCTTGATATGAATTTCCTTGGTGGCCCCCTTTTGAACCTTTTTCAGCACCTTATCCGAACCGGATTCCATGCCGATATGGATACGGTTGAGACCTGCCTCCGCCATGGCAGTGAGGTCTTCCAGGCTGATACGGGCCACGGTATGGGAGCGGGCATAGGAGGTGATCCGTTTGGTCCAGGGAAAGCGGCGGCGCATGTGTTTGAGGATGGCGATAAGATCCCGGGGTTTTATAATCAGGCTGTTGGCGTCCTGGATAAAAATGGACTCCATGCCGCAATTGATCCAGTTGATGGCCGCCTGATAAGCCACCGGGTCCCGGGGCTGGACATCACGCACGGCTTCGTTTAACTCCTGTTGGGTGATCTGTTTTTTTTGCTCCAACAAGGGCAGAATTCTTTCCAGATAGTGGTGGACCGCTTCAATGTCCTCAATCACATGGTCCGTGGGACGCAGGGAGAATTTGGAACCCTTATATACTGGGCAAAAGGTGCAACGATTCCAGGGGCAGTTGCGCGACACACGTATAAGAAGGCTGCGCGCCTCGCTGGGGGGGCGGATGGGGCCTTGTTCAAAGCCGCCGTAGGGTTCTTCCTTCTTCTTGACCACTCTTTCCTGACTTTCAGCCATATGCCAGCCTCCGATCGAATTTTATTTTACTTTGCTCACCAATAATGGACAGGGTATCATGGGACCATCCCAGCCGCAAGCCAAGGCTACAGGCAATGAGGCTTGCCAAAAAATTCGCATCTATGTTCAATACCTGCTTTGCATTTATTGCTGTATATGCTATAGGCGGTCCATGCTAAAAATAAGACTTTCCCACAGCATGGCAATGAAGCCTTTTGTCTTTGCGGGAGCCCTAATATTACTGGTGGTTCTTAACACCTCCCTGTCATTAGCCTGGGAAGGGTCTTTTGACATGGAAACCCCCTTGCAGTACACTATCCACGTCACCCGCCAGGGCGATACGCTTTGCGACATTGCGGCCAGCCCCGAGGTTTACGGTTCCTGCCTAAAATGGCCCCAGCTCTATTATTATAATATTGATGAATTGCGCGACACTGTCGCCCATGACATGGATTTTCCATTCACTCCTTTGCCGCCGGGCCTCAGCATGGCCATCATCCATCCCAGCAACGTCAAAAATCGTTCTGAAAAAATCCTCCGGGAGTACAAGAACTTCTGGACCATCAACGTCATGTCCAGGGACCAGTCCAGGGATTTAACGGAGCTGGCCATACAGATCATGGACCAGGGGTATTATTGTTATATTACCAAATTCGTTACGGAGGACACGGTGTGGAAAAGGTTGCGTGTGGGCTTTTTCCCCAGCCTGGAAATCACCAGGGAAAAACAACTGGAACTCGGGGAGAAGTTGGGCCTGAGCGATGCCTGGATCAACAAGGCGACTCCCGAGGAAGTGTTGGAGTTTATCGGATTCCTGGAATAAATTTTTCCTTGCCGCGGCCCTGTTCATGGCTGCCAATTCTTGTCATGCCTCTATGAAATGCCTCACGCCCCGGGCAATGCTTCACGTTTTCCCTTGCGCTTGGGCCTCTTTTTTCTTATAAAAGATATTTAAACCTTATACTTGTACTCATGAACGGAGGTAGCGTAAATTGGGTGAAGAGCAAATAAATTTCCAGACCATCCCCATGCATGGGAACCGCCGGAGTATTGGCTGTGATGAAACCCGCGAAAAAATCATGGATAACATGGTAATTGTGGGAGGCCCATACAGGGGTGGCACAACCATCCTGACAGACTTCATCAATTCCCACGAAGAGATTTGCGTTGCCAGCGATTTTTTGGAAAGGGAACACACTTCCATTTTCTATTTTGCAGGCCAGACCGGCATATGTGCATATGTAAAAAATCGCGAGTTATCCCAATATACGGCCCGGGGCCTCATCGCCAACGCCGTGTTTGACGGCGAGCACATTGTGGGGGTTACCAAGATTCTGGGAAACGGCTTCAAGAACGAACGGTTTACCTACCGGGGCGACAAGCGGTTTGTCATCAACGACCTGGGCCGGTACACCCTGCCCATCGAACAATTCCACGCACGCCACAGGCTGGCCATGAAGCACCCTGAAGTGGCCTATTGTTTTCCCCTTTTGGCGGGGGTTTTAAGCAAGGCCAAATTTCTCCTGACCTATCGGCCCATGCAATATGTGGTTCGCTCCTGGGTGCGGGCCACCACGGCCAAACCCGGAACCTGGGCGGATTTGTTTGACGTGTGGGAAGACGACAAAGGCCGCAAGGCTTTGCCGGTGCATGTACCCAATGATATCAAGGACGCGTGGCAGGATTACAATGTTTTCCAGCGGATCGTCTGCTTTAACAACGAATTGTACAAGGCCTTCCTGAAAGGGGTGCAAACCCTGGATAGGGATCGTTTTCTCCTACTCCATCATCAAAATCTGGTGGAGCATCCCGACCTGCACCGCAAGGCTATCTGTAATTTCATCGGCATTTCCGACCGGTCCCGGAGCATGTTTGACTTCCAGAAGAAATTCCTCCGTAACCGCAACAAGGAAGTCACGTTTACGGACGAGCAGAACGCCCAGGCCAGGGAAGTGTTGGGGATCAGCCTTCAGGAAGCCCAGGAGGCTTTTGAGGAGCAATTTGTCAAGGAACTCACAGTGGTTCCGCGCAAGCCCAAGCCCTCGGCAACTCCCATTGAGCCGCCCAAAACCATGGTTACGCCCATGTTTTTCCAACAAAGTGCATAAAATATGACAGAAACTCCTCCAAAAATTGTATGGAAGCGGAAAAGCCCGCACGCAGATCCATATGAGGTGACGACTGTCATCACCCTGCCTTCACAGGGTATGCCGGAAAAACCCCTGGTTATTTTGCTTACCAGAGGGGTTTTTCTGCATGTTGAAAGTCCTCCCGTAAGGAATTCGAGGCAGGAAATGGCGGACAGTATCAATGCGGTCTGTGTGGAGAGTAACTGCTTTGCTGCTGATCTCTTCAACACCCCGTCGCCCTTGCATGATTATACTTTTTCCAACAAGTCCCTTGCTGCGCTGGCAAGCAAGGGGACCAAGCAAAATCTAAACTTCAAAGAATTCCTGGCTGCTTGCAAAAGGGAATCCATTCACCCGGAGTTACGGTACTCCTTTAAGAGACTCCCCAAAGGCCTGGAGCATCTTTTTTTCCTGCAGGCTTTTGATATATTCACCGGTTTTCTAAAGGCCCTGGATGTATTGAAAAATAATGACATAACCCCTGCCCGGACCGTGGCGGCAGGTTATTCCCATGGCGGCAATATGGTACACATATGCAATGCCATGTGGCCTGGCTTTTTTTCTGTGGTGGTGGATGATTCATCCTTAATTGATTGGAACTTTATAAAAATCCCGAGAAAATCCTCTGTAAAAATGGACGGAGTTGCCACGACATTCATCCATGAGTTTTCCAAATGGGCGAACGTTTTGGAACCGGACTTATACTATCCGGAAAAATTATATTCCGAGACGCATGGAGGACTTCCTCCCTCCCCCATTTTTTTCTTTGCCACAGAGGAAGATGTTATCGCTGGCGCCAAAGAAAAGGAAAATATCTGGGCTAACAGAAAGGGATGCCACGTATTTGTGGCAAACAGAAAGAATTTATATCTTGACGGGCTATACAACTCAGGCGGTCATGCGGATTCCGACCGAGCGGCTCTTATACAAAAGGCGTTGGAACTAACGCCTTCACCGAACGGGGCTGCCAAAGCAAAAGTCCCGGACGGCATTCAGTTCAAAACCCAGAACTATATATACACGGTGGACCACCCTTTTACCGGGGAGGAGGCCGTCTCAATCAAGCCTTTGAAGGGAGAATAACCGGCATATGATCATTGTATCGGGCACCTACCGTACCGGCACCAGTCTGATGATGCAAATCATGGAAGAGGCGGGATTTGACGTCCTGGGCGAAAAATTTCCCAAGGCCTGGAAAGGGACCAACAACCACCTGAACAAGGAAGGCTTTTACGAGTCCCGTTGGATTGACAAGGGCGTCAACAAGGAAAACTGCCAACTGGCGCCTAAGGCCACCCAGCTTAAGGCCTGCAAGGTATTCACCCACGGGCTGGCCACCACGGACATCGAATTCATGGACAAGGTGGTCCTCATGACCCGGGACTGGCGCGAGCAGCAGCGTTCCGCCACCATTCTGGACGAGACGAACCGGTCATCCCATGGCAAAAAGCCGGTGGGGTATTATCCTCCGGGCCAGGTGTTTCTGGTCAATTACGCCAAGTTCCTGGCTGATTTTTCCAAACGGAAATATCCGGCCATTGTGGTGGACTTTAACGACCTCATTTCCCAGCCCCAGAAAACCTGCCAACGAATCCGGAATTTTTTAGGCGCCGGACGATTTGACCTGGCCGCCCAACGTATCAAACCCAAACTGAAAACCGTGGATGAAAGAGGCAAGGAGTGGCAGGAGCCTTTTCACCTTTTCATGGACCGTTTTTACAAAAAGCTGAAAACCGGGCATCTGGAAGCAACATTTTTGAAAGAGGCCCAGGTCTGGATCAACAAAGTTTCCCCGGAAATCCAAAAATACAATGAACTGAGAAAAGAGGACGAAGAAGCCGGAAAAGTCCCGGAAGTCCAGGGCAATGACGCCGAATCTTCCGGCCAGGAACCTGCTTCGTCCGCAGCCTGACCCGCTGAAAACCACTCTGCATTATCTGCCAAACCCTTCTTGGATCACTACTGGGCCGGGAAATCCGGCCCAAGCCTTTCTGTCAAGGTTTACGCAAGCAATTTTCACCGTCGACGGAAAGCCTTCCCCGTACAATGAGGTTGTCAGTGATCTTGATTCCATTCCTCCGGAAAAAAAATCAGTAACGAACTCATAAGGGACGCTGATACGGACCGTGATAACCGGCTGGGAGTTCCGAACGCTCTCCATGTTCTGCAAAAAATGGCGGAAGCACAGTAAATTCTTTAGAGGTTCATGCTCCTGAAAGCCGTGTGATTTCTCCAATGTTTTATCTGAAATCAAGTGGTACTATTTGATTTTTCAAGATATTATTAGACTGCATTCAGGCCTCCCTGACTACAATGCCCCCTGATGGTGGGAAAATGCCTGTTACAATGGCCCTTTCAACCTTCCCTACCTATAAAATCCATTGCAATTTTCCCAAAATTTTGTCACCATTGACCGGGTATAATTTGTTTTCCGTTACGATCAGAGGCATTTTTACAGGTTCTTTTGTCGATAACAGAAAAGGACCGTTTTTTTTGGGGAAAACAACTGCACAAGGAGCGATTGCTCTCGTTGTAAACGGCTCTAAGATCAGGATATGGTTCGCAGGTTTGATGGATAGGTTGCCCCAAGTAGGTGCATTACCCGCCAGGACTTACCGCACTGCCAATCTGTTCGCCGCTTCTTCCCAAAAACACCATCCGTTTTTTACACATCCCGTAAGCCGGGGGATTTTCATTGGATCTGCTGCCCGGATTTGGTCCAGGCGGGCTGATGGCGTCTTATGATCAAAAGCCGCTTCCCGCTTGTTCATCGCTGGGGAGAGTACCGTTTTTTAACAAAAGGGAGGAAGTATGAAAACTTTGCAGAGATTGGTTCCGTGTGTGTTGTTCCTTGTGATTGTTTTGATGTCTTGTGGCCCTGTTTTTGCCGGAGAGAGCGCCACTGCCGATGAATGCAAGGCACAAGTTCAGAAGGCAGTGGACCTTGCCGCCAAGATGGGCATAGAAAAGGCTATTCAAACACTTAATGATCCCAAGGGACCCTTTGTCTGGAAAGATTCCTATGTGTTCTGCCTGGATCTGGACAAACGCCTTGTCATTGCCCATCCCACCAATCCCAAACTCATCGGCAAGGACTGGGCCATGAGCGCCAAGGATGTGAAAGGCAAGATGTTCTTCGCCGAATTTGTCAAAGTCTCCCAGGATCCCGGAGAAGGATGGGTGGAGTATTGGTGGCCCAAACCGGGAGAAACCGAGGCTTCAAAGAAAAACGCCTATGTCCTGAAGGTACCAGGCATGCCCTATTCCATGGGCGCTGGAGCCTATACGGAATAACAGTGCTCTAGCATTACAGTCAGTTGCATTTTTTTGATTGCCTGCCCCACGGGTCGGTGGCAGACGGGAGTAAAGTTATGCTTTTATCTAAAATCAGGTCTTCCAGTATTGGAGGACGCATTACCTTTCTGACATTCATGGGGCTTCTGCTCATGGGCACTATCGCCGGGATGAATGGGGTGCTGAACCTGAAAAAGACCACCGCCACCAGGGTGGAACGCATGAGTCATGTCATCACTCTTAATGTGGTGAACAGCATGAAGCTGGAAGAGGGGTTCATGAACAATCCGGACCCAGCCATCCTGGAACAGCTTGATCAACTCCAGGAAAAGGTGCGGGCCGCCACCAAGGGGATCGAAGACCGGGCCTCGGGAAACGGCGGCAACCCCCTGTGGGTGGATATCGTGAATACCGTCAAGGGAACCTGGCAGGCCGTCCAAGGGGGAGACACGGGCCCGGATATTCAGGAGTTGGGGGCCGCCATTGGCGTAAGTTTGGATAAACACGCCGATCTTTTCCAGAAAGCCGCTGCCAATACCCAGTCTATCGCGGAAACGCAAAAGAAAATGGCGGATATCCTGGCCGAGGCGAGAAAAACATTAGAAGGATTCGTAGCGGACATTGACCGCACGGAAGTCGCGCTCATGATAAAAAAGGGCAAAACCCTGGATGCCAGCCAGGTGGCCCTGCGAAGCGAAGCCAAAGACCTCCAGCGCACTGCTGAACTGGCCATGGCCCATGTACAAACATTAGTGTATGTGGGCAATGTGGATGGGTATGTTGATTCCAGGGAAGCAACCCTCGAGGCGTTTTCACTCTATTTGAATAATACGATAACTGCCCTGGATGCCCTGAAAGAACCAAAATTTGCTACGCTGACCGACACATACCGCAAGGCCGGCAATGAGTTTCTTGCCCTTGAAAAGGCCATCCTGGAAAAATGTAAAATTAAACGAGACCTGGGCGCCGCCCTTGAAGGCACCCGGAAGGAAGTCCGGGACGCCAGTGACAAAATCACCCAGCATACGGAAAAAAGCATCTACATGAGCGAAAGCATCCAGCATGCTGTGGGATACACGGTTGTGGTCCTAGGCCTGATAACCATGACCTTGCTGGGTTATGGTATCAACCGGTCCATTGTCAGGCCTGTGAGGCTGGTGGTGGAAGGCCTCAAAAACATTTCGGAAGGAGAAGGGGATCTTACAGTCCGGCTTTCCGTGCGGGATGAATCCGAAATGGGGGAACTGGCCCGGTTTTTCAACCTTTTTGTGGCGAAACAGCACACCATGATCCACAAAATCATGGAGGCGGCCCACTCTCTGGGAGCGTTCACCGCTGACGTGACCACCACCGCTTCCCAATTGGCCGCCAGCGCGGCCGAAGAAACCACCAGTGTGGCCGAGGTGACCACCACCACGGAAGAAGTCAAGCAAACCGTGGCTCTTTCCAGCGAAAAGGCCGAAATGGTGGCCCAGGAGTCCGATGCCATGTCCCTGGTTTCCAAAGCTGGCATGGATGTAACCCACAGAGCCTCCCAGGGCATGGGCAATATTATGGAGGAAATGGAGTACATTGCCCAAAGTATTGTCAAGCTCAGCGAACAAACCCAAAGCATTGAAGAAATCATCAATGCCGTGAGCGAACTTTCCAACCAGTCGGATCTGCTTTCAGTCAATGCCTCCATCGAAGCAGCCAAGGCTGGCGAATTCGGAAAAGGATTTGCCGTGGTGGCCCAGGAAGTGAAAAACCTGGCACGCCAGTCCAGGGAATCCGCCAACCAGGTCCGCCGTATTCTCCAGGAAATCCACCGGGCCACGGACGAGGCTGTCATGGCCGCCGAGCGGGGCGCTAAAGCCGTGGAGGTGGGAAGAACCCTTTCTGTGGAATCGGGCAAGGCCATTGAGGAACTGACCAATAGTATTGAACAGTCCGTCCGCTCCGCCGCCCAGATCGCCTCCTCATGCCGCCAGCAACTGGCTGGCATGGAGCAACTGGATATGGCCATGCGCAGCATCAGCGTTTCCAGCGGGCAGAACCTGGACAGCTCAAAACGCCTGGAGGACCTGACCAAGGGCCTCAGGGACCTGGGCAACAGCCTGGAAAGCCAGACCAGACGCTTTAAACTTTAATTATTGGCATTCCATCCAAATTCCACCAATTCCTTGCAGCCGGGGATAAAAAAAATCCCCGGCTGCAATAGCCATTCTCTCAACCCCCTTGGCGTAACGACCAGTTATTACCTTCCAAGGGCGAAAAAGAAATGATCCCCGGCCCCGGTTTCCCTGTTCACCCCTCCAAGACCCAGGCATAGATCAGGCCCCAAGGGCTTGATTTCATCATATAACATGTTCCGGACAAATCCCGGCAGCCCCGAGTCGTCATAATGAAGGGCAACCGAACGGGTATTCCTCCACCGGGACGTCCCTTCCACTGCCCGGAATCGCCCCATCCTCAACCAAGGGCCGAAAAAGAACCACTTGTTGGCATTAAAGTCCACCCCAAACGGCGTATGGGCAAAAGGCCGGGAAACCCAGTGCAAGGGTCTCCTGGACCCTGCAACATCCAGGCGCAACAAATGGCGCCCCCAAAACCTGCCCGTGGGCGCAACAAGGTTACCATCCTTAGTGAAAACGGCCTCCAGTTCCTCCACAGTGCATTGAACCAAATCCTGAATGTCCATTCCATTTCCCTTGAATAAATGTCACGCAGTTTTTTACCTTGTTATATCATTCACAAATGACGAACAAATTTAGTAGGCAAGAATTTTTCACATTTTTTGCTTAACATAACGTAGTACGTTTACAAGACACCTTGGGCCATGTTATTTTTTTCTGAAAAGCGATTCTTCCCGGGCGCTTTTTTTTACTGACCATAAACTCCATCGACTTTTTTCCAGGCAAAGTCCCTGGCCGATCCATCCGGCTTTGGGCTCCCTTGCCGTTACTGGTGATTTGCACCATGAACGCGTTGCCTCGTCGCCCAATCATTGAGCTGTTCCATGCCCCTTTAGGTGCAATCCGGCATTCACTTTTTCAGCATTCTTCCATCTTTCCACTCTCCGTAGAAAGGTTTATTGCCATTAATAATAACGGATTTTTTCTCAAAGCGAAAGGAAAACACATGGATAGACTGGTATGTAAAATTCTCTGGATAGGTTGGGTTTTTGCCGCTCTGGCCTGTATTGGAAGCGCTTGGGCTGCTGACAATTTCGCCACCAAAGATGAATGTGTGGAACAATGCAAAAAGGCCGCCGAGTATATCAGCCAAGTGGGCATTGACAAGGCCCTGGAGGTCATGAATGATCCCAAAGGGCCTTTTGTGTGGAAAGACTCTTATGTCTTTGTTGCGGACACGGAACAAAAGATCAACATAGCCCACCCCGTCAAGCCTGCGCTCAATAACAAGGCATGGGTTATGACGGTCAAAGATGTCAACGGCAAGATGTTTTTTGCCGAATTTATGGAGACGGCTCTGTCCCCCGGAGAGGGATGGGTTCACTATATGTGGCCTAAGCCCGGAGAACAGGAACCCGTGCCCAAGTCCACCTATATTTACCGGGTTCCCGGGACTCCCTATGCCACGGGTGCGGGCATTTACGACAACCCGATGTAGCCTGTCCAACCTTGCCGGCGCCCTGTCGATACAAAGGTGTAGCATGGAACGATGGGAAAAACTGAACCGGTTCTTCTTGTCTTGGTTATGGCGGCATGATATGGGTATTTCGTTTTTTGAACTTGTAGGGCCATTATTGAGGGGGACAACTCCAAACACACAATCGGTTGCAAACCGCTGTATACCCGTGCTTATAATTTTTGCGAGGTTTGTTTTTTGTAATGGCAAGCAGTTTTTCCGATTTTCGTAAAACCCGGCAGCAAATGAGATTCTTCCCTTGTTTTCCGCATCCTGCGGCAACAAAACTCACCCGACCGGGACTTTACACAGAATACTTCCAGGCTACCAGATTGTTGCGGTATCCATAACGGGCCAGACCTATTCCCTGACCTGAACAGGAGTGGTGTTCATGTATTTCAAAAGGATCAATTTTTCCAGTATCCGTGCTCGCATTACCCTTTTTGCGCTGCTGGGCGTTGTGCTGATGGCCGTCATTGCGTTGGTTAATGGTTATCTCACCAGCCGCAAGGCGCACTTCATAGAAATGGAGCGAACAAGCTACCGAGTGAGCACCTTGGTGTTGGAAGGAATGCGCCTGGAAGCTATCTATATGAACAAACCCAAGGTGGCGCACTTGGCAAAACTGGAGGAGATTCAGACCGGGGTTCTGGAAAAGATTTCCAGCCTTGAGAAAACCTCCCGCGATAGCAACGTGGAAACCCTTGCCGTTCAAATGAACCAAAAGGTTGAGGAGCACCGGGATATTTTCAAAAAAGTGGCGACCAACGTAAACGTTGTGTATGAATCGCAAAAGGAGATTATCGGACTCATCACCCTTACGGAAATGCGGTTCGAATCCATCATCCATGATGTGGATATGCAGGAAGCCATGCTTCTTATGGAAAAAGGGGAAAGCCTGGACCCCACCCGGATTGGGCTGCGCAACGAAACCAAGGACATACTCAGGCTAGGTGACGGTTTGCAGGCAAGCATTCAAGCCCTGCTGCTATTTGGGGATCAGGACATATACAACCAGGAAATCAAGGATTTTCGGAACAATGTGCAATTGCGGGTTCAGAACATTTCAACCACTCTCAAAACCCTGAAATCCGCAAAATACGACAACATGTGGGAAATAGCCCTGGAAAAGGTTCCTGTTGTCATGGATCTGGAAACCGTGATCTCATCCAAATGGAAAGAAAACATGGAGATTGAAGGATCATTGGTGGAAACCCAAAACCAGTTGCTGGATGCTGCCAAACAGATTTCCGAATATACTACTAAAATGATCGATACCGTTACCAAACGCCAAGCCAGGGTAAGCCTCTTTGTCACTTTGGGCGGCATGGGCGCCCTGTTTTTCTTCGGTTTTGTAATAGCTCGCTCCATTATCAAACCGGTGAATCGGGTGGTGCAGGGGCTGAAGGATATCTCCCAGGGCGGCGGGGACCTGACCGTGCGCCTTTCCGAGGCAAACAAGGGGGAAATGGGAGAGCTGGCCAGATGCTTCAACCAGTTCGTATCCACCCAGCACGACATGATCAGTGACATCACCCTGGCGGCCAACTCCCTGGCGGCCTATACCGCGGACGTCACCAGCACCGCAGCCCAAATGGCGGCCAGCGCGGCCGAGGAAACCACCACGGTGACCGAGGTGAGCACCACCACCGAAGAGGTGAAGCAAACCGTGGCTCTTTCCAGTGACAAGGCCGAACAGGTCACCATGGACGCAGACAGCATGATGCAAGTCTCCCAGAAGGGCTTGAAGGTGACCGAAGAATCCGCCGCGGGCATGGAGCTGATCCGGGAGGAAATGGAAAACATTGCCCAAAGCATCATGCAGCTCAGCAGCCAGACCATCAACATTGAGGAAATCATCAACGCGGTCAACGAACTGGCCAATCAATCGGACCTGCTTTCAGTAAACGCCTCCATTGAGGCGGCCAAGGCCGGGGAATTTGGCAAGGGATTCTCCGTAGTGGCACAGGAAGTGAAAAACCTGGCCAGCCAGTCCAAGCAGTCCACAGCCCAGGTGAGACAGATTCTGGGAGAAATCCACAGGGCTACCAACGCCGCCATCCTGGCTGCGGAACGGGGCGCAAAAGCGGTGGAAAAGGGCGTGACCCTTTCCTCCCATTCCGGCGAGGCCATCCAAAAGCTCTCCCACAGTATAGAAGCCTCGGTCCGCTCAGCCCAGCAGATCGCCTCCTCCTGCCGCCAACAACTGGCTGGCATGGAACAACTGGACATGGCCATGAAAAGCATTAAGGACGCCAGCAGCCAGAACCTGGACAGCTCCCAGCGATTAGAAAAACTCACCCAAGGGCTCCATGATCTTGGAAAAACTCTGGAAGATCAAACTGGCCGTTTCAAGCTCTAATCTTTTTTTCCAAAAAACAAAACCCGCTTTCCGCCCTTGCCGGCGGAAAGCGGGTTTTTTATTGACCTTAAAGACGCACGGCGGAAAACCCCGCTCATGAAAAATCATCCGGAACATCACTCCCGGTACTGATAGCTTGATTCCGTGGCCATCCTCAGCAAATCGTTGGGGGCGTATGTCCTGGAAAACCTGACCAGCACCGTGGTGTTGTTCTGGGCAAGGTCCTGAGCCTGGCCCGCCATATCCCAAAGTTCCTGCACCGTCTCAGCCATGGCCGGTCCCCGGCGGGGAAGCATTTCCACAGCATCGCCCACATGGATTTTATTCCGCACTTCCAACACGCACAAATCCCCTCGGGCGCCCAAAATCTTGCCTGCAAACCGGTGGATGGTGTCGGGCGAGGTGTTTTCGTAATTGGGCTGCACTTCCCGGGGATCCCCAAAATAGAACCCCGTACAATACTTGCGGCTGCTAATGCGGGAGAGTTCTTCCATCCACCCGGGCTTGGCGGCCAATGTTCCGGGATTATCGTAATAGGCGTCAATGGCCTCCCGGTAAGTCTTAACCACCGAGGCCAGGTAATTGATGCCCTTCATCCGCCCTTCTATCTTGAAGGAGCAAATGCCCGCCTCAATCAGGTCCGGCATATGCTCCAACATGCACAAATCCCGGGAATTAAAAATATAGGAGCCCCTGTCATCCTCGGCAACGGGATAATACTGGCCCGGCCTCAATTCCTCCACCACCTGGTATTTCCACCGGCAGGGATGGCAGCACTGGCCCCGGTTGGAGTCCCGGTTTGCCATGAAAGCCGAAAGCAGGCACCTGCCCGAATAGGAGATGCACATGGCCCCGTGGACGAAGCTCTCCACCTCAATCCCGGAGTGGAGGGCTATCTCCCGGATTTCATCCAGGGGCAGTTCCCTGGCCACAATCACCCGGGACGCTCCCATGCTTTTCCAGAACTCCGCCGAAGCCCGGCTGGTCACATTAGCCTGGGTGCTCACGTGGATGTCCACATGGGGCGCAGATTGCCGGGCAATGGCGAACACCCCGGGATCGGCGATAATCAGGGCGTCCGGGGCAAACCGCGCCAGACTTTCCAAATATTCCCGTATAGCTTCCAGTTCGTGGTTTCGCGCAAAGGCATTGCACGCCACATACACCTTGACGCTCCGTTCATGGGCGTAGTCCAGGGCCCTTTCCATCTCGTCCAGGGTGAAATTACCCGAAAAATTCCGCAGGGAAAAATCCTTGCCAGCCAAATACACGGCGTCCGCCCCGTAATGGATGGCTATCTCCAGCTTTTCCCGGTTGCCCACCGGCGCCAACAGTTCCACTTTTTTATCCATGGTGATTCAAATGCCTTTGGGATCGCTTTTTTTTAAAGTCGGGCGAAATGCCCTCCCCCTTTCTTTCTCCTATTATGATTCCCCTTTTGTGGCAACCCCGGAATGTGCTTAACCATGGTTGAAAAATACGGCCCCAACGTGCTAAGGAAGCCAAGTATCTTAACCATCTCTTACGGTCCCCAGATAAGGACAGGAACAGCGAGGAAGTCCCCATGCGGCAACTGGAATCACTGGACACCCTGGTAGTGCACCAAAAAAAGGAATGGGGAGAAATCCTCACCGGCTTTGAAACCAAAAACGCCTACACGGTGTTTGATATGGCAGGAAACGAGATGTACGCCGCCGTGGAAGACGGAGGCTTTTTCCTGTGGCGATGGATACTCAAGGCCTTGCGGCCTTTTGTCATTCTGATTCTGGGCCAAAACCAGAGCCCTGTCATCAAGGTCCAAAGGCCTTTCCGGTTTTATTTTCACCAAGCCTATATTTTTGACAGCACGGAAAGGCTTTTGGGATCCATCAAGCGGCGTTTTTCCATATTGCGGAAAAAATATTCGGTGTATGACTCCACAGGCGCGGAAATTTATCAATTGTTCGGCCCCATCCTCCATCCCTGGACCTTCGAAATCAGGGACGAATCCGGCACGGAATACGGCAAGATCACCAAAAAGTGGAGCGGCCTCCTCAAAGAGGGCTTTACCGACGCCGACAACTTTGGCGTGATTTTTCCCGGGGAATGGCCTGTGCAACGCAAAGCCCTGTTCCTGGGCGCGGTCTTTCTCATCGACTTTGTCCATTTTGAAAACAAAAGAAGCGGCAGTTCCCGCCTGGATTTCTGGGAAGACTGATCTCCCGGGTTTTTTCCGGGAGCAATTTGGAGACCTGCCATGTGCGGAAGATTTCTCCAATTCTGGTTTGACGAAACAATTATCAGCAGCCTGGGCGTGAAGGGATATCCCCATAACTTCACGCCCAGCTACAATATCGCCCCCACCCAAAAAGCCTGGATTATCCTGGATGACGGCGCCCCCCGCCTGGAGGCCTTTTCCTGGGGCCTGGTTCCATCCTGGGCCAAAGACACGCAGGGCGGCAGCCGCCTGATCAACGCCCGAAGTGAAACCGCCGCTGAAAAACCCAGCTTCAGGTCAGCTTTCACAACCAGAAGATGCCTGGTCCCGGCCAACGGATTTTACGAATGGACCGGAACCACGGGCGGCAAACAACCCCATTTTTGCACGGCAACGCCCAAAGCCATGATGGCCTTTGCAGGCTTGTGGGAAAAATGGCAACCTGCCAATACGGAAGAGCGCAACACACCCGTCTCGGCCCACTATTCCTTCACTATCCTCACCCGGGAGGCCAGCCCGTCCTTCGCATCCATCCATCACAGAATGCCCGTCATTCTCAGCCCCCGGGCCTACGTCCAGTGGTTGAATCCCCAAAAGACAAATCCCGGACAACTGAAGGAAATCCTGGAAACCCGCTACCTGGGTGAGATGGAGACCTATCCGGTTTCCAAGGCCGTCAATTCCCCGTCCCACAATGGCCCGGACTGCATGGAACCCATCACGCTGCCGGGCATGGAAAAACCCATCCAACAGTCCCTGTTTTAGAATCCCATACTTTTTCCGCACAATCTCCTTGACTTGATATATATCAAAACGCTATATATCAAATCAACAATTCGAAAGGAACCCCCATGGACATCCAAACCGTCATCCTCGGTTTTCTTATGACCCACAACATGACCGGGTACGACATCCGGCAAAAATTCGACATGTCCTTCGGGTTTTTCTCGGGTCTGAGCTTTGGCTCCATCTACCCAGCCCTTAAGAAGATGGAGCAAAACAGCCTCATCACCACCCAATTCGTGGTCCAGGAAGGCGCTCCCAACAAAAAACTATGCACCATCACGGACAAAGGCCGGGAATTTTTTCAGGAGTCCATGCGCACTCCCCTTCCCGTGGATAAATACAAAAACTCCTTTATGG
The DNA here is from genome assembly GCA_016342355.1 of Desulfatibacillum sp. Lineage (GTDB taxonomy): Bacteria > Desulfobacterota > Desulfobacteria > Desulfobacterales > Desulfatibacillaceae > Desulfatibacillum. Next base: position 22,027 of record JAEINP010000050.1, read on the forward strand.
CCAGACTGTTTTTTTTCGCCCACCTGGCCCCTGATGAACGCAGGGAAATGGCCATGGCCTACATGGATTCCCTGGAGCACACGCAAGAAAAACTCAGGGAAAGCGAACCTGTCATACGAAAACATGCAGACCCTTTTCAGGTGCTGTGCTTTGAAAGCGGGCTGCGTTTTACAGAAGATTTAAAGAAAAACATTGCCGATGTTCTTGAGGCTTTGGAGGATCCCGGGGTTTAGACAGGCCACGCCATCCAGGCGCCTGCCCCGGCCCTAAAATCATTTATGGCAAACAGGAGGTCACCCATGGAAAATCAGATTCCCAAATCCCTGCAGTTTCCCCATTACCAAAAATACGGCACGGCAGAGCCCAACTCAATCAAAAGCGTTGTGGTGCTCCAGGGCAGCCCCCGCAAGGACGGCATAAGCAAGACCGAAGTGGTCACCGCCGCCTTTTTGGAAGGATGCCAGGAGGCCGGGGCATCCACGGAAATCGTCAACCTGCGGGACAAGAAAATCTCCCACTGCGTTGGCTGCTTTACCTGCTGGACCAAGACCCCAGGCGTCTGCATTTTCAAGGATGACGTGGCCGAAATCATGCAAAAAACCGAAAAGGCCGATCTGGTGGTCTATGCTGCGCCCCTGTATCATTTCGGCATCATTTCCCTGCTAAAAAAATACATAGAGCGGACCCTTCCAGGCGTGGAACCCTATCTGATTCCCAGGGGAGACGGCCACACCACCCATCCCCATCGCAAGGGCTACAAGCCCGTGCAGAACACGGTCATCATCGGCGTGTGTGGATTTCCCGAAGTTTCCCATTTTGGAGCATTTTCCGCCAACTTCCACTATCTGGCCTCTGCAGGCGGTGATTGGGGAATGAACATCATAGGGGAAATCTATCGCCCGGCTTCCGAGCAGTTGAACAACCCCATTTTCGCCGAGGAAAATAACCGGATACTGGATGAAGCCAAACAGGCGGGCAAGGACGTAGTCACCCTGGGATACGTCAGGCCCGAAACCGTGGATGCCATTGCCAAAGTCACCCAGGACGGGGAAGAAATGCACGAAATGGCAAACAAGGCATGGGACTACTGCATCAAGAATAACATCACCATGCCCGAACTCCAAATGATGCTGCTTGAAAAAAAATAGGTTAATGGTTCAACTTCCGGACCTGCTTTTTATGGTCAGGCCTGATTTACCCCCGGCAAGCTGGAAGTATTCTTGAGAAAAACGCCAAAGAATTTTCGTCCCTTCCCCCCTTGCGGGGGGAAGGACAGGGCCTTGGGACGGGACAGTGAAACACGGAATTACTGGACTATTGGGCTGTAAGATATGGGTCCGGCCAGCAAGCCAGTTTCTCCTCGAATGGACAAGAATACATTCCACGTTAAGGCATCCCGGTCTTTTGCCAAAAAGGTTGTCCGGCAAACTTTCGGGCGATCAGACAGAAAATATTAGGCAGATAGAAAATCTATCGGGTGGTCAGGGTTTCGCCAATCAATTCTTCATTGGAAATTCCCGTGGAAAAATGCCACTGGACGATCTTCCAGTCTTTCCCTTCTTTTTGAAACACCACGGTCAATCGGACCGGAACTTCCGCGCCATCCGGGAGTGTGACGATGGGCTGACCGGCTACCCACCCGACGGAACCGTCGCAATAGGCCTGGGGGGTATCGGCCAGGACCTGAAACCCGCCCGCTTCCTTGAGCTGGGCCTTGAACACCTTGGTGATGGCGTCATAACCGGACCACCATTCTGTCGGGTCGGTGCCAATGGCGACCACGCCCTCCTTTTGCGAGAAATGGCGTTCAAAAAAACCATAATCTCCGTTGGATTGAGCTTCGCAAATTAGAAAATAGAGGTCTTTCAACTCACTGGACTTTTCCATGGATACGTCCTCCTTGAGCAGATTAGGCGTTCTTCAGATAAGAGATATCAGATGCAGATTTTTTCCCTTTCCACTGCAGAGCAATAGCCCCACCATTGACATTGATTATTTACTTGATTTTATTCAAGATTACGAGTTGCACAATCATAAAAACCCTCTTCCTGGATCAGGAGAATTCTCGAATTGTTCAGGGCCATGATTTTTGCTACTCTTTTGCCGAGCTTTTTTCAAGAAAAAATAGTGCTGGCAATAGTAACCTGCATTGGGTGCGGATGCTATTGAGTGGACCATGACCACGATGCTCCAGTTCGGCCAAAAAATGAAAACCCAGCCGATTATGGCCATGGTTGATGAAGAAAACAGCGAGTCATTGGGAGAGTGCGTGGCGCGGTTTTACTTCGGCGCCACCGCCATGGAAGAGGCAAGGGTACATGGTCAGGGAAATTTAGCACACCCGAGGGCGCCAAGCTCCTGAATCACCATCAAGGCGTCATCTGTCCCGCGCCTCGCGCGTGTGCCCTCGGTTGCTATTTGCTGGGGCGTATGGTTACTGAGCCGATATCTGTCTGAAAATATAAAGAGCGTCCGAAAGCGCCAGGGTGGACCCATCGCCGGTTTCCCCGAACTTGACGATGTCGGGGTCCATGCCGGCGAGAACCTGCAGGATACCAAGCGCATCGGCGAGGTCGTATATGCCGTTGCCGTTCACATCTCCCGGTAGAGGCAGAACCGCCGCGCCGCTTATGGCCACCCGGACCACGTCCTGGTTCGGATCGGTGGAGATGATGACAAGGTCAGCCACGTGACTCCCGGGGGAAAAGGGATCGTAGGCGACGGTTGTCACGCAAGAGCCGCCGGGGGCGATATCCTTTCCCTCACAGGGGTTGTTCTTGAGGTCGAAATGCACGGAATCCGGTCCTTCGAGTTGGATCCCGAAGATGGAAAGATCCACGTTGCCTTGATTTGTGATGGTGAGCGTTTTTTCGGCCGGGGGCCGAGGCGTCAATTTTGAGATGACGTGAGTGTCGTAGGTGACGGACATGGGAGACACGGAGATATCACCCTGATCACCCATGAGAGGTTTATCATCGGACGCGCCCGCGGTCCCTGGCACGGGGTACGGAGTATCTCCGAAACCGTCCAGGTTGAGATCGGAGCCTGTGTAATCATCCCAGTAGTTGCCACCCTTGTCTTGAGTGAACCAGTTGTTGTCGTTGCCGTTGTCGACCCCGTTTCCAAGGGTGTTGAAGCTGAAGCGGTTGCCGTAGATGATATTTTCGAGATTCCCCCATGGAATCTCGATACCGTACCCGGAGTTCTCCGTAATAATATTCCGGTAAATCTGATTTTTCTCTATTCCTTCGTGCACCATCCTAATCCCGTCTGTACTGCCTGAGATATGATTTTTATAAATGTAATTGTCATGAATGCCGTTGGAGGATTCGTAGTTTTCGAGTTCCATGCTGATACCGGCAGTTGCATTGGCGGAGATTCTGTTTCCGTAGATGTGATTGTCGTGCCCCTCGATAATCAGTATGCCTGTCGAGCTGTCCTCAATCGAGTTATCGGCGATCACGTTCAAATCCGCATCGTCGATCAACTTGATGCCGAAATACCGAACGTCGATAATATCGTTCTCCACCACATTGTTGCCGTACCCGGAGATAAAAAGGCCGCCGCCATAGTAGTCGGTGTTGTCGGCTTCTCCGATCACGTTCTTGACGATATCATTCTGGTTGGCGTCAATATACATGGCCTCCTGGTTGTGCCGCACCGTGTACTTACAGAGGATGGTGTTGTTGGTAATGAGGTTGCCGGTACTTTCCGAGTCGCCGTAGAGAAAAATTCCCGGCCCGGCGTTGTAGGGGGAGCCGGCCTGCATGACCGGCTGCATGGTGATGTGGTTGTTTTTGATCGTATTGTCCTTGCCTGAAAACTCCATGGCCGCGGCGCGATTGCCCTCGATGGTGTTGCCGTCTCCATAGGCCTTGAGCACGGCCACATCGTTTTCCAGGATTGTGCTTGTTCCGGCGTTCACGGTGATCCGGCCGCCCCGGTTTCCGGCCAGGTAGACTTCCGACGAATCGCCATAGACATAGATCTGGTTGTAAATGATGTCGTTGGAGTCGTCCGGTCCCAGTTGGTTGAAGACAAGGGAGACTTTGGCGCAGTCCAGCACGTTCACCCTGACCTCGTCGGCCAGATAGTAGTAACGGAGCAAGGGGTGAAAGGGATCGTCATACCCCTCGAAGATGATCGTGCCGTCCCCTTCGAACATCGCCTGGTGATCCTGGTGGGAATCTTCTTCCGCAGTGTACATTGTAGCCGGGGATTTGATGCGCAGGAGGCCGTTCATGGTGATCAAACTGCCGCTTTCCACAATCAGGTCGCCGTCTTCCACAGTCAGGTCTTCGACCTCGCCGTGCACAACACCGCTCCAGTAGACGGCCGTTCGGTTGAGACGAGACAGCCATTCGGCATTGTTGTGGAGCACGCCTTTGATCTTGCCGGTCGGCACTTCCATGGCTTCTCCGACAGCCGGAAAAGACCAGTCGTTCTCGGCGGCATCCCATTCATAGTGATACATCCGGTAGTCCACCGAGGCGGCACCCACCGGCGCCACGTAGAAATCACTGACATATTTGGTGTTTTCTTCGTCATTATTTGGGGGGATATTGCTCCAGCTCGCGATGACGGTATCGTCGTCACACCGCCTCAATTCAGCCTTTTTCTCCAGGCCCCAAGGCTCATAATACAGTTTGAAGTCTGTTGTGCGGCCGTCCGAGAAGAGCACCGTTACCTGGGCGAACGCGGGGGCGGACAGGAAAAGTTGAGCTAACAGAAGCAGCAGCACCATACCGATTGGATTCACAACCAAAGAGTGACGCGACATAGGGATTCTCCTGAGAACAGAACGGGGGGCTGTGTATAAGCTCAATACATGATGGCCTGGCAAAAAGCCAAAAAATGCTGTGTTTGCATATCGCAACCCACTGGTTTTATCAGGTGTGAATTTTAAAAAATCGACTTTTCACCTGACCATATAGGGGAATACGCTGTCTGTCAAGATTGATGGCCCGGCAAAAAGCCGAAAAATGACGTGTTTTCATATTGCAACCTGCTGATTTTATTGGGTGCGATTATTCAAAAAGTGACTTTTTGCCTAACCGCCAAGAGAATTTATTTAGTTAAATTGATGTCCACGCAAAAAATCAAGTGACGAAGTGAGTCGAGCGCCAAAGGAAAGAAGTGCTGACCCCTGATCCTTTTTACAGAAAGAAACATGCTTTATCGTTCTTATTGATGGGCCGAGTTTGGCGGAATTCATGATTGATTTTAACTTGGGCACATCACCGAAATCCGTTTTTGAGGTCAAAACCATTGATTCAGATTATTTTTCTGAGGATTAATAAGAATATAGTTCAAGGTTTTCGAAAATTTTCATAGTCTTCCTCTTGGGCCTATACAAGGCATGGCAAGCCCTGCATCTACACAGCGTTGGTGATGCCCGGAGCAATGACGAGTTCATTCCAGCCGATACAAAACAGAGGCGCCATGCGCCTTCAAGGTGCGGGCATCCTATGGACAAGTCTGTTGAAGGAGACCCGTGCACCCATGCTTTCGGCGCAGGCCTTCCCATGGCCTCCACTGGAGCCCCGGCGCACCCCTACTTCCTCCAGAACTCGGGGACAAACAGGATGATGACCGTGTAGATTTCCAGCCTGCCCAGGAGCATACACCACACCAGGAGCCATTTTCCGGCCAGGGGAATGGCGGCGAAATTATCCATAGGCCCTACCCCGCCGATTCCCGGGCCAATATTCCCGATGGTCGCTGTCACCGCTGCCAGGGAGGTGACCAGATCCACGCCCATGCCGGAAAGAATCAGAGCGGAAATGGAAAAAAGCCCCATGTACAGAACAAAAAAGGCGCAGATGCTGTGCAGCACGTCCTCGGGAACCACGCGCCCCCCCATTTTAACGGGGATGACGGCTCTGGGATGAATCATGCGGAATAACTCGCGGTAGCAATACTTGAACAACAGCATGACCCGCAGGCATTTGATTCCGCCGCCCGTGGACCCGGCCGAGGCGCCCACAAACATGCTGAACATGAGGAGAAGCTGGCTCAGGGCGGGCCACAGCTCATAGTCCGCAGTGGCGTATCCCGTGGTGGTGATGATGGACGAGACCTGGAAGGCCGAAGCCCTTATGGCCTCGCTCAGGCTGTTGTACACCGTATTGTGAATGTCCAGGGTGATGATCACCACCAGGACCAGGACCAGGCCCAGGAAAAAGCGGCATTCCGGGTCTTTCCAGATAGCCAGGGGCTTGCCCCGCAATAACTGGAAGTGCAAGGAAAAGTTAATGCCCGCCACAAGCATGAAGAAAATAAGCACCCACTCGTAATAGGGGTTCTGGTACTGGCCCACGGAAGTGTTGAGGGTGGAAAAACCGCCCGTGGGCATGGTGGTGAAAGCATGGCACACGGAGTCGAAAAGGCTCATTCCCCCAAAAAGGAGCAGAACTATCTCCAAGACCGTAAACAAAGCGTAAACCTGCCACAGGATGACGGCTGTGTCGCGAATCCGGGGTTTAAGTTTGTCCGGCACCGGGGTGGGCACCTCGGCCTTATACAACTGCATGCCTCCTACCCCCAAAAACGGGAGGATGGCCACCGATAGCACGATGATGCCCATGCCGCCCAGCCACTGGATCAGGCTTCGCCAAAACAAAAGCCCTTTGGGCACGCCCTCTATGTCTGAAAGCACGGAGGACCCGGTGGTGGTGAACCCGGATACCGACTCAAACACGGCGTCTGTAAAACCGCCAAAACAGGGGGAAAAATAAAAAGGCAAGGCGCCTGCGACGCCCACGGCGGCCCAGCCCAGGGCGACAATGGCCATGCCTTCCCTATGGCTGAGGGATTCCTGCTTTTTGGCGGGGGAGACCAGATAAATCATGACGCCCACCAGGAGTGTGATCCCCATGCCCTTGGCCAGAGGCGCCACACTCTGATCCTGGTAAAAAAAGCCTACCCCCATGGGCACAGCCATAGCCAGACCGCAAAAGACCAACAAAATACCGACAACAGAAAACGTATGACCCCATCTCATATCAAAATCCTAGTTCTGGTTTGTTCCAGGGTAATGCGGGTATTTTCCCCACGGCATCAAAAAAACTCCAGTTTGACAGCCAGGGCTTTTTCAATTTTGGGGATGGCCTGCTGGGAGCAAAGCAGGATAATCCGGTCCGCAGGCTGGATAACGCTATCGCCGCGCGGGATGATCACCTGGGAGTCCCGTATGATGGAAATAACCAGGGAACCCTTGGGAAAGGATATATTTTTCAAGGGCTTGCCGACAATATCGGCGGTTTCCATGGCCTCGGCCTCCAGGACCTCGGCCCTTTCCCCCTTGAGGGATACGGATGAAAGCACCTTGCCACGGCGCACATGGCCCAGGATGGTGTTGATGGCGGACAAGCGGGAACTGATGACGTGTTCGATGCCAATGGCTGCGGTCAGTGGAAAATAGCCGAATTTGTTAATCCGGGTGATGGCAATGGGCACGCCCATTCTCTTGGCCAGAAGGGAGGTGAGGATGTTGGTTTCCTCGTCGCCGGTCACGGTGATGACCACGTCCATGTCCTCGATGTTTTCCTCGGCCAGAAGCCCCTGGTCTGTCCCGTCCCCATGGAGAACCACCACATTATTCAAAGTGTCCGCCAAAACACTGCAACGCTGGGCGTCCTCCTCCACAATTTTCACATAGACGGAATCCTTCTCCAGGGCTTTTGCCAGACGCAGGCCAATGCGTCCTCCGCCCACAATAAAAGCCCGCTTCACGGAACGGGATTCCTTGCCAAAAAGTTTGAGGGCTGTATGCAGATTGGCCTGATCCGTGACAAAATACACCAAATCCCCGGGCAACAGGGAGTCCCGGCCTGTGGGAATGATCAATTCCTCGTCCCGCACAATGGCGGCGATGAGCAGGTGGAATTCACCGGTCACGTCCCGGATACTGGTGAGGCGGATGGAGGCCAGGGCCGATCTTTCGTCCAGGCGCACGCCTATGAGTTTGATGGCGCCGTCGGCGAATTCCGCCACGTCTTCGGCGCCCGGCACGGCCAGAAGCCTTTGTACTGTATGGACCAATTCCACTTCCGGGTTGATAACCGTGTCGATATGGGGAGGATCGGCCTTGAGCCTGTCTGTGAAATCCGTGTAATCGGAATCCCGGATGCGGATGAGCTTTCGGGTGGCCGGAGAAAGCAAGTCACAGACCAGGCAGGAAACCAGATTGGTTTCGTCGGAGTCCGTGACCGCCAAAAGGATATCGCACTGGGATATCCCTGCTTCCTTCAATACTTCGGGGCTGCTTCCCGAGCCTTCAAAAACCTGAACATCCAACTGTTCCGAAACCCTTTTGAGAGCTCGGGGGTCTTTGTCGATGACCACCACATCCTTATTTTCTGTAGCCAGACGGCTTGCAATATGAAAGCCGACTTCCCCTGCGCCTACGATGAGGATTTTCACACTCTCCCCCTTATGCCGGTTATAGTAGAGTAGATGGGGTTGTAGTACAGGTTCCAGGCAGGTGTCAATCCATGAGACGTAATCCCACGCACAGACTTATGAGCAGGGCAATGCCCACCCAGTCCCCGGATGTGGCGTGCAGGCCCCGCTGTGTAGGGTTGGGGCCGAAATTCCGGGCCACCAGGGCCAGGGACAGGTCATGAGCCCGGGCAAAGGTTCTTTCCATCAGAGGGGGAATCAATCGGGTTATGCGGTATATGGGGTTTTTCCTGTTTTCCACGCCCCTGGCCTTTTGGGCTTCAGAAATTCCGGCGAACTCGTCCAGAATGATGGGGATAAACCGCATCATCAGGGAAAGCATCATGGCGACCCGGGTTCCGTCCACAAAAGGGATGGGCCGGAAATACCAACGGACTGCAGAAAAAACCGCGCTGGTGCGGGTGGTGGCTATGAACACGGCGCTGGCAAGCAGAACCACAAACAGCCGCCAGCCTATAAGCAATCCATCGGCCAGGCCATTGACGGAAAACCAGGGTATTATGCCGCCAAAAGCTACGGGGCCAGGGGTTACAGCGCCCCGGACAAGAATGATGCCCACCAGGAACAGGATGAAAATCCTGGCGCTTCGGATCATGGAAAAGGCAGGCGCCTTTCCTATAATGGCAACAAAAATCACCCCGAAAAAGAGCCCTGTGGCAGTTTTGGGGCCGCATTGCACTGTGGCGAGACTAAGGCAAATGAGCCCGGCCAACTTGAACCGGGGGTCCATCCTGTGAACCCGTGTGTGGCCCGGCATATATGCAAAGGCGTTCAAGCCAGCCACGAGTTCACCTCCCTGCCCAGGAGAGTGGCGCAAGGCCTGCGGACGCCGTATTGCTCAATGTCATGGACAACCTGATCCAGGGCTCCGTCCCTGACGAGCCTTCCCTGGTCCATGACCAACACACGGCTGGCATGGGCCGCCACCTTTTCAATATCGTGGGTGGCCACAATAATGGTTTTGCCGGCCTTGTGTAATTTCACCATCTGGATGAGAACCTGCTGCACGCCGGGATAGTCCAGGTTGGAAAAGGGCTCGTCAAAAACAATCACCCGGGAGTCCATTGCCAGAACCCCGGCCACGGCGACCCTTTGTTTTTCCCCGCCTGAAAGAAGGTAAGGCCTGCGTTCGGCCATATGTCCCATGCTGACGGCCTCAAGGGATTTCGTCACCCTATGATTAATTTCCTGCTCGGGGAGACCCAGGTTTTCCGGGCCAAAAGCCACGTCATCGGCCACGGTTTCCCCTACAATCTGGTTTCTCACATCGGCAAAGACCATGCCCACCACCTGACGGGCATGAGCCGGATTCTTTTTTGTGGAAACTCCGGAAACAAGCACCTCCCCTTCCGTGGGAAGGGACAGGGCGTTCATATGCCGAAGCACGGTGGTTTTTCCAGAGCCGTTCTTGCCGCACAAAATGATGAACTCCCCGGGGGCCACCTGGAAGGATACTTTGTCCAGCCCCCGAATCCCCCCCGGAAAGATATGGGAAACCTCCATAAACTCAATAACAGGCTTGGGCATTTCAACCTTCCGTTTCGTACCGGCTCAACATTCCTCTGAAGCCTGCGGCAAGAGAAGCGCTGGTGGCAATCTTGATGGCGTCCCCGATCAAAAAAGGGGCCATACCCAAAGCCCAAGCCTTTTCCCAGGTTATACCCGCCATAAATTTCAAGCGGGATACCCCTAAGGCATACACAACGGCCATACCTAAAATCATTGCCAGGATGTCCAGAATAATCACTTTTTTATTGACCGAAGAAGCGGAACCACGCCGGTCTTTTTTTCCCAGACTTGAAACCACCCCTATTACAAAAACAGCAGGCAAATACGCTATCAGATACCCGCCGGTGGGTCCCATAAAATGGCTCAGGCCCGCATTGCCCCCGGAGAAAACCGGCATGCCCAAGGCTCCGGCAAGCAGGTAAATACCTACGGACGCCGCTCCCCACCATGGCCCTAAAATCAGCCCGGCAAGCATGACAAACATATTCTGGAGCACTATGGGCACAGGCCCCACAGGGATGGCGATATATGCCCCCACTGCCATGAGCGCCGCCATGAGCGCCCCCAATACCATTTGCCGAATTTGGGTAAACGAAAAAGCGCTTTCCGCACCCGCTGGATCATTCATTGTATTTCTTCCTATTAAATATGCTTGGTCCTCTAAAGCCAGAAACCCCGATGGGGTTTCCGTTCAAGCCTCGCCGGAACGATAAAAACAGTCCCCATGAAAAATCTCCTCAAGAGACCCATCCGCCAATTCAACCATCAGGGAGCCATGGGAATTCACATCCACTGCCGTCCCCTCCAAAACACTCCGGGTAGTCTGAATCCTCACAGGTCTGCCCAGGGTGGAGGTATATTGCTTCCACAATGCAATAACATCCTCTCCGCTGGCTTCCAACCGGCTTTCCAGGCGATCCAAAAAGCCCGAGAGGATTTCCCTCCTGGGAAACTCCCTGCCCAGCAACTCCTTGATCGACACGGCATTGGGCTCCACGGAAGAGGGGTTGTTATTGACATTCACTCCGATTCCCAGGTTCACATTTTGGATGAACTCATCCTGGGTGGCCATTTCCGAAAGCATGCCGGTGAGTTTTTTTTCTCCCACCAGAATATCGTTGGGCCATTTAACCGAGGCTTCAATACCGGTGAGATCCCTTATGACTCCCGCCAGGCAGACCGAAGCCGTAAACAGGACTTTATACACCTGGTTGATGGGAAAGGTGGGCCGCAAAACCACGGTAAAATACAGCCCGCCATCCCGGGAATCCCATGTCCGGTCCAGACGTCCCCTGCCCCGGGTTTGACGCTGAGCCACCGCCACTGTCATGGTTGGGCATCCTTTCTCGGCAAGATCCCTGGCCACGGCCATGGTGGAGGTGGTTTCCTCAAAATAGTGGATAAGGGATTCCCGCCCTTCAAATTCCCAGGGAAACAAAAAATCCCCCTCTTTATCCAATGTATAGCCTGCGGAAGAAGCGGTGATGGCGTATCCTCTTTCCCTGAGGGTGTTGATGTGTTTGTGCACGGAAACTCTTGATACGCCCAGATCCTGACAAATAATCTCGCCGGAAAGGGGTGTATTGGCATTTTTTAACAACTTGATAATTTTTGCTTTCATATACGGTCCTGTTGTCTGGAGGACGGGGGTCCTTACCCGGGTTTTCAGCCTACTCGTTAACTATAAATACCACATGCATTAACGCTCTTCAAAGAAAATCGTACGGGGTTATTTTTGGCACAAGTTTTGTCAAAAAGGTGGCACAGGGATGTGCCATTTGTCCTGCGCCACAAGAATTTGCCCTGTTTTCCGGGATAATCCTCCAAGTGGTATTTTTCACAGGTTATACGGTTCAGGGCAAACAACTTGAAAACACTTCATTTTAATTTTTTTTGTTAAAAACAACAGTTTTGGAATCGAATTTGCAAGTATAAAGAGCGAAAGCAAAAAAGATAAAACTGGCGCACACTCCTTAGGCGCCCCTTCCACATAATACCTAAACAGAAATGTTCTTTCTCACTAAGAGACCTGTTCCATAACCCGCCTTCATGGCACAACCCCCTCAACGGGAAAGTGTTCGTAGGAAAGGAATACTATGAGAAACCTTGACTGCCCATACTACAACACATGCCTCACCAGCGCCGCCAAGCATAACCTTCCCGACTGGGACTGTGGTCCTTGTCCTAATTGGGACGCCATGTGCGAAAGGGAAGAACCTGATATGGTTGCCTACCATATCCTGCTGCGGGCCATTTTTGATCCTGAACAATATGCCATGTACCTTGGTTCCAAGCCCATGCACAAGCCCAGGCAAAAATCTGCGGCAAATCAGCAGATGGCATCCTTATGATGATTGTCAGTAAAGGTTTTACCTTATTGCCGCGCATGAGTCTTAGGAAGTAATTCCCGTACCCCTGGTGTATAGTCCGGTTCTTTGGGCTGCATAATGCAGCCCTTTTTTATGCCTTCCCGCTTGGTGTTAATGGTCGTATTAAATTGAGCCAAAAATGGTCGTGTAGAATTGGGCCGCCTGGCAGGGAGTTGGAGGATAGCC
>JAEINP010000142.1 GCA_016342355.1 Desulfatibacillum sp.
TGGGCCTTTTGGGCGATAACATCCTTAATACGGATTTTTGTTTTGACGCCCAGATCAACCGGGGCGCAGGCGCCTTTGTCTGCGGCGAATCCACGGCCCTGTTCACCTCCATTGAGGGCAAGGCCGGAGAACCCCGCCCCAAGTACGTCCGCAGCGTGGAAGAAGGTCTTTGGGGTTGCCCCACAGTCCTGAACAACGTGGAGACCTGGGCCAACATTCCCCTGATTATTGAAAAGGGCGCAGATTGGTACTGCACCCTGGGTGCTCCCAATAACACCGGAACCAAGGTTTTCTCCCTGGTTGGCAAGGTCAACAATGTGGGCTTGGTGGAAGTGCCCATGGGCACGCCTCTTTCCATGATCGTGGAAAAAATCGGCGGCGGCATCCCCGGCGGAGGCCCCTTCAAGTCCGTTCAGACCGGCGGCCCTTCCGGAGGGTGTATCCCCTACGCGCAAAAGGACGCTCCCGTTGATTTCGACTCCCTCACCAAGCTGGGCTCCATGATGGGCTCAGGCGGCATGATTGTCATGGACAAAAGGGACTGCGTGGTGGACGTAGGCCGCTACTTCCTCCGGTTTCTGGAAGAGGAATCCTGCGGCAAGTGCACCCCATGCAGGCTGGGCCTCACCCGTATGCGGGAAATCCTGGACGATTTCTCCAAGGGCTGCGGCAGTGAAAAAGACATCGAAGACCTGGTCTCCCTGTCTCAGGCCATCACCGATGGCGCTTTGTGCGCCTTGGGTGCCAGCGCCCCTAATCCGGTGCTCACCACCTTGCGCTTTTTCAAGGACGAATACCTGGCCCACATCAAGGATCAAAAATGTCCGGCAGGCGTTTGTAAGGACCTCATCACATACACCATCGACACGGAAGCATGCACGGGTTGCGGCGCGTGCGCCAAGCAATGCCCCAACAACGCCATCACCGGCAAGAAAAAGGAACCCCATACCATCGACCCCGACGCTTGCATCCGGTGCGGCATTTGCGAGGAAACCTGCAAGTTCAACGCCGTGGTGGTGTCCTAATAGAGGAGACAAATATCATGCTGAAATTCACAATAAACGACATCGCTGTTGAGGCTGAACCCGGTTGGACGGTCCTGGAAACCGCCCGGGAATACGGCATCGAAATTCCCACCCTGTGCTTTCACGAGGCTGTCCAGGCCAGCGGCGCGTGCCGCCTGTGCATGGTGGAACTGCGTGAAGGTGATTGGGTCAAGCTGGTGGCCTCCTGCGTCTATCCCGCTAAAGACGGCCTGAATATATATACGGAATCGGAAAGGATCACCAATGTCCGCCGGTGGATCTTCGAAATGCTCCTTTCCGAATGCCCGGCAAGTGAACAAATCCGGGAAATGGCCGCCAAATACGGCGTGGCATCCACCCGGTTTGCCATCAAGGACCCCGAACAGGACTGCATCATGTGCGGTCTCTGCACTCGGGTGTGTGCGGAGGTTGTGGGAGTTTACGCTATATCCACCCAAAGCCGCGGAGTCTACAAGAGAATAGGCTCCCCCTTTATGGAGCCCAACGAAGCCTGCGTAGCCTGCGGCTCCTGCGTATCCGTGTGCCCCACCGGCGCCATGGCTAAACGAATTGATCTGGTGCGCGGACGGCTGGAAGCGACCCAAACCAACGCCGCCTAAGTGCCGGCAAGGAGGTATATTATGAGTAATTCATCCAAAGTAGGCGTCTTTCTCTGCGAATGCGGAGAAAAGATCAAAGGCAAAGTGGACATGGGGCTTCTGGCTCAAACAATCGTGAAAACCCCCGATGTGGCCCTGTGCAAAACCATGCCCTATCCCTGCCTTAAACCCGGCCTTTCCGGCATTCGGAAAGCGATTGCGGAAAAGGGCTTGGATAGGATCGTCATAGCAGGCTGCTCCCGCCGCCTGATGATGAAAAAATTCGAAACCGAACTGGCGGATACCGGCCTGGATGTGGGCCAGATCGCAATGGTCAACCTGCGCGACCACGTGGCCGCAGTCCATTCTCTGACGCCGGATAAAATGGCCGCCAAGGGCGCCAAGCT
>JAEINP010000051.1 GCA_016342355.1 Desulfatibacillum sp.
CATTGATATAATGGAGGTATCGTTTTGGTGCTCATGGATCACCTCGTGAAGGTCTTGATTTTTCATGATCTTTTTTTTGATTGCGTCACAAATTCTCTTCTCATCCTTCGTTTGTATTGTATCGCACAAATACCCACTACCTACAAGATAGTAATCAGTCAAGGAGCTTTCAAGGTCTGACTTTGCCCTTACAATATACTTCCTTAGCTCCGAATCAATTGGGACGCTTTTTGATATCCCCTTAAAACTTTTATTGATTTTCTCTCGTTTTTTTGGCTTGACTTCTATCTCTATACCGTCAATTTCACTTTCTTCTAAGGTTAAGAATCCCATGATGGTTTTTCCAAGTGTGTGTTTAGGGCTAACTTCCAATTTTGTTTTTCCAATAAAAGGCATTTTCAGCACTTGGCGAGTGGTTGCTTCCGTGGCGATTGCAACAGAAACAAACTCCCATCCATTAAATTTCCACCTGTTCAGTATTCCGTTTAAGAACGTTACAAACGCATCATTTTTAGGACCATGTAAGGTAGATCCAATGCCATAAAAATACTCAGAAAAATTGATATAGGCTGCAAAGCCAAGCCTTTCGTCTGTATTTAGTTTTTTATATATATCATCCTGAGATAAACCGCCTTTATGTATAGCCTTAATGATCTCACTGGATTTTGTCACTACAAACATATAAACAGGAGGTACAACATGAAATAAGAAAAGATTTTCGTCCTTGAATTGGAATGAACTATATAGGGTTTCATCTTTGGCTTTTAAAAAACATTTCAAAACCGGCGTCATATCGACATGATATTTTTTGCTCTCGTTGGTAAGATAATATTTATAGTAATTAATCTTCATAGTTCGCTCCCATTTTGATATTAGGACGGTACAATCCGTATTTATCGTTTTACTTCTGCCATGTGGTCATGGAATTGAGAAAAAATCATATTACACTAAATACCATCCCATATAGCATAAATATTTTCACAAGCCGCTTCAATTTCCCTTAACATACGCGCTCCCGCGCGGGCGCCTCGGTGCTCTTGTCCCCTTGAGACATCAAAATAGAGTACCGAAGTACTGGTTAGGCCCATACCCGCCTCCAATTGGGCCTGAAACATTGCTTGACTGATAATCTTGACCGTCTGCTCTTCTGGTTCATCTTTGCTAAAATCTAACAAAATGACTTTTTCTCTTTTTCGTTCCATCACATGCAAATCTGGACTGACAGTAATAAAAACACCTGCATAAGCCACTCGAAGAGAGATTCTGTCTAATATGGAAAAATCCCTGCCTGAAAAAAAGCGAGCATATTTTTTTATAGCACGAGCGTTGTGTTTCAGGCGGACCGCCCTTTGCTGAACTGCCCCCTGAGACAAGCCCTGCAATTGGCTGGCCTTCTTGGTCAACCACTCCACATCTCGACCATCCTTATGGAACTCAGTAATGTATTTTTTCGCGTCCCTGTAATAGGCGGCTTGAGCTTGACCTTCAGGATTAGGATATTTGTAATCCTTCAAAATTTTCCTCTGTTTCACCGCGCCAGAAGTCATGTACTTGGCCAAACCTTTAAGACTGATTTTGGGCATACTATGCCTCCTTTTCAGAAGTTAATTTGGCACTATAAAGCCTGGGTTCCCGGGTTTTCATAACGATGAAAAAGCAACGTACTGATATAATGGCATTTTTAAAAAACAAGAAGAGAAAAGTCATCGTTACAATTATAATATGTAACGAGGCTTGATTTTTCATCTTTTCATTTTATATTAGTTCGTTACAGACAACCTCGTTACATATTTCCGGGAGTCCAGGATAAAGATGTGAACCCTTTTCAAAACAGATATTGTCAATGACGCTCTGAAACGATTTGGACAGCCCCTTGATCCCGTCGTTGAATTCCATGGCTCCCCCTAAAAAACGAGCAAAAAAGCATGAGTTCCGGTGAATATCACAGACAGTGTAAAAACATTGACTTTGAATTTGTCGACTTTTATATACGTTACACCTAATTGTCAAGAAAATAAAATGTTTAGGCACTATTTTGATATAAGAAATTGGGGCATGAAAGCGTAATCACATTGGAGTATACCACAAAGTGGCAGTTGCATAGCAGTTATGAAGCACCGAATAAGGTGCAGTTCTGGCGGGCTGATGAGGGCATGAAAAGACGTTTAATCGACTGACAGGGGCTTGATAAGAGGTTTCCATCTTAAGCAGGGAGAACCATATGCACTCACAAACAAAACCAATGGATCTGCAAGGGTTATCTCAGCCAAGTGACCCCGGCGAGTGCCTCTAAACAATGGAAGATTTTTCATCGCCTCATCAGTATGCGATCTGAGGCGATGAGACAGCTTTTGAAAATGAACTCCAGACCGCAACCCGCCCCAGATGGCGCCATTCTTATGGTTGACAAGGTATCAATTGATACTATAATATGATTAACAGACCTTCAAACAAAGAACTCCAAAAAAGATTGACGGAGGCTAAAGCGGCCATTTCGCAGGGCCGAAAAGCAGTTGAAAACCTCTTTTCCTTGATTGAGGATCTTAATGACTTTGGCTATTTGATGAAAGATTTCACTCAACTGCTCCCCGATATTTTGGAGGAAGTGAAACCTCGGCACTATGCTGGACAACGGCCTCCGGCAAGCGCATATGCAAGTCAAATCAGGGGAAAAGAACTGTGGGCGTTTTCATGGAAATCCAAGATCGTAGGATGCGAGGTTTATTTCAAATTCGCCTTTAAAGACGATATGTTGTGGATCGTGTCTTTCCATAAAAGCCGACCCCGCTCAGGAGAATGACAATGAAGCATCTTGAATGCCCAAATGGGCATGGCATCATGTCCGTTATGGATATTGAACGCACAATGAGTTTTCGGGGAGAGGATATCACTGTATCCGTGCCCGTAAGCAAATGCTCCGTATGTGGCATAGAGGCTGGCACTGTAGAGCAAGTGGCACACGCTCAAAGAGTTGTCCATGACGCCTACCGTAAAAAGAAAGAGCTTCTCACAAGTGAAGATATTCAACGAAAAAGAAAGAGACTTGGTTGGACACAGAATACCCTTGCCCACAAGGCAAAAGTAGGAGTAGCCAGCGTCAAACGCTGGGAATTGGGGCAGATTCAATCAGAGTCAATGGACGCCCTTTTACGCGGCGTTTTCAATGAAACTGATGATGCTGAATCTTTTGAAGGAAACCGTCCGTTTTCATTGGCGCGTACAAAATTGGTATTCAGGACGTTTGAGTCGGTCCTAAAACGAAAACTGCTCTTTTCTGGAGACAAAGGGCTGAAAACCACAAAATACATCTGGTACGCAGACATGAAGGCATATCAGGAGTTGGGGCAGGGCATGACAGGGGCGGTTTACGCCCATTTACCTTGGGGGCCTCAATTCGACAATTACCCTCAATTATTTGAAATGATCCACAAAGCGGATGAAACCCTCGCGCCTCCGCTTTCTCCAGAAGAAAAACGGATTATCAACCAAATCGCAAACAAATTTCGCACAAATAAAAGCGTGTTCGACGCAGCTCATAGAGAGCCTGCTTGGAAGAACAGAAAAGATGGGGAGAAGATTCCATATTCCACTTATGAAAGGTTGACGCAGATCTGATTTCCACCCACTCTTTTTAAAAAATGACTGCTTTCGGCAAGAAGAACTTGCGCGCAATGTGCGCACTGACGCATCGAAATCCTTCACGCCTCTAAAAGTATCCCCCCATCACCACATACCAGGCTTCTATACGAGTCAATGCCCTTGGCTTGGCCGAATAACTGCCCGGTTTGACGGCGTTTCATTTAGGCAGGCTCCTGCCGCCAACAACTTCCTGAGTGTTAAGGCAGCAGGAGCCTGGTTTGTTCAGGCCTGTCTATTCAATGATCTTTGAGGCGGCGTCAATGAGCCCATAGGGTATTTCCACTCCCAAACCCCTGGCGATGCGGGCGTTCAAGATGAGCTCGCCTTCCTGGTTTTGGTCCAGGGGAATGGCGCCGGGGGCCGTACCGCCAAGGATTTTAAGGGCCGTGCTTGCGGCCCATGCGCCCTGCTCTCCCGCCACCTTGGCAAAGGTGACGAGGGCGTAAGGCGCCATGAAATCGTAGCTGGTGCCCGTGGGGATTTTTGTGTTGGCTTCCACATAGGCGATCAGATCTTTGGCCTGATCCGCATACAGTCCGCCGTCGCTGTCGATCAGCAGCATGTCCACCTTGCCCTGCAATTCCGCAAAACCTTTTTTCCAGTCCCGGGCGTCGGTGGCGAAATACTCGACAAGCTGCATTTTGAAGGTCAGGCTGATATTCTCCGATTCCTTTCTGGAAGTGAGTGTTTCAGGACCAATGAACCCTATCCTGCCTCCCTTGGCAAAAGGTTTTAATTGGTCCAGAAGCTGAAAAACAGGGGTCACCTCCAGCATACCAGTAACGTTTTTGCAGGGGAATCCGTACACGGAGGCGTCCCAGTTTATCCCGCAGAAGACAAAGGGGATTGCGGAGTTTTTGAAATAAGGTACGATCAGGTACTTGGAGGCGTTATCATCCGAGGCAATGACCACATCGGGCTTGAAGGATTCGATGATGGCCTTGGCTTCCAGGGCGGCCTTTTTCTTGAACGCCTCATCGCTATGCCGTTTGGTGTCCATACGGAAAATTTTCAATTCCACGCCCGTACCGTCCAGGATATCCTTAACCGCCTGGGTGATCTCATCGCTCCAGGGGTATCCCTCGTGGTAGGAATCGACAAAAAGGATTTTTTTCCCGGGATAATCCGCAGCCAGGCTGTTTCCGCCCAAAACAAAAAACATGGCCAAAACGGCAACCAAACAAACCTTTAAACTTTTCATGTGCGTCCTCTCAAAAATGTCATTAATTGTAAAGAGTGGGATTAAAGCGCCCACACCCTGTTTTCGGCTATGGCCTTGCGGCTTCGGGGTTTTAAACCCGGCTCTTGCCCGCAAGAATCAAAGCATTGTATGGGTTTGGATTTGTAGAATATTTTTCCTATGTTCAGCATTATCATTCTTTGGGGCGTTTTTACAATTTCAAACCACCAGGATTTACTCCCGGATCAGATTTTCTTACCGGGCGTTCTGTTTGCCCAGGTGTGAGTTACCTTTGCCTGAGGGAATTGATAAAGCAATCGTCCTCGTCCGGGGGGGCCTGACCTTCCACAATGACAAAGGACGTGAATCCCTGTACCCCCCTGACTGTGAGAAGGTTTTTTTCCGTATCCACCGCAGTGTCCATGGGCGTGTAGTCCCCGCCCTGTTCCGGGGCGGAATAAACCGTGAGCTTGGATTCGTCCAGGCCCTGGATTTCCTTGTCCAGGTAGTTAAAAATCAGGGTTGCAGCAAAATTTGTCCGATCCGTGGTGATCAGCCATTGGACGTTGGCCACTTTGGCCGTATCCTCCATATCCACGTTGTTTTTGTTGCGAACGAGCACCACCCGGGTGAGGCTGTTTGCATCGCCTGTTTCAAAATCGACATAGGCCCTGGCCGTACCGTAATCCTCGGCCAGGGGGTTTCCCCGATGGTCTGTCCCAAACACAGTGGCGGAAATGGGCGGACGGGCGCCGGAAACGCCAAAGGCCTCGCCCGCGCAGGTGCGGGTGTTCAGGGGGCCGTCAGCGCGGTAAGCGCCGAGTATGGCTTCCGGGACGCCGTTGGCGTTGATGTCGCCCATGGCAAGGGCGCCGCCGTCGGCCAGGCGGTCGTCATATCCCGGGCCGTAGATGATTACATCCTGGCCACCGGTGAAGATATCCACAGTGGACGGAAGGTTCGGGCCTCCGTGGATCACGTAGGCTTCGCCGCAATTGCGTCTGCCTTCCCCGGGGCCGTCAGCCAGAGCGGACGCCGCCACAAGGTCGTTTATACCGTCGCCGTTCATATCGCCCAGGACCATTGTCGCGCTGTAACCCAGTTTGTCGCCGTAGGTGGCCCCGTAGATAATGAGGTCCTGCTGATTATCATCCAGGTCCACTATGGAAGGAGGATCGGACGAGCCGAAAACCACGGCGACCTCCCCGCAAGACCTGCGGGAGTTATTGGGGCCGCTGGCATAGGACGAGGCCATGGCGATGTCGTCTGTTCCGTCTCCGGTAAGGTCTCCCAACGCAAGACCCTGGTATTTGGAGAGGTAGTCGCCGTTGTCAGCGCCGTAAATGACCATGTCCGATTGATCCTCGTCCAGGTCCCGGACGCCGGAAAGATTTTCCGCCCCGAAAATCACATGGACCTCGCCGCAGTTGGAACGGCTGTTTGACGGGCCGCTGGCGTAAGGAGCGCCCAGGGCCAGGTCGTCCATGCCGTCGCCGTTCACATCCCCCACGGCCATGGCTTTGTACCGGGTGAGGGAATCGCCGGAATCCGCGCCGTAAACCCGGAGGGTTGGGGGCGTGAATGCCAGATCCCGGGAGGGGAAAGCGTTGTCGGCCCCGGCTAACAGATAGGCCTCGCCGCAGGCGTTGCGGGAGTCACCCGGTCCGTCTCCATAGGGTGCGCCCACGATGACGTCCAGGATGCCGTCCGCGTTCAGGTCGCCGGTCAGGAGGCAGCCGTCGCCGCCCAATTGGTCGTAGGATGTGGCGCCGTACACAATGCCGTTCCATTGGCCCTGCGCCAGGTCCAGGGTTCCGGATAGGGTGGTTGATCCTTTGATGAAGTAGACTTCGCCGCAGTCGTCCCGGGCGTTTGACGGGCCGTCCGCGCCCGGAGCCGCCAGGATGAGGTCGGGGATTTGGTCGTTGTCCAGGTCTCCAAGGGTCATGGCGCCGTCGCGGCCCAGGTTGTCGCCGCAGTTGGCGCCGTAGATGATAAGGTCTGCGCCGCCATTGTTCAGGTCCACGGTTCCGGAAAGGCTGCGGGAACCGAACAGGACATAGACTTCTCCGGCGTCGCAACGGTTTTCCTGGGGTCCGTCGGCTTGATACGCGCCCATTATCAGGTCCTGGATGCGGTCTCCGTTAAGATCGCCCACCACCACGGACCGGCCCTTGCCCAGGGCGTCGTCCCGGGTGGCGCCGTAGACGGTCAGGTCCGGGGTGTGGCCTTCAATGCCGGCCACGTCCCGGATGCCTTCCAGGCCAGTATGACCGAAGTACACATATATCTCCCCTGCTTCGTCCCGTTGGCTCTGGGGGCCGTCCGCGTTGCAGGCCGTGAGGATGAGATCCGGGATATGGTCTCCGTTGACGTCTCCGGCCAGGATGCCTTGTTCGGCAGTCATTTTATCCTGGGGATCCCGGCCAAAAACATGGAGGTTTCCGCCGTCCTGTAGGTCCTTGAGGGCGTCTCCCACTGGGTCCAGGGGAGTGGTTCCCAGGCGGACGGCTCCGTATTCCTGGACATCCGGGCTCCAGTTCCAGTCTTTTTGGGCTCGGGTGGCAACTGTACCGGTGATAACGTCGGCGGTTTCCAACCAGTTGAACCGGCTTTCGGGGGCCACGTAGGAAAGATGAACCCAGTAAGTTTGACTTTCCTCCAGGACAGTGTTTCCGGAAAACTGAATAGTGTACACTTGGGCCTCGGGGCCAGCCAGGACATATTGGGATTCCAGAAGATCGCCGGGCAGGCCGTTGTCGTCCTCCCGGATGTTGATTTCCATGTCTCCGGGTTCCCTGTAATTGACCAGGGGCAGGGCTGCGTAGTCCAGGTAATGGTCGGTGCCTGTGGCAGTCACGGTGATGGGTATAGACCGTTCCAGTTTCAGGATGCAGCCAAAGGGACCCAAGACGCAGCCCACTCCCAGGCCTGAGTTCGGCACATAGGAGTCGCCTTCGCCAAAGTTATCGTAGATGATTTCCCCGCTGGCGGTGGAAGCCAGGCAGACGCAAAACAGGACAGCCAAAACAGCTTTCTTGATACGTTTCATAAGTGGTCCCCCTCCCGGCGCAAAACAAGGCATTATGATGGGAAAAACAGGAAGTACAAGATAAAGCGTCCAAGGTCGGATAATATACAACCACTTTATCTTACAGCTATTTTATACCATAGGGGCGGCCTGTTCGCAAGGCCGCAGTGGGTTTTTTACGGATTGGCCGGTGGGATTGCCTGTTTGGGAATGGGGGATGGGTTGGCGGCCTGAAGATTTCCACGTTTTAAATCACATAATTATTTTGACAAAATGATTTTCCTATGAATATATTTTGGCATACACGGGTTAAAAAATTTGATGATGCGGCCAGGAATCTGCTGTCCTCTTGTATCCCGATTATTGCAGACCGCCCTTCTCCTGGTTTTGCCGCATGTGTGGTCATCCTTTAGAAATTGGAGGTGTATTCATGCAAATCAGCATTGTGTCCGACCTGCACCTGGGCGACCCCATGTGCGCCCTGTACCCCGAAACACCGAAAAAATTCGCACCCAAACTCAAGGCCTTTGAAAAGGCCGTGGGAACAGGGAACGACTACCTGATCCTGCTGGGAGACATCTTTGACTTTTCCATACGCAGCTATGCAGAGGTGTATGCGGAAGGCAAAAAGTTTTTCAGCCATGTGCAGGAAAAGCAACTGGCCAAGGAGATTTTATATGTGCCGGGAAATCATGATTTTTCGTTCTGGCACTGGCTGGAGCATGATCTCAACATAGTCAAGCCCATCCAGAACGGGGAGGATCCCAGGCCTTTCAGGCGGTCTGTACCCGGATTCTTCGATCTGAGAAAAGCCCCCAAATATAGTGAACTGGAGTTGGTTGGTCCAGACAAGCCGTATGGGGACATCTTTTTGAAGCATCTTGCCCCCCAGGATTTGAAAATATGCGTGGCCTATCCCAACGTATATCTGTACACAGGACAGGAAACCCTGCTGCTAACCCACGGTCATTACCTGGAGGCGTTTTGGGGAGTGGTGAGCGAATACGGCCCCAAGATTTTTGGCGGGGACATGGCCGGTGATGAACTGAATTTAAAGGAACTGGTGGGGGTGAATTTTCCCAACAACCAGTTGGCCTCGTCCGGGGTTGGGCAGGCCGAGCCTCTGACCGCGCTTATCAGGACGCTTCAGCGCAATATCAAGGACGGGGACCTGAATGCTCTGGAAAGGTATGTGAACAATCTGGCGGATAAGGTGGTTGACCCCCTCATCACCGGAAATGTTTTAAAGGAATGGATTACGGACAAGATCATTAATATTTTGAAGGACAAATTGTTGAACTTTATCAGGGAACAGAAAACAGCCCGGGTTAAAAACGAAACAGAATGCGGCGATTCGCCCTTTATGTCCGAGCAGGGAACCAAGGACCGTCTGGAAACCTATTACAAGGCCAGCCAGTGGGAAATAGAGGACGTGGGAGAGCAGTTGGGGATCAAACTTTCCCCCCCCAGGCGTTGCATCATCGGCCACACCCATGATCCTATCCCGTGGGGGGCCATGGACCAAAAAAACAAGTACAGGCTGGCGGGAAATCCGGTGGTTCTGTTTAATACCGGCGGCTGGCTATACAGGAAAGACGGCAGTTTTTGCGGCGCCCAGGTTTTTAAATGGGACGGAACACAAATGTCGTCCGTGGGGGTGTGAGCAGGAAAAATTCCCGATACATAAAACCTGATTAGCTGCTCCGTTCCATTTCGATGTACGCCTTGATTTCGTTGAGGACGAAATATTTTTTCAAGGCCCGGGCAAGTTCTTCCTGGCTGGCGGCCTTGCCTGTGACTTCCTCCATGTAATGCATGGCGTAATCCAGGGCTTCGTTGAGTTCATTTTCCAATTTATCCGGCATTATGTTGTGTCTCCCATGGTTGCAAGTGTGTGGCCTGGAGTTACTCCTCCGGGCCATTCATTTTTTCCAACAGCATTTCCAGGCGAATGCGGTGTCTGGCAGCCCGGGGGTTCAGGCGCACTGCCTGGCGATAATGAATCAGGGCTTCGCGATTCCGGCCAAGATTTTCCAGACTCAGGCCCAGGTTGTAATGAGCGAATGCGAATTCCGGGTCCAGGCGGATGGCCTCTTGAAAATAGGGAATGGATACCTTGTCATCGCCCTGATTGTAAAGGGCTGTTCCCACATTATAGAAGGCCCTGGATGTCATTTGATTTTTAAAAGGCAGGGGCTGGTTTACCAGGAGGGCCGCCAAAATAGCTGCCAGGAGGCATATAATCAGAGGTTTGAACTGAAAGCCCGTTTCCCAGCGCACTGCCTGGGTCACACCTGCCCCGGCGAACAGCATAAGGATGGGCACGATGGGAAACCGGTATCGGGCGAATACATAAAAAAGAATGGTGGAGACAAAAAGGCCCGCGCCCAGGAGGTACAGAATGGTAAGGCGCTTGCGCTCCCTGATAGTTGCGCACAAGCCAAAAACAGCCAGGGGTAAAAGCAGGCCAAAATGAAAGCACCTGCCCAAAGCGCCCAGAATGCGGGAATGCTGTTCGTAGGCGTATTGGCATTCGGTGTCGGGTAATTCCATGGCGTTCCAGTACAGCCAGTTTTTTTGAAGCATGAGTCCTGCCCAATGGAGGGGCCTGGATCGAATGAAATCCAGGGCTCTGCCGGTCCAGTACCGGGACACCCCGGAGGGGGTGAGCTTGCGGCCCATGGCTTCCTCAGCCAAGCGGGTGGCGTCTTCCTGTTCGAACTCGGTCATGCCCCGGCCTTCTACTAAAGGCATGTACATGCCGTTGGCTTCCGGGTTGTTTCCTATGTAAAAATTAGGGCCGAACTGGGAGGTGGTGAGAAAAAACTGGCCGCCGACAATCTGATTTCGGGCGGCCACGGGCAGGAGCGCTGTTGCCACGCCCAGGCCAAAAGCAAGAATCCAGGCAAGGCGGGTCTTTTTGGATTGGAGGGAGAAATGGAAGAAAATCCACAAGCCCGCCAGAACGGCAAGGAGCAGGGCGTTTTCCCGCAGCAGGCACAACAGGCCCAGAGCCAGGCCTGCCCCTAACCACAATGGCCGAGAGGGTTTTTCCAGGGATTTGCCCAAAAGGAGCAGGAGCACGGCCATAAAAAAAAGGGCGAGCACCGCTTTTTGAATCAGGACATCAAAATAAATGGCCGGGGCGTAAAAGGCCATGAAAAAGCCCGCAGCCATCCCGGCGTTTTTGGAGAAAAATTGTTTACCGGCCAGGGCCGCCAGGACGCAGGACAGGCTGCCCAGGGAAATCTGGACCAGCCGGACCACAAACAGGTCGGGGCCGAAAACCTTGTAAAGCAGGCCCAAAAAATAGGGGTACAGGGGCGCCTGATAAAAAACTTTGTCTCCCAGCCAGTTTCCCCCGGCGATTTCCCTGGCCCAATGGTCATAGGCGCCGGCGTCGTTCAGAAGCAGGGAGAACAAGGGGGTTTGGGAGATTTCCAGCAGGGTGAAAAACCGGACCAGGAAGGCGCACAGGAAAATTGTTCTGAGAAGGACAAGGTCCTTCCGTGGCATGTGGTTTCCAATACGTTTTTCCCGGTTGTTTTGGGTATCCAAGGCCTATTCCCCGATGATTTTCACCAGCACCCTCTTTTTACGGCGTCCGTCAAACTCGCCGTAAAAAATCTGCTCCCACGTTCCCAAATCAAGCTGGCCCTCGGTGATGGCCACCACCACTTCCCGGCCCATGATTTGGCGCTTCATGTGGGCGTCGGCGTTGTCTTCGCCCACATTGTGGCGGTATTGGCTCACGGGCTCGTGGGGGGCCAGTTTTTCCAGCCATCGCTCATAGTCGTGGTGGAGGCCGGACTCATCGTCGTTGATAAAGACCGAAGCGGTAATGTGCATGGCGTTGCACAAAACCAGGCCTTCCCGGACTCCGCTGTCCTCCAGGCATTCACGAACCCGGGGGGTGATATTGATAAAACCCCGGCGGGCGGGCACCTCGAACCACAATTCCTTACGATACGATTTCATGTATTCCTCCCCATGCAAAATTTTTGAAAATTGTGTTTCAGGCATAGAGGTTTTGACTGGCTATTGCAACGGGTTCTTTTGCCGCAGGGCCAGATCCAGGGCCTTTTGGGCCGAAGCGAAATCGGGTTTCAGGGCCAGGGCCTTTTGAAGATGCACCCGGGCCTGATCGGGTTTGCCAGCAGCCAGGAGCATGAGGCCATAATTATAGTATTTGACAGGGCTGTCCGGGGAAGCGTCCAGCACCTGTTCCATAAGAGCCAGGGCTTCGGCCCTGAGGCCAGAGTGAAACAGGGACTGGGCCTTGCCTGCCAGAGCTTCCTGCTTGTTGGGTTCCAGGTTTAGGGCGCGGTCGAATACCTGGATGGCCGTGGTGTATCGTTCCAGGGAGTTGAAGGCAAGAGCCAGCCGCAGAAGGGCCTGAGGCTCTTCCGGAGCCATGGTGAGGGCTTTGTCAAAACAGAATCCGGCTTCCACGGGGTTGCAGGTTTTAAGGTGAAATTCCCCATAGGCGCACAGGAGTTCCCAGTGGTTTGGGTTCAGTTTCAGGGCGTGTTTGTAAAGCTCGGCGGCAAACTCGTAGGCCCGGACGTTTTCCAGGACCTGAGCATAGGCCAGCCAGGCGGAAATATTGTCGGGCATGGCGGCCAGGGCATTTTCAAAAAAAGGGCGAGCTTGGGCAGGCCTTCCTTCGGAAGTCAGCAGCCTTGCCAGGGTCAGGTTGGCTTGGCCCCAGTCGGGCTTGGCAGCCACAGCCAGGGCAAGATGCTTCAGGGCGCACGAGCGGTCTTTCCGGTTCAGGCAGGCCATACCTGCGTTCATATGGGCAATGGCATTTTGGGGGTCCAGGGCCAGGGCCTTTAAGGATAACTCCTTTGCCTTGGCATATTGGCCCAGGGCTCCGTATGTGCGGCCCAGGTTGTTCATGGCTTCCACGAATGGAGGATGGATTTCCAGGGCCTTTTGAAAATGAACCATGGCTGCGTTTAGGTTTCCCCGGGTCGCCAGGATGGTTCCCAGGTCGTTGTGAGCCTGGAAGGATTGGGGATTGCCTATGAGGGTATGCTCCCAGAGAGTTCGGGAATCCTTGTAAGCATGGGATTGGTTCCAGGTGAGCCAGCCAAGGGTTCCGGCGACAAGAATGGCCAGGGTGGCTGAAAGAACCCGTTGGTTCCTGAGCAGAACCGCTCCCATAGCGGCTGCCAGGACGAACAACCCTATACAGGCCATATACTGAAAGTGGTCCGCCACATATGAATATCGAAAAGGATAAACCCGGAAGAACCCCAGGGCCGGAAACAGGGTGATGAGAAAGAACAACACCGCAGCCAGGGGGCCGCGGGATATTTTTTTTCGGAACATCCAAAGCAGGAATACCAACCCGGCCAGGGCCAGAGGGTAGAGATAAAGGAAAAACCTGGCAACATCAAGATTCCACCGGGGATAGTTGAAAACCAGTTTGAAAGGCAGAATGAGCTTGGATGCGTAAAACCAGGGCGCCCGGCCTGCCAGGATGATTTTCTGCGCCGGGTTAAGGGTCCAATCCGGTCCCATGGCCCCCACATGGTGGACTTCGAGCCACGCGGTATGGAGTCCGAATACCAGGCCCACAGCAAAAAAGGGAACCAGGGCAGCCAACTCGTGGCGGGTTACACGGCCTCGGCGGAGCCACAGGATAATGAGTATTGCCGCAGGCAGGGTGACAGCCACGGTCTTGCTCAACAGGGCGCACAGGAAGAAAACAAAGCCTGCCGTGTACCAGCGGGTTGTACGGACCGGGGGTTTATCGGGGAAAAAGTATTTCACCAGGCACAGGGCCGAGGACAGGTAAAAGACAGCGGAGAGGATGTTTTTGCGTTCGGCGATCCAGACCACGGTTTCCACCTGGACAGGATGGATGGCAAACAAGAGGGCTGCCAGCCATGCGCCGGGGAGGGAGAGGAGGCTCAGAAGCCGCCAGAGCAACAGGGCGGCCAGGATGTGCAGGGCAAGGTTTACGGCATGGTATCCCAGGGGATCAAAGCCCCACAGGTGGTGCTCCAGCCAATAGAGGGTATGAACCAGGGGATAATACTGGGGCGTGGACTGGGGCGAAAACCAGATGTGGGCCAGTCCGCCATCCATGGTGAGGGTTGGGTTGCCGGTCACATAATGGTCGTCATCCCAGACAAAGCCGCCTTCCAGCGCCGGAAAAAAGGCGCAGACAGCTATAAGGACCAAGGCCGCGGCTAATATGCGGCGTTGCCACGCCAGGCTCATTTTCCCCCTCCCGAAGACTATTGGCTTGGAAATACGCGGACCGTTACCAGTGGAACCACTTTTTGAAATGTTTTTAGCACAGGAATTGCCGTTTATCCAGGCTGTTTTCCATTGTGAAGACCGATCCCATGGAGTATGCTATGAGAATATTTACATAAACGCTGACAACGGACAAAAAAATGGAACAAATTGTAATACCTGCGAACAAGAAATACCGAAACCGCATGTTAAGGTACCTGCTGCTGGGATTATTCGCGGGGGGTCTTGCTGCATTCCTAGGGATGCCAGCTTTGTTGGAAAATGCCGGGGCTTCCATTGACAGAACCAGGATAATTTTCCATGTTGCATTTGCAGGACTTATGATTCTGTTTTTGACCCTTTTCCCCCTTGGACTGTATTTGCTGGCCGTAGGCAAGTTGACCATAGCGACCAGGCGATTCCCTCCGCCGGGCATCAGGGTGATCCGGGACACTGTCCTCCTTAAAGAGGAAGAGGCTGTCAGGAAGGGCCGGATCCTTTTTTTTTCTTCCTTTGTTCTCATGGGCATGGGGGTGTGGGGGATTTACCAAGTGTATCAACTTGTCCGGGTTTTTACGCTTTGACCGTGCCGACGTAAATCCCGCAATTGGGATTGACATTCCTTGCCTGCCTGCCTACAATTATCAACTTAGATCCCGGCCGCCAGGAGATGTGTCCCCCCGGCCCGGGTGTATTGTTTTGCGCCGCCCAAACATTAGGATTAATAGCCCTCAGGAGGCTTTTGATGGTAAAAGACACCTATTCCAAGATGCTGATTCTCAGGTTCCCCAAGGACTCGGCCAACAGGCCCGTGGTCTGCAACCTTGCCAAGGAGTATGATCTCACGTTCAACATACTCAACGCCACCATTTATCCCCGCAAGGAAGGGGTGATGGTGCTTCAACTTTTCGGGACTCCCCAAAATTTTGAACGGGGCATGGCCTATTTGAAGGAAGAAGGAATCAAGGTCCAGAAGACCGCAGAGGAAATCGGGCGTAACGAGGATGTGTGCACCCATTGCGGAACCTGCACCGCTGTTTGCCCCACGGGAGCCCTTTCCATATCCCGGCCGGACATGCATGTCGTGTTTGACCAGGAAAAGTGCAGCATATGCAAACTGTGCGTGCCTGTTTGCCCGCCCCGCGCCATGAATTTGCATCCTGCCGAAGACCTTGTACAGCCCTAAGGCTGACATGTCATCCAAGATCGCCATTGCCATGAGCGGAGGGGTGGACTCTTTGGTGTCCGCCCACCTTCTTTTAGGAAAAACCCACGATCTTGTGGGGGTTCATTTCCTTACCGGTTACGAGGCCCCTGAACAGGCCGGGGATGATCAGGGTGCGCCCGAGTCCCTGTTTCAGGCTGCCAGAGCGCTTGGCATAAGCATCCACGTAGTCCGGTTGCAAGCGGAATTCCAGTCCATGGTGGTCCAGCCTTTTGTGGAAACCTACCTGAAAGGTCAAACTCCCAATCCCTGCATGGTATGCAACCAGACCATAAAGTTCGGGGCATTGCTGGATACTGTCCGCAGGGACCTTGGGGTCCAACGCATAGCCACCGGGCATTATGCCCGGGTTTCCGAGGATTCCCGGGGGCGTTTCAGGCTATTCAAGGGCGCTGACCCCCTGAAGGATCAGTCCTATTTTTTAAGTTTTTTAAACCAGGGTCAACTGGGTTCCGCAATTTTTCCCCTGGGGGAGTTGACCAAGGATCAGGTGTGGGAAAAAGCCCGGCAGTTGGGGTTGGATATCCATACCAAGCCGGAAAGCCAGGAGACCTGTTTTATTGCCGACGACCGGTACAGGAATTTTTTGCAAAGCCAGCCCGGATTCCGGTCCAGGCCCGGAGACATTGTGGATATCCACGGTAAGCCCATTGGAAGGCATGAAGGGGTTTTCGCCTTTACAATAGGCCAGCGCCGGGGCATCAACATTCCCGCCAGCCAAGCCTACTATGTGAAGGACATTGACCCTGCTTCCAATAGTATTATGATAGGCATTAAAACGGATTTATTATCCGGGGGCGCTTTTGTGGAGGGGATTAACTGGATTGTCCCTCCCGGTGAGGACCGGTTTCGAGCCAGAACCCGTATACGCTACCGTCATAAAGAGGCGGATTCGACCATCACAGTCACGGGAGAAAACACTGCCGTAGCTATCTTTGACGAGCCCCAGTCCGCCGTGACTCCCGGACAGGGGGCAGTTTTTTACCAGGGAGACGAGGTTCTGGGCGCCGGGTGGATTTCCAGTGCGTCCACAGCCTGAAACAAGACACTATTATGGCAAAGACGTTTTACATCAACACTCTGGGATGCAAGGTGAACCAGTACGAGTCGGACAATCTGTCATGCATTCTGGAGAATGCAGGGCTCAAGCGGGTTTCCGACAAGGAAAAGGCCGACGTGGTGGTGGTGAACACTTGCACGGTCACCCACAAGGCCTCCACGCAGTCCAGACAGGCTCTCAGGCAAGCTATCAAAGCCCACCAAGGGGCCTTGGTGCTGGCCACCGGTTGTTACGCCCAAAGCGAGCCTGAGGCGCTCAAGGGAATCAAAGGGGTTTCCTTTGTGGTGGACAACACCCAAAGGCATCTTATTCCCCGGATCATTGAAAAGGAGAGTCCCCGCAAGACCGCAGAAAGTCTTACCGGGGAGATTCGTTCGTTTCAGGAGTTTTTGACGCCTGATATTCCCGTTCCAGGGGCCAGGAGCAGACCGTTTCTGAAGATCCAGGACGGTTGCAACGCATTTTGCACTTATTGCATTGTTCCGTACACAAGGGGCCCCAGCCGCAGTATGCCCTGGGCCTCGGCAATTGGCCATGTGACCAGTCTGATTAGTCAGGGTTTTGGCGAGGTGGTGCTGACTGGCATTCACTTAGGTTATTATGGTCAGGACCTGGAGCCCAAGACGGATTTGGTCAGCCTTTTGGCGGAATTGGACACCCGGTTGGACAAGGGGAGAATCCGTTTAAGCTCCATTGAACCCAAGGAGGTCAGCCAGGGCTTATTGGATTTGATGGCCCGATCCGAGCGCCTGTGCCCTCATCTGCATCTGCCTTTGCAAAGCGGAGACACGGGCATTTTGCAAAGGATGAACAGGCCGTACACGGCGGAATATTTTTCGGACCTGGTTCATGATGTGAGGCGGGCCTTGCCCGAGGCAGGCATAGGGGTGGACGTATTGGTGGGTTTTCCCGGGGAGACTGATGAAACCTTTCGCAACACCCTCACCCTGATTGAACGGCTGCCGGTTTCCTATTTGCATGTGTTTCCCTATTCCCAACGGGAGGGGACGCCTGCGGCCAAATACCCCAATCAGGTGGCGCCAGATGTTTTGGCCAAGCGGACCAAGGTATTGAGGGAACTGGGAGGTTTGAAGCGGCTGGCCTTCCATGCCGGGACCATGGGTAAAACATTGGAGGTGTGCGTGGAAGGCAGGAAAGACGAAAAGACGGGCCTACATAAAGGGGTGGCTCGGAATTATGTACCTGTGTTGTTTTCTGCACCTTTTCCGCCGGTCAGATCCAGTCTGGTAAGGGTGAAGGTGGAAAAGCTGACTCCCAAGGGCCGGGTGACAGGCAGTTTGGCATAAAAAAAGGCGGCTTTTTGCAAAGCCGCCTTTTTCTGTATTGCGTCAAAGCCGGTTTATTCTTTGGCTTTTTCCTCTTCTTCGGCAGGAGCTTCCTCTGCTGGGGCTTCTTCTACAGCCGGTGCTTCTTCCTTGACAGGAGCAGCCTCGACGGTTTCGGGAGCTTTTTCAGCAACCGGAGCATCCTCGGCTACTGGCTTGGGAGCGGCTTCCTTTTTGGCGGCTTTGGCTTCTTCAGCCTTTGCTTTGCCAAAAGAGGTGAAGCGGCTGAGCCAGGAGCCACTGGGTCCCTTTTCAGGGGCGTCGTCCTGTCCCACAAAGTCCACGAGGGAGATGGGGGCGGCGTCGCCTCTACGGAATCCAATTTTGGTAATGCGGGTGTAACCGCCGTTGTATTCGCCAAAGCGTTCATTGGCGGCTTCAAACAGTCTATGCACCACATTTTTATTGCGAATGACAGCCAGGGCTTGGCGGCGTGCGTGGAGATCACCCCTTTTAGCCAGGGTGATCATTTGATCCGCCCAGCGCCGTAGTTCTTTAGCCTTGGCATCGGTCGTCCTCACTTGCCCATATTCAAAAAGGGAGGTAACCATGTTTCGGAACATGGCCTTTCTGTGGGAAGACGTACGATTTAATTTAACTCCACTTTTTTGATGTCTCATGGGTTTTCGGTGTCTCCTTCTTCATCACTTTCCTCGGGAGGTTGGAAACCGTCCAGTTTCATTCCGAAGGAAAGTCCCATTTCGGAGAGAACTTCCTTGATTTCGTTCAGGGATTTTCTTCCAAAATTTTTAGTCTTCAACATCTCACTTTCCGTCCTTCGGACAAGCTCGAAAATTCTATGGATATTGGCGTTTTTCAGGCAGTTTGCGCTACGGACGGAAAGTTCCAGTTCATCCACGCTCCGGAAAAGGTTTTCGTTATATTCCAGGGCTTCAGATTCTTCGGTTTCAATTTCCTGTTCGGGCTCCTGATCCTCGTCAAAATTAATGAAGATGCTGACTTGTTCCTTCAGGATTTTGGCTGCGTAGGCCACGGCGTCTTCCGGGGTCACGCTTCCATCTGTCCAGACGTCCAGGGTCAGTTTGTCGTAGTCGGTGCGTTGACCGAGGCGGGCGTTGCCCACGACATAGTGAACCCGTCGAATGGGAGAGAAAACCGAATCTATGGGAATGGTCCCTACGGGATCATCTTCGTCCTTGTTGCTATCGGCCATGGCGTAGCCCTTGCCGACCTTACAATTGAGCTCCATCCTGAAGGTGGTGTCGTCGGAAAGGGTGGCCAAGTAAAGATCCGGATTGAGCACCTGAACTCTTCCGTTCGGGCTTTTCAGATCGCCAGCCGTGACAATGCCCGGTCCCTTTTTGTCCACGGTCAAGGGGCAGGGTCCGGGTTCGGTCATGGTCAGCCGGACCTCTTTCAGGTTTAAAATAAGCTCCGACACGTCTTCCAATACGCCTGGAACAGCAGAAAACTCATGCATGACGTTGTCGAACTTGACCGAAACAATGGCGGCTCCGTGCAACGAGGACAGAATGATCCGCCTGAGTGCGTTACCCAGGGTCAACCCGAAGCCTCTTTCCAGGGGTTCGGTGATGAATTTTCCATGCGTCGGAGAGCTTTCCACCTGAACCCGCTGGGGTTTAATCAACTCCCGCCAGTTCATGTACATCAACTCGTTTACGGTCATTATCACCTCTCGAAGTTTGCGTACGTGGGACAGCGGCCGTTGGCTAGCCGCCCTATGTTAACCATTTAGGGCTGCGAGCCAGAGTGAATGGCGCAGCCCAAAGATGGAAGAACCCAGCAGACCCAACTACTTAGAGTAGAGTTCCACGATAAGCTGTTCCTGCATAGGCGTGGTCAGGTCTTCTCTGACCGGATACGCATTCACGACGCCTTTAAAATTTGCCTTATCCAATTCCAACCACTGGGGGAATCCCCGGCGGGCCACGGTTTCCATGGCATTGCCAATAACTGCCACGGTACGGCTTTTTTCACGGACTTCCACCGTGTCGCCGATGTTCACCATAGCGGAAGGGATATCCACTTTATGTCCGTTAACCAGGAAATGGCCATGGCGGACAAGTTGTCTTGCCTGTATACGGCAGTCTGCAAAGCCTAACCGATAGATAACGTTATCCATTCTTCTTTCCAGGCTGACAAGCAGGTTGGTACCGGTGATACCTTTTGCGCTGTCGGCACGTTTGAAAGTCAGACGGAACTGTTTTTCGGTCAGTCCATACATTCTTTTAATTTTTTGTTTTTCACGCAACTGGATTCCGTAATCGGAGATCTTGGTGCGCCGCTGTCCGTGTTGTCCGGGGGGATAGCTCCTACGATCAAAGGCGCACTTATCCGAATAACAGCGGTCCCCTTTCAAAAACAACTTTAAGTTTTCGCGTCTGCAGAGTCTGCAGACCGAATCACGATACCTTGCCAAAACGGCCTCCTTTTTCTATGACACCAAAAAGATCAAACCCTGCGCCTTTTGCGGGGGCGGCATCCGTTGTGAGGGACAGGGGTAACGTCCCGAAGCATGACCACGTTCAGTCCTGCGCTTTGGAGGGCGCGGAGGGCAGATTCTCTGCCTGAACCAGGTCCTTTCACATATACTTCCACATTGCGCATGCCGTTTTCCATAGCCTTTTTGGCTGCGTCTTCGGCGGCCATTTGGGCGGCGAAGGGGGTGCTTTTACGCGATCCCTTAAAGCCCACGACACCGGCGCTTGACCATGACACCACAGCTCCGGAAGGATCTGTGATGGTCACTATGGTGTTATTAAAGGTGGCTTGGATGTGAGCCACACCACTGGGTATGTTTTTTTTGTCCCGCTTGCGCGCAACCTTTCGTTTAGCCATTTCACCACCAATGATTTAAGGTTACTACTTCTTGGCGCCGCCCTTTTTCTTGACCGCTGCCCTGCGGGGGCCTTTGCGTGTCCGGGCATTGGTGCTCGTTCTCTGTCCGTGTACTGGCAGGCCTCTGCGATGGCGGAGTCCCCGGTAGCATCCAAGGTCCATGAGTCTTTTGATATTCATGGAGATTTGGGTACGGAGGTCACCTTCCACCCTATATTTGCTATCAATCAGCTTCCTGATATCATTGACTTGGCCTTCAGTAAGGTCATCTGTCTTGAGATCCGGGTCTATGCCCAACTCTTCCAATATCTTAGAGGATATGGAGCGACCGATACCAAAAATGTAGGTAAGGCCAATCTCAATGCGCTTTTTCTTCGGCAAGTCTACGCCCGCGATACGTGCCATTTGGCTTTTCCCCTATCCCTGTCTTTGTTTATGACGCTTGTTTTCGCAGATTACCCTCACGATTCCCTTGCGTCTGACTATCTTGCATTTGCTGCAAATCCGTTTAACTGATGCCCTGACCTTCATTGTCATCTCCTGGTAAAGAAGTAGTGCCTTGTATGCCGGCGGACCGGGTTGCAGCACGACGAAACTTCCTTGCGATGGTTATTTGAACCTGTAAGTAATGCGCCCCCGGGTCAAATCATAGGGGGAAAGTTCTACAGTCACCTTGTCGCCAGGTAAAATTTTGATAAAGTGCATTCTCATTTTACCTGAGATATGGGCTAAAACCTGGTGCTTGTTTTCCAATTCCACCTTGAACATGGCGTTGGGCAGTGTTTCCACCACAGTCCCTTGAACCTCGATGGCATCTTCCTTAGCCATTATTTGCTCCCGTCTACGGCGCTCAAAATCACAGGACCGTCTTCCAAGATGGCAATGGTATGCTCAAAATGGGCTGACAAGGTTCCGTCCCTTGTCACTGCGGTCCAACCATCATCCAAAATATCCACCTCGTACTTTCCTGCGTTGACCATGGGTTCTATGGCTATGGTCATGCCGACCTTCAAACGAGGACCTCGGCCGGGGTCGCCGAAGTTAGGTACTTGAGGTTCCTCATGCAGCTCCTTGCCTATGCCGTGCCCCACAAAATTGCGGACGACCGAAAAGCCTGCTGCCTCGACACATTTTTGTACAGCCGCTGAAATGTCCGAGACGCGGTTTCCCGGCCTGGCCTGGTCTATCCCGGCGTAGAGGGATTGTTCGGTCACATCCATGAGTTTCTGTGCGTCCCGGCTAATGGAACCCACAGCGACAGTGATGGCCGAATCGCCAAAATAGCCCTCCTTCTTCACCCCAAAGTCAATGGAAAGGATATCCCCTTCCACCAATGGGCGATCCGAAGGAAATCCGTGAACTACCTGTTCGTTCACGGAGGCGCACAGGGCAAAGGGAAAGCCCCTATATCCCAGGAAGGCGGGCGCGGAATCATATTCCGCGCACATTTTCCTGGCAATGGCGTCCAGGTCCAGGGTTGTAATCCCGGGTTTCACTTCAGACGCCAGTTTTTTCAATACCTTGCCAACAATCTGGTTGGCGTTCCTAATCAGTTCAATTTCCCTGCGAGATTTGAGAACTACCATGGTTTGCTACCGACCTCGCGTTTTGCCCTTTTTGAGAAATCCCTCATAATGTCTTGTGATCATATGGGACTCCATTTGGGCGACTGTATCCAGAGCCACACCCACCACGATAAGCAGGGCCGTGCCTCCGAAGTAAAAGGGAACGTTGAACATGACCATCAGCGCGGTAGGCAGCACGCAAACTGCCGACACGTAGATGGCGCCCCCAAGAGTAATGCGGGTGAGGACCCTGTCAATATAGTCCGCAGTTCTTTTTCCCGGACGAATTCCCGGGATGTACCCGCCGTACTTTTTAAGGTTATCCGCCACGTCCACAGGGTTGAATGTCACCGCCGTATAGAAATAGCAGAAAAAGAAAATTAAAGCAATATATGGAACTTCCCAATACACGGTCCCGGGCCTGAGCGCATCGGAGAAAGTTTTCAAAGCTGGCACGCCTGAAAACTGGGCGATGGTAGCTGGGAACATCATGAGGGAGGAGGCGAAAATAGGCGGAATAACCCCGCTCTGGTTGATCTTCAGAGGCAAGTGTGTGCTTTGTCCGCCGTATTGCCTGCGCCCCACGACCCGTTTTGCATATTGCACGGGTATTCGTCGTTGGGCTGTTTCCACATAAATAATAAGAGCCACAACTCCGACCATGAACGCTGCTAGGGGCACTACCTCAAAAACCGAGATTGTTCCTGCTCCTACCAGGGATATTGTCTTGGACACGGCCGCCGGGCCTCTGGCCACGATCCCTGCAAAAATGATGAGGGAGATGCCGTTTCCAATGCCCCGTTCGGTAATGGTTTCACCCAACCACATGATAAAGGCGGTT
This sequence comes from Desulfatibacillum sp., assembly GCA_016342355.1. GTDB lineage: Bacteria > Desulfobacterota > Desulfobacteria > Desulfobacterales > Desulfatibacillaceae > Desulfatibacillum. Next base: position 22,960 of record JAEINP010000051.1, read on the forward strand.
CCTGCGGTGAGGGTGATGATGGTGATAATCCGGAAACCCCATCCTCCCATGGGAACGATGGGCGCCCCCCCCGAGCTGGACATTTGTTCCAATCCCACTGCGATGCCAAAGCCCTGGATAATGGACAGGAGCACGGTGCCGTAGCGGGTGTATTGGGTGATCTTCTTCCGTCCTGCTTCGCCTTCTTTGGATAACCGCTCCAGGTGGGGAATAACCACCGTCAGAAGTTGAAGGATAATGGACGCGCTAATGTAGGGCATAATGCCCAAAGCAAAGACGGATAGCCGTTCCAATGCCCCGCCGGAAAACATGTCAAAGAGTCCGAGAATGGTGTCCTGGTGCCTGGCAAAGAAGTCAGCCAGGGCATTGCCATCCACTCCGGGAGTTGGAATATGGACGCCGATCCTGTACACGGCCAGAAGCCCTGCTGTAATGAGGATACGCCGTTTTAACTCCGGGATCTTGAATATGTTCTGAAAACCACCGCCAACCATATTTAAGCTGCCTCGATCTTCCCGCCGGCCTTTTCAATCTTTTCTTTGGCCGACACGCTCCATTGGTCTGCTATGACGGTCAATGCCTGGGTGAGATCACCATGTCCCAGGATCTTGACGCCGTCCACCTTGCCGGAAATCAGCCTTGCCTCTCTCAGCACGGCGGCATCCACGACGGAGTCGGCTTCGAAGCGGGCCAAATCGCGCACGTTGACCGCGGCAATCTTTTTGGCGAATATATTGGTAAAACCCCGTTTGGGCAAGCGGCGATGCACTGGCATCTGGCCGCCTTCAAAACCGGGTCGGGTACCACCACCGGAGCGGGCGTTTTGGCCTTTGTGTCCTTTACCGGCGGTTTTACCCAAGCCGGATCCGGGGCCGCGGCCCTTCCGTTTTTTTGCTGTCCGTGATCCCTTAGGAGGGGAGAGTTCATTGAGTTTCATGCCTGCTACTCCTTGACTGCAACCAGGTGCGAAACCTTATGGATCATGCCACGAATACACGGGGTATCTTCCAGTTCCACGGTTTTATTCATTTTGGTGAGACCCATACCGCGCAGGACTTTCCGGTGCTTTTCGGGCCTGGCTATCATACTCTTGACCAGCGTCACCTTGATTTTCTGTGTCATTGTCGTTCCCTTGTCCTTACTAAGGCAATGCTAGGGCATTAAATCGAGAGGACTTACTCCGCGCCTGGCTGCTACTGCCTCCCGGGTTTCCAGAGATTTAAGCCCTTCGATGGTGGCCTTGACCACGTTATGGGGGTTATGGGAGCCCATGCATTTGGTGAGGATGTTGCCGATGCCGACAGCTTCCAGCACGGCACGCACAGCGCCTCCTGCGATGACCCCTGTACCTGGTCTGGCAGGTTTAAGCAGCACCTTGCCAGCCCCAAAGCGCCCGATAACTTCGAAGGGAATGGTCTGATTGACGACGGAAATGCGGACCATGGAGCGTTTGGCTGCTTCCACACCTTTACGGATGGCTTCCGGGACTTCCCCGGCTTTACCCAATCCGCTGCCCACACGTCCTTCACCGTCTCCCACCACAACCACGGCGGAGAAGGAGAAGCGCCGACCGCCTTTGACAACTTTGGCAACGCGGCTGATGTGCACTACCTTATCGATATATTCTTTTTCATCTCGTTCTAGTTTATTCTGCAAGACCCAAGCCTCCTTGGCCTAAAATTCCAACCCGTCTTCGCGGGCGCCGGTGGACACAGCTTTCACGCGACCATGGTACTTGAACCCGTTACGGTCAAAAACCACACTGGTCACTCCCTTTTCCTTGGCCCTTTGGGCTACGAGTTTGCCCACGAACTGGGCAGCCTCAACCTTTCCGGAAAACTCGCCGTGATCTTTGATTTCCTTATCCAGAGTAGAGGCCCCGGCGATGGTTTGGCCGGTTTCGTCCACAATCACCTGCGCGTAAATGTGCTTGGCGCTACGAAAAACGGTCAGCCTGGGCCGTTCCTGGGTTCCGAAGAGTTTTTTACGGACCCTTTTTTTACGTTTTTCGTGGGTTTTCTGTTTTAAACTTAATTTTCCCATGGTTATTACCCAGCATTCTGCCTTTTTAAAAGTTTGTAGCAAGATTTCCAATCACGATGTGCCGGATTTACCTGCCTTGCGAATGATGTTCTCTTCAGCGAATTTGATGCCTTTACCCTTGTAAGGCTCGGGGGGCCTTAAGGCTCTGATGGAGGCTGCGGTTTGACCCAGCAGTTCCTTATCAATGCCTTCCAGGGTAATATTATTCTTTTTATCAACTTCAACGGTGATGCCCTGAGGCAAAGAGAATACAACGGGATGGGAGAAGCCCAGAGCCAGGTTAAGAACCTGTCCGTTGGCTTCGACTTTATAACCGATTCCGTTGACTTCCAGAACCCGTTTGAAGCCGGTGGTCACGCCAGTCACCATATTGGCGATCAGGGCGCGTACGAGGCCTTGAATTGCCCCTACGTTCCTGTTTTCACCAATGATAACCACGTTCACCACATCTCCGTCCACTTGTAATTCCACATCAGGGTGGAGAGAGCGTTCCAGCTTGCCCTTTGCACCCTGGACGGTCACCATGCCGTTGGACACGGTGATTGTTGTTTTTGCCGGTAATGGAATCGGCTTTTTTCCTACCCGGGACATTGCAAACTCCTTGCACAATTCAAACCGCAACCTGGGTTATAGTATTCACATTTGACGCATCGCGTCGGGCCATACTAGTATCTGGCCCCCTACTGGTCGCAAGACAAGGGGGGATTACCAGACTTTGCAGATCACCTCACCGCCCACGTTTTTCTGTCTAGCATCGCGGTCGGTCATAACGCCCCTGGACGTGGTGAGAATGGCACTGCCCATTCCTTGAAGGATAGGCTTGACATCCTTGGCCTTCATATACACACGGCGACCTGGGCGGCTGACCCTTTCGATCCCGTATATAACAGGGGCCTGACTGGGTCCATACTTGAGGTATACACGCAAAATGCCCTGCTTGTCGTCCTTGATGACCTTATAATTCTTAATGAAACCTTCATCCTTAAGAACCTTGGCCACGTCAATTTTTACATTAGAGGCAGGGATGTCCACCTGAGCAAACCGGGCTTTAACGCCATTCCGGATTCTGGTGAGCATGTCCGCCAATGGATCTGTCATTCCCATCAAACTTCTCCGTTATCATTAACAACATACCCTTTTGGGGGTTACCCCGGGTATGGGCTTTTGGCACAAGTGCAGTTTACCAGCTCGATTTTACCACCCCAGGAAGAAGGCCTTCGGACGCCATGCTCCGAAAGCAGATCCTGCAAATGCCAAATTTCCGGATGAAGGCTCTTGGCCTGCCGCACAAAGGGCACCTGTTATATGCCCTGGCCTTAAACTTCGGTTTACGCTGCGCTTTAATACAAAGGGATTTCCTTGCCAAACCTACCTCCTTGACTGACCGCCGGCTCTTAGAGCCCGTTACTTTCTGAACGGCATTCCCAAGAGCGTCAGCAACCTCCGCCCTTCCTCATCGGTCTTGGCCGTTGTGACAATGGTGATGTTTAAGCCCTTGACTTTATCAATTCTATCATAATTGATTTCAGGGAAGATAATTTGTTCCCGAATGCCAAGGGTGTAATTTCCCATGCCGTCAAAGGCTTTGGGGGAGATTCCCCGAAAGTCGCGCACACGGGGCAGGGTGACATTGACCAGTTTGTTCAGGAAGTCGTACATTCTATCCCGACGCAGGGTGACTGTCACTCCGATGGGCATTCCGGCCCGCAGTTTGAAGGCGGCGATGGATTTTTTGGCCTTGGTGATGACGGGTTTTTGCCCGGCGATCAAGGTGAGTTCGTCCACAGCGCCTTCCAAAATTTTGTTATTCTGGATTGCCTCCCCAAGCCCCATATTCAGGACCACTTTTGACAAGCGGGGAATTTGCATCACGTTGGAATACTTAAATTCTTCCCGAAGCTTGGGCGCCAGATTTTCTTGGTATTCAATCTTCAAGCTCGACATTCTTCAATCCTCCGCCAACCGGCGTGTTAGTCCAGGGATTCGTTGCATTTGGGACAAACCCGGACCTTTTTTCCGTCTTCCAACACCCGGCTGGCCGCTCGAACAGGTGCCACGCACTTGCCGCACATAACCATTACGTTGGACCAGTGGATAGGGGCTTCCATATCGATGATGCCACCTTGTTTGGTCATACCGCCTGGTTTTTGGTGCCGTTTGACCATATTCAGATTCTCAACGATAACCTTCTCTTTTTCTGCCAGGACCCTGAGCACATTGCCGATTTTACCTTTTTCTTTACCGGCAATGACTTTGACCCTGTCGCCTTTTTTTATGGGGCAAGCCTTGTTCATTTTGTTGGCCTCTCCTGCACCGCCCTTGACCGAATTAAAGTACTTCCGGCGCCAGGGAAATGATTTTCATAAACTTTTTTGCCCGGAGCTCCCTGGCAACAGGTCCGAAGATACGGGTGCCAACGGGTTCCTTTTGGGCATTGATCAACACCGCAGAGTTGTCATCGAACCGGATATACGTTCCGTCGCTACGGCGTATTTCCTTTTTGGTCCGGACAATGACGGCTTTCATGACGTCGCCCTTTTTCACCTTGGAGTTGGGAATGGCTTCCTTGATGGAGACCACGATAATGTCGCCCACTGAAGCATAACGGCGTTTGGATCCTCCCAAAACCTTGATGCATCCGAGCTCCTTGGCCCCTGAGTTATCAGCAACCGTCAGCCTGGTTTCTGTTTGAATCATTTCATCACCCCTATTACCTAGACCGATTTTTCCAGAATCTGGGTTACTCGCCACCTCTTGGTCTTGGAAAGAGGCCTGGATTCCGCAATCTGCACCAAGTCCCCCATACCGCAACTGTTAGTCTCGTCATGGGCCGAGTAACGGGCGCGCCTTTTAATGTACTTTTTGTAGAGGGGGTGTTTTACGGTTCTTTCGATCAGGACTACGACCGTCTTGTCCATGCGGTCGCTAACCACCGTCCCCACCATCCGTTTCTTGTTTCCTCGTTCCTTCATAGTCCGCAAACCCGTATGCCTGAAAAGGGTTATTTTTCCACTTCTTTCAAAATAGTCTTCAACCGGGCCATGTCTTTCCTGGCTTTGGTCAAACGCGCGGAATTTTCCAGCTGTCCGGTAGCGTGCCGAAACCGCAGGTTAAACATCTCCTGGTTGGTGTCGTCTATTTTGCGGCGGATTTCCTCCGCTCCCAGTTCCCTGATTTCTTTTGCCTTCATTGTCAGCTCCGTGCCACAATCTTTGTCTTGATAGGCAGTTTGTGCGCAGCCAGGCGCAGAGCCTCGGCAGCCATTTCGTAGGAAATACCGTCCATTTCGTACAAGATTCTGCCTGGTTTGATCACAGCCACCCAACCTTCGGGAGCGCCTTTACCTTTACCCATCCTGACTTCCGCGGGTTTTTTGGTGTAGGGTTTGTCCGGGAAGATTCTGATCCAGATTTTCCCGCCCCTTTTTACGTGGCGTGTCATGGCAATACGGGCGGCTTCTATCTGACGGCTGCTGATGGTTCCGCATTCCGCGGCCTGAAGTCCGAACTGGCCAAATGTCAGGGTACCGCCACGGCGGGCCGCTCCCCGCATGCGCCCTTTTTGCACCTTACGGTGTTTTACTTTTTTAGGACTAAGCATGGCCTAACTACTCCTATCACATGGCTATGAGTGCCATGGGTTAACTTGATCTCACACCTAAGCTGCGGAGGCTACTGCCTCAGTGTCGCTTTTAAGGATTTCACCCTTAAAGATAAAGACTTTCACCCCGATCACCCCGTAAGTGGTGTGGGCTTCGGTGTATCCGTAATCAATATCTGCTCTCAAAGTATGCAGGGGCATGCGGCCTTCCCGGTACCATTCCCGGCGGGCCATTTCGGCGCCGCCCAAACGGCCGGCAGCCATGATTTTCACCCCTTGTGCTCCGAAACGCATGGCTGAACTGATGCCCCGTTTCATAGCCCGGCGAAAAGCGACCCGGCGTTCCAGCTGGCTGGCAACATTCTCAGCCACCAGTTGGGCGTCCAGTTCCGGCTTTCTCACCTCCTGGATATCGATGAGGACTTCCTGCGTCACCATCTTTTCCAGTTCTTTTTTCAACTGTTCGATTTCCGCACCCTTTTTTCCGATTACTATACCGGGCCTGGCAGCAAAGACACGCAGTCGTACACGCCTGCCTGAGCGTTCGATCTCGATCTTGGATATACCGGCGTGGTGCAACTTTTTCTTAAGGAACTTGCGCAGATTAAAATCCTCGCGGATGTACTCTGCGTACTTTCCTTTTTCAGCATACCACCGAGAATCCCAAGTCTTAACGATTCCCAGTCTTAATCCAATGGGATTTACCTTCTGGCCCACGTAATCCTCCTTATGCGGCGCATCATTGCTCCAAAACCACGGTTATATGGCTTGTGCGTTTTAAGATTCTGGCCCCACGGCCCTGGGCGCGGGCCCTGAATCTTTTCAGAGTAGGCCCTTGGTCGGCGGTAACGCCTTTGATAACCAGGTCGTCCACATCCACTCCGCCTACTTCAGCATTAGCCACTGCAGACCGGATAATCTTGGCAATTATGGCTGCGGATTTCTGGGGCATAAACTGTAAGGCATTGAGCCCTGCTTCCACCGGTTTCCCCTTCACTGCGTCGGCGACCTTGCGGACTTTTTGAGGAGAAACACGCATGAACTTAGCTTTTGCTTTTACTTGCATTTTTAACCAGTCCTCTACCGGGCCTTGTTATTTGCCCCGGCTCTTTTTGTCTCCGGCGTGCCCGTAGAAGGTCCTTGTCGGCGAGAATTCCCCCAGTTTGTGCCCAACCATATTCTCGGTCACAAAAACCGGGAGGAACTTCCTGCCGTTATGCACAGCCAGGGTCAGGCCCACCATCTCAGGGATTATGGTTGAACGCCGGGACCAGGTGCGGATAACCCTTTTGCTACGGCTTTCCTGGGCAACCATAACCTTGTTCAGTAATTTCGGCTCGATAAACGGCCCTTTTTTTAATGACCGAGGCATAACCACTCCTAAATTGAATGCATTTTAACGCTTATTTGCGCTTCCGTACGATGAACTTATCGGTTGTCTTATTCTTCCGTGTTTTGTACCCCTTGCTGGGCATACCCCAGGGAGAACACGGATGACGGCCACCGGAAGAACGCCCTTCACCACCGCCCATGGGATGGTCTACGGGGTTCATGGCTACGCCACGGACACTGGGCCGACGACCGAGCCAACGTTTACGGCCGGCTTTACCGATGGCCATGTTTTCGTGCTCCACGTTGCCGACTTGTCCGATGGTGGCCATGCATTTAAGCAGGACCAGGCGAACTTCACCGGAGGGCAGGCGAACTTGGGCGTACTTGCCTTCCTTGGCCACAAGTTGAGCAAAAGTGCCGGCGCCGCGAACGATTTGTCCGCCTTTGCCAATCTTGAGCTCGATATTATGGATCTGAGTGCCCAGGGGAATGCTTCCGATGGGCAAGGCATTGCCGGGCTTGATATCTGCTGCCGGTCCGCTTTCCACCATATCGCCTACTCCCAGATTAACCGGGGCGATGATGTACCTTTTTTCTCCGTCGACGTAATGGAGAAGAGCCAGGCGGGCTCCGCGGTTGGGATCGTATTCAATGGCGGCTACCTTGGCGGGTATGCCGGTTTTATTCCGTTTGAAATCCACGATCCGGTACTGCCTGCGGGTTCCTCCCCCGTGATGCCGACAGGTGATGCGTCCGTTGGCATTCCTGCCGCCGCTTTTTTTGATCACCTTCAACAGGCTTTTTTCAGGGGTCTTTTTGGTAATTTCCTCAAAGGTCCCGAATTCTTGAAACCGCCTGCCTGGCGAAGTGGGTTTTGATTTTCTGACCGCCATGGGTCGTCCTCCCAATTGAATTTGCCGCGCACATTGTCCGCGGCAAGATACCTATCTTGTTAAAACACGCCTGCCTTAAACACCGTCGAAGAAATCAATTTTGGCGCCGGGGACCAAGGTGACCATGGCCTTTTTCCAATCACGTTTTTTACCCATGATTTTGCCGCGGCGTTTGAATTTTCCCAGGACCTTGGAGGTCCGGACATCCAACACCTTGACCTTGAAGATTTTTTCGATGGCCCGGGCAATCTCCACCTTATTGGCCTTTTTGTCAACCTCAAAGGTGAGTTGGTTGAATTCTTCTTTCTGGATGGTGCTTTTTTCAGTCACAACCGGCCGCTTGATGATGGTGTATGCGTCCATTAGAGCAACCTCCCCTCAATGTCTTCGATAGCACCTTGTGCCAGGATCAGGTTGCCATACTTTAAAATGTCATACACGTTCAGTCCGGCGATGGGCAGGACCTTCACGCCTCTCACATTCCTGGCTGAGAGCTCCAGGTTGGTTTCCGTGCCTTTGGTGACGATAAGAACGTTTTTCACGCCCATGGCCGCCATGGCATTGGTGAAGGCTTTGGTCTTGATTTCCGGCAGTTCCATGTCATCCACGACCTTCAACTGGTTATCGGCCAGTTTGGTGGTCAAGGCCATTCTAAGGGCAGATCTTCTGACCTTTTTGGGGACCTTATACGAGTAGTCCCGCGGATGAGGACCGAAGACCACGCCACCGCCTCTCAGAAGAGGGGATTTGATGTCGCCTTTCCGAGCGCGGCCTGTACCCTTTTGGCGATAGAGCTTCCTTGTACTTCCGCGAACATCGGAGCGGTTTTTAACACAAACGGTGCCTGCCCGCCTGTTAGCCAGTTGCATGACCACCACTTCGTGGAGCACGCTGACCTTAACTTCCACCCCAAAAATCTCGTCGGTAAGGTCTATTTCGGAAACCTTTTCACCGCTTAAATTGCAAACTTCTACCTTTGCCATAACTATGCCTCATATCGCTTTCACGCGAAGGAGCTGAACCACATTCCGCCCCGTTGGTTTACTTACTGCCAAACCTCAGTTTCCTGAGTTCCACGACACCTGATTTGGCTCCGGGAACCGCCCCTTTAAGAAGGATGAGGTTTTGATCCGGCCGGATATCCACGATTTCCAGGTTCCTCACCGTATGCCTGTCGTCACCATAATGTCCGGGCATTTTTTTGCCCTTGATGACCTTGGCAGGCCAAGCGCTGCAGCCGATGGAACCAGGCTTCCGTTGGCAACGGCCACCGTGGGTTTTTCTCCCGCCGTGGAAGCCATGTCTTTTCATGACTCCGGCAAAACCCCGGCCTTTTGAGAGGCCTGACACGTCCACCTTTTCGCCGATGGCGAAGAGCTCTGTGCTGATGGTCTGACCCAATTCGAATTCCTCGGGCTTATCCACGGCGAATTCTTTGAGCATACTAAAAGCCTGCCCGCCGCTTTTGGCAAAGTGCCCGGCCTCGGGTTTATTCGTATGGCTTGCCTTTTTGGATCCAAAACCTAGCTGTAGGGCATTGTATCCGTCTTTGTCCTTGGTCTTGATTTGGGTTACCACGCAAGGCCCGGCTTCAATAACCGTAACCGGCACATGGCGCCCGTTAGACGAGAAAAGACCGGTCATCCCCAGTTTTTTTCCCAATATTCCTTTACTCATGGCCTGTCACTTCCTGACTTAGTGTATCCTACCCCTTGGTTCTGCTTTTTTCCGGTAAGGGGAAAAAGCCCGCGCCATTTTGTTGAACAAATGGCTTTCATGGCCGCTGGGACAGAAAATTGCTTTTAAGGACATTCCCCGGATCAAACCTTAATTTCAACATCCACGCCGGGGGAGAGGTCCAGTTTCATGAGAGCGTCCACTGTCTGTTGGGTCGGTTCCAGAATGTCCAACAGTCTTTTGTGGGTCCTTACCTCGAACTGCTCCCGCGATTTCTTATCCACATGGGGCGAACGAAGGACGCAGTATTTGTTGATCCGTGTAGGTAGCGGAATAGGTCCCACAACCTTTGCCCCTGTGCGTCTGGCGGTATCGACTATGTCGGCGGCTGACTGATCCAAGAGTTTATGATCATAAGCCTTAAGCCGAATCCGTATTTTGTCATTCATCAACATGGTATAAACCCATTATCCTTGCTTCTACTCGATAATCTCGGAAACGACGCCGGCGCCCACTGTGCGGCCACCTTCGCGGATGGCGAAGCGCACTTCTTTTT
>JAEINP010000052.1 GCA_016342355.1 Desulfatibacillum sp.
TCCTGTTAGATCCTCCCGCTTGCCCATGTTCAGCCCGGCTTTCACAAAATCGGAGTAGCGCCTGCGGGAGGCGCGCAAAGAGCCCCCAAACGCCGCCAAAACAAAGTTTGCATCTTGCCAGGGGTATGAACTTTTTCCCAGGAGAACCCTATGCCCGCAATACTTGTGGGCTGCAAGGGCTTTAAGGTCGGAAACCACTCCCGCTCGCAAAGGATTCAGGTGAATGTACCTGACCAGTTCCTTAAAGTAAGCGTTTTCCTGGCACAAGACGGATTTGAACCGGTTCTGAAACAAGGGGCCGCAGCGGAAATGCCTGCGGTTGAAATATCCGGCGTACCCGGTCATGAGCCGTCGCATGACATGGGATATTCCCGCAGGAGGACTGCGAAACAAAAAATGGGCGTGATTATCCATGAAAACCCAGGCGTAGCAGGCGGTCTGGGTTTCAGGTAGAACCAGGGCAAGACGAGCCACCAGGGCCTCCCGGTCCTGGTCATCGGAGAAAATCGGCTTACGCTCGATGCCCCGGATCATCACGTGATGCAACAAACCGGGCGCGTCTAATCGGGATTGGCGTGGCATAATACCCTCACCTTTACACCAATTCTGCGCATTGCGTCAAGTTAGTCGATTAATCAGGGACGTCCCCAACTTTCCACGAAGCTAATCTAATATATTATTTAATATTAATATGTTATCATCGTATTTACCTTCCTTGATCATAACAGAGGCTGTGTTTTCGATACTGCGTCTATTTTCGTCAAAAACACGGAGTAACTCCTTTTCATTACAGAAGCACTCAAAAGAATCACACAGTGTTTCGGAGGGAACTCTGCAGTCAATATCTCTTTCTCCAGTTGTACAAGTAAATTTGACTGAGGAGTTTATAGGATCGTAAAAGCGTTCTTCCGAAAATTTCAGTTCAGACATGGTATTCTCCTTTCAGCTTCTTGAATAGACCAATTCCAGGGACGCAAAACGCATTGGCGGCCCTCCGGGTGACCGTTGTCTTCGACCGCTTTTTGCGGATAATATGTTGTTCCTTGAGTTTAATGGGAAAATACCTGAAACAGGTTCAGATTTCCAGCAAAAAATTCAAGGGGCAGGTGGTTTTTCGGGAAAAGATTTTCCCGTTCCCACGCTCCTCAGGCTGTGTCGCAATCTATTCTCAGTACAAGGAGAGCATGCCTCTTCTCCCTCCCCCTTGATGGGGGAGGGCCGGGGTGGGGGTGATATTTTCACGTGTTTCCAGCGATTTACCCCCCATCCTGTCCTTCCCCCGCAAGGGGGGAAGGGACGAAGCTGGAAGGGCTTTGGCCTTCGACAAACAGCCAATTTATCGGTTGAATTGCCTTTTTCTTTGTTGCGACACAGTCTGTCCTGTGTGGGAATGCAACCCATAATTGTCTGAAATTGCGCTGAAAAGGCAAAGATACTGGACCCCCGCCTGCGCGAGGATGACGGATGTGCGAGGCGTTTACCGCGCCGGAGGCGCCTCTTCAACGCCGAGTTCTCCGCCTTGGGGTAGCCAGCGCAATTGGTTGCCTGGGTCCGACGGACAATATGTCGACCGGAACGTGTATAAATACCGATAGGTTTTGGCGAACCAAAATGTGTATTGAAAACCGGGTTTCCGGGAGGTTCATCCGCGCCCCGAACCACATTTGTATGAAAACCGGGCTTCCACCGGGTTCCCTGCACGCCGCTGATCTTTCCCGGATTCGATGAACAATTCAGGCCGCCCCTGATGCGCTCCCGCGCCCTGGCAGCAAAGGACGCTGCCACGGCCACCCAACTCATCCGGGTTGCCAGCGCCACCCGCGGCGGCCACATCGCTGCGGTGAGGGGCATCGCCGCTCATGCCCGGGGTGAGCCGGAAAAAAAATCGCTCCAGGAATACCACCGGGACATCCGTTAACCGGATATCAATGAGAGAACGCCAAAAGGGGGAGGGCCTTGTTCGCAAGGCGCTCCCCCTTTTTTTTTGTTTTAGGCCTTAAGATAGCCTGCTACAAGCAAAATACCTACCCGGGTATTATAGAAACCCAATTTTTTCCGGCGGTTTTCCTTCCGCCAAATGCTTGATGGTGCGCATCATCTTCTGTTCCATAATAAAGGACGGCAGTTCAAAGAACACCACCAACAGCAGATTCACGATGGGATTGTTGGCCGTCCATTCAATTTGCCATCTTTCAATGAGCCGGGTGGCGCCATTGGGCTGTTCAATCAATGTAAAGCTCCAGTATCCGGCGGCGAACATACTTTTCGGCAGAGGAGAGAAATATTTTCGACCTTCGATATAGTCTCTGGAGTCAAAACCCAGCACGAGTTTTTTATTTTCTTCCAGCGCCAGGACAGTCACGCCCATGCCGTTCTTGTGGAGCTTGATGTGGTCATGAAGGCGCATATCCTGAAACTCGGGTTCTATGCGGTAGACATTGTGAATCCCGAATAAAAAGAGCCTCTCCAGCCAGTCATAGCTGTAATACCCGCCCCGTCCTTGCCCCAATTGTTTAAACCATTGAAAGACCTTTTCAGGAGGGGCCTGGATGGAAATGGCATGGGTCATGTCAATGAAAGGATTTTTGATCATGGCGTCTTCAGGCATTTTCATGGCCCTTTCCTCTTTGGTTGCGCCCCAGCCATTGTACCATCTTCGCAGGATAAACACATAAAGCAGGGCTACAACAATTTCGAAAAGAAGCAATTCCATTGCAAAAACAATCATCACTCAGAATCCTTTCCTGGAAAAAGTTCTCAATCTGTTGCGTATGCAACTGTCAGAAGCCCATTCACTTTCAGGCCCGGCGCAGTATCTCAGAGGGAGCGGTTGCGGGAAGTCCGTTGCGATAGCAGGCGATAGGCATTTGGTTGACAATGGCCCCCAGGCACCGGTTGCAGCTTGTGCAAGCCACTTGGGTGACTTTTCCGGCCTTAATTTTTTTGACCAGAAAAGGCTCCCGGATAAACGGCCTGCACATTTGAATAAAATCAGCATGCCCCTGTTCAAGGATGCTTTCCATTTGGCCGACTTCTCTCAGCCCCCCCACAAGAAACAACGGGGTGTCCCCCACCACGGGCCGGAGCGCCTGTGCGGCCGGTAAATTCCAAGGGCCTTGCAAGGCAAGTTGCCCCTCCATTCTTTTGGAGGCCACCCATGCAAAGGGTTTTTTCCAGGTAGGGAAGCCCTGGACGATTTCCTTTGTAGGCACTTCTCCATGCCACATGGTCATGTGATTGTACAAAAGGTTGCCCGAAGCGACCTCTATGCCGTCAATTCCCAGGTCAACCAGCCATTTGGCGTGTTCCATGGCCTCATCAAGGATGATGCCAGGCCTGGGTGTCTGGTCATCGGTGTTGATCTTTACAACCAAGGGGGCGCCTGAAGGCAGGATTTCCTTGACGGCGATAACAATCTCACGGAGTAACCGAAACCTGTTGAGGGTCGTCCCTCCCCATTCATCGTCCCTTTGATTATAAAAGGGCGAAAGAAACTGGTTTATCAGGTACCCGCCCGCCGCGCTGATGTGAATGCCGTCCGCACCGGCTGCCATGGCCCGGATTGCAGCCTTTTTATAGGCGTCAATAATCTCCACGATCTCCTGGTGGGTCAGCATTCTTGGTTTCACAAGATAGGTGGGGTCACGGTCCGTAGCCGAAGGCCCCGCCGGTTTTTCTCCAATGACCGCCGATGTGGTCTGCCTTCCTGCATGAACCAGTTGGAAGAGCACACGCCCATTGTTATCGTGAATCCCTTGGGCAAGTTTCTCCAGGCCCGGCAGGAAGGCGTCGGAGTGAATACCGGTCTGGCGCAGCGTGGCCCGTCCCAAGGGATGGACCGACATGTACCCCGTGACAATCAGGCCGACTTCCCCCTTGGCAAGGGTCTTGTACCTTTTTATAAGGCGATCGGTCACCGCCCCCTGATCCGTGGCCATGGACTCACCCGTGCCTGAATGGACAAACCGGTTTTTTACAGTCAGCCCCGCGACTTGCTTTTCAGTAAACAGAATGGACATATTCCCTCCGGCTTTGCTAATTCACTTCCATATATTGCGAAATTCTATGTTTGACGTCTTTCACCGCTTTGGGGTTTTTCAGTTGGATGGTAACCGCCCCGTTGGGACATGCAGTTGCGCAACGGCCGCATTTTCTGCAGATATCTCCGTGAACGGCCTTCCCGTTTTGGATGGTAATGGCGTCAAACGCGCAGGTTTCAATACAGGTCCCGCAGCCGACGCAATCGTCCGTCACATGGATTTCCAGCCCTTCCACAGGAGGCATCACCTGGTCCAGATGCTCCCCGGGCACATGCCTGAAATATCTCATCATGCAGCAGCAATGACAGCAAAAGCAGACACTGAGAAGTTTCTGGCGGTCCTTCACCAGAAAGATATCGTTATCAACCCGCACCTTTCCCGTCATGGGAACCAGGCCTGCCGAGATGGCCCGCTCCACATGGGCGTGCGCCTCCTCCCTGGTGACCTTGCGGCTGAGCCCCTTGGGCATGTCCAGGGCGGTTTCCCCCATGAAAAGGCAGCCCACGTCATGGGTATGGTTCTGGCAATTATGGGCGAACCGGCAGCCGCATTCATTCATGACCACATGATGGGTTGATTCGTCGATGAATTGGTGAACCACCTCGGCGAGGAGCACTTCCTCCTGTGCGATAAGGTCTTGATTGATGGGCAAATAGGTCATGCTGTTTTTTTTCGGGTCCATCCAGGGGGCTATCATTCTCAAGCCCGGAATGCTGAAAACCCTGAACAGATTGTGCATCAGACCCAGCCCAAATAGCGCGAGGGGCCTTTTTTTCAAAAGGAAGGTCAGGTATTTATGTTTTAACTTCTTGTTTTTGAATTGCCTTTGACGATCAAGATAGCTGGCAAAGGTCTCCTCGGATGAATATTTGGGTTCCCATCCGGTGGCGGCCCTAAACTTGTGGTTGTCCGAAAAAATGGTATGGCTGCTCACTTCCACCCAGCCCGAGCTCATTGGCAGCAGCCGGAGTTTGAAGGCGACATCAGCCATGGGCCTCAGAGCGAAAGCTGGCATGGGCGCAAGTTTCACCCCGGCCAACCGGAAGCACTTTCGAGCTGACATGGCGTCGTTGGCGCCTACATTGTATATGCCGGAAAGATCGTGAATCAGGCAGAGGTACATGGCTTCGCCCAAATCATCCTCATGCACAAAATGGATGTGGGGACTGGCGCCCACGGCCATGGCGCTTACCTTGGACGAAAACACTTTGGAGAACATATTGTTAATATTGGGGCCAAAAACCAGGGCTGGCCGCAAAATGGTAAAGGTGATTTCCGGATGATCCGAAAAAAATTCCCGGGCAAAGGACTCCACCTGAATTTTGCTGGTGTTATAATAGCTCTTTTCGTTCCGATGGAGGGGGCTTTCCTCATTTTGGTACAGGGGGCTTTCGGGGTGCGCGCCATAGGCGGTATTGCTGCTGATAAAAACGACCTTTTTGACCCCGTTATCCAAACAGGCGCGGAAAACATTTTTCGAGCCTTCAATATTGATGTCAAGGGTTTGAGACTTGTCCTGGATTTCATTAACAATGAAGGCAAGATGATAGACAACGTCAACACCTTGCAATATCCCGGTAATGGCTTCACTGCGGATATCCTCCCTGAAAAAGGAAACCTTGCCTGATCCTCCCCTCCATGGCGTGACATCAATTCCTATGATCCTGTCAATGTTCTGATCCGCATCCAGCCTTTTCAGCAAAGGAGCGGCGATATAACTGTTTATCCCGGTCACAGCAACGGTCATGCCCATGTGGAGATCCTCCTGTCCCAAATTTTGACTTGTTTTATCTGCCAGCTTGACAGACAAAGTTTCAAAAAGTATCTGTTATGAGTGAAATGCCTTCTGTCTGACATTTTGAACACTTGGTCAATATTACTAATCCAACGGGCAATTTCTGTGAATGATCGAATGGGACTAATACTTGACATTTTCGGCCAACTCCCATGGGGAGAGGGCGCCAAAAACCCATGAATCCACTGCACGAAATCAGAAGGCCGATCCCCTGCGTCTATCCCATTTTACGTTTCGCCATTGACAAGGGAATCGGGAGCGCCTCCCTGCTGGAAGGGACCGGTCTGGAGGAAAAGGACCTGCTGGACCCCAGAAAAGATATCAGCCTGGACCAGGAGCTTTCCATCATTCGCAATCTGATAACCCTGGCGCCGGAGCCGGAAATCGCCTGGGAGCTTGGGGGATATTTCAACGCCAGGGCTCACGGGGCGTTGGGCAGTTTGGTGGCCACGGCCCCCACCATAGGCCAAATCATTTATTCAATCATTGAATATATTACAATATCAAATAGTTATTTTAGATTGCATTCGGAATCAAAAGGAAAGGTGCTCCGGGTTTTTCTCATGGAGAACCATATTCCCGGGGATCTTCTTCCTTTTTTGGTGGAACGGGATCTGGTGGCCGGAAAAACCACCATAGATAACCAGTTGCCCGGGAAAATCGACGAGATCGTGCTGGGAGTTTCCTTTGGTTACGCGCCCAGGACAGACATGGAAAAGTACCGGAAAGTCTTTGTGAAGAATGTGGCTTTCAATCAGCCCATGACCGTTATCGATGTGGATCAATCCGCCTTGAGCATGCCCATAAACCAGGGCAATCCCAGGGAATTTGAACTGTTTCGCCAGCAGTGCCAGGCGGAAATGGCCTTGCGGAGCAAAGAGTTTCTTTTTCTTTCTGACAGGATCAGGCTTTGCCTTCAGGCGGAAAACGGGCGCATTGGATTGGAACAAGTGGCAAGCCAGCTAAGCATGAGTGAGCGCTCTTTAAGAAGGCATCTTAAAAAGGAAGGAATCAGTTTCAGGGCGATCAGAAATCAGTATTTTTTTCAACAATCCCTGAATTTGCTCAGAAACCCCAAGTTGCAGATCGAAGAAATCGCCGACATGTTGGGATACAGCGAGCCAAGCGCCTTTAGCCGCGCCTTTCAAAAATGGGCGGGCATTCCCCCGGGGGAATACCGGAAAACTGTTCTGTAGGAATTTTTCCTCCGCAGAAACCTCAGTGCAGTCGTTCTCTCTTGATGGACAGTCCTAACTTTACTGGCCCTTTTCTTCATCGCCATAGATAGTGAATTCGGGATAATGTTTTTTGGCGCAAACCGGACAGATGCTGTGGGTCAGTTCGGCGTTGGAATGATCCTTGATATAGGCTTCCAAACGGTTCCAGTAGCCCTGGTCGTCCCGGATGCTTTTGCAATGGGAGCAAATGGGCAAAAGCCCCCGGAGGGTTTTCACCTCGGAGAGGGTTTTCTGCAATTCGGCGATTAGCTTGTCCCGCTCCTGCTCCGCCAGCTTTCTTTGTTCGATTTCCTGCTGGGCATGGGTCAGTTCCACTTCAATCTCAGCCACCTGCCGCAAAATGGCCAGAACAGGGCGGTTTTCAATAACAATGCCCTTTTGCGTGTTTTGCCAATACAGGTAGCCGTATAAAAAAGGAAGGGCGAACAGGGAGATGACAAACCGGCTTATAAGCGTTCCCTGGATGATCCCCCAATAGTGGGGCGTTCCTGCAAAAGCGCCTGTGGCGAATAGAATCACGTCCAGCCACATGACTCCCAACAGGGCGCCAAAGGCGCGGAGCCATAGCTTGCTGCTCATGCCCGGCTTGCCTAAATACTCCCAGGCGATGCCCAAAAAGATCAAATCAATCAGAGTGGTTATTATCGAGGCCGTGTTGGTTCGAAAACTGGGCAGGGGGATGTAAGAAAGCGGGTCTCCGCCCATCAAGGCCATCTGGAAATGCAGCGCTATTGCTATCACAGGCGCCAATATGGAAACCCCGGCCACCGTGGAAATGGCGATGCGCGTGGCCCTGGGACCGTCAAAAACATAGACCACAAAAACCCCCAGGAGCAGGGAAGTGTAAAACACCGTGGACCCGATGACAAAGGTAAGCCCGCCCACCTGGACGCTGATCCCGGCGTCCGTGACCCAGGACATGATGGCGGTTATCCCGCCGATAACTGCATAAAAAGGCACCGGTCCGAACCTGTGGCGCAAGGAATGGGCCCACAGCACCAGAAAATACACCACCATGGCCTCAACAATCAGAATAACGACTTCGTTTCCCATAATCTCCGACTTTGTAAAACCAACCTGCAAACAGCCAATATTGCCAAATATTTTTAAAGCAATGTCCGTGCCGCTTTTCCCATTTGGCGGTTTTTTTCTGCACTGGCCAAGCCCCGCCTTCATCGCGGATATCATCCCCGAGCCTCCCTTATCATACCTTCCTTGATTTTTAAATGATAATGATTATTTTTCATATAAGTGGACTGGGGTTTAAAACCCACGACAAGACCAAAGTCCTAACCAGGAAGGCTTGAGCCAGGAGGTAAGTCTCATGAAAAACCAATTGCAGGATGTATTCAAACATATCGGCGCCGAATACGCGGGAGAAATTTTGCGGGATTCCGGCTATTTGCTGGAAGTGGATGTTTCCGGAAAGGCAGATAAACTGGGATATGGAGACGTGGCGGAAAAATACCGCGGAGTCAGTGCCTTTGTTCCTTTAAAAAACTCAGCTCCGGGCATGAAGGTCATGTTTGACGGACGGGGATTCTCCCGTTACGCCCAGTTTGAATCCGGGGTGGTGGCGCCCGAACACGTGGCTCGTGATGCCGACTTGCCCCACAAGGATTTTGAACCCCACGACAGCATGGTCCGCATCATAGGGTAACGAAATAGTGTTGGACAAAATGATTGGAAGAGAAAGGGCGGCGTTTCAAATTGCATGGAAACGCCGCCCCTTATATGTTGCTTAATCATCGGTTGAGCATGCAGGATATTCCCCGTCTGGAGAATGCCCTGATTTCTATCCGTTTATGTCGAAACGATCCAGGTTCATGACCTTGTTCCATGCTGCTATAAAATCGTTCACAAACTTCTCCCGGGAATCCTCGCACCCATAGACTTCCGCCACGGCCCGGAGTTGGGAGTTCGAACCGAAGATGAGGTCGACACGGGTGCCGGTCCACCTGAGTTCGCCCGTTGAGCGGTCACGGCCTTCAAAGATGTCTGGATCCCCCGGGGTCACCTTCCATGTCGTGCCCATATCGAGCAGATTCAGGAAAAAGTCGTTGGTGAGCGTTTCCGGTCGCTTGGTGAAAACACCGTGGCTTGACTGCCCGAAGTTGGCGTTCAAAACGCGCATGCCCCCAACGAGAACCGTCATCTCGGGAGCGGTCAGCGTCAGCAGTTGGGCGCGATCAACCAGCAGTTCCTCCGCCGTTACGGAGAATTTGGATTTGAGATAGTTGCGGAACCCGTCGGCAACCGGTTTGAGTACCGCGAATGATTCCACGTCGGTTTGGTCCTGCGAAGCATCCGTGCGTCCCGGTGTGAAGGGGACGGTCACATTGTGACCCGCGTTCTTTGCGGCTTGCTCCACACCTGCACATCCGCCCAGGACAATCAGGTCAGCGAGGGAAACTTTCTTCCCGCCCGATTGAGCGCTGTTAAACTCCTTTTGGATGCCCTCAAGGGTCTGCAGCACGGCCTTCAATTGAACCGGCTGGTTGACTTCCCAATCCTTTTGGGGCGCCAGACGAATGCGGGCCCCGTTGGCGCCGCCGCGCTTGTCGGAGCCGCGGAACGTGGACGCCGATGCCCAGGCGGTCGAAACCAGTTGGGAGACGGACAGGCCCGAGGCAAGGATCTTGCCCTTGAGGTCCGCAATGTCCTTTGCGTCAATCAGATCATGATCAACTGCTGGCACAGGGTCCTGCCAGATCAGTTCCTCCGCCGGGACCTCCGGGCCAAGATAGCGTGAGCGGGGTCCCATGTCGCGGTGGGTCAGCTTGAACCACGCCCTGGCAAAGGCGTCGGCGAATTCCTCTGGGTTCTCCAGGTAATGTCGCGCGATCGGCTCGTAGATCGGATCGAAACGCAGGGAGAGGTCCGCCGTGGTCATCATGGGCCGGTGCTTTTTCGACGGATCGTGCGCGTCCTCCACCATGTCCTCTTCGTCCACGTCCTTGGCCAGCCACTGATTGGCGCCCGCCGGGCTCTTGAGCAATTCCCACTCGTATTTGAACAATACCTTCAGATAACCCATGTCCCACTTGGCCGGATTCGGTTTCCAGGCGCCCTCAATGCCACTGCTGATCGTGTCGCCGCCCTTACCGCTGCCAAAGCCGCTTTTCCAGCCCAGACCCTGCTCCTCAATGCCGGCGGCTTCGGGTTCAGGCCCCACATGGGATGCAGGGGCGGCGCCATGACACTTGCCGAATGTATGCCCGCCCGCGACGAGCGCGACGGTTTCCTCGTCGTTCATGGCCATGCGTGCGAAGGTCTCCCGGACGTCACGGCCCGAGGCGACCGGATCAGGGTTGCCGTCAGGGCCTTCGGGGTTTACGTAGATCAGCCCCATCTGTACGGCCGCCAGGGGGTTTTCCAGGTCCCGGTCTCCTGAGTAGCGGCTCTTGGGCTTGTCGCTCGTAGCCAGCCATTCTTCCTCGCCACCCCAGTAAATGTCCTCTTCCGGCTCCCAGACGTCCTCGCGCCCTCCGCCGAAGCCGAAGGTCTTGAATCCCATGGACTCAAGCGCACAATTGCCGGTGAGGATCATGAGATCGGCCCAGGAAATCTTTTTGCCGTATTTCTGCTTGATAGGCCAGAGCAGGCGGCGCGCCTTGTCCAGGTTCACGTTGTCCGGCCAACTGTTGAGGGGCGCAAGGCGTTGACTGCCGGACCCCGCCCCACCGCGTCCATCGCCCAAGCGGTAGGTTCCTGCGCTGTGCCATGCCATTCGGATGAAAAACGGCCCGTAGTGACCGTAATCGGCCGGCCACCAGTCCTGGGAGTCGGTCATCAGTGCATAGAGGTCCTTTTTCAGGGCTTCCAGATCGAGTTTCTTGAATTCCTCTGCGTAATTGAACTCCTTATCCATGGGATTGCTCAGGAGAGAGTGCTGATGAAGAATTTTAAGGTTCAACTGATTCGGCCACCAGTCCCGATTCGATGTGCCTTTGCCGACAGTGGGTTTGCGGGTTTGGCCCGTTACCGGGCATTTGCTGTCTTCATTCATGATACATCCTCCTTTTGGGTCTTGGGGTTAGACTCAGTGGAGCATTGCTTGCACAATCCTGAAACCTCCACACGTGTTTTTTCCATGGAACCAAAGAGTGCCACGGAACCGGGAACTTTCAGCCGGTCCAGCTCCTCACTGTAAAAATCCCTGGTCATGCCGCACTGCACACAAACAAAGTGATGGTGGGTTTTCATGTTGGCGTCAAAACGGGTTCTGTCCCGGGATGCTCCCAGAGTGGAGAGTAGTCCAAGGTCAAGAAGCATCCATAATGTGCGATACACCGTATCCAGCGACACCGTGGGCAGACGCATGCGCAACCGCTTGAAAATGGTTTCCACGTCAGGATGGTCGGCGGATCCAGCCACTTCCCGGAAAATTTCCATGCGTTGAATGGTCATTTTCATATCTGCTTTGCGCAGTCCTGTTTCAAAGCGATCCATGCGTTGCTCGATTTCTTCGGGTGAAACACTCATGGTCACTCCACGATATTAATAATCATTATTAGATAGGAATATATTCCTATTACCTCCCGATGTCAAGAAAATTCGCATAATCGTTGCTTTCAAGTGGGAGCATTGAATGAATCAGGCAAAGGAGAAACCGGAAGTGCCTCAGGGCTCGAAATCACAAACAAATCCGTCCCTATATAGTAAAAAGGGCGGTGAATAATAAGCGCAGTCAAGGCAGTTCGGGTTTCCGTTCGTATGAGTAGCACCCATTATAGCATATTAAATTGTCCAAAAACATACATAAACAGGCAAAAAAAAAGGCCGGGTCGCCATTCCTTTACAGGAATCGCAAGCCCGGCCTTTTGCTTGTTTTATTTGGGGATTACTATTTTTTCTGCGAGCGAAAATCAGCCAAATGCCCTTTGAGTTCATCCAGGACTTCTTCCGGGAATTCCTCTCCGGCCAGTTCATCCCATATGGTCATGGCCTGATTGCGGACCGCCTGGAAGTCCTCGTCGGTCATTTTGGTTTCTTTCATGCCGTACTTGAGGAGGGCGGCCAGGGATTTTTCATTATCCTTGCGCACAGCCTCGTTGTATTTGTGCTCAACTCCCGGCCTTACCCGGAAAAACTCATCCCGATATTCCTTGGGCAGGCTTTCCCAGGCCTGCATGGAAAGCAGAATCAGGGCCGGAGAGTACCTGATTTTGACGGGATTGACATAAAGAATCTTGGAATACAACTGGGTGCCTACTACAAAGGCGGCTGGCGCAATGGCGGCATCCACGATTCCCTGACGCACCGAGGTGGCGGCTTCGGGCACGTTTACTTTAATAGGATGGGCGCCCAGGCTGGTGAGCAGGGCTTCTTCAATGGGGCCGTACCATGTGATAAACTTGGCTTCCTTGAAATCTTTGAGATTCGCCATGGGCGATTGGGCGGAAAAAATTTGGTCGAAATCCTGGTCATTCCACGAAATGGCCATATACCCGTCGTCAGCCAGCAACTGATCAAACTGGGCGCGCATTTTCGACTTGATGTAGTCCACCTCTTCCCAGGATTGGAACAGGAAAGGCAGTTCCACCACGGACATGGGAGGACAGGCAAGGGTCACTCCCTGGCCGGACAGCCCTGCTCCGTCCAACTGGCCGATGCGCATTTTTTTGATGATATCCTCATCGTCCCCCATGACCCCGCCCCAATAGATTTTGGTTTTGACGGTTCCTTGGGTTACCTCTTCCACAACAGGTAAAACATGGATTTTAAGTTGTCTTGCCCAGCCCACTCCGTCCGGAGCAAGGGTGGCGAACTTCCAGTAAAACTGATCGTCCCCGGCCAGGGCCGAGGCAGTTAAAACAGGGATGATTAAGGCGACGAGCAACGAAAACAGCAGAACTTTCCTTAGCATACTATTTAGACCCCTCCTTTTGATTCTGTCCTTTACCGGACGTTGATAAATCGACCATTTCCTACCCTGACATACTAAAATTGTCAATAAAAAACCATGCTTTGCTTTACACCGAAAGCCAGGTGTGAGAGAATGATTTTCGTATTTTTAAGGATTGGATTTTCCATGGCTTGACTTTTTGGCCATTTATAATTAATCATTAAAAATTGTTTGAGCTAAATGGCCCCCATGGCGGGCGCCCTATAAGGCGA
Organism: Desulfatibacillum sp.; assembly: GCA_016342355.1. Classification (GTDB taxonomy): domain Bacteria; phylum Desulfobacterota; class Desulfobacteria; order Desulfobacterales; family Desulfatibacillaceae; genus Desulfatibacillum. Next base: position 13,194 of record JAEINP010000052.1, read on the forward strand.
CCCCCTGCCCTATGAAATGTTGGCGCTGGCCGGGAGTTGGGGCTTAATTCCCTTGCGCGAGATTTTTTTTTCCAGGAGGCGATATGAACAAGCTGGAACTGGTGTCCACGTTGAAAAACAGGGCTGGCATATCCAAGACCGATGCCGCCAAGATTGTGCAGATTTTCTTTGATTCCATGGCAGATGCTCTGGCTAAAGGCGAACGGGTGGAAATCCGGGGATTGTGCAGCTTTTTTGTGAAGGAATACAAAAGCTACACCGGCCGCAACCCCAAAACCGGTGAGCCCGTAAAAATTAGCCCGAAAAGACTCCCGTTCTTTAAATGCGGCAAAGAGCTAAAAGAACGGGTCGACTATTGATCGTAGGTATTAGGTAACGCCCTGCAAATGGATCCGGTTCGGCATCAAAGACGGGCCTTGGGTTTTTTGTCGGGCATTCTGGCAAAAAACAACGTAGCCCATGCCCTGGTTTTTACCGGTGACGCCGGATTGGGCAAAAAGCAGGCGGCTGAGCATTTTGCCATGGCGCGCAACTGCGAAGGGACTCCCGACCCGGAAAGCGCCATGTTTGGAGACCAGGGACCCTGCGGGGTCTGCGGTTCCTGCCGTAAGATTCTTTCCGGCAATCATCCGGACGTTCTCTTTGTGGAAAAAGATGGCGTGTCTGTTAAAATCGCCCAGGTCCGGGCTCTTTTGTCTGTGCTGGCCATGAGGCCTTCCGAGGCGAAAATCCGGGTGGTGGTGATAACCGACGCCGGAGCCATGACGCCCGAGTCCTCCAACGCGCTCTTAAAGGCATTGGAGGAACCCTCGGAAACCACTTGTTTTGTCTTGCTGGCCGGACAAAAATCCGAACTGCTGCCCACAGTGGTTTCCAGGTGCCAGGAAATTCGATTTTCCCCCCTGCCGGTTTCCTTTCTCGTCCAAAGTCTGGAAGCCAGGGGTGTGGACAGGGATCTGGGCCAGGCCTGCGCCCTCCTTGCCGGCGGCAGCCTGGACAACGCGCTGGAGCTTGCCTCGGAGCAGGGACTGGCAAGGAGAAACTGGCTCATCAATCAAATTTGCGCCCTGGAGGACCAGGGCATGGGGCAGGCCTTGTTGTTGGCGGAGTTTCTGGCCAGGGACAAAAAGGCCGCCCAGGATGATTTAAACTGGATACGCACATGGCTGCGGGACCTCTTGGTCAGCCAGTACGCGCCCCAGCACGTGATCAATAAGGATCTCATGGGCCTGGTGACCAGCAGGGCAAAAAAAATCTCCCCGGAGAGTTTGCTGGATAGACTCCAGGCTGTCACGGATTGTGAAAAGGATCTGGCACGGAATGTCAACACACGGCTTTCCATGGAAACCCTGTGTTTGCGTTTGTCGTCAGGAGGATAGATGGGTAAGGTAGTAGGAATAAGATTTAAACCCCAGGGCAAAACCTATGATTTTGACCCCGGCCTATATGTTTTGTCCAAGGGCGATAAAGTGGTGGTGGAAACCGAACAGGGCCTGGGCTTTGGCACAGTGGCCTTGACTGCCCGACAGGTTTCGGAGGAAATGCTTAAACTGCCCCTGAAAAAAATTCACCGCATTGCCACCCCCGAGGATCTTGAGCAATATGAATCCGTCCTTCAACTGGAAAAGGACGCTTTTGAGTATTGCGAAAATGGCATAGCAGAATTGAAGCTGGACATGAGCCTTTTTTCCGTGGACGCCACCTTTGACTCCACCAAACTCACCTTCTTTTTCACTGCGGAGGGAAGGGTGGATTTCAGGGAACTGGTGAAAACGCTGGTGCGCCACTTCCGGGTGCGCATTGAACTCCGCCAAATCGGGGTGAGGCATCAGGCAAAAATGTGCGGAGGTCTTGGCCGGTGCGGCCGGGAAACGTGCTGCACATCGTTTATGACCGGCTTTGTTCCTGTGTCTGTCAAAATGGCGAAGGTTCAAAACCTGTCCCTCAATCCCACCAAGATTTCGGGATTGTGCGGCCGCCTTATGTGCTGCCTGACCTTTGAACACGAAACCTATAAGGCCCTCAGGGACGGATTTCCTAAACTGGGCAAAAAGGTAAACACCCCTTCAGGCAAAGGCAAGGTGGTGCGCCACAACCTCCTTAAAGGACTGGTTTCCGTTCGCCTGGATGAGGGAAGCGAAATCGAGCTGCCTGCGGACCACTGCACACCGCCGGACGAACAGCCTCTCCCACCATCGCCACCGCAGCAGCAGCCTGAGCCGCCGTCCGTGGCTGAACCCGAAGTGGTGGAAGAGCCTCCCAAAAAGGAAGACCCATTACCCAAGGGGGACGACAAAAAAAGACGATCCAGGCGAAAGAAAAAATCTCCCAGACAGGCGAAGGGGGCCCAAAGCACCGAACCTCCTAACGCGGTCAACCCGGATCAGAAGCAGGCCAAGGATAAACCCAGGCGCCCAAAAAGCAGAAGAGGAAACAGGCAGAACACGGACAAAAAGAATGAAGTCCGGTCCAAGCCCGTCTCTGGCAATAGTCAGGGATCTGATTCCTGAACCCTGGCCGTGGAATATGGCATTTTCTAAGCGACAAGGAGGAAGCATGGCTTCACCATTTTACATAACAACCCCTATATATTACGTAAATGCCCGTCCCCATCTGGGCCATGCCTACACCACCATCGTGGCCGATGTTGCCAGGCGGTATCATGCCTTAAAGGGACAGGAAACCTATTTTCTCACCGGCACGGATGAGCATGGCGACAAAGTGGTGGAAGCCGCCCAAAAGGAAAACAAGGAAACACGGGACTATGTGGACATGATATCCGCCCTGTTCCGCAACCTGTGGCCCGAGCTCCTGGTGAGCAACGACCAATTCATCCGCACCACAGACCCGGAGCACATCCAGGTGGTCCAGGATGTCCTGCAAAAAATTTACGACAGTGGCGACATCTACTTTTCCGAGTACGAAGGCCTCTACTGCTTTGGATGCGAACGTTTTTACCTGGAAAGGGAACTGGTGGACGGAAAATGCCCGGACCACGAAACAGAGCCCAAGCGCATCAAGGAATCCAACTATTTCTTTAAAATGAGCAAATACCAGGACTGGCTCATCAACCACATAAAGAATAATCCCGGATTCATCCGCCCCCAACGGTACGCCAATGAGGTTCTTTCCTTCCTCAAGGAACCCCTGGAAGACCTGTGCATCTCACGGCCTAAAACGCGCCTGACATGGGGCATAGACCTTCCCTTTGACGACAAGTACGTCACCTACGTCTGGTTCGACGCCCTGCTCAATTATGTTTCCGCCGTAGGATATCCTGATGGGGAAAAATTTCAAAAATTCTGGCCGGGCGTACAGCATCTGGTGGCCAAGGACATCCTCAAGCCCCATGGAATATACTGGCCCACCATGATGAAGGCCGCCGGCATTCCCGTTTACAACCACCTCAATGTGCACGGCTACTGGAACGTGGCTGAAAGCAAAATGTCCAAAAGCCTGGGGAACGTGGTGGAACCCCTGGACCTTGCCAAAAAATACGGGGTGGAGGCCTTTCGCTATTTTCTGCTGCGGGACATGACTTTCGGACTGGACTCCAGTTTTTCCGAGGAAGCCCTGGTAGGGCGCATCAATTCTGACCTTGCCAACGATCTGGGCAATCTCTTTTCCCGGGTAATCTCCATGGCCCATAAGTTCTGCGACGGAAAGGTTCCCTCAGACCACCCGGACCTGGCCTTTGACTCGGACTGGAAACTTTCGGGCAACGCCATGGAGACCGTGGAAGCCTATGACGTGGCCATGGAAGAATTCCAGTTCCATAAAGGTCTGGCCGCCGTGTGGGAGTTCATAAGCCGCATGAACAAATATGTGGACTTTACCTCCCCGTGGGTCCTGGCCAAAGACAAGGCTTCCGCCGCCCAACTGGAAGCCGTCATGTACAACCTCCTGGAAGGCCTGCGTCTTGTGGCCGGGCTGGTGTGGCCCGTCCTGCCTGCCGCAGCCGAAAAAATGGTGGAGCATCTGGGGCTGAACAAGGACGAATTCCTGAAGGACCCCGAGGCCTTGTGTCAATGGGGAGTCTTGAAGCCCGGCACGCCTTTACAGAAAGCCGTCACCTTGTTTCCCCGGATTGATGTGAAAAGCCTCCAGGAAAAGGAGCCGGAAAATACAATGACCCCCAAAGTCCCGGAGCTCAAACCGGAAATCGATATAGAAACCTTTGCCAAGGTGGACCTGAGAGTGGGCACGGTCGTGGAAGCCCAGGCTGTCCCCAAGGCCAACAAACTCCTTCAGCTTACCGTGGATCTGGGTGAAGAAGAACACCGTACCGTGGTTGCGGGCATTGCCAAGGCTTTCAAGCCGGAGGAACTGGTAGGCAAACAGGTCCTTGTGGTGGCCAACCTCAAGCCTGCCAAACTCATGGGCATCGTTTCCCAGGGCATGGTGGTGGCGGCCGTGGACAAAGAGGTCATTGGCCTGGCAACCGTCAACACACCGGTTCCTCCTGGAACCACCCTGCGCTAAGCATGGGGACCGAGAAACCGGAAATAGAACAGCGCGGAGTGTCCTGGCGTAATTATCAGGCGACTCTTAAACGCAGGCAGGAAACCAGGCGCATAGGATGGTTTGCTCTCAAGTGGGCCTTTGGCCTGACCCTGGCGGCCACGCTGGCGGTGGGCATTGTCCTGGGAGTGACGGAATTATCCCCCCGTCTGAAGGAAAAGGAACGGGTTCCTCCCATTGCAATGCGGTCCAAGGCCCAGGTCCGGGAGCTCATGCAAGGGCAAAAATTGTGGCAGGTGGCCGAAGAGCCCCCGGCAATCACCCGGGATGGGAAGACTTACGAAATCACCACCACCCTGGATCTGGAATTCCAGCGCCATATGCTCAAGGTCCTGGACCCCACCCATGCCAGGGCCATCGCCTTTGTGGCAATGGAGCCGGAAACCGGCAAAGTCCTGGTCATGGCCGGTATTCACAAGGACCCGGAGGCAGGCAATCCCTGCGCCCAGGTTTTGTTCCCGGCGGCCAGCGTCTTTAAGATGGTCACAGCCGCGGCTGTCTTGGATTCCAAGGGCCTCACCCCCCAATCTCCCGTGAAATATAATGGGAAAAAGCATACGCTGTATAAATCCCAGCTTGAAAACAGGGACAACAAATATACCCGCCATATTACCCTGGGGGAGGCTTTTTCCGACTCCATCAATTCCGTGTTCGGTAAGATTGGCAATCAGGTGGGCAGTGAAGCCCTTCTGACCAAGGCCGTGGACATGGGTTTTAACGGGGACCTGGGCCTGGAATGCGCCTTCAGTCCCAGCCAGATCATCATGCCGGAAGACGCCTATGGCGTCGCGGAGGTCGCCTCGGGGTTCAACCGCGGCACCAGGATCACAGCCATGCACGGGGCGGCCATGGCCTGCTCCGTCGTCAACGGCGGCCTCCTGCCCGAGCCCTATATCGTGGCTTCCGTTGAAAATGAGGAATCGCAGATAGTTTACGAAGGCCGCCTTACCCCCATGGGTCAGGCCATGACGGAGAAGGCAAGCCAGGACCTGCAGGAAATGATGGTCAGCGCCGCATTAACCGGCACAGGCAAGGGGTCCTTTGGTAAAAGGGAAAGGGGCAGAGCCCTGAAAAATATTGTGGTGGGAGGCAAAACCGGTTCCATCAATCACGACACCGAGTACGACATCCGGTATGACTGGTTTGTGGGTTTTGCCCACGACCAAAAAAATAAAAAAGCATTGGCCTTTGCCGCCATCGTGGCCCACGAAAAATTCATTGGAAAAAAGGCCGGGGACTATTGCAAGGAAGCCATCAAATACTATTTCAAGTGATAAACTCCGCTTGAGGATTTGCCGGAACCGGTCCGGCGTCAGACCGTCCATCCGGGCACACCCCTGGACACGGCCATCCCTGTTTTGGGAGCGGATTATCTTTTCCAGTATTTTTGTTCCGACCATAAAATGATGTGAACCAACCGAGGCTATTACCCCATGCCCTTGCCCATCACCACGGACCAGACCCAGTGTTACGCTGCCGACGGATCAATCATCCCGTGCCAGGGAACCGGCCAGGACGGGGAAACCCGCGCAGGCCAGCCATGGCCTGAGCCGCGCTTTTCGGGTCAAGGCCCGTGTATCCTGGACAATCTGACCGGCCTCATGTGGACCCGGGACGCCAACCCTCTGGAATTTCCCCTCACCTGGGACGAAGCCCAGCAGGCCGTGGATGCTATGAACGTCGAAAACGCCCATGGCTATTCCGATTGGCGCCTGCCATCCCGGCGCCAATTATTCTCCCTCCTGAGCCACACCCGGATCAACCCGGCCCTGCCCCAAGGGCATCCTTTTGAAAACGTGTTTTCCGGCTATTGCTGGACTTCGGACACCTGCGCCCGGTTTCCGGGTCAGGCGTGGTATGCGCACCTGGGGGGCGGACGGGTATTCACGGGCATGAAGCATGGCTCCTATATGGTCTGGCCCGTGCGGGCAGGGGAAGTCACTCAGATTTCTGCGGCGATTTCATCCCTGGACAGGTTTATTCCCCATGGCGCATGGGTGGAGGATTCCCGGACCGGCTTGTTCTGGACCAGGGATGCGGCGATTCTTCCTGCCCCGGTGACCTGGACCCAAGCCCTGGATTTTATCCATTCCCTGAATAATAAAAACGCCCTTGGTTTTTCGGACTGGCGCTTGCCCAATGTGCGGGAACTGGAAAGTCTGGTGGATGCCACGGCCCATTCTCCGGCCCTTGCCCAGGGCCATCCCTTTGAGAGTGTATGCCAGGGGTACTGGTCCTCCACCACCAGTGTCTATGATTCAGCCTATGCATGGACCCTCTACACCCGGGATGGCAGGGTGGGCGTGGGTTTCAAAACCGGTGCGGATTTTCAAGTCTGGCCGATTCGCAACCCCTGACGCTGGTTTTTTTTGGGGGTTCCGGGCCGGGCCAGTTAATTTTTTCAATTCCCCATTGTGAAATAGATCTCCACAACGGCGGTTTTATAAAAATCTTGTTGTCCTTTCCCAATCTATTTGCGACAATATAGGATAGAATCAGCTGTTTGGCTTGATGGATTGGTCCACCCCACGGTTTGATGGGATTTAACGGACCGGTTTGTTTATTAAAATTTACAAGGAGGCTTGGCAAATGACATTTATGCGTCGCATTGGCATTCCCGTTACATTGATTCTTATCGTAAGTTTTGGTTTGCTCGGGTGTGCGGATATGACACCCGGCCAAAAGAAAACCGCCCAGGGCGCAGCAGTAGGCACGGCGGCAGGGGCTGCATTGGGCGCTCTCATTGGTTCCACCCAGGGCGAAATGGGCACAGGAGCCCTTATCGGCGGCGTGGCCGGAGCTGCCGTTGGCACCGCTGTGGGCCATAAAATGGGCAAGCAGGCCGAGGAACTGGCCCAGATTCCCAATACACAGGTGGAATTAAAGGAAGACAAGGTGATTGTCACCATGGACAACTCCATCCTGTTCGCCGTCAATTCCTCCGCGGTTCAGCCGGGTTCCCAGGGGACCCTGCGGGATATCGCCCAGGTTATGGTCAAGTATCCTGACACCCAGATCATGGTCAAGGGACACACCGACAGCCAGGGCTCCGAACAATACAACCAGCAGCTTTCCGACCGTCGTGCAGGCGTTGTCAAGAATATCCTCATTTCCTATGGCGTGCCCAGCCACCGGATCACCTCCATCGGCTTTGGCGAGTCCATGCCCATCGCCGACAACAACACGCCTGACGGCAGGGCCATGAACCGCCGGGTGGAAATTGAAGTGCGGCCCTTGAACTAAAGGGCGGCTTCCTGGCTCGGGTTACACCAAATCCGGGATGCAAAAACCGGAGGGAGCAGGGTGCGTCTAACGCTGCCCAAAACCAGCGCCGGGGCCATGAAAAAAGTTTGAATTGCGGGGCGAACCCATTGGGTTCGCCCCGTTTTGTTAATGGACTGGAAAAACTATTGCATGGTTACGCCGGTGGAGACCGGCGGGGTAAGGGGATCATGGGCTTTGGCGTATTCCATGAAAACAGCCGCGTCCACAAAACCCGTGTCCATGCGCATGCCCTTGGCATCGCCCAGAGGCGTGTATCCATCCCCTCCGGTGGACAGGTACTTGTTCACCACCACCCGATAAACTTCCTTTTCCTGGATGGGAGTCCATACCTCCCGGGCGTTCTTGAATTCCAGCAAAACCACCCGGTTGCCCGGGGCCTTGCTCTTGTCCACTGTAAAGCGGGCGTTGCCCAGGTAGGGAAAGGCCCCCTGGTTGTCTTTTGTCGGGTCCAGCGCCCTTTCAACCGCCTTGCTGATGGCCTGCCGAACCTCCTTGCCGTTCAGTTCCAGAATCACCGCCGTGTTGCCGAATGGCAGAAGGTTGTAAACATCGGCCACAGTCAGGGTTCCCGCGTGAATATCCGTCCTCACTCCCCCGCCATTTTGGATGCTCAGGTCCGGCCTTAATCCCACGGAACGGCATTTCCAATAAAGGCTTTCCGCCACCAAAGGCGCCACCATGCTCCCGTTCTTAAGAATTACACCGGTACCGGGATGGGGTGCGCCGGGAATCCGCACCTGTAAAAGGCCGCTTGGGACTTTGGCCACAACCTCCTGTCTGAAAGCCTCCAGCCCGGAGGAATATGTCGCAAGCAAGGCCATGGCCTGGGGGTCCCGGGAAACCGCCTCGATTTCAGGATTAATGGCTATGGCGGCCAATATATCCTGTTTGACAGCCGGGGATACCTCTTCCTTTTTGCCCGCGGCGTCCTTTTGCATAAAGGGTTCGCCTGTCAAAAGAGTGAAATTGCCGGTGCATTTCACCACCTCGCCTTCCCGGTTGAACAGCACGTCCAGAGCGCCCATGCCCTTGGCCCATTCCCAGGCCTGGGCTATGTATACGGGATCATTTTCAGGACTCATTGCCATGGTAGGGTAGGGGCCGGCGGCCTGCATGCCCAGAGAGGAAAAATCCCCCAGCAGAGTGTGGGAATGGCCGCCTATGATCACGTCAATGCCGGAAACCGCCTTGGCCAGGGCGATATCCCGGCTATAGCCCAGGTGGGAAAGCACCACGATTTTATTGATACCCTGGCTTTCAAGCTCCGCCACATAGCGCCGGGCAACCTCCTGTTCGTCCTGGAACTGTACCGTGGGACCGGCATTGGAGATTTCTGCGGTTTCAGGAGTGAGTAGTCCCAGGATGGCGACGGACTCTCCACCTACCTCCCGGATCACATAGGGCTTTAGCACATGGGCCTGGTCCCCTTCCAGAATCACGTTGGCCCCCAAAAGGGGGAAGTCCAGCAGAGAAGCGAAACTTGTTACAAAGCCCGGCCCTTTGTCGAACTCGTGGTTGCCCAGGACCATGGCGTCAAAGCCCAGCAGATTCATGAAATCCGCTTCGGCCTTGCCTCCATAGGTGGGAAAATACAAGGTCCCCTGCACCGCGTCCCCGGCGCATAAAAGCATGGATCGGGGGCAGATGGCCCGGGTTGCTTTGACCTTGGCGGCGAGCCTTCCCATGCCGCCCAGGGTCAGGTAGGTTTTGGTTCCGTCTATGGTCACGCTAGCGGGAATCCCTTCCAGGTGAGAGTGGATATCGTTCACGTGCATGAGCCGGATCTTGACGGTTTCCTCTGCCCCGGGAAGCGATGTGACTACCTGGGGTTTCGCTATCTGAGGAGCGGCGCCTTGATTCCAGGAACACCCGCCGGTAAGAATCAGCAGGAGGACAGACAATATAATCAGTGTGGGTTTGAATTTTTTCATGAATCACTCCTTCGTCAGATCATAGGGACAGACCTTGTCGTTGCAATAGGTAAGGGCGCTATCCCGTCGTTATTTAAACCGTTCGTCCGCCCTGGTTTCCGGGGTATTCTCCTGGGTGCGTTCCAGCCAACCGGTGCGCGAGAATTCCGGGGTGTCGAATTTGGGCACATAGGGTTTTATGTCAAGCAGGGGCGTACCGTCCAGGATGTCGATATTTTTAACATGGATAATATTGCTTTCAACACCGGTCACTTCCACCACAGAAAGGCCGATGGGGTTGGGCCTTTTGGGGGCTCTGGTGGCGAAAACCCCCCGTTCCTCCTTGTCCAAAAAGGGCGTGACGCGTAATTGGTAGCCAAAACACTGGTGAAAGTGATATAGTAGGATGGCGTGGGAAAAACCGTCCAGGTCTTTCAAACCGTCTGCAAGTTCCGGCAGCACTTCCACCGTACCTTCCACTCCTTTTGCTCCGGCTGGCTGGATGGGCATTCCCCGGGTTTCCTTAAACGGCGTATGAATGGTTCCTATGGGAATCAACTGAATCATATTTCAACTCCTGCATCAATGCCTGCATAATAGTCTAAAATCATTTGACTTGGTTGCAGGTTACAATATTATTCCAACAAATTTATAACAACCATACAGGGGGGAAGTTTTATGGTCAAGGCTGTCAAGGCGGAATTTGGTATTAGGGCGTTTAGGATGTCCCTTAAAATGCTTGCCCTGTTGTTCAGGGTCAGCCCGGCTTTTCGCAAGGAGATCTTAAACAAGGAAACGGGCTTTGTGTTCAATGCCCGGTATCAGTTTTCCACAAGGGACGACAAGGTCCACGTATTTTTGATTATCAATGAGGGAAAGGTGCGTACTGGCTGGGGAACCATTTCCAACCCGGATGTGACCATCTATTATAAGGACAAGGAAACCATGGCCCGGATTTTTTCCAAAAGTCCGGAAGAATCCCTGGACTATCTGCTCAGCAACGAAATGTCCTACACGGGCAATATGTCCTTTCTCACCCGGTTTTCCTACATCACCACCCTTGCCAACAACTTATTGGCGAAAAAAAAGGAAGTCCCTCAAAACAAGCTGTTCGCCCCAATCCGGGATATTGATAAGGGCGAAAAACGCCGCAAGATCCAAAACGAAATCCTGGATAAAAAGGTGGATGCGGTGCAGTTTCTGGAGGACCCCTACCTGGGCAGGATCACCCTGGAGGATTTTCCACGCCTCAAACGCTTGAAAAACAAACGCTTCTCCACCAAACCGGCAGTGTGTTCGGAACGAGCCAGGCTGCTGACCGAATTCCATAGGAAAAAGGGTTTTGAAACCGATCAAAGCGGCGCGCCCTGGCATCCTGGCCTGCGCCAGGCCCTTGCCATGAAGCACATCATGACCCATAAATTGCCCGTCATCACCGATGGCCAGCTCATGGCCGGATCCACCACCACCAAGGAGGTGGGCGTCCCTGTGTATCCCGAGCTTATCGGCACCACCATCTGGCCCGAACTCTCCACCATCGGAGACCGGGAACTCAACCCCAACGATTTGAGCCCGGAAGAAGCCCGTATTCTCAACTTTGAGGTATTCCCCTATTGGATGACCCGCAACGTACGGGAATACTGCCGCACTCAATTCGGCAACCCGGTTTCCCAGCAATTGGAAGAACGCTTTGTTTTATACTTCATGATGAAGAACAACGCCATTTCCCACACCATCCCGGATTTCAGGAAAGTGGTGGAACAGGGCCTGGAGTCTGTCCGCAAGGAGGCGCAAACCAAGGAAAAAGCAGCCACCGACCCGGATCAGATCCTCTTTTACCGCTCCTTGCGGGCCGCCGTGGACGGGGTGCTTACTTATGCGGAGAATCTCAGCCAGGAGGCCCTGAGGCAGATCGCCACCATGGACCCGGAAGACCCGGATCAGGCGACACGCATAGGGGAATTGAAAAAAATCGCCCAGGTGTGCGGTAGGGCGCCTGCCAAGCCAGCCCGGACCGTGTACGAAGGCCTGATGGCTATCTGGATCAGCTTTGTATGCCTGCATGTGGAAAACGCCAACTCCGCTCTCTCCATAGGCCGGTTGGACCAGATTCTACAGCCCCTTTTGGAAAAGGAAATGGCCAAGGTCAAGACCCCCAAAGGCAGGGAAAATGTGGTTCGGAGAACCATCGAGCTTGTGGGCAGCTTTTTTCTAAAACTCAATGACCACGACCCCCTCATGCCCAGCGTGGGCAACAAGCTGTTCGGGGGCAGTTCGTCGGACGATACCGTCACCGTGGGCGGGGTAACCCCTTCGGGCGAAAACGCCGTCAACGACATGAGCTATATTATCCTCAAAACGGCGGAAATGCTCTGCTTCCAGGACCCCAATCTGAACGCCCGGTATTATTCAGGCATCAATTCCCCGGAATACCTGCGCCGTTTGGCCGAAGTGAACATCAATATGGTGGCGTCACCCAGCATCCATAACGACCAGGCCATGATAGAAGCCCTGACGCATCAGGGCATTCCCTTGGAGGACGCAAGGGACTGGGGTGTGACAGGCTGCGTGGAGCCCACCATTGTGGGGAAGCATTACGGCCACACCAACTGCATGCTGGTGAACATGGTGGCTGCCCTGGAAATGGCCCTGAACAACGGGGTGCATCCGGTTATGGGCGACCTGATAGGTCCCCGCACCGGGGATGCCACCCGGGACTTTCCCGTTTACGAGGATTTTCTTGCCGCCTATAAAAATCAACTCAAATACCTGTGCGACATGTCCGTGGAAATCAACAATTATCTGGGCAGGGCCCATCAGTACATCCATCCCACCCCGGTGCTTTCGGCCATGAGTACAGGCCCCATGGAAAGCGGCAAGGACCTCATCGACGGGGGCGCAATGTACAATTCCTCAGGCGTGGCTATGGTTTCCCTCACAGACGTGGTGGACAGCCTCATGGTCATCAAAAAGCTCATATACGAGCAAAAGGCCCTGGATTTTCCCACGCTGTTAAATGCCCTGGAATCAGATTTTGAAGGACAGGCGAATGTAATCCACACTCGGGTGAACCGGATTCCCAAGTTCGGCTCCGGGGACGAGGAAGCCATTGACATAGCCCGGGACCTCATAGATTTTTGCTACGACCAGTATATACCCCAGAAAAATTACCGGGGCGGCAATTACTGGCCCGGATTCTGGTCCATCAGCTACCATGTGGGCTTTGGCATGCTTTCCGGGGCTCTGCCTTCAGGCAGGAAAAAAGGCAAGGCTTTCACGCCGGGCCTCACGCCTGCGCCGGGCTCGGCGGATCAGGTTTTGCCAAACATCCGTTCCGTGGCTGCCCTGGACCACTTGAAAATGCCCAACAACATCGCCTTCAACGTCAAGCTGGCTCCCCATGCCGGGGATACCCACGCCAAAACCCTGGACTATTTCACCAGCTATCTCCAAAGTTATTTTGACCTGGGGGGTATGCAGTGGCAGTTTAACGTACTCACTACGGATATGCTCAGGGACGCCATGGACAATCCCGAGGACTACCGGTGGCTCATCGTGAGGATTTCAGGCTACAATGCCTATTTTGTCAAGCTGAACAGGAATATGCAGGAAGAACTCATAGAGCGGACCGAGTTCACCGGGTAAACCTTTGAATTAATGGGAAGGACTCATGCTCGCCGAGGAAAGGGTGTCGTATGCCAATTCCATGAGGGGCTTGAGGTTGACGATGTCGGCGGTGTTGTAGGCAATCAGCTTGTCCAGGGCGGATTGGTCTCCGTTTTGCCAGGCCCTCCACAGGTACACCGCCTCCAAGCCGCCAAGGCCTTGGATGTCCTCCCCGCGGCTGATCCCTAATTCCTTTTCGATTTTTTTCAGGCCGCCCTTATGCCCTATTTTCTGGAGGGGATAGCGCAGGTCGATATGCCCCTGGGGCAGGGTGATGGAGGGAAAGGACCGTTTGATAAAGGGCAGGTCGAACATGGCGCCGTTAAAGGTGATGACCAGGTCGTATTGGGCGATATCGATTTCAAAATCCGAAAGATTGAACCCGTTGACGTAGGAAAAAACCTTTTGGCCGTCATAAATGCCGATGACCGTGATTTCGTCCAGGTCGTGGTCAAGGCCGCTGGTTTCAATATCCAGGAACACGGCATTGTGTTTATACCGCCGGTACATCCTCCAGGCCTGGCCCGAAGGCAGGCATTTTCTGAAATAGGCCGGGTCGTCCAGGTGCTCCAGGGATTCTTCCAGGGCGGCCCGGATGACTTGGTCCCGGCCCGGTGAAAATACGGGGCCGGGCCAATGGAGGAAGTCCTGCCAGGTGGCTATGCCCTTTTTCCAAATGCGTTGTTCGGTTTTTTCGCCGATTCCCTGAATGTGCATAAAGGTGCGTTGGAGCAAGGCACAGTCCCCCGTTGGTCATCAAATACTTTAAACGGAAAAAAAAGACGGGCTGGGGATCAGTTTACCTCGTCCCAATGGTCTTCGGCCTTGCGCAGAAAATCGGCAAACTCGGGGTCGTCCTTTTCAATGCGGGCGGCAATTTGACGCCAGGTTTCCGAGACGCTGGAATAACCCTTTTGTCTAATCAGTCCTTCTACATACAAAAATACTTCATCCCGATTCATATCGGACATATCCATGGTTTTTTGCTCCCTTTTCAATAGTCTGGCAGGGGTATAGTCTCCCTGTTACATGCCTGCGGGATCAATGCCCGGAGACGGACCCTTTTTGAACATTTTCGAAGCAAAAAATCAAGGGCCGTGAGCAAATTCAACCCAGCCTTTGTTAAAAGCCGAATTCCTTGAGCAAGGCGTCCACCTCGTCCTGAGAATGGACGGCGTCGTCCCGCTGGGAATGAGAGGGTCCGTAAAGTTCCTCTGTGTCCTGTTTGGAGTCTTCTTTGGAAATCTTGACCCCAAATTTCAGGACCAGGTTGAGGAGCTTTTTCTCCAGGTCCTGGATCAGAACGATGACCTTTTGAATGACCTGTCCGGTTAGGTCCTGGTAGTCCTGGGCCGTGAAAATGTCCACCAGGTCCTTGTTGGTCAGGGCAGTGGACTCCAAAATGGACGAAGTGGTGACTCCGCATGCCAGGACCTGTTTTCTGGCCATGCGCAAAAGCCCCTGCATAAGGGAAAGGGAACCGGCGGCGGGCTGCTCCTGCTCCTGCAATGCCAAGTCCATCATGGTATCCATGGAAGCCATGAGGATTTCCACATCCCCGGAGGACTCCTTGAGTTTTTCCATGAGGGCCATGTCCTTTTCGTTGCGCTCCTGGATGACTTCCGTGAGGTCCATGGTGGTTGAGGCCGCGTTCTCGGTCAGTTCAATAATGTGTTCCAGGCGCAGGCTGGAGTCTGGCAGCTTGTCTTCCACCAAGCCTTTCATTTCAGGGTCCAGAGTTTGGGAGAATTCCCTCAGGGAATTATGCAGGGCGCGGGCCATCTGGCCAATTTCCCCGAACAAACCAAAGTCGGGGGTTCCCTTGGTGACGCCTTCTATGATTTTTTCAGCATTATCAATGTCCCCTGCGGTCAGGGCTTTCATAAATTCCAGCATTGAATTGACAATCTGGGAGCTTTCCTTGCCTGCATCCGGTGACGGAACTTGTGACAAGCCGCTCGCCAAAGTACCCGTGAAGGCCGCCTGGATGCCTCCGATCTTGGATCGGGGTATGGAAAGGGTAATCATTTCCTCGCCATCTTCCTGGGCATCCACATGAATTTCGCCTCCTTCCTTTTTCAGATGCTCCTTAAAAGCCTTAAAAAACTCCTCTGTATCCATTTTCCAGATATCCAGAGCGGGCGGAGCGGCGGCAGGGGCATTATCGGTTGCGACGGGGGATGAAACCTGGAAATCTCCAGCTGCGGAGGACGGGGCGGTGGGTTCAGCAGGGGCCAGGGAGGTTTCCAGCATGTCAGACACGTCTGGCAGCCCGTCCCCTGGTTCTTCTTCCACCACTTCTGCAGGGGGAGCAGCGGCTTCCGGCGCCGGGGGGGGAGGCGCAACGGTCACGGGGGCTTCTCCCGACAGAATAGCCAGGACTTCCGCCATGCCATAATCCCCATGATCTCCTGTGAGGGCCTTGTCCAGGTGGTCTGTGAAGGTCTCCAGGGCGCAGGCCATGATGGCAAGATTATCCGGGGCCGGACTCTTCCCGATTTTATTTTCCAGAAAAACTGCAAGATTGTCACAGATTTCCATAAGCTCTTCGGCCATGAGCATTTCCAGGGTCGTCAATAATTCGCCGATTTGGCCCCGTGACCTGTCAATATCCTCGTGAGCCGGGCTTGCGCATTCAAAAGTATGCCGTAGTTCTTTTACTGCCATTACAATATCTTGCAGGGTTTCATTATCCAATTGCATGGTGGTCGCTCCTTAAATGGAATGGGGGCTTGGGGCAAGCATTATATATTGGATCATTTTGCAAGAAACATTCCAGAACACAAAAAACTTGTGCTAATCTGCATACAAACAAAGTCCGGACTTGAAAGACCTACCCAAGGCCTGCTAAAGAAAGAATACGTTTGCTTGGCATCTTATCAAACCTGCCTTAAACCTTGGCTATTGCGAGAATGCGTGTGGGTTTTTCCATCAAGAAAATCGGCTATCCCCTTTTGGTCCCAGGTCTTTTGATCATTGCTTCCTGTTTTATGGTCCTGTGGTGGCCCGACCTTGTTAAAAATGTGGGCGACGCCCAAAAAGCGGGAGCTCTGCTGGAACTGCTGCCGGTGCTTCCCTACGCCGTATTCGGGGCAGGCATCATCATGGGCTGGAGATACAGCAATACGGGAATGATCCTGGCCTCCCTGGCCATGGCCTTGTCCTACGGATGCCTGTTGGCCACGGGCGCAGGCCCGGGAATCACCATGGGAGCGGGGGCTTCTGTCCTCCTGCCCCTGAATCTGCTCCTTTTCAGCCTGCTGACCAAACGGAGACTCCTCACCAGCTTTGGCATGGCGGCTTTGGGCGCCCTGGTCTTTCAGGTATTGGCAGTTTGGATTTTTTGCGAACCGGGAATTTCCGACCTCACCCGGACCGCCCTGCAAATGTCCCCCGACCTGGGAAAACGCCTGGCAAACCTCCAGGCCAACCTCAACGCCTTATTCAACAATCCCGGCCCCTTGGGGATGGATCACCTTTCCATCCTGGGCCAGGTGATTTTTTGCTGGTCCTTTGTGATTTTTATCGCCCGTCTGTATTTTGCCCCGGACCAGCTCGCCACAGGATTTTTTGGAGCCCTGTGCGCCGTGTTCATTGGGGTGTCCATGGGTTCCCGGGAAGCCTATATGATCTTTTTCTCTACCGCCGGGCTTATCCTTCTCATCACCTCCATCGAGGCCTCCTTTTCCATGGCCTATATGGACGAACTCACCGGCTTGCCCGGCAGACGCAGCCTTAACGAAACCATGCTCAACCTGGGCAAGAAATACGTCATCGCCATGATCGATATCGACCATTTTAAAAAATTCAACGATAATTATGGCCATAAAACCGGGGATCAGGTTTTAAAGATGATCGCCACAAGGCTGGGGAAAATGGGCGGAGGCGCCAGGACATTCCGGTACGGCGGCGAGGAATTTACGGCTATCTTTCCGGGCAAGGAAATTTTCGAAGCCCTGCCCCACATCGAAAAATATCGCCAGGATATTGAAAACACACCCTTTGTTGTCCGGAGCAAAGGAAGAAAAACAACCACCGCCAACAGCCGGGGCAAAGGACCTGCCCCCACTTCCAAACGGGTCAAGGTGACGGTCAGCATTGGCGTGGCCGAGCCCACCAAGGCCATGACCAAGCCCGAACAGGTCATAAAAGCCGCCGATAAAATCCTCTATAAGGCAAAAAAATCCGGCAGAAACTGCGTCAAGTCCCTGTCATCATCCGAACAGCCATAAGGAATTCCGTTTCTGGTAGTTGGCTACAAATTCTTCATCAACTTATGGACTTCCACACCGAATCGCGTTAGGAATTTCCAGGTAATATTCGATTAAAAATCATGAACAATTGGCAGGTTGGGTGCTCTTTGCAAGGGTTGTTACTGCTTGAAACCGGTTTGCTCCAAACTATGTGATTTTTTTTATGCCTGGATGAGCAGAGAGCAGGGTCCACCGCGCCAGCAGCCTTGGTTTTGTGAAGCGGTGTATGGGCTTTTGGCAAAGCCGCCGCCGCGTTTCGGTTAAAAGACCGTGTCATAGATTCACCCGTGGGATTGTTCGCTCGCTGTTGCTCAATTTGCAGTTTCAACTATTGGAAATATTATGCAAAAATGCGTTCGTGGAAATGCTTCATTTGAATTTCAGGCCATGTTCTTCCCGATCATTGTTGGGGGCGCCATCCTGGCTGTTTATCAATTTTTTTTGAATCGAAGTTTATGGTTGGATGAAGCCTCGTTGGCTTTAAATATCATCAACAGGGATTTTGCCGGGCTTGCCAGGGCCTTGGACTATAATCAGGTCGCGCCAATAGGTTTTTTATTTGTAGAGAAATTGTTGGTTATGGCGTTTGGCGAAAATGAATTGGCGCTAAGACTTTTCCCCCTGGTCTGTTTTTTGGCCTCCATACCTTTCTTCTATTTATTTTCCGAAAAACTGGTTGAAAACCATGTCATTGCGCTTATGGCTACAGCGATTTTCAGCATAGCATGGTCGATTTTGCGGTATTCATCCGAGGTCAAGCAGTATTCAACAGATGTCCTATTTGCTATCGTTATTGTCTATTACCTATTGCATCTGAAAGTGCTGAATAACCGGTCCCTTGTCATTTTTGCGGTTTTTGGGGGCATTGCCCTATGGTTTTCGAATACTGCGATAATAATGCTTTTTATTTCTGGTGTTTACTTGATGTATTTTGAGTTGCTCCGGAAAAAGAGCTTCAAAATATTATCCATCTTAATGCTTTGGGCTGCTTCGTTCTCCATCTACTATTTTTTCTTTATCCATAACCACCCGACCCGGGCATTCATGGCAACGTACTGGGGGAATTCATTTTTGCCGCTAAATCCGTTTGCAACGAAATTTTACATATTTTTATTTTCTTCAACAAAGGATATATATGCATATCTGCTAGGTTTCGGACCTTTTTGGTTTATCCCGGCAACAATTTCATTAAGCGCTATCGGTTTTTTATTGTATCAAAAAAAGTATATTGTAATATATTTCTGTTTAGCACCCATGTTTATCACACTTTTCCTCTCTGCTTTCCATTTGTATCCTTTTTCAAGAAGGCTTCTGTTATTCATTTTACCGCAAATAATAATTATTTATTCAATTGGGCTGTATAACCTATTTCAGCTCATTAAAAGCAAATTGCCGATATTGCCCGTTGTTTTGTTGATACTGCCAGTTATAATTATGTTTTATCCGCTATATTTGCAATTTACACGGGACTTTGACGAAGTAAAGGATAGTTTGGAGTACATGGAAAAAAACATTCAAAAAGATGAATCTATTTACATTTATTATGGATCTAACAGGGCTTTCGAATTCTACGAAAAAACAGGCGCGGTGAAAATTCTTAATCCAATAGTCGAAGGGTCATGCCACCGTGATGAAAATTTCAAGTATGATCAAGAGCTTTTAAATCTAAAAGGATAGAGCAAGATTCTTTCTGTAAAATTGTTTAGTGGTCCGCACGTCCTTCTTTTGGCGATGGTTATGGTTCATCC
>JAEINP010000053.1 GCA_016342355.1 Desulfatibacillum sp.
TTTGTTTTTTTGGTCGGGGCGAGAGGATTTGAACCTCCGACCCCTTGAACCCCATTCAAGTGCGCTACCAGGCTGCGCTACGCCCCGACGAAAAACGCTTTGTACCCCTGTGACCGCTCAATGTCAAGCGATCTTATCGCCTTTTTGGCGATAATCGAAAAAAAGAACTTAGCCGTTCTTTTTCTCAAATTCTTTCATGAAATCCACCAGGGCTTCCACCCCTTCCTGACTCGTGGGATTGTATATGGATGCCCGGCATCCACCCACGGAACGATGGCCCTTAAGGCCTCCCAGTCCGTTTTCCTGAGCCTGGGCCACAAAGGCTTTTTCCAGGTCTTCGCTGGGAAGACGGAAGGTCACGTTCATCATGGAGCGGGAATCGGCGTCGGCTGTTCCTTTGTAAAAATCGCTGGAATCAAAAATGGTGTACAAGGTTTCGGATTTTTTCCGGTTCCTTGCTTCCATTTTTTCCAGGCCGCCCACGGTTTCCTCAATCCATTTGCACACCAGGCCCACCGTATAGATTGCAAAACATGGGGGGGTGTTGTACATGGAGTTTTTTTCCGCGTATGTGGTGTACTTGAACATGGAGGGAAGGCCTTTGGGCACCCTGTCCAGCATGTCCTTGCGGATAATAGCCACGCATACGCCTGCGGGTCCCAGATTCTTTTGGGCGCCTGCGTAAATAAGGCCGAACTTGGAGGCGTCAATGGGCCTGCTCATGATGTCCGAGGACATATCCGCAATCAGGGGCACATTTCCGGCATCCGGGAATGCATTGTAAGCCGTTCCCTTGATAGTATTGTTGGAAGTGATGTGCAGGTAGGCCGCGTTGGGGTCCAGGGGGATGTCCTTGGGAATATAGCAAAAATTCCGATCCTCGGACGAGGCGGCCACGTTGACTTTCTTTCCCAGGTTCTGGGCTTCCTTGATGGCCTTGGTGGACCATGTGCCGGTATTGACGTAATCGGCCGAGCCAGCGTCTGGCAGCAGGTTCATGGGAACCAGGGCGAATTGCGTGCTGGCGCCGCCGCCCATGAACAGCACCTGGAAATCGTCTCCCAGGCCCATGAGGCGGGTGATTCTTTCCACGGTTTGGTTGATCACGTTGTCAAACCACTTGGAACGGTGGCTGACTTCCATAATGGACATGCCCGAGCCCTGGAAGTCCAGCATCTCGGCTTGAATTTCTTCAAGAACCGGCAAAGGCAAGGCAGCCGGTCCTGCATTGAAATTGTGAATTCTGTTTTTCATGGTATAATGGTTTCCTTAATGTTAAGCGCCGTATTACTCTGGCTTTTAGTAGCGCCTTGAGTACATGTTCCTTTAAGGGGTGTCAAGAGCAAAATTGGAGTCCGGCGTGTTGCTTTGCCCTTGACATTGGAAAATATCCTATTAGAATAACAAACTTTTCCCAAACGGGCTTTTGGTAGCCCCCCGGGGCGGAAATTCACGGCATATTGAAATAATGGAGACAATAATGAAAGTACTTGTAAGTGACAAACTCGGAGATGCGGGCGTTAAGCTCTTTGAGGAAGCCCAGGGAATTGAGGTGGACGTAAACACCGGCCTTGCCCCCGAGGAGCTTAAGAAAATTATCGGGAACTACGACGCCTTGGTTATTAGAAGCGCCACCAAGGTGACTGAAGAAATTCTGGGCGCAGCCACCAACCTGAAGGTTGTGGGCCGGGCCGGCATAGGCCTGGACAACGTGGACATCCCCGCCGCCTCCAAAAGGGGCGTGGTGGTCATGAACACCCCCGGCGGAAACGTGGTCACCACGGCCGAGCACGCCATTTCCATGATGCTCTCCCTGACCAGGAACATTCCCAAGGGAACGGCCACTCTCAAGGCCGGTCAATGGGACAAGAAATTGCTTCAGGGCAAAGAAATTTTCAACAAGACCCTGGGCGTCATCGGATTCGGCAACATCGGCTCCATTGTGGCGGACCGCGCCAGGGGCCTGAGAATGAACGTAATCGTGGCGGACCCGCACATCACTCCCGAACGTATTGAAAAAGCAGGCTTCGAGGCCGTGAGCCTGGACGAACTGTACGAGCGTTCCGACTATGTGACCGTCCATGTCCCCAAACTCAAGGAAACCACCGGCCTTTTGAACAAGGCGGTGTTTGACAAGATGAAAAAGGGCGTCATGATTATCAACTGCGCCCGCGGCGGCATTGTGGACGAGGCAGACCTGTACGATGCCATCAAGGAAGGCAAAGTGGCCGGGGCCGCCCTGGACGTTTTCGCCACCGAACCTCCAGGAATCATTCCCCTGTTCGAGCTGGACAACGTCATCTGCACCCCCCATCTGGGCGCCTCCACCGCGGAAGCCCAAACCAACGTTGCCGTGGCCGTGGCCGAACAAATCATTGCCTATCTCCAGACCGGCACGGTTATCAATGCGGTGAATGCTCCGTCCGTTACCGGGGATCTCCTGGAAAAACTCAAGCCTCTCCTGACCCTGGGCGACCGCATGGGCTGCCTCCAGGCTCAGTTGGCCGAAGGCCCGGTCAAAGCCATCAGCATAGAATACAAAGGGGATTTCCGCGGCATGGACCTGTCTCCGGTCACCACGGCCATTCTCAAGGGATTCCTGACCCCGGCCCTCAAGGACGATGTAAACTTTGTCAATGCAGGCATACTGGCCCAGGAACGGGGTGTGAGCGTCACGGAGACCACCCAGGCGGATTCCGCGGACTTCAACAGCCTCATCAGGGTTATTGCCAAGTCCGAAACCTCCACCCATACCGTGTCCGGCACCATCTACGGCAAAGCCGAACCCAAGATCGTGCGCATCGACAACTTTCGGGTGGAAATGGTCCCCGAGGGACATGTGCTGCTCATCCACAATATTGATAAACCAGGCGCCATTGGCAGTGTGGGCACGACTCTTGGAGAGGCGGGAGTCAATATCGCCCGGATGCAGGTGGGCCAGGAAGTGGACGGAAACCGGAATTTCATCGTTATGGAAACCGAAACGGAAACTCCGGACAATGTGGTGCAAAAATTACGGGAACTCCCGTTGGTCAATTCCGTGATCACGGTGGAACTTTAAACTCGGTTAAGGGGAGTGTGCTTCATGACGGATGACAAGGGTTTTGAGGTTCGTGACAGGCGCTTTTCAACGTCCCAGGAACCAGAGACGGAAGAATCCGTCCGGAAGGACGCGGAAACCGCCCCTGGCGAACCAGGGGCCGCAGAGCCGAAATCAGAGGAAACCCAGGCAAGGCGGGAGTATAGGTCCGCCGGAACAGGGCCTGGCCAGGCATTGCCCCAGGTCAATTTCTCCACCTTTGTGATTTCCCTCAGTTCTTCGGTGTTCATGTACCTGGGAGAGATTGGGGACCCGGGAACCGGGGAAAAAGCGGTCAATTTACCTGTGGCAAGGCAAACTATTGACATCCTGGCCATGTTGGAGGAAAAGACCAAGGGGAATTTGGCTGAGGACGAAAGCCAGCTTTTGCGCAATGTCCTGTATGATCTGCGTATGCGCTATGTGGCCCTGGCCAGAAAATAGCAAACAGGGATGCTCCGTGGCTGATCGGATGGAAATCATATCCCCTGCCAAGGTCAATCTGACCCTGCGTATTTGCGGCAAAAGGCCGGACGGGTATCATGAGATCGAGTCTCTCATGTGTCCCATCAGCCTCTGGGACACCGTGACCCTGGAACCGGGAGGGCAGGGTGTCCGCGTCCGGTGCAATACCCCGGGGATTCCCCAGGATGAGACAAACCTGGCTCACAGGGCCGCGACTCTTTTTTTCCAGGAGTTCGGCCCGGGGCCAGGTCTTTTAATCACCCTGGATAAGAAGATTCCTGCAGGAGCAGGCCTGGGCGGGGGCAGCAGCAACGCGGCAAGCGTCCTCCAGGGGCTTAATACCCTTTTGGGGGAGCCTTTTTCCCTGGAAAACCTGGCGGCCATGGGCGCACGCATTGGATCGGATGTGCCTTTTTTTGTTTACGGCAGGCCTGCGTGGATAACCGGTACCGGGGAAGGTATTGATTTGGTTACCGGTCTTTATCCACACCATATTGTGGTTGTGTTTCCCGCTATTGAGGCATCCACGGCCAGGGTATACAAAAAGTGCAATTTGGCGTTGACAAGGTGCAAAAAAATTCATAGGGTGCCTGTCTTGACGGGGGACCAGTCTTACATCGAAGGTCTGCTATGCAATGATCTTGAAAGACCGGCCCTCGAAGAGTATCCAGGAATTGATGATGCCCGTAAGGCTCTTTTGCAAACAGAAGCAAAAGGAGTGCTTATGTCCGGGAGCGGAAGTTCGGTTTTCGGCCTGTTTCGGGAGCACGCCGGGGCAAGAGAAACCCGGCTCAGCCTGGAAAGGCAACATCCTGATTGGCAGGTTTTTTCCTGTCAGTTGATAGTATAAAGTACTTTTGCCGCTGAAATGGCAGGGAGTCCTGCTTGAATCGGCAAATCTAAATATGGTTATAGCTCGCAGGGGCGTCGTCAAGCGGTAAGACACATGGTTTTGGTCCATGCATTCGGGGGTTCGAATCCTCCCGCCCCTGCCATTCAATTCGTTGCACACGCGCCCTAAGGGAGCGTGTTACGCGGGGAACCTGCAAAAAGCCGGATTCCGGGACGGACACATGGCCGCCCCCCAAGGCACTCGGCGAGTTGAGAATCCTCTGCGCGCCACAGGCCTTGTTATCGGCAAGATGACAGGGCCGTGTTTGTGGACAAGCAAGAAGGCGGCATCGGCTTAAAAGGGCCGGAAAAAAGGGACGATATGAACGATCTTCAGATCTTCGCGGGAAATTCAAACCTTGGTCTGGCCAGGAAAATATGCGGGTATCTTGAGAAGCCTCTGGGCGATGCTGTGGTGAAAACCTTTTCAGACGGCGAAATTCAAATAGAAATCCGGGATAACGTCCGCAGCAAGGATGTTTTTGTCGTTCAATCCACCTGTTGTCCGGTCAACGATTCCCTCATGGAATTGTTTCTTTTGATTGACGCTTTTAAACGGGCGTCAGCCAAACGCATCACGGCGGTCATGCCCTATTATGGATATGCCAGACAGGACAAAAAGGTGGCGCCCAGGGC
This sequence comes from Desulfatibacillum sp., assembly GCA_016342355.1. Taxonomy (GTDB): domain Bacteria; phylum Desulfobacterota; class Desulfobacteria; order Desulfobacterales; family Desulfatibacillaceae; genus Desulfatibacillum. The sequence continues at coordinate 5,072 of JAEINP010000053.1, forward strand.
CCCGATCAGCGCCAAACTGGTTGCCGACTGCCTGGAAACAGCGGGCGCCAACCGGATTATTACCATGGACCTCCATGCCGGACAGATTCAGGGCTTTTTTGGTATTCCCGTGGACAATCTCTTTGCCGCTCCCGTGCTTTTGCGGGACATGAAAAAATCCTACGACCATGAAATAGTCATCGTCAGTCCTGATGCCGGAGGCGTGGAAAGAGCCCGGGCTTTTGCCAAGCGCATGAGCGCGGACCTTGCCATTGTAGACAAGCGGCGCCCTGCTCCTAATCAAGTGGAAGCCATGAACGTCATAGGTAACGTTCAGGGTAAGGTTGCAATTTTGTTGGATGATATGGTGGATACTGCCGGAACCCTGACTCAAGCGGCCAAAGCCCTGGCGGAAAAGGGAGCCAAGGAAGTGCATGCCTATGCCTCCCATGCCGTTCTCTCGGGCCCAGCCGTGGACCGGGTTAAAAATTCAGCCCTCAAAAGTCTGGTGGTGACCGACACGGTCCCTCTGGGAGAGGCAGCCAGTCAGGTGGACAAAATTCGGGTTCTTTCCATTGCCGATGTGGTGGGTGAAGCCATAATTAGAAGCCACACAGGCGATTCGGTGAGCCACCTTTTCGTATAATACTTTAATCGGAGGTAGTATCCTTGAAAACTCAAGACTTAAATGCCAGCCCAAGAAGCACAAGGGGCAATAGCCCTGCACGCGCCTTGAGGCGGGAAGGCTTCATTCCGGCCGTGCTCTACGGACCCAATACAGAACCCGTGTCCATTAGTGTCTCCCATAAGGAACTTGCGGATATATTGCAGGGTGTCGGGTCCAGCCAGATTATGTTCAATCTCCAAATCGAAGGCGCCGAAACCCCTCGCAAGGCCATGATCAAGGAATTGCAGCGCAACAATTTGAACCAGCGCTTACTCCATGCAGATTTTTATGAAATCAGCATGGACCGGAAACTTCATGTTTTCGTGCCCGTGGTCCTGGAAGGCAAATGTAAGGGCGTGGAAGAAGGAGGAATGCTACAGGTTATCCGCCGGGAACTGGAAGTCATCTGCTTCCCCGGAAACATTCCCGAGGAGTTCGTTCTGGACGTGACCAACCTGGAAGTGGGCGAAGCTATCCACCTGTCCGACATTCCTGTAGGCGAGGGCGTTCATTTTCCTGAAAGCGCGAATTTTACGGTGGTGACCCTGGTTGCTCCGACTGCCGCTACAGTTGGTGGTGAGGGCGAAGAAGAGGAAGAAGAAGCTGTGGCTGTGGCTGCAACTGAAACTGAAGCAGAATAAGACGGGTTCGGACGCCTGATATACAGCTGAGGCGGCATGCCTTTTTTTTCGTTTTTGAAACGTGAAATTTTTCGCAAACTGGCAGGGAAGTCTTCTCCGGAGACTGATCAAGCCTTCCAGGGCCTGCATAAACCGGAAACCTGGTTGGTGGCAGGCCTGGGCAACCCTGGCGAGAAATACGCCCAAACCCGCCATAACATCGGTTTTATGGTAGCAGACCTGTTGGGCGAAAGATTGCGGGTTGAGTTTGCTGCCCAAGGCAACCGGATTTGGGGAGTTGGAAAAACCGGAAACGTGCCGGTTGGGGTGGTCAAACCGCAATCATATATGAATTTAAGCGGTCCTCCCATTTGGGAGATCGCCATGCAGTACGGAATAGACAGGGGCCAGGTGCTGGTCATTCACGATGACCTGGACCTTCCCTTTGGAAAGATTAAAATTAAAACGAAAGGAGGGCACGGCGGACATAAAGGGATTCAATCGCTGATCCAGTCTTTTGGTGACGGGGATTTTCCCCGGCTCCGCGTAGGAATTGGGCGGCCCCCTGCCGGAAATCCAGTAATTGATCATGTTTTGGGCAGGTTTGACGCCAAAGAAAGTTTTGTCCTCGGTAAATTGCTTGCACTTGCCGGAGACGCAGTGGAAACGATCCTTCGGGAAGGAGTCCTGGAGGGAATGAACTTATTTAATAACCAACAAATTACGGCCTGAGAAACACCAACGTCCTGCAGCGCCCCGTCGTGTCCGGGCACTTGCTGTTAGGACTCCGGTATTTTCAATGGCAGGAACACGAGGGAGGAAGTAATGGCATTTTTGGACGTTTTTATGAAAAACATACCCCTTTACTGCGCCATCGTAGGTCTGATGGGGGTCGGTTTTGCGGCTCTGCTCGCAATCACTGTAAAGAATGCACCGGCTGGCGATAAGAAAATGACCGACATCGCCGACGCTATCAAGGAAGGCGCTATCGCTTACCTGAACCGTCAGCTCAAAAGCATGGGCGCGGTGGGCGTTGTTATTTTCGTGGTTATCTTTTTCACCTTGGGTTCCAAGGCTGCTATAGGCTTCCTGGTTGGCGCCGTTGCTTCCTTCATCGCCGGTTATGTCGGCATGAGGGTTTCGGTTATTGCCAACGTACGCGTTGCCGAAGCTGCTAAAAAGGGCCTGTCAGCCGCACTCGGCCTGGCTTTCCGCGGCGGAGCAGTGACCGGCATGATGGTCGCCTCTTTGGCTCTGGCCGCTGTCGCCGGCTACTATGCCTTCACCCATGACGTTGTATCCCTGGTCGCCCTGGGTTTTGGTGGAAGCTTGATCTCCATCTTCGCCCGCCTGGGTGGCGGTATCTTCACCAAGGGCGCCGACGTGGGCGCTGACCTTGTTGGTAAGGTTGAAGTTGGAATTCCCGAAGACGACCCGCGCAACCCCGCCGTTATCGCTGACAACGTCGGCGACAACGTTGGTGACTGCGCCGGTATGGCTGCTGACCTTTTCGAAACCTACGGCGTAACTGCTGTGGCCGCTATGCTGCTTGGCCATCTGCTGTACCCTGATTTCGCTCTGGCCACCACCTTCCCCCTGATCCTGGGCGCCATCTCCATTTTCGCTTCCGCCATCGCCATTTTCTTTGTGCGTCTTGGCACCAACAGCGAATACATCATGGGCGCCCTGTACAAAGGCATGTTCGGCGCTGCTATCCTGGCCGGTATTGCTTTTTACTTCATCATTAACGAAGTGTGGGTCGGCGGCAAGGACCTCCCTGCTGCAATGAACATTTTCTACGCCACCTTGGTCGGACTGGTGCTCACGGTTCTCATCGTGATCATCACCGAATACTACACCGGCATCTACACCCCTGTTAAGACTGTTGCCCAGGCTTCCGTTACCGGCCATGGCACCAACATCATTGCTGGTCTCGGCGTGTCCATGCAGGCGACTGCTGCTCCTGTTATCGCCATCTGCGTCGGTATCTTCATCGCTAATCATTTTGCAGGCCTGTACGGCATCGCCATGGCTGCCATGTCCATGCTGTCCATGACCGGTATGGTTATTGCTGTTGACGCATACGGCCCCATCACCGACAATGCCGGCGGCATCGCTGAAATGGCTGAAATGGACGAATCCGTCCGCGCCGTCACCGACCCCCTGGACGCTGTGGGTAACACCACCAAGGCTGTCACCAAGGGTTACGCCATCGGCTCCGCCGGTTTGGCTGCTCTGGTTCTGTTCGCTTCCTACGTGTTTGAATTCCAGATTCGTGGCGGCGAAGGCGCTGCAAAAATCGCTTTTGACCTGTCCGACGTGAATGTTATCATTGGCCTGTTCCTCGGTGGTCTGCTGCCTTACCTGTTCGCTTCCATGGCCATGATGGCTGTTGGCCGCGCCGGTGGCGCTGTTGTTGAGGAAGTTCGCCGTCAGTTCCGCGAAATCCCCGGCATCATGGAAGGCACCGCCAAGCCCGATTACGCTGCTTGCGTTGACATCGTCACCACTTTCGCTCTGAAAGAGATGATGGTTCCCGCTCTGCTGCCCGTGCTGGCTCCTGTTGTTGTTGGCCTGCTCCTTGGCAAGGTTGCTCTGGGCGGTCTGTTGATTGGTTCCATCATCACCGGTCTGTTCGTGGCTATCTCCATGACCACGGGCGGCGCCGCATGGGACAATGCTAAGAAATACATCGAAGACGGCCACCTGGGCGGCAAGGGCTCTGACGCCCATAAAGCTGCTGTCACCGGCGACACCGTAGGCGACCCCTACAAGGACACCGCTGGCCCGGCCGTCAACCCCATGATCAAGATCCTGAACGTTGTTGCTCTGCTTATGGTGCCTTTCCTGGTTTAATCGCACCCGCAGGACGAACACGCTTGATCGCAGTATAAGCAGTACCCGGGGGCCGATGCCTTGCGCATCGGCCCCTTTTTTGTCATCCCCATCGCCCCCTATTTATTGCGGATATTTTCCGACTGTTGCATCTATTCATTTTTTATGATATATATATATTCTGGTAGGCCGGTATGAACTGGCGACCCGTTTATGGAAACGGGAAGAGTGGGCTTCGGATTCCGGAGGATGGGAATAGGAAGCCTCTTGTATTTTAATGCGAACGGTAAAATTTAGGTGGATATAATGAGCGAGAATCTGCAGGTAAATACAATCCAGGAACCTTCGGAGGAATATTCCTTTTCCGTCAACGACCTGGCCGTTTATCCTGCTCACGGCGTGGGCCGCATCGAAGCAGTGGAGACCCGCACCATTGGCGGAGAAAAGCAAAGTTTTTATATTATGCGCATCCTGGAAAACGACATGGTCATTATGATCCCTACCCAAAATGTGGAATCTGTGGGCCTGCGGGAAGTCATAGCCAAGGATGACGTGTCACAAGTGTACGCAATCCTGGGAGAAAAGGAAATTCCTCCCGACAATCAGACCTGGAATCGCCGTTACCGGGACTATATGGAAAAGATCAAAACGGGAAGCCTTTTTGAAGTCGCAGGCGTATTCCGGGATCTTTACCTGCTTAAAGTCACCAAAGACCTCTCCTTTGGAGAACGCAAACTTTTGGATACGGCCCAAACCCTTCTGCTCAAGGAACTTTCCATTGCCAAATCCTGCGCCGAAGAAGTCATAATGTCGGAAATCGAATCCTTACTGGAATCCTGATTCTCTCCGGTTCGGGTCCCATTCAGAGCTCAGCCCTCTCGGTTCCACTTTCCGGGGGGAGGATTAAACCCATGACGGGTGTTCAATCCCACCAATTTATTGTAAATGATACGGAACAGGGACAAAGGCTTGACGCTTTTGTCCCTGTTCGTTGTTCCACCCTGTCCCGCAATGCCTGTTTGCGCCTCATCAAACAAGGCCAGATCACCGTTGATAACCAAATCAAAAAACCGGCCTATACCCTTAAAGCCGGACAAACCATATGCATAGTGGTGCCGGAACCGGAAACCTCGGACATTCTGCCCCAGGACATGGACCTGGATATTCTTTTTGAAGATAAGGATATCGTGGTGGTTAACAAGGCGCCAGGCTTGGTGGTGCATCCGGGGCCTGGCCATGGACACAATACCCTTGTAAACGCCCTCCTGTACCACTGTAAAGATCTTTCCGGTATAGGGGGGGTGCAAAGACCAGGTATAGTCCACAGGCTGGATAAGGACACCTCGGGGGTTATTCTGATCGCCAAAAACGACCTTGCTCACCTTGGCCTGGCGCACCAGTTTGCCAATCGGACCATGGATAAAATGTATCTTGCCCTGGCCCATGGGGTGATCAAGGAAGACACGGGAAAAGTGGACCTGCCCATAGGAAGACATCCGTCAGACCGCAAGCGCATGCATGTGTCCACCCCGGCACGCGGCCGGGAGGCCCTTAGCCTATGGAAAGTAAGGGAACGATTTCAGGACGCCACCTTTGTGGAAGTGGCAATCAAGACAGGCAGAACCCATCAGATAAGGGTGCATTTGGCCGCCCTGCACCATCCGGCCATTGGGGACCCTGTGTACGGCGGCAGAAAAAAACGAGGGCGCTTGCCTGCCTCACTGCAGGGAAAACTTCCAGTCCCGGAACGCCAGATGCTCCACGCGCACATCATTCAATTTAACCATCCCGTATCCGGGGAGAGGCTCACCTGTACAGCGTCCCTGCCAAAGGATATGGCGGATTTATTGTCGGTGCTTAGGGAACAACAGAAAAAAAATTGAGGATTCGGCGTCAGAGCAATCAGACAGGATCTTCCTGCCCAAGCAAAATTAACGCATTGCAGGCGGCATCCTGTTCGGCGGCCTTTTTGCTCCGTCCCTGGCCTTCGGAGGAATACTCGTCATTCACGATTACTTTGGCAATGAAGATTTTTTCGTGGTCCGGGCCGAATTCCCGAATCAACTCGTAGCTGGGCGTCGTACGCAGTTGTGACTGGGAGAATTCCTGAAGCCGTGTTTTGTAGTCCAAGGTGTTGGCCACGGCGGGTTCTTTGGGAATAAGGGGGGCAATCAGGGCCTGAACCGTTTTAAATGCCCCTTTGTATCCCGTGTCTGAATAAATGGCACCGAAAACCGCTTCCAGGCTGTCTGCAAGTATGGAATTCTTGTCCCATCCCCGGCCCCGGGCTTCCCCTTTGCCAAGGAGAATGTGCTGGCCGATTCCCAGGCCCCGGGCAATTTCCGCCAATTGTCCCTCGTTGACTAAACTGGCGCGCAGGCGGGAAAGGTCTCCTTCCCGGTTTTTGGCGTATTTGGTCATAAGCATGTCGCTCACCACCAGGTTCAACACCGCGTCGCCCAAAAACTCCAGGCGTTCATTATGGGACCAGGCGCACTCCGGATGTTCGTTCACATAAGAGCTGTGGCACATGGCTTCCAGCAACCATTCCTTATTGCGGAAGCTGTAATTCAAAGACTTCTCCAGGACGGAAAGATCTTTTCCAGGAATGATTTCCACGGGCGCACTTTGACATGTTGCCTGTTCCCGATGAAACTCCGCCATACGTTCGTATAACTCCGAAGGAACAAACAGATCGCCTTTTCCCGTTCCAATTTGTATGTCCGGCTTGCTTGCCCCATGAAAATCCGAGCCCCCGGTGATCAGCAGGTTCAGCTTTTTGGCCATGGCAAAATACCGGGACACCAGGTCCGGCCCGTGCTGAGGATAATACACTTCCAGCCCGGCAAGGCCCCACTCTTTAAGCTGGGCTAAAAAGTCCAAAGCCTTTTCAGGAGAAAAATCAAGGGAAAACGGATGGGCGCAAACAGGCAGGCCACCGGCCTGTAGGATGAGTTCTATGGCCTTTTGGGCCGATAGGCGATATTTCCCCACATAGGCGGCCTGATCCTTGGCAAGATAATAGTCAAAGGCTTCCCGGGTGGTGTTGACCATGCCCTTGCGCACCAGAACCTGGGCAATGTGAGGCCTGCCAACCTGTCCGCCGCCGGAAATCTCTTCCGCCTCGGCCAGGGTGACATCCAGGCCCAAACCTTGCAATTTTCTGATGATTTTAGGGTTCCGGTCCGCCCTGGCGTCCTGAAGCACCTTAAGCGCCCTTTCGAGCTCGGACTCCTGAAGATCGATAAAATATCCCAGGATATGAAGACTTCCCTTGGAAGGAAAGGAAGACGGGATGTCTGCAGAAATCTCCACTCCGGTGACAAACTGCAATCCGGGAGGAATCCCGGAATCCAGAGCTTCTTTGGTTCCGTCTATGGTATCATGATCCGTGATGGCAATCGCATACATGCCAAGGCCTTGGGCGGTTGCCAGAATCTCCCCGGGAGTAAGCGTGCCATCTGAGGCAGTGGAGTGGATATGCAGGTCTATCCGGCCATCCCTATATGCCAAGGGCTCTCTCCCTGGCTTCGGCCTTGGTTTTACAGTCTATGCATTGGGTCGTAACAGGCCTGGCCTTTAGACGTTCAACGGAGATATCTTCGCCGCATTCCTCACAAATGCCAAATTCTCCAGTATCAATTCTATCCAGGGTTTTGCGGATTTTTTTGATAAGTTTGCTTTCTCTGTCACGAATCCTGAGCATAAAATTACGGTCCGTCTCAACGGAAGCGCGATCGGTGGGGTCGGGAAAATTTTCCTTGCGCTCGGACATATCCGTCACAGTGTCACCGGCGTAATGCAGCAACTCATGTAATTGATCTTCGAGCAGCTTTCTGAACATTTCCAGGTCTTTTTTCTTCATAGCAATACCTCGAAATCCTGAACTTTTAAACTCGAACCAAAATAGCAGCCTCAACCGAAAAGGAAACTTGCCTATCATGATTACTTGGGCTTGTAAAGTCCTATCTCGGTTTTGCTCCAATTTCTCCCAGGCATTTTACAAGCCCCAGGCCTGTAATTACTATCGGCCATGCATGTTGATTGCTTTAATGTCAGATGTTTATCCGAACTAGAGTGACATGGTTGCTTCGTCACGGCCTAATGGAGCCTTGCGAAAAACATGCCGCCCCAACTTTGGGGAATCTGTAAAAGTGGCTATTTCAGCAAACCCAAAAAGTTAAATTTTTCCGGCTGTTACCAGTCGGGCAAAATGCTCGAAGGAGCGGTCATAGGTGGCTTCCGCATCCGGGGGAAAGGCGCAGCCTGGCAATTGCCTGCTTTTCAAATGATAGGCAATGCATTCGCAACAAATGCCCTGCTTGGCGCAGGAAGAATAGGTGCAGGTGCATCGTTCCAGATTTTTTTCCTTTTTACATTCCATGGCGTTTTCCTCTGAAGTCAACAGAATGGCCCATACATGGGCATTCAAGGGTTTTACTGGTTTCCGAATCCGTTCTGTCCCCCGCAGTCCGGGCACTGCCAGGTGATCCCGTTGCAGGACATGCCCCAAAAATTCTCTTCCATGCAGTTTTGGCAAATCTGGAACCCGCACCGGCAGGTCCAGTTGAACTCTGTTTCCGCTTTACAGCAGGAGCATATGTGGCCCCGTGCCTCACGTTTCAGCCGGTAGGCGCTCTTTTTCTTTTCGTTCATTGTCCCAAATCTCCCGTGTTAAAGCACTGTATAACACGGATCTTGTACTTTTGAACAACAGATGATAGCCTGCCCCGAAAAGTTAAATAAGGAGGCGTACAATGTCAAGTAAGGAAAGTGTGGGGATTTCCCGGGAAGAGGCTCTTTCCCTTTTAAGGGAATATGTTCAGAACGAAAAAACCGTGGGCCATTGCCTGGCTTCCGAAGCCATTATGCGGGCGCTGGCCCGTCGTTTTTCCCAGGATGAGGAATTGTGGGGCTTGTCAGGACTCCTCCATGATCTGGATTATGAAATCATTGGCGAAGACATGTCCGTGCACGGAAAAAAAGCCGGGGAAATCCTGGAAGCCAAAGGCTGCTCGCCAACTTTGATTGAGGTCATCGCCAAACACAATGCTGAAGGCCTGGGCCTGGAACGGACCACCCAATTTGAACACGCCCTTGCCTGCGCCGAAAGCATTACAGGCCTGATCGCCGCCACGGCCCTGGTCCAGCCGGACAAGAAACTGGCCAGCGTCAAAGCCAAAAGCGTCGCCAAACGCATGAAGCAGAACGCTTTTGCCAGGACAGTCAGCCGGGAATGCGTGATGGAGTGCGAAGTCATTGGCATTCCCATTGCCGAGTTCTGCGCATTAGGCCTTGAAGCCATGAAAACAATATCGGACGACCTGGGCCTCTAAACCCTCGCCTGCCACGGAGACTGCATGAAAACCATATATCTTGTTGACGGAAGCGCCTTCATCCATCGGGCTTTCCACGTGGTCCGGGACCTTTCCAACTCCCGGGGGCTGCCAACCAACGCCATTTTTGGGTTCACCAAAATGATGCTCAAATTGGTGGCTGACAAAAAACCCGAATATGCCGCCATGGTATTTGACGCCAAAGGCCCCACCTTTCGCCATGACATGTTCCAGGACTATAAAGCCAACCGTTCTGCCATGGACGAAGCCCTGGTCGTTCAAATTCCTTATATCAAGGACGTCACCCGGGCCTTTAACATGCCTATGCTGGAAATGCAGGGCTTTGAGGCCGACGACCTTATAGGCGCCCTGGCCCGGCAGGCGGAAGAAGCAGGATTTATGGTGGTCATGGTCACTAGCGACAAGGACTTCAACCAACTGGTCACCCACAAATCCGTGGTGTGGGACCCCATGAAGGACGAAACCCGCACCGTGGAAAGCATTAAGGAGACCACGGGTCTGGAGCCGCAAAGCCTTATCGAAGTCATGGCCCTTTCCGGAGACACTTCGGACAATATCCCCGGCGTCGCGGGCATCGGGCCGAAAACGGCCATCGCCCTCATCCAGGAATTCGGAAGCCTGGAAGGGGTTTACGAAAACATAGACGCCATAACCAAGAAAAAACAAAAGGAAAACCTCCTGAAATTCAAAGAGGAGGCCTATTTAAGCCGCAAGCTGGTGACAATCGACACCCATTCCCCCGTGGATTTTAACCCCGAATTCTTCCTCCTGTCAGAACCGGATTCCCCAAAACTAGCCAAACTCTTTTCCGAACTGGAATTCAGGGATCTGGTTAAGGCCTATCCGGTAAAAACCGACCTCAGCAAAAAAGAATACATCGCCATCACCAAGGCTGAGGATCTCAAAACACTGGCCGCCAACCTGGAAAAGGCGGGCATTTTTGCGGTGGATACGGAAACCACGGGCATTGATCCCATGCGGGCAGCCCTGGTGGGCATGTCCTTTTCCTATGAGCCGGACAAGGCTTATTACGTGCCCTGCGCCCATGATTATTTCGGCGCCCCGGATCACCTGTCCGTCAAGGAGGCCGTGGACATCCTGGGTCCGGTCCTGGCTAACCCGAAAATCGCCAAGGTAGGCCAGAACATCAAATACGACTGGATTATCCTGGCGCGGCATGGGGTGGATCTCCAGGGGGTTTTCTTTGACACCATGGTGGCCTCGTACCTCCTCAATCCGTCCCACAGGAGCCACGGCCTGGACCAGATCGCCATGGACCTCCTGAACCACCGCATGATCTCCTACGAGGAAGTATGCGGCAAAGGCGCCAAGGCCATCACCTTTAACCAGGTGCCCCTGGAACAAGCAGTGCCCTACGCCTGCGAGGACGCCGACGTCACTTTCCAGATTTTTGGTATTCTCAAACCCAAACTGGAGGAAAACGGCCTTCTGGAACTTTTTGAAACCATGGAAATGCCCCTGGTCAGCGTCCTGGTAAAAATGGAGATGGAAGGCATTACCGTGGACCCGGACCAACTCCAGGCCCTGTCCACGGAATTCCAGATAGAACTGGAAAAATCGGAAAAGGAAATCTACCTGATGGCGGGCGAGGAGTTCAATATTGCATCGCCCCAGCAACTGGGACAGATCCTTTTTGAAAAACTGGGTCTGCCCACCCAAAAGAAAACCAAAAAGAAAACCGGGTATTCCACGGACGTCAACGTCCTAACTACTCTGGCGTCCAAGCACGAGTTGCCCGCCCTCATTCTTCGTCACAGGACCGTGGCCAAGCTGAAAAGCACCTACGTGGACGCTCTGGCCTCCCTGATTCACCCGGAAACCGGGCGGGTCCACACCTCGTTCAACCAGAACGTGACCGCCACGGGCAGGCTGAGCTCCAGCAATCCCAATTTGCAGAATATCCCCATACGCACCCCCGAGGGAAAACGCATCCGGGAGGCTTTTGTGCCCAGGCCGGGGTGGGAAATGCTTTGCGCGGACTATTCCCAAATCGAGCTACGCATCCTGGCCCATTTATCCCAGGACAAATTTCTCATTGAATTGTTTCAGCAGGGAGAGGACATTCATACGCGCACAGCCTCGGAAGTGTTTGAACTGTTCCCCGAGTTTGTCACCGATGAAATGCGGCGGCAGGCCAAGGCCATCAATTTCGGGATTATCTACGGCATGGGGGCTTTTCGCCTTTCCAACGAAATCGGTGTCAGCCGCAAGACCGCCCAACGGTACATCGACAACTATTTCATCTCCTACAAGGGCGTGAAGGAATTCATCGACAGAACCATCGCCCAGGCCCACGAAACCGGTATGACCAAAACCCTGGCGGGCCGCACAAGGCCCCTGCCGGACATCAATGCCAAAAACAGGGTCTTGCAGGAGGCTGCCGAACGCATCGCCGTAAACACCCCCATCCAGGGAACCGCTGCAGATCTTATCAAGATCGCCATGATCCGGGTTCAAAACGCCCTGGAGGAAAAGGGCATGCAGACAAAAATGCTGCTGACTGTCCACGATGAATTGGTTTTCGAATCCCCGCCCGAAGAGATTTTTCAGGCTCAGATTTTGGCGGAACAACTCATGGAAGGGGTGTGGGATATGGATGTTGAGCTGAAGGTCAATATCGAGTCGGGAAAAAGCTGGGCCGAAGCCCATTAAAAGCAAAACAGCGGAAAGCTGAAAAAGGGTGTTCCATCCGAATAGGAGGTCTTCCGAGCAGTACGTTTTTTCGTTCGAAAGTCTGCGTAGGGGCGCCGCTTGCTGCGCCCTGTGGTTTGGTCCCCCAATCCTCGGGGCAGGGCAAGCCCTGCGGCTACATTGCTGTGGTGAAATTCGCGGTGTTTCGGGCGGCTATGCCTGTTGGAATTCATAGGGGGTAAAGCACATGGCCGACAATCGGTTAACAGGCCCTTACCGTTCCCTCCGTTTAAAGAGATCCGACTATTCCCGCGCGGGAGCCTATTTCATAACCATTTGCGCCAAGGATCGGAGATGTATCTTCGGGCATATATCGAAGGAGACAATGGTTTTGGACGATTCCGGGCGGTTGGTGCATAATGCCTGGTATGAATTCCCGGAGCGGTTTCCCCGCCTGCAACTGGATGCGTTCACAATCATGCCGAAGCATGTTCACGGCATCCTGATTTTTTCTGTCAAAATAGATGGCCCGGTAAAAGGCTTAAAAATGACGTGTTTGCATATCGCAACCTGCTGATTATATTAGGTGCGATTTTTCAAAAAAAATGACTTTTTGCATAATCATCAAAATAGTGAAATCAATAGATAGTAATGTCGATTCGTTTCAAGGCGCGAAAGGCGAGGGGTGTTTCCAGGGCCTGTCCCTTCATCTGCCCAAAATCCTTCCCATCGCAATGTAGACGCAGGGCTTGCCCTGCAAAAATTGAATCCGGATTTGCCTCTCATTGGCATGGGGTTGAATTCGGCGCGAATCTTCGCCGGAGCTCAGCATGGAAATTTTTTTGGGCTATTAGGAGTCAATTTTGATAGGCATAAGTGTATTTGATTTAGTGGTGTTAAAATGGTAATATGAATTATATATGGGATCTTCCGTGACAAGAACGAGTTATCTGCTCATGTGGCATCCGCGCCTTTCGAACAAGGCAGGGCAAGCCCTGCGGCTACATTGCTGTGGTGACATTTGCGGTATTTTGAATGGCTATGTCGATTGGAATTACTACGGAGTAAAGCACATGGCCGACAATCGGCAAACAGGCCCTTTCCGATCCCTCCGTTTGAAGAGATACGACTATTCCAGGGCAGGAGCCTATTTCATAACCATTTGCGCTAAGGATCGGAGATGTATCTTCGGGCGCATATCGAAGGAGACAATGGTTTTGAACGATTCCGGGCGGTTGGTGCATAATGCCTGGTATGAATTGCCGGAGCGGTTTCCCCGCTTGCAACTGGATGCGTTCACAATCATGCCCAACCATGTCCACGGCATTTTGATTTTTTTCGGTGCAATAAACAAATCAGCAGACAAGAATGCCGATCGGATTCAAGGCCCAAACGGCGAGGGAGTTTCCAGGGCCTGCATCCCTTCATCCTCCCGAAAACCTTCCCATCGCAATGTAGACGCAGGGCTTGCCCTGCCTCAGGGAAAGGCTCGTCTTTCCCTGGATAAATCCTCGGCGGAAAGACCTGATTCAGGCAAGGATAGATTGACAATGTCCCATGAAGCGCAACCCGGCTTTACCTTGGGAGACGTGGTTCGAACCTTCAAATCACTTTCCACAAGGGATATCAACCGCCAATTAAGCCGATCCGGCCCGATCTGGCAACGCAATTATTACGAACACGTGATCCGAAACGCCCAATCCCTGAACCTCGCCAGGGAATACATTTTTAACAATTCGGCCAAATGGGCATATGATCGGGAAAGCCAGGGCATCCATCAAAATGGTTTGGGCTTTTTTAAAACCAAACTTCATTGCCCTTGCCCGGCTTTTTGCAATTCCGCGGCTTTTTGGAAATCCTCCTGAGCCTTGGCGGGTTCGTTCATCTGCTGGTAGGTCAGGCCCCTAAAATAAAAAGCCTCGGCGAATTCGGGATATAACTGGATAATCCGGGAAAAATCCTCCACCGCCCCCTCGTAATCCTTGGTGCCGAACCGGATCACCCCCCGCTTCATGAGGCTTTTGTAAATGCCTTCATGGCCCAGTTCTATGGCTTTGTCCAGATCCGGGATGGCCATGTCAAAACGTTTGAGGGCGCTCCATGCCAGGCCCCGATTGGAATAGGCCAGGCCGTTATTTGCGTCCAGGTCGATGGCCTGGGTGTAATCCTGGATGGCCTTGTCCATCTCATTCATATCGGCGTACACGTTTCCCCGGTTGATAAAGGTCGGGGCCGAGGCAGTGTCCATTTCAATGGCCTGGCTGAAATCCTCAATGGCTTCGTTGTAGCGTTTCAGGGTCCAATACACCGTACCCCGGTTGTTGAGAGCCGGGACCGCGTATTGGGGGGCATCCTTGTGCAGGTCTATGTATCGGGTGTACTGGTCGATGGCGGCCAGATATCGGCCTTTGCCTGCTGCGTCAATGGCCCGTTCAAAATAGGTTGTTCCCGGAACCGGCTCCTGGGGGGTCGGGGCCGAGGCGCAGGACGCGGCCACCATGGCGCATAGGAAGATTGCAGCCGCACGGGTTGCAAACCATGAAACAAACCGTCTGATTTGTTCGGATTTTTCCAGCATGATGATCAAGGCCTCCTGAAATCCCAGTGGATGGATCGGATTTTCCCTATCCAATATCAAAGACATGCCGCGTCTGCAAGAAAACCTGAAATAATCATGAATTTTCGGCCTATTGGCGGTCCAAATTGCTTGACACAATGGCTCTTTGTGGTAAAGCCTGCCAGGATGAAATGGTTTACCCTGCGGTAAATAAAGGCTATCTTCAGTACGGATGGCTTTTTTTCCGGGAACAGGCTGCGGCCTGCCATGGAAAAACAAGGGAATGGCGTGGACGCAATCCTTGTATATATGACGGCTCCAAATATGGACGAGGCCCGGGCCATCGCCTCGGCCCTGGTGGAAGAACGGCTGGCCGCGTGCGCCAACGTCCTGCCCCATATGGAGTCGGTTTATCAATGGAAAGGCAAGATGGAACGCGACTCCGAGGTGGTGGTCATCGCCAAGACCAAGGCGTCTCTGGCTGATAGGCTCACGGCCCGGGTTTTGGAATTGCATAGCTACGAGGTTCCCTGTGTCGTGACCATGCCTGTCACGGGAGGCAATCCGGCGTTTTTGGCCTGGATTGACGGGGAAACCCAATAGGATTTGACTTGGCCCGCCGGTCGCCCATACCGTGCAGGCCCTCTGGTTTTATAAATGGTTATTATCAACAAGCATTGGAGGAAGCATGAAGGTCACAACCGAACAATCTGATTTCAGGTCCCAGAACGTAACCTGCGATGGGGAATTTATGTTGCCTCAGGGCGTGGAAAATCCGCCCGTGGTTATTTTGGCCCATGGCTTTTGCGGCGAAAAGGCCTTTAAATTGTATGATTACGCCCAGGTCTTCGCGGAACGCGGCATCGCTGCCTTTTTGTTTGATTATCGCGGATTCGGCAAAAGCCAGGGCGCGCCTCGCCACCATGTGAGCCCCAAAAAGCATATCCAGGACTGGAAAGCGGCTATAGAGCATGTGCGAAAATCCGGCAAGGTGAATCCCCACAAGATCGCCCTTTGGGGCTCTTCTTTTTCCGGCGGGCACGTACTCAAGGTGGCTGCCGAAGACCGCGCTGTCCGCGCCGTGGTTTCCCAGGTTCCTTTTGTGGACGGGTTTGATTCCCTCAGCATCTCGGGTCCCCAGTTTCTCTTGAAGAGCCTCAAGGCTATTTCCCGGGATTTGTGGGCTAAAATGACTATGGGCGACCCCATTTACATCCCGGCTATTGGCCAGCCCGGAACCCTGGCCGCCCTGAACCAGCCCGGCAACCTGGATGAATTCCTGGCTATTATGCCCGAGGATACGGAATGGGAAAACAAGGTCACGGCCCGCAGTCTTTTGGAAGCCTCGAATTACCGTCCGGGCTTTGCCGCCGCCGAACTGGCCTGCCCGGCTTTTTTCGTGCTGGCTGAAAAGGATAACCTGTGCCTTTACGCCAGCACCAAACGCTTTGCCAAGTCGGCCATCTACGGCGAAATCCTGAGCCTGCCCGTGGGTCATTTTGACGTGTACGCGGGCGACATGTTCGATAAGGTCGCCAATGCTGAAGCGGATTTCCTGGAAAAAGTCCTGGCATAAGAGACATCACGCCCGCATGACGGGTTGAAACACAAGCCGGAGCCCGGGAAGGCGCCATTTCCTCCCGGGCTCCCGCCATTTTCCCTACAACCAACCTCTCCCGCTCGAAACACACAAAGCAATCCAAAAGAAGCGGAAGAATAATCTATCCGAAAAGGGGCGCAGCCATGCCATACAGCCCATATACGGTTCCTGGAGTGACCTTCCGGGAGGAATTAGTGAGGGTGTCTGACGGGGTGACCCTGAAAGTGGTGGAGTTCATCCCCCCGGACGAAGACGAGTCCCTGCCTGTCATGGTTTTTGTGGCCGGGTGGATTTCCCTGATCAAGGGATGGACCGAGGTATTGCAGGAACTCACCCCCCGATTCCGGACTTTGTACGTGGAAACCCGGGAAAAAATCAGCGCGGACCTGCCGGATTTCAAAAACCTGGATTTTTCCGTGGCCCGCATGGCCCGGGATGTGGTCGAGGTTGTGGACGCCATGGTCCCCGCGGACCGCGTTTTCGCCTATGGAGGAAGCTCCCTGGGCTCCACCGTGGTCCTGGAACTCATGAGTTGGGACGAGCGTCAGCCTGCGGCCGGGCTGCTGGTGGGGCCGGTCCCAGAGTTTCATTTTCCCGCCTGGGGCATACCAATCATCCGTCATTGTCCCCCGTCCCTGTACACGATAGTCAAGCCCATCATCAAGTGGTACCTCAAATACATCCGGGTGGACCGCAAAAACGAGCCCGAGCAAATCGCCAAGTATTACGGCACGCTGGATGCGGCGGAACCCGCCCGGCTCAAGGCCAACGCCATGTGCCTGCAAAATTTCAGCCTGTGGGAAAAGCTGCCTGATGTGAAAGCGCCCGTGGTGATCATCGGCACCAAGACCGACAGCCTCCACGGCCTGGAAGTCCTGGAAAAAGTGGTGGACCTGCTCCCCCAGGGCGAAATGGCCCTCATGGACTCCAACAAGGACGCCCACAGCGCCAAAGCAGGTCAGCTTATGGTGGAGCGTTTGGACAGGATAGCCAAATAGAGCGTGTGCAGGAAAAAATGGTTGTGCGGAATTCGCCCGCAGGGGGGACGGCATTCGCCATCCCCCCTGCGGGTTTTTATTTGCCGGACTTCAGGGTTTAGCTGAAGTCGAAGATGATGTCTTCGTCCAGGGCGTCCACGGTGACGGTGGAGTCCGGGGCGATTTTCCCTTCCAAAATGAGCATGGCCAGACGATTTTCCAAATGCCTTTGGATAACCCGTTTGAGTGGCCTTGCCCCGTAGGCCGGATCATAGCCTTTTTTGCCCAGGAGTTTGAGGGCCGCCTCAGTAATTTCCAGGTTTACATGCTGGTCCGCCAAACGTTTGCTCAGGCGGCCTGTCTGGATTTTCACCACGTCTGCCAGTTCCTCTATGGTCAGGCTGTTGAACACCACGGTTTCGTCCACCCGGTTCAGGAACTCGGGGCGGAAGGTGGCCCGGAGCGCTTCCATGACCCGCCTGCGCATTTCCTCGGGGTTATCTCCCAGTTCCTGGATAAACTGGCTGCCCACGTTGGAGGTCATGATGATGATGGTGTTCTTGAAATCCACGGTTTTGCCGTGGCCGTCCGTCATGCGTCCGTCGTCCAGGATTTGCAGGAGCACGTTGAACACGTCCGGATGGGCCTTTTCGATCTCGTCGAACAGGATCACCGAGTAGGGCCTGCGGCGCACGGCTTCTGTCAGGTATCCGCCTTCGTCGTAGCCAACGTATCCCGGAGGCGCTCCGATGAGCCGGGAGACCGAATGCTTTTCCATGTATTCGCTCATGTCCACCCGGACAATGGCTTGTTCGTCGTCAAAGATGAACTCGGCCAGGGCCTTGGCCAGTTCGGTTTTGCCCACGCCCGTGGGGCCCATGAAGATGAACGAACCTACGGGGCGATTGGGGTCCTGGAGGCCGGAGCGGGCCCGGCGGACGGCATTGGATACGGCCACAATGGCGTCGTGTTGCCCGATAACCCGCTTTTCAAGCCGATTTTCCATGCGAATGAGTTTTTCCCGCTCGCCCTCCAGCATTTTGGATACGGGAATGCCGGTCCAGCGGGAGACGACTGCGGCAATGTCTTCGTCGTCCACTTCCTCCTTGAGCATTTTGCGGTCCTTCTGGAGGTCGGCCAGTTTGGCGTGGGCTGTTTCCATGGCCTTTTTCAACTCATTGGCCTTGCCGTAGCGGAGTTCGGCCACGCGGCTGAGGTCGCCCAGCCTTTCGGCTTTTTCTTCCTCAATGCTGGCGCGTTCCTGCTCTTCCTTGATTTTGGTGATCTCGTTGATGGCTTCCTTTTCATTCTGCCAGTGGTATTTCATCTCCCGCATGGACTCTTCCATTTCCGAGAGTTCCTGCTCCAGCTTGGCCAAACGCTCTTTACTTGCCGGGTCCTTCTCCTTTTTCAGGGCCTGTTTTTCGATCTGGACCTGGGTGATTTTGCGCTGCACCTCATCGATTTCCTGGGGCATGCTGTCAATTTCAATACGCAGTTTGGAAGCGCTTTCATCCACTAGGTCAATGGCCTTGTCCGGTAAAAAACGGTCGGAAATGTACCGGTCCGAAAGGGTGGCGGCGGCCACGATGGCGGCATCGGTAATGCGCACCCCGTGATGCACCTCGTATTTTTCCTTCAGCCCCCGAAGGATGGAAATGGTGTCCTGGACCGTGGGCTCGGAAGCCAGCACAGGCGCAAAGCGGCGTTCCAGGGCCGCATCCTTTTCAATATATTTGCGGTATTCGTTAAGCGTGGTTGCGCCCACGCACCGGAGGCTTCCCCGGGCCAGGGCGGGTTTGAGCATGTTGGAGGCGTCAAGCGCCCCCTCGGTGGCGCCTGCGCCCACCAGGGTGTGCATTTCGTCGATAAAGAGGATGATTTCGCCTTCAGCGTCCTCGATTTCCTTGAGCACGGCCTTGAGGCGGTCTTCGAACTCGCCCCGGTACTTGGCGCCGGCAATGAGGGAGCCCATGTCCAGGGCAACCAGACGCCGGTTTTTCAGGGATTCGGACACGTCGCCCCGCACAATGCGTTGGGCCAGACCTTCCACAATGGCGGTCTTGCCCACGCCGGGTTCGCCGATGAGCACCGGGTTGTTTTTGGTGCGGCGGCTCAGGACCTGGACAATGCGCCGGATTTCGTCATCCCGGCCTATGACCGGGTCCAGCTTGCCCATGCGGGCCAGCTCCGTAAGATCCCTGGAGTATTTTTCCAGGGCCTGGTATTTTTCCTCGGGATTCTGGTCCGTGACCCTTTGGGAACCCCGGATGTTCTGGAGGACTTTAAGCAAAGAGTCCCGGGAGATGCCGTGGGCCGCCAGGGTGCGGGCCGCGTCGCTGTTTTTTTCGTCGCAGACCGCCAGGAGAATATGCTCCAGGCTCACATATTCGTCCTTCATCTTGGAGGCTTCGGCCATGGCGGCCTGAAGCACCTGCTTGGACCGGTTGGACAGATAACTCTCGCCCAATCCGGTACCGCTGATTTTGGGAAGTCTTTCGATGATGGCGTTGAATTCATTGGTAACGCCGCTTGGGGAAACCCCCATTTTCCGAAACATGGACCGGGCCATGCCCTTGTCTTCCAACAGCATGGCTGTGACCAGATGTTCGGGCTCAATCTGCTGGTGTCCCTTGGAGGCAGCAAGGTTTTGAGCCTCGCCCAATAATTCCTGGGACTTGATGGTGAATTTGTCAAAGCGCATGGGTACGACTCCTTATATATTAGAATGTGTTAATTTACCGGGTAGTTATGTTTCTTTCATCAAAAAATAATCACTTGCCTTTCCTTGTCAATTCGCGATAAGGGTCAATGTGGTAAAAAAGATCTTATCCATGACGAATAATTGGGGAGAATTCGCCTTTTTTTCTCGCACGGGAAAATATTATGAAAATCACCATATTGGGCTCCGGCACATGCGTTCCTTCCCTGGAAAGGGGAACCTGCTCGGCCCTCGTCCGTGCGGGGGACAGCCAGATGCTTTTTGACTCCGGGGCCGGCGTCATGCGGCGGTTATTGGAGGCGGGCGCGGGCATTGGGGATGTCACCCACATTTTTTACAGCCATTTGCACCCGGACCATACGGGGGAGTTTGCGTCCTTTTTGTTTTCCACCAAATACCCCCGTGACTTTGCCCGAAGAACCCCCTTTGTGGTGATTGCGGGCAGGGGCTTTGAAAAATTTTACCGGAACCTGCAAACGGCCTTTGGCGACTGGATTGTTTTGGACCCCGGGATCATGGAAATTGTGGAAATGGATACCACCGGACCGGACATGCGCAATTTCGCCGATTTTACCCTGGAAACCCGGCCCATGGATCATACGGACCAAAGCGTGGGTTTTCGGATCAACGCCGGGGGAAAGTCCTTTGTATATTCCGGGGATACGGATTACTGCCAGGATCTGGTGGATCTGTCTATGAATGCGGACTTGCTTTTATGCGAATGCGCCATGCCTGACGCGTTAAAGGTCCCGGGACACCTGACCCCTTCCCGGGCCGGAGACATAGCCGCCCGGGCCGGAGTGAAAAGGCTGGTGCTCACCCATTTTTACCCGGAATGCGATAAAACCGATGTGGCGGCCCAATGCCGAACCACCTGGGACGGTCCCCTGGATCTGGCCCAGGACCTTATGGAGATCATAATCTGATATGCGGTATTACCCGGCTATGCTGGACATTGCAGATAAAAAATGCGTGGTCATAGGAGGCGGCGCCGTAGGCGCACGCAAGGTGAAAACCCTGCTGGAGTGCTGCGCCAAAGTGAGCGTCATCAGCCCCCAAGCCCATGCTTCCCTGGATGCGTTGGCGGACCAGGGAAAAATCACCCTTCATTTGAGGGGCTATGAAAGCAACGACCTGGACGGCGCCTTTTTGGTGATTGGGGCCACGGACGATGAAGACCTGAACGCCCGCATCAGCCAGGACGCCAACCAGCGGAACCTGTTGTGCAACATTGCGGACAGGCCCGCGGCCTGCAATTTCATTCTGCCGTCCATTGTGAAGCAAAAGGATCTGGTTATCGCCATATCCACCTGCGGCCAAAGCCCGGCTTTCGCCAAAAAGGTGCGCCAGGACCTCCAGTGCCAGTTTGGGGCGGAATACGGGGTTTTTCTGGAACTCATGGGCGCTGTCAGAAAAAAGCTCCTGGCCCAGGCCCATGCGCCCGAGGAGCACAAGCCCCTGTTCAATCAACTGATAACCGGGGGATTGCTGGATCTGTTGGCAGCCAGGGACGAACAAGGCGCGGACGATTTGATTGAAAGGATTTTGGGGCCCGGGTATTCCATTCGGGAAATGATTGGAGATCTGGAGGCCCAACTCACATGCACGGAGGACGGATGAGCCCCGCGCATAGGGACAGGCCTGACAAGAAAAATGAAAATCCCTGGACCCAATACACGGAATCTGCAAGCCAGCAGGATGGTGAATCGCCAAAAGGCTGGAAGCATACTGTCCTTGGGTGCTTGCCTGCTGTTTTCGTGATGGCGGTGCTCCTGGCCCTGATTGTCTATTTTGGGCGGGCCCGCGGCTTGTTTGCAGGCCAGGACGGAAAGTACGACCTGGGGTATGCCATCGCCATGGTTTTGCTGGTCGGGGCTTTGGTCCAGGGTTTGCCCCGGCAGGGATACATGAGGGCGGGCAAGCAGATTTTGTTGTGGATCGGGGTTCTCTTTGTTTTCATTCTGGCCTACGCTTATCGGGGAGAATTGGGCGATGTACGTGACAGGATGATGGCTGTTTTAGTCCCTGATCGCGGCATGGCCGTGGCCGAAGGCGTTCGATCCTTTGAAATAGCCGATGACGGGCATTTTTACATCCAAGCCAGGGTGAATGGTCTTCCTGTTTTGTTTTTGGCGGATACAGGCGCCACCAACGTTGTGTTGACCCGATATGATGCCCAAAGAATAGGCATGGACACCGAGAACCTTGACTATGACGGACGCGCCAGTACGGCCAATGGCATGGTTCGGGTCGCCAGGATTTCCCTGAATACTTTGGAAGTTGGCGATTATACCCTGGATAATTTTCCCGCTTCGGTCAATGATTCGGAACTGGATACATCCCTGCTTGGCATGAGCTTTTTTTCCAGGCTTGAGAGTTATGGGGTCGAGGGAAAAACCCTGACCATCACATGGCGCACTGATTAAAAAATATAGCGGCCTTTACACCCAAAGCCGTTTTTTCCGTTTAACGGAGGCAAATCACTCATGATGTTTGTGCTTGCATTATCAGCCTACTTGACAGGATCTTTCGGATACCTGGGGTACCTGATTTTCCACCAGGAGCTTTACCACAAGGTAGGGCAGTGTTTTTTTGTCCTTGGCTTGGCCGTGCATACCTTTTTTCTGGTTTCAGGATTTATAAGTTCCGGCGTCATGCCTGTGGAGAATCTGCGGGCGACCCTGAGTTTTGCGTCCTGGGCCATCGCCGTCATTTATCTGGCTTTTAATGTGCGGTATCGTTTGATGATCCTGGGGGCTTTTGTGGCGCCCTTGGTGTGCGCCATCATGGTTTTGTCCTCGTTGTTTTCAGGAACAACCACGGTGGAACCCGAATTGCTGAAAGGCATCTGGACCGTAGTACACATCACGGCCATATTTCTGGGCGACGGCGCCTTTGTGCTGGCGGCTTGCGTGGGAATCATTTATCTGATGCAGGAAAGGGCCATCAAGAAAAAACACCACGGATTTTTGTTTCGGAGGCTTCCATCCCTGGAAGTTCTGGACAGGATGGGGTATGCATGCGTGGCTTTTGGGTTTCCCATGCTCACCTTTGGCATGATCGCCGGGTTTATTTTCGCCCAATCTGTTTGGGGAAGATGGTGGAACTGGGACCCCAAGGAGGTTTGGTCCGTGGTGACGTGGTTGTTTTACGCGGCGCTCATTCACGAACGCCTGACCGTGGGATGGCGGGGCAAGCGTGCAGCTGTCATGGCCATTATTGGTCTGGTGGTTATTATAATAACCTTTGGCGTTAATTTTTTCTTAATGGGCCATCACACACAGTTCACCAAGTTTTGATATGGAAATCGTACTAGTAGGGTTAAATCATAAAACAGCGCCGGTGGGCATCCGCGAGTGCTTTGCCTTTGACGCCTTGGAGGCGGAAGAAGGGTTACGAGCCCTAGGTCTTCTCCCGGAACTCGCCGAAATTGTGCTCATTTCCACATGCAACCGGGTGGAAGTGGTGGCCAGTTGCCAGGAACCGGACCAGGCTGTAACCGCCATCAAGGAATTCCTGTCCCGCACAAAGAATATGCCTCTGGAGCAGTTTGAGGAAAATCTTTTTGTACACAAAGGGGACGAAGCTGTGCAGCACGTGTTCCGGGTGGCTGCCAGCCTGGATTCCATGGTTTTGGGAGAACCGCAAATTCTAGGACAGATGAAGGAGTCCTTTCGAAAAGCGACAACCGTCAAGACCACGGGGGCGGTTCTCAACCGGCTCATGCACCGGTGTTTCATGACCGCCAAAAGGGTGAGGAAGGAAACCGGCATCGGAGACCATGCCGTATCCATCAGTTATGCAGCCGTGGAGCTGGCCCGGAAGATTTTCGGGGAATTGTCGGAAAAAAAGGTGCTGTTGATCGGCGCGGGAGAAATGGCTGAGTTGGCCGTGGAGCATCTGCTCACCCACCGGGCGTCAGGAGTGTTTGTGGCTAACCGGACCTTTGAGAGGGCAGTTTCGCTGGCCCAGCGTTTTCAAGGGACCCCCATTCGCTTTTCGGAAATTGAGGAATACCTTAAGATAGCGGACATCATCATCAGCTCCACCGGCGCCCCGGGCTATGTGCTGGAAAAAAAGGATGTCAAAAAGGTCCTTCGGGCCAGGAAAAACCGGCCCTTGTTTTTTATTGATATCGCAGTGCCCAGGGACATTGATCCGGATATTAATGACCTGTCCAACAACTTCGTATATGATATCGACGATCTTCAGGGTGTAATCGACCGGAATCTTGATGAAAGGCAAAAAGAGGCGGTCCGGGCCGAACGCATTGTGGATGAAAACGTCATCACCTTCCGCAAATGGCTCGAAGGCCTGGACATTGTGCCAACCATCGTCAGCCTCCAGCAAAAACTGGAGGCCATTCGCCAGGCCGAAATGGCCAAAACCCTGGCGTACATTCCGAATCTTGACGCAAACGGCCGCGACGCCATTGACCGGCTGACCCAGTCCATCATCAATAAGGTCATGCACGACCCCATCCTGTTTCTTAAAGCCGGGGGGCACAGGGAAAAACAAAAAAAGGACATCCTCGGGTTTGCTCGGGACATGTTCAATTTAAATAATTCGGAAGACGGCGGGTGTAGCCCCCACAAGGAGTGACAATCAGTGGAAAACACGATTTTCATGTTTCCCGGCCAGGGGTCCCAGTTTGTGGGCATGGGCCAGGATTTGCACGATGAATTTGTTTTTGTGCGCGAGTTGTTCGACATGGTGGACGATATATGCAAGCGCCATATCCGCAAGCTGTGCTTTCAGGGTCCCATGGAAGACCTCACCGAGACAGTCAACCTCCAACCCGCCATCACCGCCGTCAATCTGGCCTGTCTTGCAGCTATTACCCGGGAAGGGATTAAACCTTCACAAAGCGCGGGCCACAGCCTGGGGGAATACAGCGCCTTATGCTGCGCCGGGGTTTTGACCCCGGAGGATTGCTTTCGCCTGGTTTTCAAAAGGGGCGAATTGATGCACCGGGAGGCCTGCGCTAATAAGGGAACCATGGCGGCCCTCATGGGCCTGGACATTAAAACTGCGAATGTGGTTGTCAAGCAGGCTCAAAAAGCGGGCATTGTGTCGGTAGCCAACCACAACACCCAGAATCAGATTGTCATTACAGGCTCTGTCGAAGGGGTGGAAAAAGCCTGCTCCTTGGCCGGGGAGTTGAAAGCGCGGGCCATTCCGTTGAAGGTGAGCGGGGCCTGGCACAGTAGGCTCATGGAAGGTGCGAAGGATGAATTCGCCGCGTTCCTGGATAATTTTGAATTCCATAAGGCGGAATGTCCGGTGGTTTTGAATGTCAACGCCACCCCCTGTTCCGACGCCGCAGAAATAAAGAAAATCATGGCTGTCCAGTTGACCAGCCCGGTCAGGTGGTGCGATTCCCTGCTGTCCATGCAGGAGTCCGGCGTGGAAACCTTTGTGGAGGTGGGACCCAAAAACGTGCTGACCGGCATGGTGAAAAAGGTTTTGGATAAAGACAAACCCTTTGCCATCCACAACGTGCAGGACTTGAAAAGCCTTGAGGCTTTTTTAAAGGCCGTAACCTAACGGATTATTTCGCTTCGGAGTATAATCATGCCTCTCGTGCTGAAAAACTTTGTCCGGTATTCCCTGATTGCATTGGTTTTTTTGGCCATGGCTCCCATATGCCATGCAGGCTACGTGACCATTCAAACCCAGATGGGCGCCCAGGTGGCGGGAAAACGTCTGGAGGTGATCGCCAAGATCGCCAATTTGGGCAACGCCCCGGCCAATGAGGTTTCGGCGGTGCTGGATGTTTTGGGGCATAAGCGCAAGGGGCAGTTGTTGTCTCCTGAGAATGTTGCAGTCTGGTCGCAAAAAGGGGGCGTGGAAAGCCTGCTGGAATACACCGATGTGCGCCTGCGTAAAAATGGGGACAGCCTGGGCCCCGGGGAGGCCGTGGTTTTCAAATATTCCCTGGACCTGTCGGAAAGCACTCTGGGATCCTACCCTGCCATCCTCCATATTGAATACAAGGACGAAAACAGCCTGCCTTTTTTTTCCCTGGCTGGAATCGTCTTCAAAACCCCTGGCGCTCCGCTTCCCAAACTTAAGGCGGCCATTACGGAAAAACGGAAAAATGGGGCTGTAGTCATGGCGGTTAATCTTTCCAATGCCAGTGACCATACCATTCAGGTCCAGGCCAATTTGGCCCTGCCGGAAGCGCTGGCCTGCCAGGACCCGAATCGGAACCTGAAAATGGCTTCCGGCGGGCAGACCGCGCTGGAATTTGTTGTGGAAAACCTGACGGACAGACAGGGAACCCACGCAGTATTTTGTGTATTGGAATACCAGGACGGGCAAACCCACCACGCGGTGCTTGCAGCCAGCACTCTGGAGATAACACCCCGGCCGCACTGGTTTTCCCGCACCAGACCATGGTGGATTGGTCTGGACGCCATTCTGATTTGTCTGTTTTTGGGCGCATGGGGGACGGTGTGGCGTTTTCAAAATTCATAAGCCCTGTCCCGCCCCCAAAGGCCTCCCATATTCCGATTGCATTTTTTAACGGCTATGCTAAATGGTAACCGTCTTAAGCAAATGACGCCGGATAATAATCTTTTTTAAGAGGTGAAAGAATATGAAAATGACCAACAGGTATGCGAAGATGTTTGTGGTATTGGCGGCGGTTTTTTGTCTGTGTGCTGGTCCCGCCCTGGCGGACGAGATTACGGACACTATCAACGAGGCCCTGAGCCAATACAAGGCCGGACAGTTTACGGAAGCCGCAGGCACCCTGGATTACGCTTCTCAGATGATCCGCCAGAAAAAAGGCGGCTCCCTGGAAACCCTGCTCCCCGAGCCCCTGAATGGATGGACGGCTGATGCGCCCACCTCCGTAGCAGCCGGCGCCGCTATGTTCGGCGGCGGTGTGACAGCAGAGAGAACCTATTACAAGGGCGATAGCTCCATGACCGTGTCCTTTGTCACCGATTCTCCGGTTCTCCAGAGCATGATGATGATGATGACCAATCCGGCCTTTGCTGCTTCTTCCGGCATGAAGATAGACAAAGTGAAGGGCCAACGGGCCATGTATGAATACGATCCCAGCGACAAGAGCGGTGAGATGACCATGGTGGTGGCCAATAAATTCCTGGTGACGGTTTCCGGTAGCGGCGTGGAGCGGGAAGAAATTAAAGCCTACGCCGAGGCTGTTGATTTCGCCAAGTTGGAGGCTCTGCAATAGCCTGTAAATCTTGAATTGAAAAAAAAGGTTCTTCTCCCGATTAGTTGGAGTGAAAAGCCTGTATGACCTTCAGGGAGAAGTATTTATGGTCCTGGAATCCA
>JAEINP010000004.1 GCA_016342355.1 Desulfatibacillum sp.
AACGGAACTGAAAACCTGAAAAATCGCCTCCAGAACCCCAAACAAGACCTGCGTCAAAAATCGCTCACGGATTCAGGATACAGTTATAAAATCTTTAAATGATTCCTGATTTCTAAGATTGACTAGTTTCTCAGCAGAGTCAATGACTATTGTTTTAATTTGACCTGAGGAATGAGCTGACAAAAACTCTGAAATTTGGCATTTTCCAAATAGCTGATTTACATCTTGGACTTCAAACTCTGTGGCTTTCCAAACATAAAAAGGCGTATGAATATGGTCTCTCTCATAAAGTATTTTTGTGATGGCTGTTTTTCCAACACCCCCGACCCCAGATAAAAGATAAGTGTTGCCTCCATTGGTAGTAAAAGCCGAAAGAGCATCTCTCCTATCAATTACGATAGTCTTTCCACTAAATGAAATTTCTGTCTTAATTTGACTCAAAAAATTTAAAGTTAGGCTCTGCCTGTTCTTTATGGTATTTAAAATATGTTCATCCATGCTAAAAAAATATGACGTTATGATTGCATTATCGGACACAACAAAAGAGGACTCAAAAAAACTTGCACATTTCCATCTGAGTTTAATATCGAGTTTTCCGGCTAATGATTCAATGTCTTTCAATCCTTGTGGCTTTTCCCCTTTATACTGGCCCCATTCCTTATTTGTGTAGAAATGTAACTTGGTCAAACTTGGATAGTATTTTTTGGATTTTTTTATCGAATCTTTTATGTCCGTAACATTGTTTGAAAGAGCAGTGTCATAAAATTTCGCCTGCCAGCCAACTATCTCTCCTTGGTAATCTATAGGTTCCGTTTCTATACCTGACTGATTAACGTATCGAAAGATTCCAAACGGTCGATCAAATCGTTTGCAAAACAAGAGGTAGCAAAACCATTCAAAATTCTTCTGCGGGTTGTCGTTAAATTTTGCTCGAAATATGTCCCAATTGGGTTTGATCATATTCAGATTCCTTCCCTCGAATTTCTGTCATTACCGTCCTATTGTTCTTTGATTAACTATATGACATATTTCTCCATGATTGCAAGAACCTCATAAAGACCTGCGGAAAGTATTGTCAGTGGTTTTTTTGGGAGGGCTACAACGAAGCAAAGTAGGTGATCATAGAATCCATCCACCGGGATTATCTGGAAAACCTTTTAACGAAAACCGGGGAAAACCTCACCCAGGTCGCTAAAAAATGCGGCATAGACCACTGGAACCTCAAGCAAATTTTTTAATTCCGGGAACGCAATTGAATTTTCTGGACGCTTACTAAACCATAAACATTCTTCCGCCAACCAATGGGCTGCCATTCTGCGCATACGATTTACATAGCATCCTGAATTTTTGGATTATATGCACAATAGTGTGTCTCTAAAGATAGATGTCGCAAACATGAATTGAGTACCCCTCCGTTTTCGCATGGGAGCCTGTCCCTCTGGCGCAACCGGAAACCGAAAGCAGGATCAGGGATGCAACCGTCACATTGACTAAGACAAAACCCATTCCCGAAAGGTGACTTCCCAATCCACGGAAACATTGTGATTTTGAATTTGTTTTTGCAAAGGCCGCGAAAATGGTTTATCTGAATTCATGGCTGTTTTCTTTTGCGGGAGCTATGGGTTGGGTTGCAATTTCCAGCATACCGCAATCAAAGCCTCATTCCTTTTTTTTATTATTTCAGATAGTTATTCTAATTTTCATTCTAAAATCCAACTTCAAAACCTTAGCGTTCATAACAAAACTCCGGCAATAATTTTAATCCTGACAAGGGGGGCTCCATGAGCAAAAATCCATTAAAACCCATGCTGGCAGAGGACCAATTAAGGTACAACACCCTGAACAAGGAGAATGTCGACTTCCTGATGGAACGGTACAACCGGGTCAACCGGTTGGTGATCGCGGACATGGTCCGGCGCAGCGCCTACCATTATCCGGACAAAAAGGCCGTGATTTTCGGGGAAAAGTCATTGACCTATGCGGAACTGGACGCGGCCGCCAACCAGGTGGCCAACGCCCTGACTGACCTGGGGGTGGAAAAATACGACCGCGTGGCGATTTTGGCCCACAACACCATCCACCACGTTCTCACCTGGCTGGGATGCTGCAAGATCGGGGCGGTGTATCTGGCCATCAACTACCTTTTGAAGGGCAAGGACGTGACCTATTGCATCGATCATTCGGAAAGCAAGGTCTTTATTGTCGAAGATGCCTTATACGGATTGGTTGAGGACGTCCTGGACGACATGGGCACGGTCCAGTCCTTTATATGGTCCGATGATTTTGCCGGGCAGGCGCCGCCCAACGACCGGTTCAAGGATTTTGAAACCTGGTACAAGGCCTATCCCGCCACAGAGCCGGATGTGGTGCTGCGGATTGAAGACCCCTGCCAGATGACTTATACCAGCGGGACCGAATCCCTGCCCAAAGGCGTGATCATCAGCAACCAGGCCCTGATCGCCCAGTATATGGGCGCCATCATCGATGGCCGTTACAGCACCGACGATGTCAATGTCAACGCCCTGCCTATTTATCATTGCGCCCAGCGGGATGTTTTCCTGAACCCCCTGTTCTGGATCGGCGGCACCAATATCCTGATGGCCCCGGATATTGGGCAGATTCTCAAAACCATCGACCAATACAGGGCTTCCATGTTTTTCGCCCCGCCCACGGTCTGGATCGGCCTGTTAAGGCACCCGGATTTTGACAAGTACGATCTTTCGTGCCTGAAAAAATGCTATTACGGGGCATCCATCATGCCCGTGGAGGTATTGAAGGAAATCATGGAACGCCTGCCCGAGGCCGGGGTGTATAACTATTACGGCCAGACGGAACTGGCGCCTTACCACACTGTTTTAAAAGCGGAAGACGCCATGGGCAAACTGGGGTCAGCCGGAATGGCGGGTCTCAACATGGAAACCCGGCTGGAGGATGAACACGGCCAGCCTGTCACGACTACAGGCGATCCTGGTGAAATCTGCGGCAAAGGCCCCCATGCCATGATCATGTATTTCAAGGAGCCGGGAAAAACCGAAGAGGCCATGAAGGGGGGCTGGTTTCATTCCGGGGACATCGGGATCGCCGATGAGGATCGCTATATTTCCGTGGTGGACCGGAAAAAGGACATGATCAAGACCGGGGGTGAAAACGTGTCCACCCGGGAAGTGGAAGAGGTGGTGTACCTGGACAAACGGGTGGAGGAAGTGGCTGTCATCGGCGTGGAGCATGCCAAATGGGTGGAGGCCGTCACAGCCGTTGTGGTTCCCCGGGCCGGAGAAACCATCACGGAAGAGGAGATTATCAGCCTGTGCCGGGAACATTTGGCCCCGTTCAAAATGCCCAAAAAGGTGATCATCACGGATGCCCTTCCCAAGACGCCTACCGGGAAGATCTTAAAGCGCAACATGCGCCAAGCGTATAAGGATATTTTTAAGTAGGCTGAGTAATTTCATTAATTTACGCGGGGCTGTTCAGCAAAATTCGGGGATCCCCTCGAAAACCCAAAAGGTTCTCGGGGGCATCCTTGATAAGCTCAATAAGCCCGGGCATTGATGAGTAATCAGGAAAACAAACGATTCAAGAACCATACGCTTCAGGATGTTCCGGAAATAGAATCAAACCCGCTTGTTCAGGTGCGTGGTCAGAAAATGACCCATGTCCTGAAAATAGCGGCCTTTGATCAGTTTCATAAAGGACGCGGCCGCCATGTAGCCCACCATGGGAAGGATGGCGGAAGGGGTGGTGGTGACCACGGGCATACCCAGTTTATGAGCCATGCCCAGGTTCAGGTCGCTGGCTGTGGTAAAGCACTTGTCGAAATGTTTAATCTTGCGGGCGTTGACTATATCCGCTTTGGCGCAGGAACCGACAAGGAAGACATCAGCCCCTTTGGCGTCAATGGTTTCGTCGATCCGGCCCACAATCATGACCACAGGATTAGCTGAAGCAAAAGCCTCGGAACCGGCGAATTTTTCGATGGACCCCAAAAACATCTTCACACCCATGACGCATCCAGTGAGGCATTTCTTTCCAGGCTCGTGGCGGTAGGGTCCAAAATAGAATCGAATGGGAGATTTTAAGCGATCCAGCTCCTTATTCACGTCCTGCCAACGGTGGAATTCATCGTCATAAGGATGAATACGTTGGGCATGCTCGTCCAGGGCGGAAAGGGTTGTGATGTCGCCGCGCAGATCCACTTCATCCAGGCTTGCCGGGGTATATCCCCGCTCCACGGCCAGTTTCAGGTAAGCGACATCCTCTATATCATAGCCCAAAAGCCTTGCGCCCACCAAGTCCACAGCCAGAGGATTATCGCCCATGAGAATCAGGCCCATTTTTCGGGGAGTGGGAAAGGCCTCGTTACCCACGCCCACGTCAATGGCGTCCATGGCGATAAAGTCCGGGTATCCGGGGGCCAGAAGATCCACAATTTTTTCGTTCAGCATAAAGTCGTGGCGAATGGCCCGTTCATCATCGGAGCAAATGCCGATATTTAATTTCACTGCGCCGGTCATATTGCTCACGCAATGCCCCTTGAGCTTGGGAAGGTAAACCTTGGAATCAGCCCGGGCCATTCTCCGGGAAATTCGCAGATTGTCATGGACGGCGCCGCCCACAAAAACCGAATCGCGCAACACCTCGTCCATGCAAAAGATGCCAACCGGGCAGGAAACCCGGGAGCGCACCTCTTTCACCTCGGTGAAATACCCGGCGTGTTTGTAGTTCAAGCGCGTGGGAAGGCCCACCGCCGAATTTTCGCCCATATCCACTCGGGTGACACCGGGCGCATTGGCCAGAGTAGTCAGGCTGGCCCCCACAAAAGGGGGAGCTGTGAACGCATGGCCGCCAAAAGTTTCCGAATGATACGCGAACACCACATTGGGTTTGACAAAAACATTGCCTCGGGGCGTGTAATGGAGTTCATTCATGCCTTGGGAAAGGATGGCGCTGATTTTTGCCCGGTCATATTCCTCACAAAACTTGATAATGACGGTATTGCTCATGAAAAGAGCTCCTTGGCGCAATTTGTGTATTAGCTGCCATTATGGCGCTGTGTTCAAAAAAATGAACCTGCGCCCCTGTTTGTCTGTGTTTTGACTATTTTTTTGTTTGATACAGAAAATCAGAAAGGGATCGGCAAAAATAATTCACATTCAGCCTCAAAGCCTGCATGAACCCCCGTAATGCATAATTCTTAACCAATACATCGCCTGGAGAGCCTTTTCAAGCCGGTTTTTACTATTTGCCCTGCCATTGCCCTTGGCTTGAATTGCTTCCTATCAAATAGCTACGGGGTGAGTTTATTATAAACCATAAGAAAAGCAATGACATACAAGGCAAGCCCGCCATATGACGGGCTTGCTGCACCTGCAATCAAATCCTATGGCTGGTCATAATCCACCTTGATTTCCACGGTCTTTCCGCCTTCAACCGTGGCGGAGAATTCCCGGATCGAGCCGTCGCCCCATTCGTCCTTGACACGCACCGTGTATTGGCCGGGCAGGACCGGAAACATTACTGCCTGATCTTCCCGGGTGGTCATGTTATCGACCTGCCTGCCTGTGGAGTCGATCACGTATACGTCGGCCACATAGGGTTTGCCCTGCCTGAAAGCCCAGGCATGAATGGCGCCGGAAGTAAAGTCCGCCTGCTTTGCAACGATTTCCGGACCTATGCTGACCATGCCAAGATCAATGACCGCGCCGGTCCCCCATTCATCCTTAACGCTTAGGTGATACTGGCCGCCTTCCAACTCAAATTTCGCCATTCCGGTATCCCCGGTCTGCTTAAACACGTCCTTGCCGCCGGAATCAGTCACCCGGACGTCGGCATTATAGGGGTCGCCGTTATTGACCACCCGGACTTCCAGCGTGCCTCCGCCGAATTCCATCGCCACTTCCCTGATTTCCGTTTCAACGACTTCCACCCCGCGCAAATAGTGCTCCGGGGCGCCTTCCTGGCTCCACGCATCCACCGCCTTGATGTCATATACACCAGGTTCCAGCCCAAATCCTGCCGGTTGTTTTTCAGTGGATGGACGGTTGGCCAACACCTTGCCGGTTTGGGGCTCCAGGACAAAAACATCCACAGGAAGCACCTTGCCGTTGCGGGTCGCCGAGACCTTTAAATTTTGTCCTACGGCTTTCTTGACGACCGAATTCAGAGCGCTTTTCAGATTGTCGGCGTCAGAAGCGGGAAAATACTCGCCGCCTCCTGCCTGAGCCATGCACTTCAGTTGCTCTTCCGTGGCCCCGCCCACATCAAAACCCACCACATGCATGACAAATTTGATTCCCAGAGCCTTTAACTCCTGCACAAAAGCGCAGGGCTCGGGATCGCAGGTCTCTTCGCCGTCCGAAACCAGGATAATGGTTGTTTCATCCTCCAAATGTTTGATGGCTTCGGCGGTCATCCGGACCGAACGCACGATGGGAGTCTTGCCTTTGGGATTGATCGCCTGGACTGTTTTTATAACACCCTGTTTGTCGATTTTATCCAGAGGGATTAAAAATTCCACATCATCGCAATCGCCCTTTTGCCTGTGCCCATAAGCGACCAGCCCAAGATTGATGTCATCGGGCAAACCTTGGACTATTTCGCCCATGGCGTTTTTGGCGATGGTGATTTTTGCGACGCCATTGATCTGGCCCCACATGCTGCCGGACCCGTCAAATATGAGGACAAGTTGTGTCTTGCCAGAGGCGATACCAGGCAAAGGAATAAGAAAGGTCATGATGACAAACAACACATAGAACTTCAAACCATTACGCATAGTTCCTCCTTCAGGACAAAGTCTTTGCACGAGCCTGACAGCCCTTGCCCCTAAAAAATCCCCCGGTTCGGAAAAGCGGTGTTGGCAAAAAAATCGCCCGGTAAAAACGGCGAGTTGCAGCGACAAAAAAAATGGGAAAGCAACGGAATGGATTCGGGCCATTCCTTGATCCTTTCCCATTTTGAGTAGGATAAATAATTTATCATTTAAACAGTTGGTTAGCGAAGCACCTCATAGGTGCATTTGGTACGGTCCTGGAGAAAAACAAAGTGAAATTTCTTGTCGTCCAGGGCCTCATTGACCCATTTTTCCGCCATTTTCTGACACATGGGGCAGGCGTCTTTGGGTACATGGATTCCCATCATCTTGTTTCCCTTGCTGGAATGGGAATCAATGGCCAGGGTTCCTGCGCAATCACGGCAACGAACCAGGCGTTCGTCCTGGTTTTCATTGATCATGTCTGTGTCGTAAAATATTTTTTTGCTGGTGGTGATAATCTCCCCGTTTTTTGCCGGATGGGGCTTGGGAGGATTGGTCAAGAACTGGCTTTTGAGGTTGACCATGAGATTTTGAATATAGTTGGTGATGTCCGGGGCCTGGGGGGCGTAATGCTTGTCATACCCGGGCTCCTTGACGGTGGAGGTGTCCATGCCCGCCATGGCCATGATAATCCCCACGTTCACATACGGGAGAGCCTTTTCCACGGAATACCCCCCTTCCAGTACGGCGAGGTCGGGTTTTAATCTGGCGTTTAGCTCTGCATATCCCCGGGCTGAAAAATTCATGTGTGTGATAGGATCGTCAAAATGGTTGTCCTGGCCCGCCGAATTGATAATAAGATCCGGTTGAAATTTCTCCAACAGGGGCATCACCAGTTCATCCAGGGCGTACAGGAAACCGTCCTCTCCGGTCCTGGGAGGCAGAGGAATATTGATGGTAGTGCCCAAAGCGTTGGCGCCGCCGTTTTCCTCGGCGAAGCCGGACCCCGGGTAAAGAGTTCTTCCGTCCTGATGCATGGAGATAAACAAGGTGTTGGGATCATGCCAATATATGTCCTGGGTGCCGTCCCCATGGTGGCAGTCGGTGTCCACAATAGCCACTTTTTTGACGCCATAAACGTCCCGGATATATTCAATCATGACGGCTTCAATATTGATGTTGCAAAATCCCCGGTTGCCGTGGACCACGCGCATGGCATGGTGTCCCGGAGGCCGAACCAGGGCGAAAGCGCTTTCCACTTCCTTTTTCATGACCGCATCGGCGGCCACCAGGCACCCTCCGGCGGAAATCAAATGGCTTTCCGTCGCCATGGATTCTTCGTCGGGCACGCAAAAATGCACCCGTTGCAGATCACTGTATTTGGCAGGTCGCACCCGATATTCACGGATGCCGGGCACGTCCAGCAGGCCTTCCTCCATCACCTGGTCCTGGGTGTACAGGAGCCTTTCCTCCCTTTCGGGGTGGGTGGGGCTGATGGCCCAGTCAAAGGCCGGAAAAAAAACAAGCCCGGTTTTTCTTTTTGCCCTAATCATAATTCCCCCCCGCAGTTGCAGTCAGGAATAAGACCCGGAACCAGCGCCAGCTTCAGGCGGATATTCTTTCCAACCCTGTACCCGCCCCGGATCATGTTGAATTCTTCTTTTTCTATCACGGCAAACTCCCGGTTATCATGTTCCGCACCCACGGCCTGCCCTCTGTCAAACAGGGCCTCCTTGGCCTTTTCCAAGGCCATAGCCATGGTAAAATCTCTGGGAATGGCCATTTCCAGGCCCACTTCCGGAATCACCAGGGTGCCCCGCTGGGTGTCCGCCTGGAGGGTTATTTCCGCCGTGACCTTGGCCGCGGCAGCGCCTACAGCATTGGCCACCTGATAATGGGGAGGCACCTTGCAAGGGATGCCAAAGGCCTTTTCCAGCATGGGGGCCACAATGGGCGCCGGAGCCCCCAGGACCACAATGCGGTCCGGATCGACCTTGAAGCCCTCAAGGACCTCATGAATGGTGTAAACCGGGCGGGAATTGATTCCCCGTACAAAGGCCATAACCGCCTTGGTCATGGCTTTGGTGGTTTCATCCAGAATCTTTTTCGCCACAGCCTCGGCATCCATGGATAGTTGCGCACCCACGCTCTCCATGGCTTTGCGGGCAAGGTCCTTATCCCCCTCTTCCATTAGG
Organism: Desulfatibacillum sp.; assembly: GCA_016342355.1. Classification (GTDB taxonomy): domain Bacteria; phylum Desulfobacterota; class Desulfobacteria; order Desulfobacterales; family Desulfatibacillaceae; genus Desulfatibacillum. Next base: position 8,947 of record JAEINP010000004.1, read on the forward strand.
CCCAGGGTGATCATGGCGTCCGTGGGGGTTGGCATAGGCCCTCCAAAGGCCATGGCCTCGCCCTGGCGTATGGGGCCGATGGAAAGATTTTTTCCATCGTTCACCTTGACTTCCGAATCTCCGCCTATACCTACGGACCAAGTCAGCAGAGAACGGATGGATGTCCGGTATTCTCCCAAACGAATTCCGTTAGGCACCCACAGGGGAAGACCGTCCAGGACCAGAGCCATGTCCGTGGTGGTCCCGCCTATGTCCAATACCAGACTGATTCCCTTGCAACCATCCAGGGCCAAAGCCCCCATAACACTGGCTGCCGGGCCGGACTGGGCGGTCTGGGCCGGAAATTCGCAACTCCGGTCCAGGCGCACTGTGCCGCCATCGGGCTTCATCAGATACCTGGGAGCGTCCAGGCCCCTCTCGGACAGGGTGGTCTCCAGGGATGTGATGAACTTATTATGTAATGAGTGTAAAGCCGCGTTAAGATAGGCTGTGGCTATGCGCCGGGGGAAATTGAGGCTGCCGGAAAAACGATGGCCCAAGGCCTTGTAAACAAATTGGTCTTTAAGCCAGCCTTCCGCCTGCAATTCCTGATGAGGGTTGCGCACTGAAAACTTGCACACTATGCCGCAGGCTTTAATGCCCTGCTTTTCCATGGCTCGGGCTGCTTCCATCACCTGACCCTTGTCAATGGCCATCACCTCGGTACCGCGATGGTCCATGCACCCTTCCACCACATGGTAGGACGGCCCAACCCGAAACCACTCCGGGTTCATGCCAGGACCGGCCGAAATAATCATACCGGCCGGGTCCATCTTATCCATAACCACGGCGTTGGTCGCCATAGTGGTGGAAAAGACCATGCGTTGGATTTTGCCGGGATCTATGCCCGCCAGGGTTTTGTCAAGGGATAGTCCTAAGGTTTCGAGAAGTTCCGGGCGATTAACCGTTTTGCTGTGAGCCCTGACCTTGCCGTTTTCAAGCACAACAGCGTCAGTCTGGGTTCCTCCAACGTCAAGTCCTAGAATCATATGAACACCTGAAGGCCGCGTTTGGGGTTGTTAAAACGTTTCCAGCATAGACTTTTGCACCGGAAAAGTAAAGAAATTCAGCGGGACAAACCCTGGCTGAGCCAAAATAGCGCGCACAGGGTTTTGGCGTCCCAGATGGTTCCATCCTTTGCCATGGCCATGACCTTGTCCAGGGGAACGGTTTCCACCTCCAGAACTTCGTCCTTGTCAAGGTTTTGGACGGAAGGGCTGAGCCCGTTTCCGAAAAATATGTGTATGATTTCGTCCGAATAACCAGGCACTGGAATCATCTTGCCCAGTTTTTTCCATGTGGACACGCGAAACCCTGTCTCTTCCTCGATTTCCCGGGCCGCACAGTCAAGGGGCGACTCGCCGGGTTCCAGGGTTCCGGCGGGGATTTCGTACAAATACCCGCCAGCAGCATACCGGTATTGGCGAAGGAGTAAAATTTCATCTTTGTCATTCAGGCAGATCATGGCCGCAGCCCCTGGATGGCGAATGACATCCAGGCCAGCCTCCCTGCCGTTTGGCAGGACTACCGTGTCATGATTTAGGGTGAATACTCGTCCTTTGTGCAGGGTTTTGCTGTTTTCCATGGGTGCTCCTGCTTGGGGATAATAAAAATACATGAGAGCAACTATTCACTAACAATAATCCAAATGAAGCCGGGAAGCAAACCATAGAGCGTGTTGAAGGGAAAAAATCTTCGGGCGGGAAATTGCGCCTCAATCTTTGCGGGGAAGTCCATGGTAAAAAGCCCGAATCTGTCCTGCCGCCCAGCCGTATGCCTTGCATCAGTCTATTTCCCATTTTCCAATTGATTCCTTGAAGGGAACCTTTCCCGCGTAGTATATTTTTTGAATGCAATCGTGATCATTAACAAACCGTCGTCAAAGGCGGCAATAACCGCATTAGACGGGAAATCAGCGGATGGACGGCGCCATCAGGGAGGATGCCATGAATATAGGCTTTGTGGGACTGGGAAAAATGGGCGGAGCCATGGTGGAAAGGCTTCTGGTCCGGGGGCATGACGTATCTGCTTATGCCCGGACACAGGCATCAGTGGACGCCGTCCGGACAAAAGGCGCTTACGGAGCAGACAGCCTGGAGGACTTGGTTGCAAACCTTCCCTTACCCCGCGTTGTGTGGGTCATGGTTCCGGCCGGAAATGCTACGGAAGCGATTATTCATCGGCTCGCCAACCTTATGGAGCCCGGGGACTGCATCGTGGATGGGGGAAATTCTTTTTACAAAGAGTCCATGGCCCACGCCCATGCATTGGAAGAAAGGGAAATCCTTTTTCTGGACGCCGGAACCAGCGGCGGGATATGGGGCCTGGAAAAGGGTTATTGCCTCATGGTGGGAGGGACCAGGGAGGCCTTTGACATGGTGCAGCCCATATTCCGGGACTTGGCTCCGCCCGACGGATACCTGCTCGTTGGGCCAAACGGAGCGGGGCATTTTGTCAAAATGATCCATAACGGCATTGAATACGCCATGCTTCAGGCCTATGCGGAAGGTTTTGAAATCATGAAGGCCAAAGAGGACTTTGGATTGGACCTGGAAGCCATTTCCCACCTGTGGAACCAGGGAAGCGTGGTCCGTTCCTGGATTTTGGAACTGGCCGAAAACGTTTTCGCCAAAGAACCGCACCTGGAATCTGTCTGGGGATATGTGGAAGACTCGGGCGAAGGCCGATGGACTGTGGCCGAGGCCATGGAGCAGGATGTGCCCGCGCCGGTCATCACCCTGTCTTTGCTGGAGCGATTCCGGTCCCGCCAGGACCAGTCCTTTGCCGCCAAGGTCATTGCCGCTCTCAGGAACGAATTCGGCGGCCACAGCATAAGGAGTGCGGAAAATGACTGACTCCATGCCCGGCCAGGAAGGGATTAAAGTATCTCCAGACCCATGCACCCTTCCCGTTGCCACCCAGGGAGCAAGGGATTATCCCTTTGTCATGGTTATGTTCGGGGGGGCGGGCGACCTTGCCCGAAAAAAGCTGGTCCCTACCCTGTTTCGGCCTTTCCGGGACAACCTGCTGGCCGAGAACTTCCGGGTGATCGGGTATTCCAGGACCGGCCTCAGCACGCAGGAATACCGCATGTTGGTTAAAGAATCCGTCATCAGGCATTGCCAGCACCCCGCCCCGGAGGAATTGGTCGAGCAGTTTGCCAGCCACTTTGAATTCATATCCGGCCATTTTGAAGAGGACGCCAAATATGGAGAAATCGCCGCAGCCATCCGGGAAGGCATCCCGGGGATTCCCCCTGATGTCACGAGCACCCTTCACTATTTGGCCGTACCGCCGGATTCAGTGCCCCTAATCATTGCCAAAATGAAAGAACACGGCTTGGCTGATGGCCCTGGCCGTAACCGCATAATTTTGGAAAAGCCCTTTGGCGCAGACAGACTTTCAGCCCATACGCTCAATCAAAAGGTGCTGGAGGTCTTTGACGAGAACCAAGTGTTCCGCATTGACCACTATTTGGGCAAAGAAACGGTCCAGAACCTAATGTTCTTCCGTTTCGGCAATAATGTGTTCGAGCCTTTGTGGAATCGGAACTATGTGGACCACGTGCAAATCACCGTGGCCGAAGATATTGGCATAGAAACCCGGGGAAATTTTTATGAGCAGGCCGGAGTGGTGCGGGATATTATCCAGAATCACATGCTCCAACTGGTGGCCCACACAGCCATGGAACCCCCAGCCAGTTTTGAGGCGGACGCCATCCGGGACGAGAAATTAAAAATATACAAAAGTTTCAGAAAGATGCCCCCGGAGTACATTGCACAGAACATGCTGCGGGGTCAGTATGGTCCAGGCAGACTCGGCAAAGAGATAGTCCGGGGATACCGGGAAGAGGACAAGGTTTCTCCGGATTCCAAGGCATCCACATTTATGGCGGGCAAGTTCTATATTGATAACTGGCGCTGGTCCGGGGTTCCCTTTTATCTGAGGAGCGGAAAACGGCTGCCAAAACGGATTACGGAAATCTACGTGGAATTCAAGCAACCTCCTTTAAAGCTCATGGGAAGCGCCTGCCAGGAGGCGCCCAACGCCTTATGCCTCCAAATTCAACCGGAGGAATCCATTATACTGCGATTCAACACCAAACAACCCGGTGTGGATAATCTGCCCTATCCCTCCATGTTGGAATTCAATTACGCCAAATCCTTTAAGGCCGCCACCTACCCCCCCTACGCCCGCCTGCTTCTGGATTGCCTCCGGGGAGACCTCACCCTCTTTGCAAGGCAGGACGGCATAGAAGCCATGTGGGGCGTGGTGGACCCTGTCATCCAGTTTTGGGAGGAGAATCCCGTCCCGGACTTCCCCAACTACAAAGCCGGAACCTGGGGTCCGGACGCAGCCTGCCAGATGATGGACCGAGACAGCAGGCAATGGAGGCTTTTTGAATGATCACCAGAGAAACCAGCCCGGGAAAAACTGTCCTGGTGTTTGATACTCCCGAAGATCTTGCCGTGCATGCAGCCCGTTCCTTTGCGGACTATGCCGCCCAATGCATTCGGAAACAGGGGAGCTTTTTTGCGGCCTTATCAGGGGGGAAAACCCCAGCCAAGTTTTTCCGGGAATTGGCAAAATTAGGGGAAGAATTTGAATGGGAAAAAATCCATTTATTCCAGGTGGACGAACGCATGGCGCCTGCGGATCACCAGGACAGCAACCAGGCCATGATCCGGGAATCCTTTGTGGAACCAGCCGGATTTCCTCCTGAGCATTTCCTCCCTGTGCCCGTACAAATGGATGATGCGGCTCTGGCCGCCCAAGCCTATGAAAACTCAATAAATATGGTACTGGAATCTGTACCTTCCCGCCCCAAACGGCTGGATATGATCCTGTTGGGAATAGGCCAGGACGGCCATACGGCATCTCTTTTTCCTGAAGATCCGGAATTTCGGCAAGCATCTTCCTGGGTGCGGTCCGCCAGATCCGAACATCATGCGCATCAAAGGGTGACCCTCAGCCTGAGCTTTGTCTCAGCCGCCTCAAAGGTTTTTTTCTTGATTACTGGTCAGGACAAAGCGGACATGGTTCGCCAAATCCTTCTGGAGACATCCCCGTCCCTGCCCGCTTCATTAGTTTGGAAAAACGCCCAACAGGCTGTCATGGCCCTTGACCGAGCTGCGGCCCGTGCCTATCTTCAAATAATGGCTTGACCGGAGAGGGTTTTAAATTTCCCGTATTACTTTGACTTAACCCGGACATTTATGTCATATAATTAGGTTAACTGAAAAAATAGTATTTGAAATTCTACGGGCGACGGGTTGGAGCCCATTCTGTTAATAAACGAAGAGGAGAAGACACGATGACCAATTTTAATTCAGTGAATGACATCCTGGATTTCGCCATCAAAAATGAGCAGGAAGCCCAAAAGTTCTATGCTGAACTGGCTGCGGTAGCCACCCGGTCCGGTTCCAAAGAATTGTTCGAGAGCTTTGTGATGGAAGAAAAACGGCATGAAGAAAAACTCAAAGCTGTCAAGGAAGGCAAGGCCATCGCCAGTGCGGAAGGCAAAGTGACTGACCTGAAAATCAGCGACTACGTGGTGGACGCTCCTGCCACCCCGGACATGGATTTCCAGAAATCCCTGATCCTTGCCATGAAAAAAGAAAAAGCCGCCTTTATGCTGTACACCAACCTTTCCAAAAGGGTGGAAGGCGAACTGAAGGATATCTTTTTGGCCCTGGCCCAGGAAGAAGCCAAGCATAAACTGTATTTTGAAACCGAATACGACGAACATGTCCTGACCGATAATTAGGAAAATCTTCGGGGAGGGTGCGATATATACACCCTCCCCAATATAATCCGCCTTTCCTCATTGCCCTCTTTTCCCCCGCCGCTTTATCCGCTTGACAAGGCAAAATGAGCGCTCCATATTATATAAGACTATTTTGGTCCTAATTAACTCTTTTTTGCACATCGGAGGTGGCGCCATGGAAGAAAAAACTTTTTCAGTACCTAAAATTTCGTGCGGACATTGCGTGAACGCCATCAAGGAAGAACTGAACGAAATGGACGGCGTAACCAGCGTGGATGGCGATCCCGGGACCAAAACCATCAAGGTTCAATGGGAGGCTCCTGCCACGGAAGAGTCCATCCGGGCCATGCTTAAAGAGATCAACTACCCGGCCGCATAGCCCCCTGGGAGGCAGATATGGAACCAGCCAGGATAACCCTGCCAGTCACCGGCATGACCTGCGCCAATTGCGCCATGAACATCGAGCGGGGGTTAAAAAAGTTGCCCGGCGTTACCGAGGCTTCGGTAAATTTTGCCAACGAGGAAGCCTCCTTTCGCCTGGACGCTTCCCAGACCAAGCCCCAGGACGTGATCAACAAGATCCAAAGCCTTGGCTTTGGGGTTCCCACGGCAAAGATTGACTTGCCCATCACGGGTATGACCTGCGCCAATTGCGCGGCCAACCTGGAACGGAGTTTGAACAAAAAGGTTCCGGGGGTGATTTCCGCCACCGTGAATTTTGCTTCGGAACGGGCTTCGGTGGAGTACATCCAGGCCCTGGCCGGGGTGGACGACATTGTGGCGGCGGTTGCCAAGGCTGGCTTTGAGGCCATCCGTCCCCAGGAAGGCATGGAGCCGGAAGACGCCGAGGCGGCGGCGCGGGCGGCGGAAGTCAAGGACCAAACCCGCAAGTTCCTGGTTGGCGTTGTGTTCGCCCTCCCTTTGTTTTTAATCAGCATGTCTCGGGATTTTGGTCTGCTGGGACCATGGAGCCACCAGCCCTGGGTCAACTGGTTGTTTCTGGCAATGGCCACGCCCGTGCAATTCTACACAGGATGGGACTATTATATAGGCGGCATAAATAGCCTGAAAAACAAAAGCGCCAACATGGACGTGTTGGTGGCCATGGGCTCTTCCACCGCCTATTTTTACTCTCTGGCCTTGCTGATTTTTCCGGTCCTGGGCCAGCATGTGTATTTTGAAACATCCGCCGTCATCATCACCCTCATTAAACTGGGTAAATTGTTGGAAGCCCGCTCCAAGGGCAAGACCGGCAAGGCTATCAAGGAACTCATGAGCCTGACCCCGGACACAGCCATTCTTGTGGTCGGGGACGAGGAAACTGAGGTTCCCGTATCCCAGATAAAGGTGGGAGACACAGTCCTGGTGCGTCCCGGTACAAGGATGCCCGTGGACGGAAAGGTGGTGTGGGGTTATTCCGCAGTGGACGAATCCATGCTCACCGGCGAACCCCTGCCTGTGGACAAAACCGAAGGAGACCCGGTAGCCGGTGGCACGGTGAACGGCCAAGGCCTGCTAAAGGTGCAGGCCACCCGAGTGGGCAGTGAAACCGCCCTGGCCCATATTATCCGCATGGTCCGGGACGCCCAGGGCAGCAAGGCGCCCATTCAGGCTTTGGCGGACAAGGTGGCGGCGGTTTTCGTGCCGGGCGTCATTGGTTTGGCCGTGCTCACCTTTGTATTGTGGTGGGCCATTGGCGGGGAATTCGTTCCCGCCATGATCCGTTTTGTTGCGGTTCTGGTCATTGCCTGCCCCTGCGCATTGGGGTTGGCGACTCCCACGGCCATCATGGCCGGAACAGGCAGGGGGGCCAAATCCGGCATTTTGTTCAAGGACAGCACCGCCCTTCAAATTGCTACCAAACTGGACGTGGTGGTCCTGGATAAAACCGGCACCATCACCATGGGCAAGCCTGCGATTTCCGACATCGAAGCAGTAGCGGATCTCAGCCGGGACGAGGTACTGATCATGGCGGCCAGCGTGGAATCCGGGTCTGAACATCCCCTGGGCAGGGCCATTGTGGATCACGCCAAAAGCAAGGGCCTAAAGCTCAGCCCCCTGGAAGATTTCCAGGCCCATGGCGGCAATGGAGTATCCGGGACTATTGGCGATGCCCGGGTGATTGTGGGCAAGCCCGGCTGGGTCAAGGGCGAGGGCGTGGATATGGCAAAGGCCGAAAAAGAAATCCTCCACCTTGCCAGCGAAGGTAAAACCGTCATGGCCATGGCTATGAAGGGTGTTCTTGTGGGGCTGGTTGCTGTTTCCGATACCCTCAAGCCGGAGTCTGCCGAAGCCATTAAACAGCTTCACAGCCAGGGCCTGGAAGTAATCATGCTTACCGGGGACAATCCCCAGACAGCCCAGGCAATCGCCTCCCAGATTGGCGTGGATAGCGTTTTTGCAGAGGTAATGCCGGACCAAAAAGGGGACAAGATCAAAGAACTCCAGAGCCAAGGCAAAATTGTCGCCATGGTGGGCGACGGGATCAACGACGCCCCTGCCCTGGCCATTGCCGACCTGGGAATTGCCCTGGGGACGGGCACGGACGTGGCCATGGAAACCGCTGACGTAGTTCTGGCGAGCGGCAAGCTGACCGGTGTGGTCTCGGCCATTGCCCTGAGCAGGGCCACCATGCGCACCATCAAGCAAAATCTTGTATGGGCCTTCGGGTACAACGTGGTGCTCATTCCCCTGGCTGCCGGAGCCCTGGCGGGCTTTACCTTTTTACCCGAGTTCCTGAGACATTTACATCCCATATTGGCGGCCCTTGCCATGGCCCTTTCCAGTATATCGGTGGTAACCAACAGCCTGACCCTTTACAGGGCCAAGGCGTAATTGAAAGCGGGGCGGAGGGATGAAAACCGGAGTACTTAAGAAAATTGCCGTTGCAGGGGTGTTGGCAGCTGCGGTCGCAGCATTTTTTATTTTTGACCTCGGCCAATATGTTCGTCTGGAATATATAAAATCATCCCAAGAGAACTTTGCCGCTCTCTATGCCCAGCACCCCGTGATGGTAATCGGGGCGTACATGCTCATTTATGTCTTGGTGACAGGCCTCTCCCTGCCAGGGGCGTTGGTACTTACCCTGGCGGGCGGCGCCTTGTTCGGCTTATTGACAGGCGTAATTATTATTTCTTTCGCCAGTACGATAGGCGCTACTCTGGCCTGTGCGGTATCCCGGTTTCTTTTGCGGGATTGGGTGCAGGCAAAAATCGGACATCGCCTGGAAAAACTGAACCAGGGCATTCAGACAGAGGGGTCCTTTTACCTCTTTACCCTGCGGCTGGTTCCCGCCTTTCCCTTTTGGATGATCAACCTTGCCATGGGCCTGACCAAAATGCCCCTGTTTACTTTTTACTGGGTTTCCCAGGTGGGCATGCTTGCGGGAACCATCGTGTTTGTGAACGCAGGCAAGGAGTTAGGCAAAATAGACTCCCTGTCTGGAATTTTATCCCCTGGCCTGATTATTTCCTTTCTCATTCTGGGGGTCTTTCCCATCACCGTAAAAAAACTGTTGGAACTCTACCGCAGGCGCTCGGCTGTTCCTATTTCGGAACCGGCGCCCCGGGAACAGGTTTCCGGCAAGAAGGAAAAATAGCATGGCTGATTATGACATTGGTATCATCGGGGGCGGGGCAGGCGGGCTGACTGTTGCTTCGGGCGCGGCCCAATTTGGCGCCAAAGCCCTTCTTATTGAAAAAGAAGCCCAACTGGGGGGTGATTGCCTCCATTTTGGTTGTGTGCCTTCCAAAACCCTCATCAAATCGGCCAAAGTTTTTCATTACATGAAAACCGCCCAGGCTTTCGGCCTGCCCGGGGTGGATCTCCCACCGGTGAATTTTTCCCAAATCGCAGCGCGGATTGCGGGGGTCATTGCCGCCATACAAAAGCACGACTCTGAAGAGCGTTTTTGCTCCCTGGGGGCCAAGGTCCTGTTCGGGGAGCCTGTGTTTACCGATGAGCACACCGTGGACCTGGACGGAAAAAAAATTACGGCGGATAATTGGGTGATCGCCACCGGATCGTCTACCATGGTCCCGCCCATTCCCGGGTTGTTGGAGTGCCCTCACCTGACCAACCGGGATATTTTCTCTCTGGATGCCCTGCCCGAATCCATGATTGTCCTGGGTGGCGGCCCCATTGGCATAGAAATGAGCCAGGCTTTCGCCCGTTTGGGTTGCCAGGTGACCGTGGTGGAGCGCAACACCCAGATTTTGGGTCCCGAAGACGCAGACATGGCAGCCATTGTCCAAAATGTATTGGAGCAAGAAGGCCTAACCTTTCGTATGGGCTGTTCAGCGGAAGAGGTCAAGGACTTGGGGAACCAGCGCCAATTGACCATCCGCACTCCCGAAGGCAAAACAGAAACCCTGGTCGCCCGGGAAATCCTGGTGGCCCTGGGCCGAAAAGCCAATGTGGAGGGACTAAACCTGGACGCCCTGTCCATCAAGCATTCTTCCCGGGGCATACCCGTGGACAAACGATGCCGCACCAAACACAAGCATATTTACGCGGTGGGCGACTGCAACGTGGGCCTGCAATTCACCCACGTGGCCGGATACGAAGGAGGCATCGCCCTGTCCAACGCCATCCTTCACCTGCCCAGAAAAGCCGATTACACCTGGACGCCCTGGTGCACCTATACAGATCCGGAAATCGGCTCCGTGGGCATGAATGAAAAACGAGCCAAGGCGGCCGGAATCGAAACCAAAATTTTTATCGAGGAATTTTCCGACAATGATCGGGCCTTGGCCGAAGGCCAACCCATAGGCCAAATCAAACTGGTGTTGGATGAAAAGGAAAAACCCCTTGGCGTGCAGGTGGTGGGGCCGGATGCGGGCAACATTATCAACCAATGGGTTGGGATATTGAACGGCAAGGTTAAGCTGTCCACTGTAGCCGGGGCCATTCATCCCTATCCCACCCTGGCTGAAATCAGCAAAAGGGTGGCTGGCGATATCTACGCGCCCAAGCTCTATTCGGAAAAGGTGAAAAAAACCCTGAAATTTTTCTTCAACCTCAAAGGTCGGGCCTGTTCCCTGGAAGCCTCGGATGATTGCTGAATGGAGTTGAACACCGCCCTGATTTTTTTCATGCGCTACCCATCGCCCGGAAAGGTCAAAACCCGGCTGGCCGCAGGGATAGGGGATCATGCGGCCTGCGAACTGTATTCCTGCTTTATCCGGGATATACTGCAGACCACGGATAGCACAGGCCTGGACGTTCATATTTTCGCTTGGCCGGCCCATGAATTGGACCATGTGAAAAACTGGCTGAAAAAAGAGTATTTGCTTTTTCCCCAAAATGGCTCTGATTTGGGCGAGAAAATGAAAAACGCCTTTGAACAGGTATTCGAGCTTGGGTATTCCAAGGCATTGCTCACGGGCAGCGATATCCCGGACCTGCCTGCGCAAGTAATCCTTGAAGCAGAGCAATGCCTGGATACTCATGATTGCGTGTTAGGGCCATCCAGGGACGGCGGATATTATCTCGTAGGATTCAACAAAAAGAGGTTTTGCCCGGCTATTTTTTCAGGCCCCCAATGGGGAACCCATCAGGTGTTGGAGCAGACCCGGGCTATTCTGAAAAACAATCGGATAGCCACCGCCCTGGCGACCCCGTGGCGGGATGTGGATGAAGTGGATGATTTAAAGGCGCTGCACGCCCGGCTGACAGACAATATCACCCGGGCGGAGGCCACCCGGGCCTGCCTGGAAAACTTGCAGGTCCAACGTCCGAATTTTTTTACCCGGGACCAATCGTGAAGATTTCTGTTATCGTTCCCTGTCTCAACGAAGAAGCCGCCATAGAGGCGGCCCTGGCATCCTGCCGCCCGGGCGCGCATGAAATCATTGTTGTGGATGGGGGAAGCCGGGATCAGACCATCGTCCGGGCCAGCGGCCATGCCGACATGGTCCTAAGCACCCGGCCTGGCCGGGGCTGCCAGCAGGCCTTGGGCGCCAAACACGCCACGGGTGACGTGCTTCTGTTTCTTCATGCCGACACCCTTTTACCTCCGGGGTACAATAAGACTATTCAATCTCTGCTGAAAAAAACAGACGTGGCTTTCGGGGCATTTTCCTTGGGTGCGGACCTGCCGGGGCGGGCCATGGCCCTTATCTGTTTTGGCGCCAACCTAAGGACCAGGGTGTTGGGAATGCCTTACGGGGATCAGGCGATTTTCGTCAAAGCGGACGACTACTGGCAGGCTGGGGGCTTTGGAGCCATGCCCATTATGGAAGACGTGGATCTGGTAAAAAAACTATCCAAGGTGGGAAAATTCAAAATGGCCAGGGCATCGGTGAAATCCTCAGCCCGGAGGTGGCGACAGGATGGGCTTCTGCGCCGCACCCTCGGCAATTATTCCCTCATACTCCGACACCTTGCAGGAGCCACGCCGGAAGATCTTTTTCAGCATTACAAAAACACGCGGTAACAGAAGGACGGAGTGGACATCCTGGCCCCTCTCCCCGCTTTTCCAATTTGCCAAAAACGCAACATAAAAAAAGCGGGAGGGAATGGCTCCCTCCCGCTGATTGATAGTGAGTACACTATACGCGCAGGGCTTTTTTGTTGACTTTGCCCACGCTGGTCAGGGGAATGGCGTCCACAAATTCATAGAGCTTGGGCACCTTGTAGGGCGCCAGCTTTTCCTTGGCCCAGGCGCTGATTTCCTCTTGAATTTTCTCATTGGGCGTGTCTGCGTACGCCGCGCTTTTCTGGATGAACAGCTTGACGATTTCACTGTCAGGCCTTTCAGGATTATGGACTCCCACCAGGGCGCACATTTCAATGGCCGGGTGTTTGTACAGCTTATCTTCCACTTCCGAGGAAAAAACCTTGTACCCGCCCACGATGATCATGTCCTTGGCCCGATCCACCACGTACACAAAGCCGTCGTCGTCCATTTTACCCACGTCGCCGGTATGCATCCAAATGTCCCCTTCGTGTTCGCGCAGGGCGTTGGCTGTTTCGCCGGGCTTGTTCAGGTACCCCTTCATGACCTGGGGACCGCTACAAATAAGTTCGCCTTCCTGGCCCATGGGGACTTCGGTCCAGCCGTCGGCAAGGTCCACAACCCGGAACTTGGTGTTGGGCAGAGGCAGGCCCACGGAACCGATTTTCGCCTGGTTTATGGCTGGATTGACTGTGATGAGGGGGCTGGTTTCGGTCATGCCCCAGACTTCCACCATCTTGTTGGCGCCCACCACGCTTTCCAGGTCATTGGCGGCGTCCACGGGAAACGGAGCTGCGCCGGACATGCAGTAGCGAACATTGGAGAAATCCAACTTCCGGAATTTCTCGTTGGCCAGGAGCATGAGGAACAGAGAAGGCACATTGATAAGGAAGGTGGGACGGTATTTGTCCAGTTCTCCCACAATATGCTCCACGTTCCTGGGGTCCGGGATCAAACACTGGGTGGCCGCATAGGCCATGCCGCAAGTGCATACAAAAAGGCCGGCTTGGTGAAACATGGGAAAGCCCGATAGCCAGACTTCCTTGCCATGCTCCATGCCCAGCCATTTTTCAAACTGATACACATTGCTCACCATGTTGCTGTGAGTCAGAACCGCGCCCTTGGGAGGCCCGGTAGTCCCTCCGGTATATTGGAGATAACAGGGGTCTGAAAGGTCTGTTTTGACTTCAGGAGGATTGTCCTGCGCCTCCAGCACAAACCCATAAAAACTGACGACGGTTTTTCCGTCAATGGGCTGACCTTGAGGGTATTCCGTGGTGCTGGGCAGGGGGTCGAACACTCCAGTCACCAACACGGTTTCCACCTTGGGCACCTGATCCGCCACGGGCAGGAATTTGGCAGTAAACAGGAGATCCAGCATGAGCACGACCTTGGCGCCGCAATCATTCAATTGGTATGCTATTTCATCAGGCATGAGCAAGGGGGCCAAGCCGGATACCGCGCACCCTGCCCGCAACGCTCCCACGATGCATATGAGGTATTGGGGAGTGTTAGGCATACACACAGCCACCACATCGCCTTTTCCGTATCCTTTCGCTGCAAGGGCCGTTGCAAAACGCCCGGATTTTTCCAGCAGTTCCGCGTAGCTCAGTGTGGAACCCAAATAATTGGCAGCTATTCTATCCGGGAAATCTTTGCACGACTGCACCAGGTAGTCCTTCAAAGAAATGTCAGGGATGTCAAGATTTTCTGGAATTCCGGGATCGTAGGATTTTAGCCATTGTTTTGAATCGTAAATCATGCTGCGGCCTCCCTTTCTTTGGCGTCTGAGGATTTGGGTGAAGTTTTTTGAAAAACGGCTGGATGGGCCCCGCGCTTCCCCCTCCGTGGTTGGGGCTTTTAGATGGTTCGGTAAATACAGTGGTCGGCAAATGCGACTCCCGACCACTGTTATCAAGACTGGAAAGAAAGATGCTGAAAAATTTGGAATTGAATGCCCGTTGGAGTTTTCTTCCGATTATTATAGAATGGGGACTTCCTTGGGTCAAACTTAAAAAAGCATAAAACGTGGCTGTCCGCTTTCTATTTACTAAGGCGTAACTGGTACAATCCCTTGCTCAGGGCTACCACTTGGCCGGATTCATCCTTGAGTTCCCCCTCAAGAATAAAATCGCTTTTGCCTTTGGATGTGGCTTCATCTTCTATTCGGGTTATTTCCTCCGGGGATAGCGAGAATTCCACATAAGCATCCGTGGTGACCGGCTTGCGGTAGGAAATGTTCATCTCTTTGATAATGGGAAAAAATTTGCTTAAGTCAAAGCTGGACCAACAAATGGCGCCGCCGGGAATTTCAGCCAGGGTGAACAGGGCGCCGGCATACATGGTGCCGATATGATTCTCATTCCCCTTGATGGGGCAGGAAAGTTTGACATACCCTTTGTCCAGCTTTAAAAGTTTAAGTCCGGTCCGCTTGACAAAGGGTATGCCCTCTTCGATGATCTTGATCATGTTGTCATTTAGTTCGCTCATTTTTTCTCCTTAATTGCGACTGTTTCCGGGAAAGACAAGGCCTTGGAACACTCCCGGGTTGTGATTAAGCAAGGGCTGTGCCAACAGGACGATATAGCTTATTACTTTATATATTCAAATAGTTGATCAATGGATATCAAATGGATTGCCTGACATGACGGTCTATTCTACCAAATAAGTTGTAAATGTCTACCTTATATGTTAGAAAAATGAACAACTAAGAAATATGGTGGAATCCTGGAGGAACCCGTGCATACCGACCCCAACGAATTTTTTAAAAACGCCACATTAAAAATCTGCTCCAGCCTGGAAATCGAAAAAGCCCTGTGGCACTGCCTCCTCTACGTACGGGAGCATATACCCACCTCCCAGATGAGTCTGCACCTTTACGACCCGGTTACGGGAATCGCCGAAACCGTGGCCAACGCCACCTCGGACAAGTACCAGCGGCTTTCCCTCAAAACCCCTTTGTCTGAAAAAGGCCGCCGCCAAGTGGAGGACCAACGCTCCCTGCGCTTGCGGAGGGTTCTCAATGCCAAGGACGATGCAGTGGCTGAAGAGGTGGGCAGGCATTTGGGGGGGAATGCAGTATCGGCCCTCATCATGGACCTGGTGATCGAGGGACGCTTCATGGGCGTACTCACCCTCCATGGAGAGCATGGCAAACCATACACCGAAGAGCATGAACATTTGCTCCGCTTGCTGAATGAGCCCTTTGCCATTGCCCTGAGCAACAGCATCCGGTTCCGGGAACTGCAAAAATACAGGGACCTCCTGGTTGATGACAACCGATACCTCCAGGGAGAACTCCAAAGGGTTTCCGGAGAGGAGGTGGTGGGGGCCGATTACGGTCTCCGGGGAGTCATGGACATGGTACGCCAAGTTGCCCCCCTGGACAGCCCGGTTCTCCTTTTGGGTGAAACCGGCGTGGGTAAGGAATTGATCGCCAATACGGTCCATAACACCTCCCCCAGGCGAAACGGGCCATTGATCAAGGTCAACTGCGGCGCCATACCCAATACACTCCTGGACAGCGAGTTATTCGGCCACGAAAAGGGGGCGTTTACCGGCGCCAGCACCATGAAACGGGGCCGCTTTGAGCGCGCTCACCACGGAACCATTTTCCTGGACGAAGTGGCGGAACTTTCTCCCGAAGCCCAGGTGCGCCTGCTAAGGGTTCTCCAGGAAAAGGAAATCGAACGGGTAGGCGCCACAGAAACCACCCATGTGGACATCCGGGTGATAGCAGCCACTCATCGAAATCTGGAAGGTCTGGTGTCCATGGGCCGATTCCGTCAGGATCTCCTGTTTCGTCTTAAGGTCTTTCCCATTGTCATCCCCCCTTTGAGGGACCGAAAAGGCGATATACCCCCTATGATCCAGCATTTTATCCGTAAAAAAGGCCTGGATATGAAACTGGGGACCATCCCCCCTTTGGCTCCTGGCGCCATGAGCAAACTCATGCACTACTCCTGGCCAGGGAATGTGCGGGAACTGGAAAACGCCGTGGAGCGCGCCCTTATCCTCAGCAGCGGCAAACATCCGGTTTTTCAGCATTACGACTGGGTGGAGGGCGCGGACCAGAACACCAGGAAAGAAAAATCCCTCAGCCTGCCCTCCATGGATCAGGCCATGGCCGACCTCATGCGAAATGCCCTATCCCTGGCAAATGGCCGGGTGGAGGGCAAAGGCGGCGCAGCGGAAATTCTGGGTGTCCAGCCCATGACCCTCCGCAATCGCATGAAAAAATTAGGCGTCCCCTTTGGAAAAAAAGCCAAAAAAATGTATCAGGGCAAAATGCCTGCAGTTTTTCCCAATTGGCCAAAAATTCCTGGATAAAAAGGAAGGCAAGGCCTTTTTATCCACTAACTATACATCGGGCCTGAACCCCCAGAAATAGTCCTTGATATCGTCTTTGAGAGGGGCTGTCTGGCAAAGTTCTATAGCCTGAACCGAACACCTGCTGATGCACAATCCGCACCCTATGCAGCGCCCGGCCACCTCGGCGCCCTCAGAATTGAGAACAATGGCATCCATGGGGCAGATATCCAGGCACTGGCCACAGGCGACGCATTGATCATTGACCCTGGCTTCCCATCCCATGCTCTGAACCCTGCTCCCAAAAGCCACGGGAATCTTCTTGCAGGAATTCAAGGCCAGGCAGCAGCATGGGCAGCAAAAGCAAACCTCCAGGAAGCTTTTCATCTTATCCGCCGGGAATCCCCAAAAATACTGCTCCGCCTCGATCCAAAGGCATTGGCAGACCAGCCCTAGTTCCACTCCCTTGTGAAGATGGGCGATGGCCTCCTCTACCGTGGCTTTCCGGGAAATCCCGTTTTCATAGGTGACATGGGAGCCCTCCCCCAAAAAAAGACAGGCATGGTCATGGGGAAAATCCTGGCAGTCGTTCCCGTCCCTGCACAAGCAGCGGTGTACAATATAACGGTGAGGCGCCTCCCGGATGAGTTTCTCCACCAATTGGATGGGCAAAACCTTACTGCCTTGCTTGCCCTCTTTGTTGAGGTCCACATGCACCGGCACCACTGTACCTTGAGTGAAATGCTTCTTCCTGTCATTGATAAGGGCAAGTCTCCGGACAATCCCTCCTATGTAAGGATTCTCAGCCTGGTGGAGCAAACCCACCAAACGATGGAAAATCTTAGTGTACAAACCCCAATGATCAAGGCGGACAGCGAATTTCTTCTTAAATAATTCTCCCAATTGCACCAGCATGAATTGCACCCCCTGCGGCAAAAAACCTGCTTATCATTGCGTTTCCCGAAGAGCGTGGAGGCCCTTCCAAGGCAACTGACTACCCCTCCGGGAATGTTGATGATGTGAATAATCTCTGAAAATATTCATACTTTACATTTGACCCATTAGTCAACAGTTGATGTGCCAATCCATATGGATTGCTTGCCCCCCCCCTTCAAATACCCAGGTCTGGCATGCTGTCCCAGAAAATGAAAAGGGCGCCTTTGCAAAGGATTTTGTTAGGCAATACAGGGGAATACAATTTTCTGGTTGACAAGGCTTAATTTTTCTGAACTTAGTTAATTATAAGAATTAACCATTTTGCAGGAGGGGGACAATATCATGGCTAAAGCAGTTGTTTTAGGAGGATGCGGCGCAGTGGGCACAGTGGCTTCCAAAACCCTGGCCGCCCAGGAGCTTTTTTCCCAAGTGGTCCTTGCAGACCAAAACAAGGAACGGGCCGAACAATTAATCCGGGAATGGGGCACAAGCAAGGTGCGTTTTGTGCAAACCGACGCCCTGGACCCCGCCAGCATCAAGGCGGCCATCCAGGGAGCGGACGTAGTGATCAACTGCGTGGGACCCTTTTACAAGTCGGTAAAAACCATCCTGGCCGCTGTCATGGAGGCGGGGGTCAACTATGTGGATGTGTGCGACGATGTGGATGTTACGCTGGAAATTCTGGAATGGGATCAAAAGGCCAGGGACGCTGGAATTTGCGCCTGCATTGGCATGGGGAGCTCGCCGGGTGCCACCAATCTGTTGGCAAAATATGCCGCTGACGCCCTGTTGGATGAAGTGCATGCCATCGACATATTCCATGCCCATGGAGGGGAGCCTTTTGAGGGTCCCGGGGTGATTGGCCACCGGTTTCATTGCATGAGCATCGACATTCCCATGTTCCTGGACGGAGAATTGAAATATGTCAAATATTTTGAAGAGGATGGCATCGCCCTGCGCCAGACCTTTGATTTCCCGGTCCTTGGCAAGGATATCCTCCTGTACCCCTATCCCCATCCTGAACAGGTCACCCTGCCCCGGTACATCAAAACCCGGCAGGTCACCAACAAAGGAACGGTGCTTCCCCCGGAATACTATGACCTGACCCGGGATATGTGCCGCCTGGGCCTCTCCGGCAGGGATCCCCTGGAAGTGGCCGGACAAAGCATTGTCCCCTATGATTTTGCATTGGCCTACATCATCAGGGAGAGGGAAAAAATCCTGGCGAAAACCGGGTTTGGGTCCCAGCGCGGTTGCTGCACAGTGGCGGTAAAGGGAGCAAAGGATGGAGCGGATTGCGAGTACCGGTTCCATATGGCCTCGGGCAGCCAGGCTCTGGGAGAAGGAACAGGCATCCCCGCTGCCGTGGGGGCCATGCTTATGGTTCAAAGCCGCATTACGAAAAAAGGAGTGCTGCCTCCCGAGGGGTGCATTAATCCCCAGGATTTTCTGGACCTCATCACGCCGGTCATGAAACTGGACGAAAAGAAGAAGGATCAGAATTCCTTCAGTGGCGTCATTGTCCAGCATGTGGACGCGTCCGGAAATGTGACCACGCTGGACATTTAAGACGCCAGACAATATGGATACGGCATGTATAAAGGCTACGGAGGGGGAATATGAGCATTTCGGAAAAGCATATACTGGCCATAGACCATGGAACTTCGGGCGTGAAGGCCTGCCTGGTTTCCCTCAGGGGGGAGGTGCGGGATTTCGCCTATGTGAAAACGGAAATAACTTTTCTGCCCGAAGGCGGCGCGGAACAGAATCCCCTGGATTGGTGGAACGCCCTGATCTCCACCTGCAAAACCCTGGTCAAACGGGAAGCCGTTCCCAAAGATAGCATTGTAGGCATGTGCGTTTCCAGCACATTCTCAAGCACCGTGGCCGTGGACAAGGACGGAAAGCACCTCATGAACGCCCTCACCTGGATGGATTCCCGGGGTGCGCCCTATGTGCGGGAACTCATGAAAGGCTTTCCCTCCATCCTGGGTTATGGCGCGGTCAAGGCTTTGAAATGGGTGGCCAAGACAGCCGGAGGT
This sequence comes from Desulfatibacillum sp., assembly GCA_016342355.1. Lineage (GTDB taxonomy): Bacteria > Desulfobacterota > Desulfobacteria > Desulfobacterales > Desulfatibacillaceae > Desulfatibacillum. The sequence continues at coordinate 28,496 of JAEINP010000004.1, forward strand.
CCCACACTCTCTGGCAAGGACGACATCGCCCATGTGCTCCTGATCCAGCGGGAATTCCCCGAAATTTACAACCAAACCCATATGTTCCTGCCTTCCAAGGATTATTTGAACCTGCGACTGACGGGGGAATTCGCAGCCAGTTTCGATTCCATGACCCTGTTCTGGATGACAGACACCCGCAACCCCCACGATATCCGGTATGACGATTCCCTTATCGCAGCCGCGGGAATCGACAAGAACAAGCTGCCTCCCATGTTTCCGTCCACCCACCTCCTGGGACCTTTGCTTCCCCGGGTGGCCGAGGAGATCGGCCTGCCCTCGGGCATTATGGTGGCGGCAGGCTCTCCCGACCACCAATGCGCTGCCATGGGGTCCGGAGCGGTGGAGGACTATCAGGCCCATTTGTATGTGGGCACATCCTCTTGGATTCAATGCATTGTGCCGTTCAAAAAAACCGACATCTTTCACTCCATAGCCTCCTTACCCACCTCCATTCCCGGAAAGTACTCCTCAGTCAACGAACAGGACATGGCCGGGGGATGTCTGAGCCTCTTGGTCCAGAATGTTCTGGGAATCGGGGAAATCCAGGAGGATGAAAATCCCTTTGAAATGCTTACGGGCATCGCCCAAACCTCCCCGCCCGGGGCCAATAACGTAATTTTTACCCCGTGGCTTAATGGGGAACGGACCCCTGTGGACGACACCACCATCAGGGGCTGCCTGTTCAACCTGAGCAGAACAAGCACTTCGGCGGACATGGTGCGGGCGGTCATGGAAGGGGTGGCGCTGAATGTGCGATGGAGCCTGAAGTATGTTGAGAAATTCGCGGGAAAAAGACTGGGCCCCCTCCATTTTGTGGGCGGGGGAGCCAAGTCCGACCTGTGGTGCCAGATTTTTGCAGACGTGCTGAACCGGACCATAAGGCAGGTGAGCGATCCCGTGGCGGCCAACGCCAGAGGCGCGGCCTTCATTGCGGCGGTGGGCCTGGGGGAGATTGAGTTCTCCCAGATTCCCGACCTCATAGAATACAGCGGGACCTTTATCCCCAATCCTGAAAATCGCAAAACCTACGACAACCTGTTCAAGACCTTCACCGATATTTACAAAGCCCACAAGAATATCTGTAAAAGGCTCAATAGAGTAAAAAAGAAACAGGACTGAATAGGCCCCGGCCCGGGTTATTTTGCCGAATGATTTTCCAAGGCCAAAGCCCGGGCGTATTCTTTTTGGAGGAATTCCTTGCGGACGCCGTTGTCGATAAAATCCCAGGGAAGGATTTCTTCAGAATGGCGTTGGCGGGTGACATAAAAGTCCGGGTTAATGGGAGCCTCCTTGAGGGTATGGGGCCAGTTTCCTTGATTTTTGCAGGCCAATTCCAGGATTTCACCCACTCTCCTGTCTCCTCTGGCTATTAGCGCCTGGATGAACGCCCACCTAGGCACATCGGCGGAAACCGTCACGTTGGCCACACTGGCCAAGCCGTTCCTGACCTGCCTGATTTTTTGTTTCAGGACCTTTACCTCGTCCATGGCCGCCCATTGAAATGGGGTGAAGGGCTTGGGTACAAAGGAATTAAGGCTGATGTGAATGGTTCCGATTCTGCCTGTGGGCTGACTGGCTTTCAGGAAACGGTGTTTGATTCGTTTGGTAAGGGCCACGATTTCGTCCACGTCTTCCTGTGTTTCCGTAGGCAGGCCCACCATGAAATAGAGCTTGAGATTGGGAATGCCCGCCTCCACAAGAATTTGGGCCGCGTCCAGGATATTATCCTCAGTGATGTTTTTTTTGATGACGTCCCTCATTCGCTGGGACCCTGCCTCGGGAGCCAGGGTGGCGGTTTTGACCTTACCCCGGGCAAGGGATTTCACCAAGCCCTGACTCATGGCATTGGCCCTGAACGAGGAAAAGGAAAGTACCGCGCCGGTTTCTTCTCCGTATTTACAAAGCTGGTCCAGGCAGGGGAGATCAGACACTGCCGCGCCCATGAGCCCGATTTTTCGGGTATGCTCCAGGCCCTTGTCCATACAGGTGCTGAGGGTTTCGGGAGAACGGAACCGCACAGGCCTGTAGACGTATCCCACGGTGCAAAAACGGCAACCATGGGGGCAGCCCCGGCTGACCTCCACCAGACAGGTGTTGTTGAAGGTGGTGTCCTCCGTGTAGATATTGGTGATGGCCGGGGCCTGGTCCACATTTTCCAGGAACAGGCGCTTGATGCTCGAAGGATGGCCCGGGTCCGGGGTCATGGCGGAAAAGGCGCCGTCTTCCCTGTACTCCGGATTATAAAATCGGGGAACATAGGCTCCGGGAACGTTTTGAGCCAGGCTTTCCAAAAGCTCATCCCTGGATTTTTCCGGGTTGAGGTTTTCCACCAGTTTGGGAAGGATGGGCTCGGCTTCGCCCAGAAGAAAGGCGTCAAAAAAAATTGCCAGGGGTTCGGGATTCATAAAGCATCCCACCCCCCCGGCAATTATTAGGGGATGGGAGGCATCCCGGTTGTCAGACCGTAACGGGATGCCTCCCGCATGCAACATGGAAAGTATGTTTGGGTAGTCGTTTTCAAACGACAATGAAAAAGCGATTACATCAAATGCGCCTAATGGCCGTTTGCTCTCCACAGACTCGGGAGCCCCATAGGCCGGGCAGAAAACCCTTTCGCAGACCACATGGTCGTAGCTGTTAAACAGGGCGTAAACTGTCTGGAATCCCAGGTTGGACATACCAACATGGTAGGTGTTGGGGAAAACCAGGGCCACGCGCAACCTGTTGGCCCAATTTTTCCTCACCGCTCCGTTTTCTTCCAAACCCGGAGTGGCTTTGTTTCCTTTTTTACGCACCTGCCGTCCCCCGGCCCCTAAGTCTGCCCCGGGCTAGTTTGCTTCCTTGCGCATAAATGTCGGTTGCTCCAGGTCATCATCCTCTGAGATAAGTCCCTTATAGCCCCGGTACATGGAACGAGCCGACTCGCCCACGGCCCTCTGCTGGCGACCCCGCATGAATGTGGGTTCATCCAGGTCCAGAGTATTATCCAAGTCCGCGGGGGTGACATCCCTTAGCTTTCCCCTGATGGCATCGTCCTGGGTGCTCCTGGGTTCTCCGATGGGGATAGGCTGTTTCATGCCTCTGGGAGAGTCGGAACCTATACCAGTGGCAATAAGGGTCACCCGCACTTCGTCGCCCATGCTTTCGTCTACCACGCAGCCCCAGATGATATCCGCGTCGTCTCCGGCTTCCTCATGGATACGTTCGGACGCTTCAGCCACTTCATCCAGACTTATGTCCGCGCCGCTGGTAATGTTCATGAGGACGCCCCGGGCCCCGCTAATGGACAGGTCTTCCAGGAGGGGATGATACAGGGCTCTTTCGGCTGCCTCGACAGCGCGGTTTTCCCCCCTGCCCACACCGATCCCCATGAGGGCCATACCGGCCTTATCCATGGTGGAGCGCACGTCGGCAAAGTCCAGGTTAACCAGACCGGTTTTCATAATAAGGTCCGTGATGCCCTTTACCGAATGGAGAAGCACCTCGTCCGCCCTTTTGAACATTTCCATCATGGAGGTGCCCTTTTCCGACAGGCTCCTCAGGCGGTCATTGGGAATGGTAATGACTGTATCGGCGCATTCCTTCAGGCGCTCCAGGCCTTCCAAAGCCATCTTGGTACGCTTTTTCCCTTCGAACTTGAAGGGCTTGGTGACCACGCCCACGGTCAGCACGCCAAGATCCTTACAGATTTTGGCAATAACCGGTGCAGACCCTGTACCAGTACCGCCGCCCAGGCCAGCCGTGATGAACACCATGTGGCTGCCTTCCAGAGCCCTTTTGATTTCCTCGATATTTTCTTCGGCCGCCGCCCTGCCGATTTCCGGTTTCGCTCCGGCGCCCAGACCCTCGGTCAGGCGTTCCCCGATCTGGATCCTTGTGGTGGCCTTGCTGGCCATGAGAGCCTGGGAATCGGTATTGGCTACAATAAAATTAACCCCTTCCAGGCCAGCCTCAATCATGTTGTTGACGGCATTTCCGCCAGCTCCGCCAGCTCCGATAACCTTAATTCTGGCTGACTTTTCCCTTGGAACCATTTTGAACATCATGTCTGACATTTTAAACCTCCTGTCGCATGGCGCATTATGAGCCGCACAAGGCCCCCTAAAACCCTGCCGCCCGTTTTCACCAATATTTCCATTTTAAACGATGTCTTTAAACCATTTTTTCATTCGGCTAATTATCCAGTCGAACATGCTTTTTTCTTTAATGCGGGAATGATTCAAGTCCTGATTACGGGCTCCGTAAAGGACCAAACCAACGGCAGTTGAGTACATGGGGCTATTGACCATGTCCACCAAACCGGTGATACCAGTTGGTTTTCCAATACGAGCCGGGACATTGAACACCTGCTCCGCTGCTTCCACCATGCCGTCCAGGAGCACCGCTCCTCCCGTGAGCACAACGCCCGAGCTGATATTGTTTTTCATGCCAGCCCGCCAGAGCTCCTGGTCCAGCAATTCAAACATTTCCAAAACCCTGGGTTCCAGGATTTCCCCCAAGATCTGTCTTGGGAGTTTTCGGGATTTCCGCCCTCCCACACCGGGGATTTCTATGGAGTCGTCCTTACCAATCCTGCCCGAAGCGCAGGTTCCGTAAAACTGTTTGATTTTTTCCGCATCCACCAAGGGAGCCCGCAAGCCCACAGAGATATCGTTGGTCAGGTTGTTTCCTCCCAAGGGCAACACATAGGTATGGCGGATACAATTTTTCACAAACACTGCAAGGTCCGTGGTTCCTCCGCCTATGTCTATCAGGGCGGTTCCCAGGTCCCTTTCCTCAGGAATGAGCACCGCTTCGCTGGAAGCCAGGGGTTCCAGAACAATGTCAATAACGTCCAGGCCTGCCTTATCTGCGCACTTGATAATATTCTGTGCTGCTGTGGCTGCCCCGGTTACAATATGAATATTGGCTTCCAGGCGTACTCCGGCCATTCCGATAGGGTTCCTGATGCCCCTTTGGCCATCCACGATGAACTCCTGAGGGAGAACATGGATTACATCCCGGTCCATGGGAATGGCCACAGCCCTGGCGGCTTCGATAACCCTGGCCTTATCGGCAGGGGTGATTTCATTTCCCTTGATGGCAATGATACCGTTGCTATTGAAACCGGCAATGTGGCCGCCTGCAATACCAGCATAGACATTGGAGATGTCGCATCCTGCCATGAGTTCTGCTTCCTGCACGGCCTTTTTGATGGATTCCACAGTGGATTCGATGTTCACCACCACACCTTTACGCAGTCCGTCAGATGGATGGTGTCCTATGCCCACAATCTGGACACCCTCTTCGGTGACCTCACCCACTGCCGCGCAGATTTTTGTGGTGCCTATGTCCAGCCCCACTATTAATTCCCCTTGACTGCGCATACCTACACCTCCTCCCGGGGACGCACGACCACTCGGTCCACGTCCACTATATCGATCAATACCACTTGAATTCCCTGTTCTTTACTGCATTTTAAGAGCACCTGGTTCAGCCTCATGAATTTTTCGGCATAGTCGTCATAACCAAATCGTACGGCGAATGCAGGTTCGCTGGAAACCAGAGTAAGCCCCATGTCCCTATCCACCTGAATACCTGCTATGGCGGAACAGGGCAGCGCCCATTCGTATTCTTTTCTGACCTGCAAAAACTCCAAAACTGATTTATATGCCCGGGACATTTTTTCCCCCGACACACTGATATCGGAAAATTTTAATCCGGTGACCACTGGCAGGTCCTTAGGGTCCGAAGCGTCACAACGCTTGAAAATTTCGCCCCTGGTATCCATCAAAAAACGTTCTCCCAGGTCGAGTACCGCTATGGCCTCCCTCTCTGTGACGCTAATGGTCATACTATTTGGAAGATTCCTGCGGACCCTTGCCTTGGCTATCCAGGGATGGGCCACCAGGCTGTCCTGAACTGTTTTAAGGCTGACGGACAGAATGTTAGCGCCTAGTTCCAATTTTGCCTGTTGCAAAATCTCATGGGCTGCCAAACGGCTTGCGCCCTGAATTTCTATGTCCTTGGCTTCAAAATAAGGGCTTTGGGTAAACACGTCGTAAATCAGGATCGCAAAAACCGCAAACAAGGCAAGACTGGCCAAAGATCCCGCCCCTACAAGGCACCGGAGCAACAATTTTTTGTACCGGAACTTTGTGGGTGCTGTGCTCTTTTTGTACCTGTTTTTCCGGACTTTTTTACGTACCAACAATTTTCACCTCCGGTTCCAGGCTGATCCCGTGCATGTTCAAAACTTCCTGCCGGATCAGATCCATGAGCGACAAAATCTGTGATGCCGTGGCTTTTCCCGTGTTAACGATCCAGTTTCCATGGACCGGGGAAACCATGGCGCCTCCAATGGCCTTTCCCTTTAAACCTGCCTTGTCAATCAATTCCCCGGCAGACATTCCTTCCGGGGGATTTTTAAAAAAACTTCCTGCACTCCGAACCCCATGGGGTTGGGTTGCCTTACGCCGCTGCAAGTGCTCATTGGCCTTGTTTTGCAGGATTTCAGGATTCCCCGGACGAGTCAAAAACCGGCCTCCTGTAATAATCGCCGCCCTGCCAGGCTCGCTTGGCAGGTTGTGCGTCATTGTGCGGTAGCTCCACGAAATTTCCCTGCTGGTCAGGCTCATATCTTTTCCATGCGTATTCATGATCCTGACCTCCTGTATGGCATCTGCCACACAGCCTTCGCGGGTTCCCGCATTCATAACAATTGCACCGCCAACAGTACCCGGAATGCCAGTGGCAAAACTTAAACCATCCAGGCCATTTTTGACGGCAAAGGAACAAAGTCTGGCCAGCATTGCGCCTGCTCCTGCCTGGATCGAAGTGTGACCCGTTCCGTCCTTGTGGGCCTCGATGGATCTGAATTCCCCCATAAGGCGAATGACAATGCCTTGAATCCCGCCGTCCCGGACAATGAGATTGGTCCCTTTTCCCAGCAGAAAATAGGGAAAATCCCGCTCACCAGTCCATTGGATGATATCCCTAAGGCCTGCCAGGTCCGAAACCTGAAGCAAAACCATTGCAGGACCTCCCACACCCAGGGAGGTGAATTTGTCCAAGGGCTCGTCAAAGAACGTGTTTTTGTCAAAGCGCCGGGACAGCCAATCCCTGTCTGTGGGAGACAGGCCCCTCGACTGCCCTGACGCCCTGGTCATCACACTTTTCCGGCCAGGAAGGATTCTCCGACTTTATAAACATCCCCAGCACCCAGGGTGATGAGAACGTCCCCTTCCCGCACAGTCTTTTCGATCTCCCTCAAGGCAGATTCCTTGCTGGGAGCATGGATTACATTTTTATGCCCAAAGGCTTTTATGGCTTTGCAAAGCCTGATGCTGTCCACGCCAGGAATGGGCTTTTCGCCCGCTGCGTAAATAGGCAGCATAATGAGATAATCCGCCTGATAAAAAGACCTTGCGAAATCCTCGAACAGGCTTTGAGTCCTGGAATACCGGTGGGGTTGAAAGATCACGCCCACCCGGCGTTCCGGGTAACTGTCGCTCACTGCCTGGAGCGTTGTCTTAATTTCCGTGGGATGATGTCCGTAATCATCCATCACGATTATTCCACCGACCTTGCCTTTTGTTTCCAAGCGCCTATGCACACCAGTCAGGGTTTCCAGGGCGGATTTTATGTTCTCGAACGGAACATTCAACTCCAGTCCCACAGCAATGCTGGCCAAGGAGTTATACACATTGTGCAGGCCAGGCAGGTTAAGGGTGATTCTACCCAACCTTTTTTTGTGGTGCCGCACCGTAAACCGGCTGGTGAGCCCTTGGGTGGTCACATCCCCTGCCTGCAAATCCGCCTGAGTGGTAAGTCCATAGGTGGTATAGCGTTTGTTGATAAATGGAATCAGATCCTGGACAGGTTCCGAATCCAGGCACAGGACAGACAGCCCGTAAAAGGGAATCTTATCCACAAACCTGGCAAAGGCGTCCTTGATCTCATCCATGTCCTTGTAATGATCCATATGCTCACGGTCGATGTTGGTAACCACCGCGATGCTGGGGGACATCTTCAGGAACGACCCGTCGGACTCATCCGCCTCTGCAACAATAAAGTCTCCGCGTCCCAGCTTGGCATTGGAGCCTATGCTCAGAAGTTTGCCGCCTATGACCACCGTGGGGTCCAGACCGCCCGAGGCCAGAACATCCGCCACAATGGATGTGGTGGTTGTCTTGCCATGAGCTCCGGCAATGGCCACGGAATATTTCAACCGCATGAGCTCCGCCAGCATTTCAGCTCTGGGAATGACGGGAATACCCTTTTCCCTTGCTGAAGTCACCTCGGGGTTTTCCATGTGGATCGCCGAAGAAACCACCACCACGTCGCATCCCAGGACGTTTTCGGAACGGTGCCCCCGATGTATGACGCCCCCCAGGCCTGCCAGACGCCGGGTGATGTCCGACTCCTTGATATCGGAACCGGAAACGCGGTATCCTAAATTCAGAAGCAGTTCGGCAATACCGCTCATTCCGATTCCGCCAATACCCACAAAATGTATGCTGTACTTTTTACGGTACATGGCTTTCTCCTGCGTCTATTGCCGTTTGCAGTTATAGTTGATCCAGACCAGGACATCTTCCGCAATGTCTGCGGCAGCCCGGGGCTTCCCCAGTTTTCCGGCGTTTTTCTCCATTTCAATCAAACGGGCCGTATCTTCCTTGTAATGCCTGATTCGCCGGGCCAGAGGTGCTCCCGACAAGTCGTGCTCCAGGATAACCTCGGCCGCTCCTGCTTCTTCCAGCGCCCGGGCGTTGTATTCCTGATGGTTATCCGCAGCATGGGGAAAGGGGATAAAAATGCTCGCCTTTCCCAGGGCAGTCAGTTCCGCCACAGTGGATGCTCCGGCGCGGCATATGACCAAATCGGCCAACCCGTATTGATTGCCCATGTCATGGAAAAAGGCCCTTACATCTGAAGAACCTGGCCAATTTGCATAGGATTTTATCGTCTCTTCCAAATCCTGCAGTCCTGTCTGGTGGATGAAACCGAACTCCCCCGGACCCTCAAGGTCAGGAAGCGCTTCTATCACCGCCTTGTTGATGGCGTGGGCGCCCTGGCTGCCCCCCAGGACCAGGACAGTAAAAGGCTTGTTTATAAGACCTGTCCGGTCTTCGCCCGCTTCCTCAATTAGGCTCTTTCTAATGGGGTTTCCCAAAACCTTTACCTTACCCGGCTTAAAGTATTCCGCTGTTTTTTCAAACGAAACATATGCCCTGCCCGCCAGTTTTCCCAACCATCGATTGACCATGCCAGGAATCAGATTTTGCTCCTGGATGCCGGTTTTTATGCCCATCATCATTCCCGCCATCATGCAAGGCGCCGAGGCATAACCGCCCACGCCTAAAATAAAGGCGGGGCGAAACCGGATCACCACTGCAAGGGCAGTCAGTATGGATAATGCCAACTTTGCCAGGGAACGTATTTTCAACAACAGGCCCCTGCCCTTCAGGCCTTCTATGGCAATGGCCTTATGCGTGTATCCGGCCTTTTCCACGGCCTGTTTTTCAAAAGGTTTTTGGCTTCCCACAAAAAGGATTTGGATGCCCGGAACCAAATCAGCCAGGGCGTCAGCCACGGCAATACCAGGATAAAGGTGGCCCCCTGTCCCTCCACCTGCAACAATCGCTTTTAGTGTGGAGGTGTTTTTCATGCAGGCGCTTTCCTTTTCCGATAAAATATCCTGCTGAGTACAGGAGCCCTGTCAACCTGCCTGGCTTTGTGCCGGGAAGCGATATTCTGTAAAATGCCAATGGCCATCATGTTTATGAGTAATGAGCTTCCGCCATAACTTATAAATGGCAATGCCAATCCCTTGGTTGGTAGCAGGTTAGTGGTCACGGCCATGTTTACGCATGCCTGAACGCCTATGGCTGAAACGATGCCAAAAGCCAGGTATCTGCCAAAGGCATCGGGCACTCTTTGAGCAATGGACAGGCCTCTCCAGACCACAATGGCAAAAAGCCCCACAACGATTCCCACCCCAAAAAGCCCCATTTCCTCGCCCAATACCGAAAAAACAAAATCCGTATGTGGTTCAGGCAGATAAAACAATTTCTGATATCCGTTCCCCACTCCCACACCCGAAAAACCGCCAGTTCCAAAAGCCATTAGGGAATGGGTTATCTGATATCCATCACCCAACTGATTTTCCCAGGGGTTGAGGAAGGCCAGAATTCTGCTCATCCGATAGCCTTCGCTCATGATCAGCTTGGCGCCTACGGCAAGCAGCATGATGGCCAATATTCCCAAATGCCCCAGATGTGCGCCCCCAGCAAACAACATGAGACCACCGACAGCCGCCAATAGCGCAATGGATCCGAAATCCGGCTGAGCCAGAAACATTCCCCCCATCACACCTAACAGAATCAAATGTGGCAGGACCCCCACGGAAAATTCCTTCATTTTGTCAGCCTTGCGGGCCATGGAATATGCCATGTAAATAATGACTGCCAGCCGGGCTACTTCCGAAGGCTGAATGTTCACTGGCCCTGCATGCAACCATCGGGTTGCCCCTCCCACCTTGACGCCAATACCTGGCACAAACAGAAGGCCCAATAAGACTATGGAGCCAAGCAGTACCGGGTAGGCCAGTTTTCTATATAGCCCGTAGGGGACGAACCTAAGGGCAAACAAAAATACTAACCCGGTCAATGCAAAGAAAAGTTGCCTTTTGAAAAAATAGGTGTCTGTGCCATAGGTTTTCACAGCCAGGGCGGAGCTTGCGCTGTAAACCATGATGAGCCCCATACCAACCAAGCCCAGCACAGCGCACAGCAGCACCTTATCGTAACTGCCCTGTTTAATTTTTGCTGCTGGTTCAGGCATTTTCACCATTTCTCCCAAACTGCTTTTATGCTGGCAGGGCATTGACCACCCTGCAAAAATCCTGGCCGCGCTCCTTATAATTCTTGTATTGATCAAAGCTGGCGCACCCGGGAGACAACACCACCAACTCCCCGGGACGAGCCGCCCTTTTTGCAAATTCAACAGCTTTTTCCATGGTTCCCGCCTGGACAATCTCCATGACGCCGGAAAGGGCCGATGTAATTACCCCGGAGGCCTCTCCAATAACGTAAATCCTGACGACTTTTTGCTCCACCATGTGCGCAAGGTCGCGAAAGTGCCCGCCCTTATCCCGTCCGCCCATTATTAGATGCACGGGGGAGTGGAAGCCTTCCAGCGCCCGATATACAGCGTCCACATTGGTTGCCTTGGAATCGTCATAGTAAAGGACATCCATGACTTCCCTCACAAATTCCAGGCGATGGGGCAGTCCCTTGAAGGTATCCACCGCTTTTTGGATTCCTTCCACATTAGCTCCTACTCCATAAGCGGCCAAGGCGGCGGCAGCTACATTTTCTCTGTTATGCTGTCCGGCCAAAGTCATTTTCGCCAGGGAAAGGGTCCACTCTGTTTTTTCCCCTTTGCTGAAAACAATTGAATCGGGGTTGATAATGGTTCCGGACTCACTGGGTTCCGTGCCGGTAAAATACCATTTCGCAGCCCGGATGCTTCCCGCCATATCCCGTGTCCACTTGTCTGCGCCATTGAGTACGGCAATGTCTCCGGCCTGCTGGTTTTCAAATACTCTGGCCTTGGACGCGGCATAACCTGCCATGCCGTCATAGCGGTCCATGTGGTCCTCGGTAACATTGGTCAAAAGCGCCACCTTGGGGGCAAAGGTCTCAATGGTATCCAGTTGGAAACTACTGATTTCAGCCACCACAACCCGGGCCTTTACTTCGCTATTGGCATAGTTGACCAAGGGGTTCCCTATGTTCCCCCCCACAAATGTGGATATGCCGGATGCTTCCAGCATAGCCCCGATAAGGCTTGTGACAGTTGTTTTCCCATTGGTGCCAGTCACAGCCACGATTGGCTCCTTGATAAATCGGCTGGCCAGTTCCACCTCTCCGATAACAGGCACACCTTTTTGGGCGGCGGCCTGCAGCACCGGAATGGTGTGAGGAACTCCCGGGCTGATAACTATGAGATCCGCCTTTTCAAAGGTTTCAAAATTGTGAGGCCCCAGTTCCACTCTGGCGCCCATGGCCCGCACGTTTTGCACCCGTTCTCCCAATTCGAATTCCGAAGCCTTGTCCGCAACAATCACCTCTGCGCCCTGGGCAAGGCAGAAAGCCGCCACGGCCTCTCCGGTGAGAGCCAGGCCAACTGCTATGATTATTTTTCCTTTGAGGTCCATATTGTTCTTTCTCAACGCAGTTTGAGCGTACTTACGGATAAAAGAGCCAGCATAATGGCGATGATCCAGAATCTGACGATCACTTTAGGTTCGGGCCACCCCTTTAATTCAAAGTGATGATGGATCGGAGCCATTTTAAACATGCGTTTTCCCTTGGTTATTTTAAAAAAACCTACTTGCAGGATGACGGAAACCGCCTCCATGACAAAGAGCCCGCCCACAATAACCAGAGCCAGCTCCTGCTTGGTGAGTATGGCGACCACGCCCAGGGCGCCGCCCAAAGGCAGGGATCCCACGTCTCCCATGAATATCTGAGCGGGATAGGCGTTGTACCAAAGAAATCCCAAACCAGCGCCCACCAAGGCGCCGCAAAAAACCGACATCTCGCCGGACTGGGGAACATGCCGCACGTTCAGGTACGTGGCGAAATCGTAATGACTGGCCACATAGGCAAAAATCATGTAGGTGGCCGCTGCAATGGCCACTGGCACAATAGCCAGGCCGTCCAGGCCGTCAGTAAGGTTGACCGCATTAGAGGCCCCCACCATAACCAGCATGCCAAAAAGAACGTACCCGGGTCCTGTAAGGTCCGGGTTGAGATTCTTGAAAAAGGGAATGCTAAGGGTTGTGTCGCCGTCCAGACCGTACACCAGGGCTATTCCTGCTATTCCGGCCACAACCATTTGCCAGATGAATTTTCCCTTTGCAGACAAACCTTTGCTGCGTTTTTTCACCTGCATGAGGTAATCATCCACAAACCCGATAAGCCCGAAACCAAAGGTCACACCCAGGGCAATCCATACATAGGCATTGGTCAAGTCAGCCCACAGCAGGGTGGAAACAATCACGGCGCTTAGAATTAATACCCCGCCCATGGTCGGCGTTCCCGCCTTTTTGAGGTGTGTCTGGGGGCCATCCTCCCGAATATGCTGGCCGACCTGCATTTCTCCCAGTTTCCTGATAACCCATGGCCCCAGGATAAAGGAGATCAGCAGAGCAGTTAGCGAAGCATAGATCGTCCTGAACGTAATGTACCGAAATACGTTAAAAACGCTGATATACTTGGCTAATGGTGTGAGCAGATGATAAAGCATGTTTACCCTGTTTTGTTCCTGCGCCCTACATTATATAATGTTTTGGCAGGGAAAGGCCTCTTTAAGCCCCTCCACCACCTCGTTCATACCCGTACTACGAGAGCCTTTGACCAAAACCCAGTCCTTTTCCCTGAATTCCGGAATTATGCGGGTCACGATGTTCTGCTTTTCGTCAATGATCACCTGACTTTTTTTCATACCTGCTTCCCGGGCGCCCTTTGCAGTCCACCCGGCATAATAACCCGTCACATAAAGCAAGGAGACACCGGCGTCAGCCGCCCATTTTCCTAAAGCCATATGAGCATCCACGCTGTGTTCGCCCAGTTCCATCATGTCAGAGGCAACCAGGATCATCCTGCCCTTGTCTGCTTTTGCCAGGGCCTTGAGCGTTTGGATGGCCGCCTCAAAGCTGGCGGGATTGGCGTTATAGGTATCGTCAATCACCTGGACCTTATTGGGCAGGGAGAAAACATTCTGCCGGCCCTTGACCGGCGTCACCTTTTCCAGGGCGTCCCGAATCGCTTCAGGCGCCACTCCGGCTATCACGCCTACCGCGGCAGCGGCCAAAGCGTTGTTCACCATGCAGTCGCCATGGAAATGCAGTTGCACTGGCAATTCAGAGTCCAGAACACACAAGATGAAGCGAATTCCTTCCGGGGTCTGCCGTACATTTTTTGCCCTGACCTGCGCCCGGGCGCCTTTACCGAACAGGACAGTCTTGCCCGGGAACTTTTCCGCCAAACTGGCAACCCGCTTGTCATCAAGGTTTAACACGGCGATTTTATTATCCATGTTATCCAAAAGCTCTCCTTTTGCGGCAAGCACGCCTTCCACGGAACCCAGTCCCTCAAGATGGCCGGGTCCCACATTGGTTATGACGCCAATATCCGGCTCGCATATTTGCGTGAGCTGTGCAATTTCTCCCGGATGATTCATGCCAAGTTCCACCACTGCCCATTGATGCCAGGGTTGGAGGCCAAGCAGCGTAAAAGGCAGCCCAATCTGATTATTATGGTTCCCACCGGACTTGTGGGTCTTGTACTTGGCCGACAAAACGGCCGCGGTCATTTCCTTGGTTGTTGTCTTGCCATTGGACCCGGTAATCGCCACAACTGAAACATCAAAGCCTTTCCGAAAACGGTTGGCTATCCTACCCAGAGCCACAGTTGTGTCGGGAACCACCACACACCCCAGTTCCAGTTTGGCCATGCGTGCGTATGAAAAAATCCCGGCATGTTCTTTGTCTATCAGGATACCCCGCACGCCGCCATTGATCGCCTGCCTGATGAAATCATGGCCGTCCAGCTTTTCTCCCACAATTGCCACAAACAGATCGGAGGACAGGGCGGTACGCGAATCTATGGAAATACCGGCAAAACAAAGATCAGGCGTTCCGGAAAAGCGCTCGCCGCCGGTTGCCTGAATAATTTCAGACAAGGTAAATGAAACATTCTGTCGCACTACTCGTCCTCCTAAAAACAAACACGCTATAAGACACCCAAACTCTTCAGCGAAAGTTTACATATTCTCCGGGGATGGGGCCTTCCTGGCGGGTCTTGACGTTTCGCCCCAGACACTCCAGAGCGTTTCTGGCCTCCACCCGGTCGTCAAAAGCAAATTTTTTATTCTTAACCACTTGATATGTTTCATGGCCCTTCCCGGCTATGAGCACCATATCTCCCGGACTGGACGACATAATGGCCACCAGGATGGCGCTGCGTCTGTCCGGTTCCACCATAAAGGCCGTCTTGCGGGAGCACATCATGCAATACGAGGCATTGAGCCGCTGGGCGCCCTCTCCTGAAATTCCTGCCACAATATCGTCAATGATGGCTTCCGGGTCCTCTGACCTGGGATTGTCGGATGTCACAACCACCAGATCACTGTTTCTGGCTGCTGCGGCGCCCATTTTGGGGCGTTTTCCCTTATCCCGGTCTCCGCCGCATCCGAATACCGTGATAATCTTGGAAGTAGCCACCCGCTTGAGAGCTTCCAAGACATTTTCCAGGGCGTCCGGGGTATGGGCGTAGTCCACAAAAACATGGCGTCCCAGGCTATTTTCGATTTTCTCCAAACGCCCCGGGACATTACTGGTCAGGTTGAGACCCATTTCCACCTCCTCCAGGCCCAGGCCAAATGCCAAGCCTATGCCTGCTGCGCTCATGAGGTTGTATAGGTTGTGCCTCCCCACTGCCCGGGATTTAAACGCCACATCCCCGGCAGGAGTTTCTATGATCCCTTCCAAGCCGTCTACTCCTGCTTTGACTTCAATACTGTGTATGTTACATCCTTCGGTCAGTCCGGTGCATAGGACCGGCACGGAGGATTCCCGGCACAGGATTCCCCCTTTGGGGTCGTCCAGGTTGATCACGGCGGTCTTTTGCTTCTTGCTTGACGCCGCAAGCAGGTCGGCAAACAAAATGCGCTTGGCCTGGAAGTAGGTTTCCATGTCCTTATGATAATCCAGGTGGTCCCGGGTAATATTTGTAAACACTCCCACGTCAAAATGGCAGAATGCCGCCCTGCTTTGGGTCAGGGCGTGGGAAGAAACTTCGATAACGGCATGGGTGACTCCGGCCTCCACCATTTTCGCCAGATCCCTTTGAAGATCCAGGGATTCCGGGGTGGTCACATTGCTATTCGTCACATGGCCCGGCCACCGGCAATTAACCGTGCCCACCACACCCACTTTGAACCCCGCGCCGGAAAGCAAGGTTTCGGCATAATAGGTGACCGTAGTTTTGCCGTTGGTGCCTGTCACGCCAGCCAGTTTTAGCTTTTCCGAAGGGTGGCCAAAAAAGGCGGCGGCAAGGTTGGCCAAAGCCCTGCGGGAGTCCCGCACCCGGATTACTGCAACCTGCTCACTGACCTGCGCTGGATCTTCCACTACTATGGCCGCAGCCCCATTTTTTATGGCGCTTTCCACAAACTTGTGGCCGTCCACAGTATTGCCCTTGATGGCGACAAAAAGCCCTGACGGCCTAATCATCCGTGAGTTATACTGGATGGAGCCAATTTCAGGATCTTGCCCCGGCCCTGAAATTTCCAGGACAGGGTTATATTCATGGTCCGCCTTCAGGCAATTTAGTAGTTGGCCAAGCCTCATGCAGGGCCTCCGCTATTAAGGGACGCCGTCAGGTGGGTTGTATCCACTTCCGGCGAAACCTTTAAATAATGCAACGTTTTCTGGGTGATCTCCTTAAAAGCCGGACCTGCAACCACGCCGCCGTAATGATCCAGGGTGGGCTCGTCAATGAGGACCACCACTGTAATGGCCGGGTTTCCCAGAGGTGCAAAACCCACAAAAGAAGCCACATAGCTATCTTCGGAGTATCCGCCCTTTTCAGCGGGTTTTTGAGCTGTCCCGGTTTTTCCGCACACTCTGTAGCCTTCCACGGCCGCCTGAGTGCCTGTGCCCCCTTCGGTCATCACGGTTTTCATGATGCGAGACACAACCTGGGCGGTTTCTTCGGATACGGCGCGCCCCAACACTTCGGGAGGGAAACTTCTTACCAAGCGCCCCCGGGAGTTGGTGATAGCCTGAACTGTTCTGGGTTTCATAAGCAACCCGCCGTTGGCTATGGCGGAAACCGCTCCCGCCAGTTGAAGGGCGGAAACCGAAATACCCTGGCCAAATGCAATGGCGCCCGCGTCGATGGCGCTCCAGTCGTTGTAGGGCCTTAAAAACCCGGAAGCCTCGCCTGGACAGTCAATCCCCATTTTTTTTCCAAACCCGAAGCTATCCAGGCCCTGGTACAGGGTGTTCGCGCCGATTTCCTCTCCCACCTTGACCGCTCCGATATTGCTGGACACCTTCACAATCTGCTGGAGTGAAAGCCAGGCATGGGGATGGGTGTCATGCACCACATTGCGTCCGATCCGGTAATTCCCCTGTTCGCAATAAAAGATGGAATTGGGGCTGCATTTACCGGAATCTATGGCCGCCGCCGCCATAAACACCTTGAGAGTGGAGCCGGGTTCAAAGGTATCGGTAACAGCCCGGTTTCGCCAATCCTTGGGGCTGTAGCTACTTGTGTCATTGGGGTTGTACAGGGGCACATTGGCCATGGCCAGAATGGCCCCGGTATCCGGAACCATAACCACGGCAATTCCCGACTTGGCCTGGAATTTTTCCACCACCTTGGCAAGAGCTTCTTCCGCAATGTACTGGACTGTACGGTCCAGGGTAAGCACCAGGTTATCCCCACTTTTCTTTGAATAAGTTTGCCTTTCCCGGGCAAAACTACGGCCCAGGGCGTCCTTCCAGACTGTCCACTGAGAACTTTTTCCCGTAAGCAAGTCATCGTACTTGTATTCCAGGCCTTCCAGGCCATTGCCTTCGTTTCCGCAAAACCCCAGAACCTGCGCACCCAGTCCCATGTTGGGATAAAACCGACTGGAACTCTCTTCCAATGCCAGGCTGTGGGCATTAGGAATCCTGTCACTGGCAATCTGCTCCGGCGTGGCATAGAGCCTGTTCCACTCTTTCCGGATTTCCTTAGCCGTTGCCGGACTCACCCGCCGGTCCACATATATGTAGGACTTTTTGGTTGTTTCCAGTTCACGCTGGAAATCTTTGGCGTCCCCTCCCAGGTATTTGGCCAATATTTTGCTGGCCGCCTTCACATCTTTAAGGGAGGAGGGCCTGACAGCCACCTTCACCACGTCCAGATTAACGCCCAGTTCCCTGTATTGGGCATCATAAATAGCCCCCCTTTTGGGGAGAGTTTCAACAGACTGGGAATACTGATTTTTTGCCTTATTGGACAAAAAGGTCTTGTCCAGGACATGGAGCTGGATCAGCCTGCCGGATATAATCATGAAGCACAGGACAAAAAAGACCCCCACAAAAGTAATGCGTCCGGAGGCTATATATTTTCCTGTTTGCGCCATTAAGGCCTCATTAACTGGTTCGGCCCGGGATGAGCCAGGCCAAAACGTTCTTTGGCAATCTTGGAAATCCTGTCCGGATTTTTCAAATGCTCCAACTTGACTTTCAGTTCCTCCTGCTTGCCAAGGAGATTTTCCGTTTGGATCTGTGCGGCGGTCACTTCGTACCCTCTTTGGGTACATTGGGACCGGCACCAGACAAACAGGAACAGTTCCAGGAACAAAAGTCCTGCGAGCAGTCCATAAGCCCAGGTCCTGACATTTTCATTATCATTGCTTTCCCCACTCATTGTGCCCCCTGGGTTCCGGGCCATCATTCGCCAGTTTTTCAAAGGCCCGTATTTTGGCGCTCCGTGACATGGGGTTTTCTTCCACCTCTTCCTGCGTGGGCTTGACCACCTTGCGGGTCAGCAACTTCACTTTGGGCTGGTTCTCGCATATGCACACGGGAAAATCAGGAGGACAGATGCATCCCTGGGCCAACCGGGCGAAACGCCTTTTAACCATCCTATCCTCCAGGGAATGGAAGGAAATCACGCACAACCTACCCCCGGGAAGGAGGCAGTCCAGGCATGTTTCCAAAAATTTCTCCAAATGGGCCAGTTCAGCATTCACTTGAATCCGCAAGGCCTGAAAGACCTTGGTCGCCGGATGAATACGGCCAGGCTTGCCCCTCACTGCTGAGGCCACCACATCGGCCAGGTGCGCGCTGGTTGTGATGGGTTCAATCTCCCGTTCCTGGACAATGCGGCGGGCCACCCTTCTGGACTGACGTTCTTCCCCGTATTCATAGAAGATTCTGGCCAATTCCTGCTCGGAGCATGTGTTGACAATGTCCATGGCCTTGGGAGCTCCTCCGCTTTTGTCCATGCGCATATCCAGGGGTTCCTGGCGTTGGAAGCTAAAACCCCGCCCGCTCTTTTCCAAAAGGTGCAGGCTGAGCCCCAAATCCAATACAATGCCGTTGGCCCCTTCCACATGGCATGCATCCAGGATGGATCTGATGTTGCTGAAATTATCGTGAAAAATCCTGAAATTCCCGGTAAAATCCGTAAAGCATGCCTGAGCGTTGGCAACGGAGTCTTCGTCCAGGTCTGTTCCGATCAATAGTCCGTCAGGTAAGATGCGCTCCAATAAAGCTCGGGCATGGCCGCCGCCGCCAAAGGTTCCGTCCACAATTATGTGGCCGGGCGCTGGAGCCAGCAGGTCCAGAACTTCCTGTTTCATTACGGAAACGTGATGGAAACCCATTATCAAAGCCCCAGTTTGGCCACTTCTTCACCCATGCGGCCAGATTTCATGTCATGTTCAAAGGCCTCATATTCCATTTCATAAGCCGTTCGGCTCCAGACTTCAAAATGGTTCACAACCCCCACCAGAACCACGTCCTTCTTGGGGCCGATCTCTGCATATTCTCTTAGCGCCGGGGGAATGAGTATGCGCCCTTGTTTGTCGCACATGCATTCGTGGGCGCCGCCGATGAAAAAACGCCTCAGCCGCCGGGTGTATTCGTCCTTTTCCACCCGGGCCATAATCCTGTCTTCAATGACCTGCCATTCGTTAAATGGGTATGCCACCAGAGAACCGTCCAGTCGGGACACCACCACACCGTCGATTTCGCTGGCCTTGACGACATCACGAAACCGGGCAGGCAGGACGATTCGGGCTTTCTCGTCCGTGGAATGATACGAGGTGCCCCTGAAGTTTTTGGCTGCGGCAATCACTATAATGCTCCACTTTGATCCACTTTTCCTTTATCTGACATATTTGCAAGGACTATGTCAAGGAAAATCCCTGGAGCCTTATACAGCTTTTCATAATGATTTGCAAAATTTATATACTCCCAGGCATAGTGGGAATCCTGTGGAGAAATGTGGGAGATTTTTTTCAAAAGGGCGGATATTCAACCTCAAAAGCCCTTTTTGCGGCTTTAAAACAGAGGAGTTCCAAGGCTTTGGTCTGGTAAAAACCAAAAATTTTTCCGAATTTTTTCCAGTGGTGCAGAGTGGAGGCTTTTTGGGGAGCAATGTGGGTGGAAAAAGCAAGGACGAAATACATCTTGCATTTTATGTTTAAAATCAGATGCTAATGGAAACATTCAAAATCTGAAGAGCCGATTGCCTACAAGGTGGACGCCAAAAGATCGGTAAAGCCTTCCAAGGGCGCTCATCCGGGACAAGAACCCTTCAAAAAACGCTGCAAAAATGGAATTCGCGCACCAAAGACAGCGCAAAAATTCCAAACACCCCCTCTATGCCTGGATAGACCGAGGGGTAGTTTGGCTGAACTCAGAAAGGACTGCCCGAATCTTTTTTCTCATAAAGCATGAGCAGGGTTCCGGCGGCCGCAATGGAGGAATCCAGCTCCAGGGCTTTTTGCAGATCCTGAATGATGGCTCTTTCATCCTTGCTTTGAAGGGCAATGCGGGCCAGGGCCCGGTGATAATACGCATGGGCCATGGTT
The DNA here is from genome assembly GCA_016342355.1 of Desulfatibacillum sp. Taxonomy (GTDB): domain Bacteria; phylum Desulfobacterota; class Desulfobacteria; order Desulfobacterales; family Desulfatibacillaceae; genus Desulfatibacillum. Next base: position 49,187 of record JAEINP010000004.1, read on the forward strand.
GGGTCCAGGGCGGCGGCCTTGTCGTAATCGTTGAAGGCTTTTTGCATGTCGCTGTTTTTTATGTAGGCATGTCCACGGGACAAATAGGCCAGGGCCGAATCAGGCTTGAGGGCAATGGCCCGGGTGAACAGATCCAGGGCTTCCTGGCGCTTTTCCTGGCTGGTCCCCGAAACAAAGGCCGCCTTGCCCTTGTCCATGGCTTCCTGGAACTGGGCGTCGTTGTTTCCGCAGCCCCAAGTGCACACCAAACACAGAGTGACCACCAACATCCTTGCCAGATAATCATTCATACATTTCTCCTTTGATAGACAGGCTGTACCCATAGCCCCATTTACAGAAATTCTCAAGACTGGGAATCCATAACGCAAAAGTTTTGCAAATATCCCCTATTTGGCCTGACCGCCCCTTCCTAAGCCTTGACACACATCGGGGTCTCGTATAGTCTCAGGTCCATGACAGCGGCATTAAGATCACGAAATTCTTCTAAGTATCCTACTGTTTTTACGGGGAAATTATGACAGGTGCAAGTTCTGACATTTTCAAGTTGGTAACACAATCAGGATTGATGGTCCAATTTGTCCTGTTTGTGCTCATGAGCTTTTCCGTGGCCTGCTGGACCATTATCGCCCTCAAGGTTCGCCAATTATGGCTGGCCAAGACGGAAACAGCCCAGTTTGTGGAATTTTTCTGGAAAAGCGGGAATATGGCCAAATCATTCGCCAAGGCCAAACAACTGCCCAACAGCCCCATTGCCAGGGCCTACCGGGTGGCCTACATGGAAATGGCCAGGATCACCCAGGCAGGAGTCAATGGTCAGGCTCCGGATGGCTTTTCCATGGGTACGGACAACATCAAACGTGCCTTACGCCGGGCCAATGTAAGTGAACTGACCCGCCTGACCCAATGGGTGCCTTTTTTGGCCACCATTGGCAACACCGCGCCTTTTATCGGCCTGTTCGGAACCGTATGGGGCATCATGAGCGCCTTTCACGGGATTGGGCAAAGCGGCACCGCCTCCCTGGCTGTTGTGGCGCCCGGGATCTCCGAAGCCCTGGTGGCTACGGCCGCTGGTCTTGCCGCAGCTATCCCCGCTGTCATGGCCTTCAACCATTTCACGTCCCGCATTCGCGTGGCCGAATCCCAGTTGAACAACTTTGCCTCGGACTTCATCAACGTGGTGGAGCGGGAAGTGGTAAGCAAGCCCGCCCAGCCCGCGGTCCGCAAGCCCCAATAGCAAAACAGCATCAGGAGGAACAAGGCATGGCCGGAGTAAGCGAAACAGATCGCCTGATGTCGGATATCAACGTGACCCCCTTTGTGGACGTCATGCTGGTTTTGCTGATCATATTCATGGTGACGGCCCCCATGATGGTGCAGGGGGTGGACGTTGCCCTGCCCGCAACCACCTCCGCCACCATGGAAACCGACGAAAACAACATCACCATCACTATCGACAAAAAGGAAAGAGTCTACATCAACGACTCCCAAATCCAGGTGGAAATGCTCGGGGAAAAAGTCGGCGCAATATTCGCCCAAAACAGGGATCTCAGGTTTTTCCTCAGGGCGGATAAAGACGTGCGCTACGGATTAGTGGTCCGGATAATGGCGGACGTCAAAGAAGCGGGCGTTCCCAAATTGGGCGTCATTACCGTACCCTTGCCTGATGAAGAATCATAAACAATGGCAAAACAGCCGGGAGCCATTGTAAAGCAGGATATGAAACAACAAAAGCCCACAAAAACCAGCCCCCCCGGGGCAGGCAAGGACGTGAAGCAGACCAAAAGCATGTCCCCGGACCTGCCGGATCAGGACGGCCCCATATGGCTGGCCTTTGCCGGGGGCTCCCTGGCGCTGCATATTGTGCTCATCGCCTTCATGATCTTTCTGCCCCAGATTGTGCGTTCCAAAACTTCGAATCTGCCTTATCTGGACATCACCCTGGAAGCCCTGCCCACGGTCAGGCCAGGCCCTCCCGGCCCCAAGGACGTCCAACCCAAGGCGGAGGCCCCCAAGCCTGAGCCCAAGGTAGAGCCTTTGCCTGAGCCCAAACCCGAGCCCAAGCCCAAGCCCGAGCCCAAGCCCGAACCTGTGGTGGAAAAAGAGCCTGAAAAGCCGAAAGAGGCGGTCAAGCTCAAGCCCCCCAAACAGGAACCGATCCAACAGCCAAAACCTGCCGAGGTTTCCACGGCCCCGCCCAAGGCGCCGGACGAAATCCCGGTTCTTACTTCCTTAAAGAAAAGAACCTACAAGGTGGATGTGGCCAAGGAAAAGGCCCTGCGGGAAATCAAGGAAAAAGTGGAAACCGGAAGGCCCAATACTGTGGAGCAGGCCTTAAAGAGATTTCGTGAAAATCCGGGAGAAAGACCTGAACAGGTGAGCGCCACGGCGGGCGGCGGGGGCGGAAGGCCCACTCTAGACAGGATGGGCATGCTCCGTAATAGCTACATACAAGAGGTGGGGGCGCTGGTTGAAATGAACTGGGCCATGCCCGAAAGCTATGCTGGCAGCAACCTGGAAGCCCGTATTTGGTTTACTATTCATAGTGATGGAAACATAACCAATGTTGGGTTTGAAAAACGTTCCGGGGACAAGTTTTTTGACGATTCCGTGGAAAGGGCGGTAAAAAAGTCCATCCCCACCAAACCTTTTCCGGCGGAACTGGACAAGGAGCCCTTTGAAATGGTCGTCAAATTTACTCCTCCAAAAGATTAGACTATGCAAAGGAACAACAACGCGTGCCCAAAAAGAGAACAGGTGGAAAAATGAGCAAAACATTCATCAGGACAGCCTGTACATGTTTTTTATTCCTCCTAAGCATGAGCCTATTGGCCGGATCTGCTGCGGCAGCCCGGTACGAATACTGGATCAACAATCCGTTTTTACGGAAGATCCCCATAGCCATACCCGACTTCCTGCCCCAGACGGTCAACGAAGAACCCCGGCAGGCAGCGGTTCAGGCCAGGGAATGGCTCATTTCGGGTCTGGAATTTGTGCGGTATTTCAAGATTCTTCCCCCGGAATCCTATATCATCAGCGACGGGGAGAGCCTGACGGCCCAGACCATCAATTTCACCAACTGGACCAGCATCGGGGCCGACCATCTTATAACCGGCGGGTTGGATTTACGGGGCAATGTTTTGGAAATGGAACTGCGCCTGTTTGATGTACCCCGGAACCGGCTGATTGTTGGCAAGCGGTATAAGGGACAGGTGGAGGACATGCGCAAGATGATCCGCCGGTTTTGCGTGGAAATTGTGTCCGCCCTTACCGACTCCAAGGGGGTGTTCGGCACCAAAATCGCCTTTGTGTCCAACGGGCCGGGAAACAAAGAAATTTTCGCCTGCGAGTACGACGGATTCGACCCCCAGCAACTCACCTCCGGCAGCAAGATCGCTCTGTCTCCCGCGTGGTCCGGGGATGGTACGCACATGGCCTATGTGTCCTATGCAGACGGCACTCCCCAGATTTTCGTACGCAACCTGGAGCAAAAAAGCGGGATCAAAATCGCCTACAAAGGCATGAATGTGACTCCGGCATGGGACCCAACGCGTTTTTCCCTGGCTGCTACGCTTTCATTAAATGGGGACCAGGAGATTTACTCATTGACCGGAAACGGAAAAATTATTAAGAAGTTGACAAATAACTGGGGTATTGATGTATCTCCCAGCTATTCCCCGGATGGAAAGCAGATGGCTTTTGTTTCCAACCGGAGTGGTAATCCCCAAATTTACATCATGGAAATGGATACGGGAGAGGTTAGAAGGGTCACTTTTACCGGCAAATACAATTCGGGCCCCAGTTTTTCACCCAAGGGAGACCGGATTGCTTACGCCGGAATGGACGATGGCACCTTTGACATCTACACGGTGCGGACGGACGGCACGGACGTGCAGCAACTGACCAACGATCCCGGGGACGACGAAAGCCCCTCGTGGTCGCCGGACGGCACCCTGATAGCCTTTAGCACCACCCGGGAGGGCAAACCCCGTATTTACGTCATGACCTCCCATGGGACCGACCAGAACCGGTTACTCCTTTTGGACGGGGGACAGACCCAGCCTGCGTGGTCGCCTTGGCTGGGGGATTATTAGAAATTTTTCTGATTTGGCGAAAACGCCTAAATTGAATTATATTCACGAATGTGAAAGGTTGACCTGGAAGCTAATTCAGCCTTATAATTGAAAGATGTACGAGAATGTCAGCGTGCGGGAAACCTTCAAAGAAACGTGGCTCTCCCGCCCGCATTAAGTTTTGAAGCAATATACCTATTCTGTTCATCAGTTGAAAAGGAGGAACACCATGCAAAGGCGGTATTGGAAGGGACTTGTAATTGCACTGGCCATCCTGGCTTTGGCTTGCACCACCACTCTTACAGGGTGCAAGAAAAAGATGGCGTCAGACCCCGGCATGAAAACGACAGGAACAACCACCAGCACAGGAATTTATTCGGGAGGCGCCAGCACAACCGCTCCCACTCCTACCGCCGGCGGCATGAGCGAGGCCGATCTGGCCGCCCAAAAGGCTGCTGAAGCAAAACGTATGGCGGAAGAAAGGGCGCGCCAAATCGCTGACCAAGCCATGGCCCGTTTCAACACCCAAAACATCAATTTTGCATTTGACAACTCGGATCTTTCTCCCGAAGCCATGTCTATCCTCAAGGACAAGGCCAATTACCTGCGTCAGTTCCCCAACAAGGGTGTGCTGATCAAAGGTCATTGCGATGATCGCGGTTCCCTGGAATACAACTTGGCGCTGGGTGACAGGCGCGCCAATAGCGCCAAGAACTTCCTTACGGATCTTGGCATTGACGCCCGCCGCATCAACACCATCAGCTACGGCGAAGAAATGCCCCTGGCTCAAGGCCAGAACGAAGCAGCCTGGGCAGTCAACCGCCGTTGCGAATTTGCTTTGGAATAATTTCTGCCCCACGTTATTTTGTTGACCAGCCTTTCCCCGTCCTGCTTGCAGGATGGGGAAGACTTTTTTTCGTAAGTCGCCTTTTTCTGTCAATCTCCTTGGAGGGACCGCATGGTCGGGATCAATCAAAAGCCTATTTTGGCAGGCTGTTTGAAACCTTTTCCCAAATATCTTCTCTTTGTTCTGTTGGTGTGCCTGATTATTGCGCCGGGTTGCGCCACACAGGATGATCTTGTGGTGGTGTACAACAGGGTAATCAGCCTGGAAGGCCAGCAAAAGGAAGCCGCCGCCGACAGGGAGCAAATGCGGGATCGCCTTGACGAGTCTCTTACCAATGCAGAGAGAGACATAGCCAAACTGCGTGAGGATGTGGCGGAAATCCGCGCAAACACCAATAGTTTACGCAACGAAATCCGGTCCATAAACGGCCTCATGGAAGAGCAGGGCTATCAGTTGAGGAGCAAAGTCGGCTCGGTGGAGTCCACCGGAGGAAAGGCCCAGGAAAACGTGGCTATTCTGGAAGCCCGTGTGGAATCCATGCGTGAAACGCTCTTGAGAATGGAGTCCTATCTTGGCATGGAAGGCGGTGCAACTCCCGCCCAAGCCACTCCCGGTGAAACCACGGCTACGCCCCAGGAGTTGGACGAAGACCAGGCTTACGCCCAGGCCAAGAAGGATTTTGACGAATTGCGCCTGGAGGCTGCCCGGGAAGGGTTCAAATCTTTCCTGACCCGTTTTCCCAATTCCTCCAAGGCGGACAATGCCCTGTTCTGGATGGGTGAGACTTTTTTCAAGGAAAAATGGTACGAAAAAGCCATTCTCCAATATCAGGAAGTCATAGAAAAATATCCCAAAGCCAACAAGGTGCCTGCCGCCTATTTCAAGCAGGGACTTGCCTTTTCCATGTTGGGCGACAATTCCAATGCCAGGCTCATTTGGACGGAATTGATCAAAAAATTCCCATCTTCCCCGGAAGCGGGATGGGCGCAAAAAAAACTGGACGCCCTTTAGGGCTTGTTTTGATTTGCCGGAAGCGGGAAATGCTTTTGCCTGTCATCCATTGTTCCCAGAGTGATTTGCCTTGAAGGTCCTGGGCATAGATCCGGGCCTTGCCAGCACCGGGGTGGCCCTGGTGAACGGGACATCATCCCAGGTCATGGGCTATTCCTTTGGCATCATTACCACACCTCCCGAGTTGCCGCTCAGCGACCGCCTGATTCTTATCTACAACCGCATCCGGGAAATCACCGAGTCGGAAAAACCCGACCTCATGGTGGTCGAGGATATTTTTTCCCTTGGCATCTATCCCCAATCCGGCATAACCTTGGGAAAAGTGACGGGGGCCATATTAGTGGCGGGCTGCCACAGCAGTATTCCCGTGCGGGAAGTGCCGGTAAGGGAAGTAAAAAAAATCCTCACTGGTAACGGCGCTGCTGATAAAAACCAACTGGAACGGTCCGTTCGCCAGCATTTGGGCAGGGAAGAGCCGGTAAAGCCCTCCCATGCGTCGGACGCACTGGCCCTGGCCCTGATCGGCCTTTATCGCGGAGAGAAATATCTGAGGGAAGACCTTGATCGGATATCTTGAAGGAAAAATACTCCACCGGCAAGGGGAGCGGCTGATGATCCTGGCCGGCGGCGTGGGTTACGAAGTTCTTTTGCCTGCGTATGTCAGCATCGCCATGACTGAAGGCATAGGGGATGGTACGAGCCTGTATATTTACTATCACCAAACGGAAAAACAGCCCAAGCCAGTGCTGATCGGATTCAATTCCCTGGAAGAACGGGAGTTTTTCGAGCGATTTATTTCCGTGGAAGCCATCGGTCCCATCAAGGCTGTTTCAGCCCTGTGCATCCCCATAGGAGAAATCGCCGCAGCCATAGAAAACAAGGACTCCGGAGCCTTGCGCAAACTTAAGGGCATCGGGGCCAGGACCGCGGAAAAAATCATAGCCACCCTTAGGGGAAAAATGGCGGGCTTTGCCGCGGCGTCTACCGGAACTGGCGCCGGACCTGCTCCTGTGGAAGAAAATTACCATCTTTTGGTGTTGGACGTGCTGGTCAATCAATTGGGCCACAAAGGGGCGGAAGCCAAGGATCTTATTAACCAGGCCTTAAAGCGTAATCCCGGCATATCAGGGCCCGAGGAATTGTTTGACGAAATATACCGGGGAGAAACCGGGTAAATGGACGGAGAAAATAAAAAAAGCTGGTTTTCGGAATCCACCGGGGTCATGTGTCCTGTGGAAAGCCCTGTGGACAAAGCCCCGGAGCTCATCTCCCTGCGTCCCGAACGCCTGGACGAGTACGTGGGCCAGAAGGACGCGGTGGAAACCCTTAAAATTGCTATCGAGGCGGCCTTGGGCCGTGACGAAGCCCTGGACCACACTCTTTTCCACGGCCCTCCCGGCCTGGGAAAAACCACCCTGGCCCACATCATCGCCAACGAACTGGGCTCGCGCCTGACCGTGACTTCCGGTCCTGCCCTGGAAAAAGGCGGGGACCTTTTAGGCCTGTTGACCCACCTGGAAGAAAAGGACGTCCTGTTCGTGGATGAAATCCATCGGATTCCCAAAGTCGTGGAGGAGTTGCTGTACCCTGCCATGGAGGATTTCGCCGTTGACTTCATCTTTGACAAGGGCATGCACGCCCGAAGCCACCGGTACCGGCTGAAAAATTTCGTACTGGTGGGCGCCACCACCCGGGTGGGACTGTTGTCCGCCCCTTTGCGGGACCGTTTTGGCATATTCCGCAACCTGGATTTTTACGACGAGCCGGACCTGATCAAAATCGCCCGCCGTTCCGCAATGCTATTGAATGTGGAAATGGACCAGGAAGGCGCCCTGGAACTGGCCCGCAGGTCCCGGGGGACCCCTCGGATAGTCAATCGCCTGTTAAAACGGGTGCGGGATTACGCCCAGGTGCGCAGCCACGGGTTTATCGACAAAAAGACGGTCGGGGAGTCCCTTCTTTTGGAAGGGGTGGACGAGATGGGCCTGACCAACCTGGATCGCCGGTACCTGGAAACCATCATCAATTTTTACCAGGGCGGCCCTGTGGGCATAGAAGCCATAGCCGCCACGCTCCAGGAAGAGTCGGACACCCTGGTGGACGTGGTGGAGCCTTTCCTGCTAAAGATCGGTTATCTCATGCGCACGTCCTCGGGCCGCAAGGCCTCTGAGGCGGCGTACAATCACCTGGGTATCACCTGCAAAGGCCAAGTGGGTTTGCTTTAGAAGATTGCCCCTGTTACTGTGTTCAAAATTCTAACGGGTAATGAATTACCTTGAGGGCGCCATGGGCATTATCACCTTGCTGACGGATTTCGGACTGACCGACGAGTACGTGGGGGTCATGAAGGGCGTTATCCTGGGGATCAACCCCGGGGCTAAAATTGTGGACCTCACCCATCATGTGCCGGCCCAGAGTATTCGGGCAGCCTCGTTCATTTTAAAAACCAGCTATGACTATTTTCCAGCCGGTACGGTCCATGTGGCTGTGGTGGACCCCCATGTGGGATCGGAAAGGAAAATTTTGGCCGTTAAAATGAGAGACCATTACTTTCTCTCGCCGGATAACGGACTTCTTGTTCCCCTCCTGGAGGATGCCCAGGACCCTCTCATTGTTTCCATCGCAAATCACGAACTGTGCCTTCCTTTTATAAGCCATACTTTCCATGGCAGAGACATATTCGCGCCTGTGGCGGCCCATCTTTCCCTGGGGTTGGATTTGGAAAAACTGGGGCCAAGCCTTCCATTTGAAGACATTCAAAAATTCGAACAATCCCGGGAAGAACAAAAGGATGAACTATTACTGGGCCAGGTGGTCTGGGCGGACCATTTCGGCAATTTGCTCACCACCGTCAGCCAGGCAGGCCTGAAGATTTTTACTCAAGGGAGATCTTTGGACGACCTGAGCATTGAGATTAACGGCCATAAAATTTCAGGAATTGTGGATACCTATGTCCAGGCCCACCCCGGCTCCCTGGTAGCCCTTATTGGCAGCCGGGGATTTTTGGAAATTGCGGTGAGCATGGGCAACGCCAAGGAGCAGTTGCAGGCAGGCCCGGGCGCCCGGGTAGCCATCAGCTTTTCCAGGTAAATTCACAATACACCGGGTAATGGTCAGAGGGATGGACTCCCAAAAATTTATCCCGGACTATTTTTCGGCTGCTTTTCACAGGTTCAATCTTTTCCTTGTAAAGAATCCAGTCTATCCGCTTGCCGTCCGCCCTGCCCGTGAATTTGTGATGGGTGCCTCCAAACCGCTTATCAAAGGGGTCTGAGAATCCCCCCTCCGCAAAAGTCTGGTGGCAGGGGCTGTCTGGCTCCGCATTAAAATCACCCATGACCAGGATCGGCTCGCCCGGGGCAAAGCCCTCCAGCATATTCATTAGTAAATTGGCGCTGCGCACCTGGACCTCGCTTTTGAAATCAAAATGGGTGTCCGCACAGGCCAAAATTTCACCTTCCTTTTCCAATAAGGCCATGGTGCATTGCCGGGGCCACCTGGAGTCCTCCCATTTGCTTTCCACATCCGGGGTATCGCTAAGGAAAATATGCCTATGGGCTTTCAGACTCCATGGCTCTTTATAAAACAGGATGTTGCTTTGCCAGAAATCCGGGGCCTTTTTCCTGAATCCCACATGGGCATATTCTTCCAGGTGTTGAATAAAGTATTCCGCCTGAAAGTCATTGGCTTCCTGCACGGCCAGAATGTCGGGATGATAGGTTTTGAATAGCTTCAAGAGGGCTTCTTTCCGGAATTCCCACCCATGGTCCCCGTCATCGGCCCTGCCAAAACGCAAATTGGCTGTCATTGCTGAAAAAGAATCCATTATCAAACCTTGCCGGCAAAAAATTGATCAAGATATCGGTCCATTTGTATGGTATGGCCTTCAAAGGCTTGGAAAGTAAAATCCCGGGACTCAATCCCCTCCCCTTTTCGGATGATTTCAAATATTTGCATATAATTCAGAATAATGCGCTTGTCCCAATCCTGCTCCAATTTTCCGGCCAATTCCCGAATAGGGGATCTTCGGCCCTCCAACTCTAAAAATGTCCCGCAGGGCATGGTGTCCAACAGGATTTTGGTTTGATCCAGGACAAAACTTTCCCGCCATTTTTCATATTTGCGGACTGGCCCAAATCCCAGGGACTGGAGAATTTGCTCCGAACGTTCAAAGCTGTTTACTTCAATTTCAAGCTCTTTAACTATTTTGAACGATGGATCTGACCCTGGAACCGGCTCCTTGTAAGTCAGTGTGATTTTCTTATCCTGTCGTAGCCTGAGAACGGAAAGTCTATGAAAAAGCTCGTCCTCCCGGTCATACAGAGTATTCTTTTCAAAGGCCCTTCCCCGGGATAATGCCCCCGAACCGAGAATAATCTCTCGGGTTTTTTCAGGATCAGGACAATAAAACTTTACCTCAATTTCAAGGTCTTCCATGCATAACTCCTTAAAAGCACGCAATATTGACGCGCCATGAATCTTGTGCAAGGCTCAGTAACGACTCTCCATCCATAGGAGAGCGGAGGCCTGTTGTCAATTGGTGATTACAATTGTGTTGACACCCTCCATCATTTGATGGATAAACTAGTCATGTAGTCATAGGTCTGTCCTGAACTCCGGGATGGGGGAATGCAGTCCGCACGAATGCGGGAGAATGGGCTGTAGGAATTTCAAATGCATGAGGAGGTAAAATGGACTGGGTCAAGGGGACGTTTGGAACGTCCATAGGTAAGAAACAACTAATGGCGGTGACCGGGCTGGGTTTTATCGGTTTCCTCACGGGGCATCTGCTGGGTAATCTCACGATTTACCTGGGGCCGGAGTCTTTCAATTCCTACGCGGAGCATTTGCACGCGTTGGGGCCGTTGGTAAATATGGCCGAGGTCGGCCTGCTGCTGTTCGCCACTGTGCACATAAGCACCGGGCTGCTTCTTTTTTACCAGAATTACAAAGCAAGACCGGTGAAATATGTTGGTAAAAAATGGGCAGGAGGCCGCACGATTTTTTCCGCGACCATGCCGTATACCGGAGTCCTGATTCTCGTGTTTTTGATTATCCATTTAAAGACCTTCCATTTTGTGGATCACGACAACCAGACCATATCCCAAATCGCGTCCAATGTTTTTTCCAGTGTGGGATATGTCGTGTTTTACACGTTATCCATGGTTGTGGTGGCCTTTCACGTCAAGCATGGTTTTTGGAGCGCCTTCCAGACCTTTGGAGCTAACCACGTCAAATACATGCCTGCCATTTTTGTGCTGTCCGCCATTTGCGCGGTCGTGGCTGGCATAGGATTCGGATTTCTGCCGGTTGTATCCAGGCTGGTATTATAAGGAGGGTGATAATGCAATTAGATTCCAAGGCTCCAGGCGGGCCAATAGAGACCAAGTGGGATCGCCACCGCCAGGACCTGAAACTGGTCAATCCCGCTAACAAAAGAAAATTTGACATCATCGTAGTGGGTTCCGGGCTTGCAGGAGCATCTGCGGCGGCTTCGCTGGCTGAACTGGGTTATAATGTCAAATGTTTTTGCATCCAGGACAGCCCCAGGCGGGCTCACAGCATCGCGGCCCAAGGCGGCATCAATGCTGCCAAGAACTACCCCAATGACGGCGACAGCGTTTTTCGGCTGTTTTACGATACGGTAAAGGGCGGGGACTTCCGCGCCAGGGAAGCCAACGTGTATCGCCTTGCCATGTGCAGTAACAGCATCATAGACCAATGCGCGGCCCAAGGCGTCCCCTTTGCCAGGGAATACGGCGGGGGCCTTGCCAACCGGTCTTTTGGCGGAGCACAGGTTTCCCGCACCTTTTACGCCAGGGGCCAGACAGGCCAGCAGCTTTTGCTTGGAGCTTACAGCGCGCTCATGCGCCAGGTCTCTGTCGGCAAAGTGGAAATGCTTCCCCGCCGCGAAATGCTGGATCTGGTTCTGGTGAACGGCAAATCCAGGGGAATTATCGTGCGGAACCTCATCACGGGTGAAATGGAACGCCATGCGGCCCATGCGGTGGTCCTTTGCACCGGGGGTTACGGCAATGCCTATTACCTTTCCACCAACGCCATGGCATGTAATGTCACGGCTGCCTGGAGATGCCATAAACGGGGCGCTTTGTTCGCCAACCCCTGCTTCACCCAGATTCATCCCACATGCATTCCAGTCCATGGCACCTATCAATCCAAGCTCACCCTTATGAGCGAGAGCCTTCGGAACGACGGCCGGGTATGGGTGCCCAAAAAGGCCGATGACCGCAGGAAGCCGGACCAGATTCCCGAGTCTGAGCGCGACTATTACCTGGAGCGGAAATACCCCAGCTTCGGCAATTTGGTTCCCCGGGACGTGGCTTCCCGGAACGCCAAGGCCATGTGCGACGAAGGCAAGGGCGTAGGCTCCACCCAACTGGCCGTGTACCTAGATTTCGCCGAGGCTATCAAACGGGACGGAGAGGATGTCATTCGCAAAAAATACGGCAACCTCTTTGCCATGTACGAAAAAATTACTGCGGAGAATCCTTATAAAACTCCCATGATGATCTATCCTGCCATCCATTACGCCATGGGCGGCCTGTGGGTGGACTACAACCTCATGAGCAACCTGGAAGGCCTGTTTGTCCTGGGCGAAGCCAACTTTTCGGACCACGGCGCCAACCGCCTTGGCGCCAGTGCGCTAATGCAGGGCCTGGCCGACGGTTACTTTGTCATACCCTACACCATGGGCGGATACCTTGGCGGCGCCGGCCTGGACAGTGTGGACACCAACCATCCCGCCTTCGCCGAGGTGGAAAACGAATGCAAGGAACGCGTCAACAAACTCCTTTCCATCAAGGGTTCGCGCACCGTGGACGACATCCACAGAGAGCTTGGCCTGTGCATGTGGGACAACTGCGGCATGGCCCGAAACGACGCTGGCCTTACAAAGGCGCTGAACACCATCCCCAAACTTCGGGACGAGTTCTGGCAGAACATCACGGTCCCGGGCGACCAGGGAGACTTCAACCAATCTCTTGAAAAGGCCGGAAGAGTGGCTGACTTCCTGGAATTTTCCGAACTGCTGGCCAAGGATGCCCTGGACCGCCGGGAGTCCTGCGGAGGCCATTTTAACGAGGCTTTCCAGACAGAAGAAAACGAAGCCCTCCGCGATGACGAAAATTGCTGTTACGCGGCAGCCTGGGAATTTACAGGCGTGGGCAAGGAGCCGGTTCTCCACAAGGAGCCTTTGACCTTTGAGAACGTCCATCTGACGCAAAGGAGCTACAAGTGACCAAGAAAATTAATCTCACCCTCAAGGTTTGGCGCCAAAAAGGCGCTGCCCACAAGGGGGCTCTGGAAACCTATTCCGCGCAGCAAATTTCCACGGACATGTCCTTTCTGGAAATGCTGGATTTAGTGAACGAAGACCTGACCCTTTCGGGCAAGGAACCCATTGCCTTTGACCACGATTGCCGCGAAGGCATCTGCGGCATGTGCGGCGCCATGGTCAATGGCCGGGCCCATGGCCCTGAAAAGGGAACCACCCTGTGCCAGCTTCATATGCGCCATTTTTCCGACGGCGACACCATCATGATCGAGCCATGGCGCGCCATGGCCTTCAAGGTGGTCAAGGATCTGGTGGTGGACAGGAGCGCCTTTGACAAGATTATCGCCGCAGGCGGCTATGTGTCCGTTAACACCGGCGGAGCGCCAGACGCCAACAACATCCCGGTGTACGCCGAGGATGCGGAACTGGCCATGGACGCGGCCCAGTGCATCGGTTGCGGGGCCTGCGTGGCTTCCTGCCCCAATGCTTCGGCCATGCTGTTCACTTCCGCCAAGGTTTCCCAACTGGCTCTCCTTCCCCAGGGCAAGGTGGAGGCGGACAAACGGGTGCTTTCCATGCTCCGTTGCATGGACGAGCTGGGCTTTGGCAATTGTTCCAATGAAAGGGAGTGCGAGGCCGAATGCCCCAAGGAAATCAACATCACCAACATCGCCCGCATGAACCGGGGCTTTTTGAAAGCCGCCCTGTTCTCACGACATAAATAAACGCAAAGGGGGAACTTTTCGATTTATGAAAAGTTCCCCCTGTTATCATTTCAAAATAGTTGTCCCTGCCTCTTATCCTGTCAATCCCGGAGCTTTTCCGGCCACCGTGCGGGCGATATCAAAATAAAAGACAATGATCATGAGGAAGATGAGCGCCGCCATGCCCACCTGCATGGAGATCTCCCGCACCCGCAGGCTAAGGGGTTTGCGGAGAATTCCTTCAATGAGAAAAAACAGCAGGTGGCCTCCGTCCAGGATCGGGATGGGAAACAGGTTGATGATTCCCAGGTTCACCGATAACAGGGCCATGATGAAAATAAATGTTGTCGCTCCCGCCTTGGCCGCCACTGCGCTCACCTGGGAAATCAGGATAACACCGCCAAGATTATCGATGGGAATACTACGATCCACAAATTTGAACAAAGCCTGAAAAGTAAATTTTGTAAAATACCATGTTTGATCCATGGCATATATGGCCGAAGCAATGGGCCGGTGGGGAATGAACTCCACCTTATTTGCGATGCCTACCTTATAGGCCTTCACGTCTTCTCCGAAAGAGTTTTTCCCCTCGGTTTCTTCCGGCTGAACCGTAATAGAAAACTCAACCCCGTTCCTTTTGACCAAAAACTCAACAGGCGCGCCTTTGCCCTCGTTTATGGTGCGGGAAACCACCCTGAAATCCTCAATGGTTTGGCCGTTGATGGCAAGGATTTCATCCCCTTTTAAGAAACCGGCCTGTTCTGCGGGAGACCCTTCCATCACCATTTCAAGATGATTGGTCCTGTGGTCCACTCCTGAAAAAAAGCCGATCAGAAAAAAAAGCAGCACAGCAAGCACAAAATTAAAAGTCGGTCCGGCAGCCACAATGACCATGCGTTTCCACACGGGCTTGTGGGAGAAGGATATGGAGGTATCCTCGGGCTCCTCGTCGCTGTCCGGGTCTTCGCCCACCATCTTAACGTATCCGCCAAGAGGGACGGCTGACAGCCGGTAATCGGTCATGCCGGATTTCTTGCCGAACAGCCTGGGGCCAAAGCCCAGGGAAAAGGTTTCCACCCCAACCCCAAGAAGCCTGGCAGCCAAAAAATGGCCCAATTCGTGAAAAAATATCAAGGCGCCCAAAAGGGGAATCACTGTCAAATAATAAAGCATCTTATTGCCTCGCTGCCTGTGCGGCGAATTTCCTGGCCCATTGATCGGCATCCAGGATTTGCTCCAGCACTGGCTTGGAAACCGGTTTGTGGGCGTTCAGACATTTTTCGATCAATTGGGGTATATGCGTGAATCGAATCTGGCTGTCCAGAAAAGCCTGCACCGCGATTTCGTTGGCGGCGTTTAAAACCGCCGGATAGGTTTTACCGTCCCTGCATGCCTGTTGGGCAAGGGCCAGGCAGGGGAATTTTTCCATGTTCGGTTCGAAGAACTCCAGGGCGCCCAGGGCGAAAAAATCCGGAATGGGCTGGCCCAGGGGCAGCCTTTCCGGGTAGGACATGGCATAGGCAATGGCTCCGGCCATGTCGGGCACACCCAGTTGGGCGATTACCGAGCCATCCTTGTAAGCAACCATGGAGTGGACAATGCTCTGGGGATGGACCACCACCTGGATAGCCTGTTGGGGCACGTCAAAAAGCCACTTGGCTTCAATGACCTCCAGGCCCTTGTTCATGAGGGTGGAGGAATCAATGGAAATCTTGGCGCCCATGTCCCATGTGGGATGACTCAGGGCGTCCCGGGGTGTCAAACTTTCGAAATTTTCTTTGGGGACATTGCGGAACGGCCCGCCTGAGGCGGTGAGGAGGATCTTTTCCAGGTCTTTGCGGTCGTTGCCCTGGAGGCACTGGAAAATGGCGCTGTGCTCGCTGTCAATAGGCATGAGGGCCACGTTGTTTGCCGCAGCTTCGGCCATGACCAAAGCGCCAGCCATGACCAGGGTTTCCTTGTTGGCCAGAGCGACTTCCTTTTTTGCGCGAATAGCCGCCAGGGTGGGCAACAGGCCCGCAGCACCCACCATGGAGGATATGACCATGTCCGTGGACTCCAGAATGGCGGCTTCCTCGTATCCCTGGTCCCCCCAGGCGATACGCGGCATGGTGATGGCCGCGCCTTCCAGCGAACTTTCCAGTTTTTGAGCCAAATCCTGATTTTTCACCACAGCCAGTATGGGTTGAAACTCCACAATCTGCCGGGCGAGAATTTCAATATTTGTATATGCGGCCAGGGCGTTGACTTTGAAATGGTCGGGGAACTTGCGGACCACTCCTAATGTGCTGGTCCCTATAGAGCCGGTACAACCCAGTATGGATAATTTTTTTACACAATTTGTTTGCGAGGTGGACAAAGCAATCCTCAAAATGAAATCAGAAAAAGATAGGCGACAGGTCCTGTAAACAGAAGGCCGTCGATCCTATCCAACATCCCCCCATGTCCTGGAAAGATAGTCCCGGAATCCTTAACGTCAAGGGAGCGTTTGAGCATGGACTCGAAAAGGTCCCCCAATTGGGTGGCTATGGCGGCCGAAGCGGCCAGTATGGGGACAATAACCCATGGAAGGTTGGGAAGCAGGGTGAATTTAAAAATGGTGACCACCACGATATCCGCCACAATGCTGCCCACCGCGCCTTCGACGGTTTTGTTGGGGCTCAGGTTGGGGATGAGTTTGTGTTTTCCAAAGGTCTTGCCTGCGTAAAAGGCGCCCGTATCGGAAATAAAGGCCAGAAACAAAATAAAAAACAGCCAGGTGACCCCGTTTTCGCTGGAGCGGGCCAGGACAAGGGATGACAAAAGACAAGGAATATACAAAACGGACAAGGCTTCCTTAGCCAAAAGATCGAAGCCTGCCTTACCCTGATTGAAGCGGATCATGGCCCTGCTGGCATAAATGAAAAAGCTGAGCCACATGACCAGAAACAGCAGTTTGAAGGACCCAATGGCGGCTGCCCAAAAAATCAAACTGGAATTGCCCACGGCGAAAAGAAAACCCAGGTCCCAGGGCGGATTGGTTTTACAGAAGTTCTTGAAATACTCGAAAAGGGCAAACGCGCTAATAAAGGCCCCGAAAATGGCAAAGACCCACGCCGGGGCCTTGAGAAAAAAGACAACCAGGATCGGAACCACAACCAAAACTGTCATCCAGCGTTTGGCGTGGGAAGAATATGCCATGGTATCGTGTCCGTTCTTTAAGATTTTTCAGGGCTATCCCGGGTCCAACTGGTCCCCGGTCTTGCCAAAGCGCCTTTCCCTGTTTCCGAAGTCCCTGAGGATATTCAAATAATCCTCCTTCGTGAAATCCGGCCAAAGGGTGGGCGTAAAAGCCATTTCGGCATAAGCAAGCTGCCATAAAAGAAAATTGCTGATACGCATTTCCCCGGAGGTGCGGATCATTAGATCGGGATCGGGCATGGCGGCGGTGTAGAGATGCTGGCTGATGACAGCCTCGTCCACCATTTCCGGGTCCAGTGTGCCTTCTGCGATTCGATTGCCCATTGCCCTGACCGCCCGTACCAGTTCCTCCCTGCCCCCGTAGGAGAGGGCCAGGGTAAGAGTCATCCTGCGACCGTGGGCTGTGGCTTCCATGGTTTTCCGCATGGCGTCCTGCACATCGTCGGGGAGACGCTCTGTCTGGCCAATGACGCTAAGGCGAATGCCGTTTTCCAGCATCTCGTCCTTTTCCCGAACCAAAAAGCGTTTCAGGAGGGCCATGAGAGCCATGACTTCAGTTTTGGGGCGTTGCCAGTTTTCCGTGGAAAAGGCGTAAAGGGTAAGAAAGGGTATACCCAGTTCACGGGTGGCGCGAACTATCATGCGAACCGTGTCCGCGCCCTGTTCGTGGCCCTTTACGCGATTGAGGAGCTTTTTTTTTGCCCATCTTCCGTTGCCATCCATAATGATGGCCACGTGCCGTGGAAGACGTTCAAGGTCAGGAAGTAAAGAATTTGGATTTTCCAATTTAGAACTCAAGGATTTCCTTTTCCTTTTGGGCGCATATGTCGTCGATGGCCTTGATGAATTCGTCGGTGATCTTCTGGACCGCGTCCTGGCCCTTGAAGGCCACATCCTCGGCCACTTCCCCATCCTTTTTCAAGGTCTTGATGGATTCGTTGGAGTCCCTGCGGATATTCCGAACGGTAATCTTCCCTTCCTCCGCCATTTTATTGACCACTTTGACCAGTTGCTTGCGCCTGTCTTCTGTCAGGGGCGGAATGGATATGCGGATGATCTTGCCGTCGTTGGAAGGGTTGAGGCCAAGGTCTGATTTCATAATGGCCTTTTCAATTTCCTTGATGATGGTAGCGTCCCAGGGCTGAATGGTGATCTGCCGACTTTCCGGGACTGCCACGGTGGCTGCCTGGGCGATGGGGGTGGGGGTGCCGTAATAGTCCACCCTTATCCCATCGAGCAATGACAGGGATGCCCGGCCTGTGCGAACGCGCGTCAGCCCTTTTTCAAGGGTTGCAATGGCCTTTTCCATCTTATCACGGGTTTCTTCGTAGACCAATTCCAGCATTTGTCAATCTCCTATGTAGGTGCCAATGGTTTCGCCACATACGGCCTTGCGGATATTGCCTTTGGTGCGCAGGTTGACTATGCCAATGGGGAGCTTGTTATCCATGGCAAGGGAAATGGCTGTGGTGTCCATGGCCTTAAGCTGCCGCTCCAGAACCTGCATATGGGTGGTGCGGATAATAGGTTGGGCGTCCGCATTGCACTCCGGGTCCTTGTCGAAAAGGCAGTCAACCTTGGTGGCTTTGAACAGAATTTCCGCGTGGATTTCCTGTGCCCGCAGAACGGCTGCAGTGTCGGTGGTGAAATAAGGGTTGCCGGTGCCTGCGGCAAAAATCACGACCCTGCCTTTATCCAGGTGCCGCAGGGCCCTGCGCAGGATATAGGGTTCGGCGATCTCATGCATGGCAATGGCGGTCTGAACCCGGGTTTCCATGCCTTTTTTTTCCAGGGCGTCGCACAGGGCAATGCTGTTGATGACCGTAGCCAGCATGCCCATGTGGTCCGCGGAAGTGCGGTCCATGCCAAAGCTGCTGCCCTTGATGCCCCGAAAAATATTCCCGCCGCCAATGACCAGAGCCAACTGGACGCCCATATCATGGACAGAACGGATTTCCGAAGCCACATAGCTGATCACATCCGGGGAAATCCCAAATCCCTGATCCCCCATGAGGGCTTCGCCCGAGAGCTTAACCATTACCCTTTTATACTTTGCTGTTGGCATATAATTTTCCCGGGGCCGGTGTGTACGCAGAGAGCTGCGTTTTGTATGATTAAGAGCCTTCCCGCACAGTGTGTGTGCGGGAAGGCTTGTATTGATCCAGCCGGAGCAGGCGTTGGCGCCCTTAGAGGGTCCGGCCTGAACTCAGGCATGGGCCTTCTACTCTTCACCCAACTGATACCGGGTGAAACGGCGGATGGCGACATTCTCACCGGTCTTGCCTATGGTTTCCGTAAGCAGATCGGCAATGGTCAATTCAGGATTTTTTACATAGGGCTGGTTGAGCAGGCAGTTGTCCTTGAGAAACTTGGACAATTTGCCTTCCACAATCTTTGATGCCATGGCTTCAGGTTTGCCCATTTCAAGAACCTGGCCCATGTAGATTTCTCTTTCCTTTGCCACGATTTCCGCAGGAACCTCGTCTTCGGTCACGGCCAGGGGATTGGTAGCCGTAATGTGCATGGCCACATTCTTGGCGAAATCCAGAAAATCGTCGTTCTTGGCCACAAAGTCGGTTTCGCAGTTTATCTCCAGCAGCACGCCGATTTTGTCCATGTGGATGTAGGAAAACACCACGCCGTTCTTTGTTTCGCGTCCTGCACGCTTTTTCGCGGTCGCAAGGCCCTTCTTGCGCAGGAAGTCCAATGCCTTGTCCACATCACCGTCAGACTCGGCCAGGGCCTTTTTGCAGTCCATCATGCCTGCGCCTGTGGTAGAACGCAGGTTTTTTACCATCTCTGCTGTTATGGTTGCCATGTCAATCTCCTCTATAAACTAGTTCGCGGCCTCAGTTTCGGTTTCCCCGTCCGGGCCGGATTTTTTAATAACTTCAATGATGGGGCCTTCCTCTGCCGGGGCTTCCTCGGTAGGAGCCTGTGCGGCTTTGGCGGCGGCTTTGGCTGCTTTGGCGGCTTCAGCAGCAGCCTGGGCCTGGGCCTTATCGTCAGAGGCCTTATCCTGTTCGGCGGCGCGCCTTTCAGCATTTACCTGACGGCCCTGAATAATGGCTTCGGCTATCCGTGAGGTGAGAAGACGGATGGACCGAATAGCATCGTCGTTGCCAGGGATTACGTAATCAATGTCATCGGGGTCGCAGTTGGTATCCACCACGGCCACTATGGGAATATTGAGCCTTTTGGCTTCCCGCACGGCAATGGTTTCGTTTTTGGGATCCACGATGAAAATCACGTCAGGCAGCTTGGTCATGGTGCGGATTCCGCCCAGGTTGGCGTCCAGCTTCATCCGCTCTTTTTCCAGCTTCGTGCGTTCCTTTTTGGGAAACAGGTTGATGGTCTCGTCGAGTTTGATCTCGTTGAGATAGTTAAGCCTGTCAATGCCCTTTTTAATGGTCTGAAAATTGGTAAGCATGCCGCCCAACCAACGATTATGAATGTAGTAGGCCTCTGCCCTGTTGGCTTCTTCGTAAATGGCTTCTCTGGCCTGCTTTTTGGTGCCTACAAACAGGACGCTTCCGCCGTTGGCAGCTGCGTCGCTGACAAATTCACAGGCTGCGCGGAACATACGGACGGTTTTTTGCAAGTCCACAATGTAAATGCCGTTCCTGGCGCCGAAGATGTATGGTTTCATTTTGGGGTTCCAGCGTTTGGTCTGGTGACCAAAGTGGACTCCGGCTTCCAGGAGTTCCTTCATCGTAATCTTTACCATTAATTTTCTCCCTTGGTTGTGTTTTCCTTCGCCTCTTTCACCCCCGCTTCCCACCGCGGTCCACCCGCAGCACCAGGAATCGGGTCCGGAGACGTGTGAAATAAAATGACAAAAAACACGCGAAAAAAATATCCCGCGCTATTCCAACAACTTGCCAATACTTCCAATACTCGTGGCTAAACAAGCAAACATGTACTCTTTCGCCAAAAGCGATATTGCATAACATATCGGTGGTGGGCTGGCAAGATTTTTTCCTGACCGGAGGGACGGCATTGTTCCAAAGAGGTGTTCAATTCGGGAAGGTCCGCTTCATAACCTTAAAAAATACGGGGTTCCTCTCCGGCCAACAAACGCTTGATGTTGGCCTCGTGCTTAAACCACACCAGCACGGCAACGGCAAAGGCGGCAGCGGTGTAAGCCACGGAATGGGTCCGCCAATAGACCAGGGGGGCCAGGGAAGCAGCGGCGGTGAGGGAGCCCACGGAAGCACGCCTGGAAATTCCCACAGCCGTAGCAAAGGCCAAAAGCGCCCCCGCCAAAGCCAGGGGAGAAAGGATCAAAAAACATCCTGCAGCCGTGGCAACGCCTTTGCCTCCCTGCTTGAACAGAGAATACAGGGGGAACAAATGCCCCAAAAAAGCCGCCAGCGCCACCAAAGCGATCCCTGTCTGGGCTAAAAAGGATTCTTCTCCCAGGACCAGCATCATCCCCAGGACCGGCAAAGCCCCCTTGGCCATGTCGCAGGCCAGGGTGGCTATGCCCAGGGCAGGACCAGCCTGACGCATGACATTGGTAGCGCCAATGTTGCCGCTGCCTACCTTGGTGATATCCATGCGGGCGCGCCAGCGGGTGAGCACCACGCCAAAGGGAATGGAACCCAGCACATAGGCCAGGGCCAAAAAGAACAAGAAGTACATACGCACCTGAAAGGGTCAGGCTATCAAAGGCCGGACCGGTTGATTCTCAAAGCCACAATACCGCCCGATCACGGCCATTAACCCCTGGTCTCCGGTTTTTGTCAAGTCCCGGCTTGTTCATTTTTTCCTGCTCCGCCCATGGGAGATGGTCCGGCTGCTATCTGAATGTGCCTGGCTTGGGACCCGTGGCCGGAGGACCGGCAAAGATCTGGGCGTGGGTCATCCAATCCGTGGCAGCCTTACCGGTCACTTTCAGGGAGGTGTCCAGATAATGCCTGCGTTGGGCTACCACCAGACAGAAATCCTCGGCAGGGCCTGTAATCGTGTCTGCACCATCCTCAGCCCCCCAGGCCCACAAGACACCGGACGGGCTTTGGAGTTCCACTCGCACAGGATTTTCAGGCGCTTCCATGCCCCGGCATTTGAAAGACCAGCCAAAGGTGGCCACGCCCAGATGGGCGATGTGCTTAAGGCGATCCGAGGCAGGGCGGCTGGCCCCCAGGACGTCCACGATATCCTGGCCGTGTGCCCAGGTTTCCATGAGCCGGGCTGTGGCCGAGGACCGGGCGCTCATGGGCAGGTGCCATGGCAGGCGGGCCTTGGGGTCGAGCACCTCGTAGGCGGCTATCATGCCTTTCCGCTCTGCTCTCCACCACTCCAGCAAGTCCTTGTTGCTTTTGGCCCGGCCCGGTTCCAGGGTGTACTCGAACAGGGTCTCGAATTTTTCGATGAGCTTGGCCATTTCCTTGTCAAAGCCCTCCTTGTCCGAAGCGGAAAGCCTGGCAAGCATGTCAAAATAAACCAAATGGGCGATTTCGTCCTTGACGGTCCAGCCGTCAAAAGGGGTTACGGCGGCCCATGCAGCGTCGTCAATATGGGCTACCACATCGTCCAAAGCCTGGCATTCGGCGGCAAGGTCCTTGCAAATATCTTTCATCCTGATTTTCCCTTTTCCTATTTTTTCAGTTTGGAAAAGTCGGGCTTCCTCTTTTCGATGAAAGCCATGATGGCTTCCACATTTTCAGGACTGCCCGCCTGTTTCGTCATGGCCTCGTGTTCCTGCTCCAGAGTGGCCTGAATATGAGCCTGACGCCAAACCATGAAGCACTTTTTTGTTTCCCGCAGCCCGTTCACCGGCCACTGGGCGATTTCCCCCGCCTTTTCCAGGGCTTTGGCAAGCAATTCTTCATCCGAAAACTTTGCACGGGCGATTCCGGTTTCCAATGCCTTGTCCGCGTTGATCCATTCGGCGGTCAGGAGCAGTTCGGCAGCCTTTTGGGCGCCAATATTCTGCTGCAGCATAAAGCTGCTGGCGAATTCCGGGGCCATGCCCAGGCTGACAAAAGGCAGGCGCATACGCAGGCTTTCCCCCACGTACAGGATATCGCTAAAAAAGAGGACGGTTGCCCCGCCTCCCACGGCAATGCCCTTGGCCGCCCCTATCAGGGGTTTGTCGAATGCGATCAAGGACCGCTCCAGAACCCGATACGGAGATTCGCCTTCCGGCCGCCCGGCTGCCAGTTCTCCCAGGTCCTGGCCTGAGGAAAAATCGTTCCCCGCTCCGGTAAGCACCACCACACGCACGTCGTCATTTTCCCTGGCCTTGTCCAGGGCTTCGGCGCAGGCAAGCCATTGTTCCGTATTAAAGGCATTCTTTTTGGGAGGCCGGTTAAGGGTCAGCACCAAAACACCTTCGTTCAATTCCTGGAGAACTGTATCGCTCATAACAAAAGCTCCTTGAGTATGCCCGGCCCGCTATTCACGAGCCTGAAAAGTAAGAAATCCGGCGATTGTCAGTGACAAAGCGCATCAACGGAAAAGTATCCATCGACTGCAAGGTTGGTATATATCCCCAAAATGCGCTTTTGCCAAATTTCCCGTTAATTTTTCGGGGCGGGCGGTTCAAAGAGCACTTTTTCCGTAAACACCACCACCAGCTCATCCCGCTGGTTTGTGACCATGTGCTTGACATCCACCAGAATCTGGCCGCGGCTGGTTACGCGGTCCACGCAGGCTTCCAGGTCCGCCCTGAGGGTGTCCCCGGGGAAGGCCGGATTTTTCACAAAGGCCTCCACGCCAACCATGCCGTGGAAGGCCCCCAGGTTTTCTTCTTTGGAGATTGTTTCCACCACCTGCATGATGATGGGCGCGGCCAGGCCCATGCCAATGGAAATGAGTAGGGGCGCGGGCGCAAACCGGGTTTGATGGGAGCCGGGCAGGAACTCCTTGACGTATTCCATGTCAATGAACGGGGGCTCGTGCAGCCCAACCAGGTTCACAAAATTCACGATGTCTGTTTCCGTAATGGTCCTGCGATGGGTCCTGAAGCGGTAGATCTTCCGTTCGTTTTCCATATCCCCTCCGTTTATTCCACCTGGATTGCGTACCGAACCGTGTAACGGGCCAAGGCGTCATTGACGGCCTTCCAAGCCTGATCCTCTGTCACGTCTTTTGCCAGTTTGACAATAATTGTGGCTTTGGTTCCATGGACCTTGTCCTCCTTTACCTGGATATCCAGAGAATCAAAGAGGTTGTCCAATTTGTTCAATTCGTCCAGATAGGCAAGCCGGACAGCCTCATGCCTCAAGGTGGGTTTGAAAATTTTCCCGATCGGAGTCAGGGGTATCTCATCCACGATGTAAACTTCCTTGGGAATGGCTGCCCTTTCGCCGATTTCCTTTTGCAAATGCTGAACAATGTCTTCCCTGGTTAATCGGGAACCCGTTTGAAGCTGGACAAAGGCCACAGGCACCTCGCCGGCATGGGCGTCCGGTCTTCCCACAGCAGCGGCAACCTGGACTCCGTCCAGCCGGTACAAGGGTTCTTCGATGGCTGCCGGATCGATGTTGTGCCCCCCGCGGATGATGAGGTCCTTTTGACGGCCGGTGAGCCAGAAATACCCGTCAGCGTCCTGCCTGCCCAGGTCTCCCGTATTGAACCAGCCTTCCTTCATCCAAATATCCTTGTTTTTGGACTCGTCCAGGTATCCGGCGAACACATTGGGACCCTTGATGCAGACTGCTCCAATTTCATCCACTTTGGCTTCCCGGGCTCCGTTTGAATCAGGAATCATAATTTTCATTTCCTGGTAAGGCAGACGGATGCCTATGGAACCTATCCGCTGTTCCCCATGGGCAGGGTTGCAGCAGGAGGCCGTGGTGCCTTCCGTCAGGCCATAACCTTCCAGGACCTTCATTTTCGTGTGGGCTTCAAAGCGCTGGATCAATTCCACGGAAAGAGGGGCGGCCCCGCACAAGGCAAACTGGAGGGACGAAATGTCGGCCCCTTCGGTGGGAACATCCAGCAGGACGGAGAGCACGGTGGGCACGCAGGAAAAAAACGCGGCTTTGTAAAAGTCCACAATTTTAAAGAAATTTTTCAGGACTCCGGGGTCCCTGTATCCCTGGGGAGACAACAACACCACATGGGCGCCAATGGAAAAAGGCGCCCCGCCGGTTACCATGACCCCGTTCACATGGAACAGGGGCAGGCCGCACAACAGGGTATCTTTGGTGGTCATGATTCCGTTCAGGGTCATCATGGCGGCCATAACCACTTCATTATAATGCGTGTGGGGGGCCAGTTTGGGTGTGCCAGTGGTGCCGCCCGTGTGGAACAGGGAGGCGATGTCCTGGGGATCAATAACCCGGCCCGAATCCAGGGATTCGGCGTTGTATTTGCCTATGACTTCGTCAAACCCGTAAATTCCGTTAGCCTCGTCGCTGGGTCCGAAAACCCTTACTACGGCCGTGATGCTTGGCACTTCTTTGCGGACAGCCTCGGCCTTTTGCCAGATGTCCGAGCCGGGAACCTCGCCCAACGCCACCAGCACCTTGGTATTGGCTGCCTTGCAGATATCCGCTATCGTGGCGGCTTCCAGCATGGGATTGATGGGATTGATGATACCTGCGGCTTCTCCGCCCCACAGGACATAATGAGTATGGGGAGCATTGGGAAGGAGATAGGAAATGACGTCCGTGGGACCAACCCCCAGGTGGTGGAATAAATTGGCGGTGCGGTTGATCTGGCCCCAAAAATCCCGGTAGGTGACCTGCATGGGGCTTTCGTAGGTTTCGCCTGAGAACATGAAGCTCAGGGCGGTTGCATCCGGGTTGATTGCAGCCCCGTTTTTAAGCATGTCGTAGGTATTTGATACCGTTAGCCTTTGTGCAAAAGGAACCTTTTCAATCTCTTCCACATCCGCCACTGTCGCTATTTTGATTGCCTGCATACTTCCCCCCTGAGTGTTTGTTGCAATGTAGGAGGGCATGATTTGGGCACACCGTCAGGACACCTATCCCCCCGGAAAAAAGCCCTGCGGCTTTCACCCTAATCATGCCCCCTATCCGTATAATTCTCTTATGATATTTCTTCCACCAGCTTGGATTTCATGATCTTGCCCGCAGGCGTCATGGGCAATTCAGGGCGAAAAACAACCTCCCTGGGCACCTTATAGTCCGCCAGGTGTTCCTTGCAAAAGGCTTTGATTTCATCTTCCGTTGGATTGGTATCAGGATAGGGAACAATGTAATAACGTCCCACTTCCCCCAGGACTTTGTCCGGTATGCCTATGCCCGCCACCATGGCCACTTTGGGATGCCTGGCGATGAGGTTTTCCACTTCCACGGGATAGACATTGAATCCGCCCTGGATGTACATTTCCTTTTGACGGCCCCGGAGGTATATGTACCCCGCTTCGTCCAGGTAGCCCATATCGCCGGTATGCACCCATCCGTCTTTGAAGGTTTCGGCGGTTTTGTCGGGCATGCCATAATAGCCCTTCACAACTGCGTCGCCCTTAAAGCAAAGCTCGCCGGTTTCGCCCCGGGCGACTTCTTTGCCATGGGCGTCCACCACCTTCACCTGGAAATCCGCAATGGGCTTGCCAATAGACTTGAGGGTGGTTTCGAAATCGCAATCCAGGGGGCTTAAAACCACGGCGCCTGAGGTTTCGCTCAACCCATAGAGGTTCAGGACCTTGGCGTTGGGATAGGAATCGAACATGTTTTTCAGGAGCGTATCATCGGCATTGGAGCCGCCCACGATGGCCAAACGGCACTGGGAAAGATCCAGGGCCTGGTAATGTTCGTTCATAAGCATCATGCCGTGCATGGCCGGAACGCCGCTGGCTGTGGTGAAGCCGTAATTTTTCAACTGGGCGACTATGTAGTCCGGGCTGAACATGGGGATGAGAACATATTTGCCCATGCCCAGCAGGCTTGTGATCACGCCGCAGGTAATGCCGCCCACATGGTTAAAAGGCAGGGCCAGGGCCACGTTGTCTTCCGGGCCTGTTTGGGTGTGTTCAGCCTGGCCTCGGGCCGAGGCCAACTGGCTTTTGTGGCTGAGGACAGCACCTTTGGGAACACCAGTGGTCCCCGAGGTGTAGATGATCATAATGTCGTCGTCCGGCTGAACACTGGCCTTGGCCTGATCCAGTTTGGCCGGGTCCACCTTGGTTTCCAAAAGGTCCTGGAAGGAATAGCTGCCGTCAAAGCCCGGCCCGCCCATGAATATGAATTCCTTCACTGACGGAATGCGGGATTTGAATCCTTCAAAAAATGAGACGTAGTTCATCTCTCCGAGGGAGGAGAGCGTGAGCACGGCCCGGGTCTGGCTCTGGTTCAGGATGTACTCCAGTTCGGTATCCCGGTACCGGACGCTGAGCCCGGTAATGGCAAGGCCGATTTTAACCGCTCCAAAATACATGAACAGCCACTCAGGCTGGTTAAGGCCAATGATTCCAATTTTGTCGCCTCTGGCAAAACCCATGTTCAAAAGGCCCATGGCCACCTTGTCCGAAATCTCGTGGACTGCGGCAAAGGAGTATTCCTTGCCCTCATAGTAAAACATGGGGCTGTCCGGCCTTTTTTCCGCAGCCGTAGCCAGGGCTTGGCCCACGGTACTTGCTTTAATGATTTCGCTCATGCTCCCTCCTTAAAATCACGTTAACAATGATTGGGGAATTTCCGCGTTTTTCGCCCGAAGGTATTCCCCCAGGGTTTTGGCTTGCGGGTCCATGCGCAGGGATGCGGAAACTCCATCCCCCAGCACTCCTATGATGTAAAAATTTAGGGCAAGCAGGTTTGGCAGTGCGTAACGTTCAATTTTAAAACCAGCCATGTCAGGCAGAAGTTCCTTGAGCTTGTCAACGGTTAGAAAATCCTGAAGAAATGCGTAGGATTCGGGAGTTTTTCCCCAAACGCCCAGGTTGGCGTTCCCGCCCTTGTCTCCGGATCGAGTGGCGTAAACACGGCCTAAGGGGGCTGTTACCCTGGGGCCTTCGGGCACAGGAGGAATGGCGACTTCCAGGGATTTGACCGGGGGAATATCCTGGCCTGCGGGCACAGGATCAATAAGTATTTCCTGGCCGTCCATATACAGTTTTTGGGTAACCCGGGATCTTGTCACCAGAGTGGGCCAGTGCTGGATGACCGGGCGTCCCTTGGTCGGGGGCGAGGTTCCTCCAAACCCTGGGATGTTGCACAGTGCCAGTTCAATCAGCTTGGCCGAGAACAGGGCCACCTTTTTCGGGTCCGGATCCAGCACGGACATGCGCAGATAAGCGAAGGCCTCTTCATTGGAGGCGGGGTTTTCCTTGTCCGACCGGATGAGCTGCACCTCGGCCACCCGGAACGTGTCCTTGCCGCCCAAGCTGTTAAACAGGGCGTTTTCCAGGATTTTGGCCTTTTTCTCGATGTCCAGGCCAGTCAGGAGGATGGTGCCGGAATTGGTATGGCCGTCCAGGTTATTGATGCAAACCTTGGTGGTGTCCGGGGGAGGCTCGCCGCATACTCCGGAAACTTCCACACGGTCCGGCCCCTGCTGGGTGAGTTTGATGGTGTCGAAACGTGCGCCCGCGTCCGGGGTAAGGTATCGGGGCTCCCGGACTTCGTACATCAACTGGGCTGTGACGGTGCCCACGGAAACCAGGCCGCCTGTATTAGGATGCTTGGTGATGACAAAGGACCCGTCCTCGTGCATTTCGGCGATGGGAAAGCCCACGTTGTCGTAGGAGGGCACCTCGTCGATAAAAGAATAATTGCCTCCTGTGGCCTGACCGCTGCACTCAATGATATGGCCCGCCACGGCCGCCCCGGCCAGACGGTCCCAGTCGTTTTGTTTCCAGCCGAATTTCCATGCTGCGGGTCCCATAACCACGGCGGCGTCGGCCAGACGGCCTCCCACCACAATGTCGGCGCCTTCGGCCAGGGCTCTGGCGACACCCCATCCGCCGAAATAGGCATTTGCGGTTATGGACGTGGCTTGGGCGTCCTTGAGTGTCATGCCCTTGTCCATGTGGGCGAATGTTTCTCCCATTTCCTGGAGTTCGGCCATGCGGGGAAGGATGTTGTCTCCTTCGATGTAGGCAATTTTGGGATGCAGGCCCAGTTCGCTGGCTTTTTTCTCCAGTTCATCAGCCAGGGCCTTGGGGTTGAGACCACCGGCATTGGCGACCACCCGGATATTTTTATCCAGGCATTGGCCCATGATTTGTTCCATTTGCTTAAGAAAGGTATGGGCGTATCCCCTGGAGGGGTCTTTCATGGTCTGGCGGAACAGGATGGCCATGGTGAGTTCTGCCAGATAATCGCCGCTCAGGATATCTATGGGTCCGCCTTCCACCATTTCCCTGGCTGCGGTGAATCGGTCTCCGAAAAAACCGCTGCAATTGGCAATGATGAGTTTATCGTCAAAAAGAGTTTTGGGATTTGCCATGATGAATACCTCTATTGATTGTGTTCATTAAAAGGAATAGGCCCTGGTGAATATCCCGGTATTGGGAAAGATCGGGATTCCCAATATTGCCGGAGGGGCAGGTCCGGTGTTTATTTAGAGAGCAATTAATGTGCCATAGAATTTGCTAATTTTAGCACACTGATTTTATTAAGAAAAGAAAAATACTGGACCGTTTGCGTCCCGGTTTTTGCCGATATAAAGGCATTCCTGCCGATATATAGGCATTTCCCCTTGACCCCCTCTCCCCTTTCCCCCATAATCCCCCCATAAATAATCAAAGGAGATTCTCCCATGCCCCCTGCCCTGCCCCCCTTTACGGAAAACCAATGGACCTTCCTCACCACCCTGGAAGCCTGCGGCAGCCCCATCAGCCCGTCCATTGCCCAAAAACTTTCCCCCTTGGACTCCCGATCCCTCCAGGAACTCCTGGGCCTATGCCAGGAAAATGGGTGGATTGCGTACACCCGGGAAGGCCTTATAAGCAGAGGAAAAGACCTGCCGGAAAAAATCCGTCTGGACCTGGAAATCCGCAATACCGCCAGGCACAATGCTTTGCTTGCAGACAGGATTGGAGACAAAGGCTTGGCAGATACCTTGGGGGCGGGAATAATGGCCCGGGTGCTGGCCCGTGCGGGGAGGATGGACAAGGCCGGAGAGATGGAGGTGGAACGGGCCCATGAATCCCTTGCAAAGAAGGACCTTGAGGAAGCCTATCGCCGTCTAAGTCGAGGCGTTGCCATGCTCCATGGGCATATAACAACCGGTAGAAGCGGGGTGGACCGATTATATACCGAATCCACCCTGGAACTTTCCAACCTGTCCTATGCCGTGGGAAAGGGAATGCGGGTTTTGTCCGCCTATTTGAAGACCGCCATCGGGGTGGCCAAGAACTCGGGTGACGACCGGTCCCATGCCTTGACCTGTTTGCATTTGGGCAGGCTAATGGCCTATTTTGGGAGGCCGGACGAGGCCATGGCCCTTCTTATCCGGGGCAAAGAGGAAGTGGAACGCCTGGGTGATTCGGACATTCTGAAGGCCGCTGCGGAGTTCCTGGGGCTGTGCAGCCTTCACCAGGGCAATTTCCTGGAAGCCATTGTGTTCTTTGAAAAGGCCGAGCAGTCCTTTGCGCAAAACCAGGATCGCCTGCTTTTTTACCCCATGATTCTATGGAACCTGGGCATCACCCTGTTTTTCAATGGGCAGGTACCCCGGGCGCTGGGTTTTTTCCACAGTTACTGGGTCCTTGCCAGGGACATGGGATGGGCCGGGGTGGCTTCCATCGCCAGGGCGCTCCTGGGCTTGGCCTTGGCGGTGGCCCGCAAAAAATCCCAGGCCTTGTATCATCTGCGGGCCACCCTGCAAGAGGCCGCGGAAAGCAACAACGCATACACCCTGTTTATCGCCCGGGCTGGCATGGCCATCCATGCCTATTATGAAGGCCGTGAAGAGGAAGCCTTTGAGACCCTGCGCACGGCCTTGGAGGAAGGGCAACGGGCCGCCACCGCCCCCATGCTTTCCAGCCTGTTTATCATGGATATGCTACCGGAATTCAACCGCCAGGAAATGGGCGCGGTCTCGGGCAAGTGGGATTACCAAAGACAATTGGAAAATGCCATGAGCCAGGAAGGGTTTCTTTCCAATGGGGTTGGCCTGCGCCTGAAAGGCGAACAAAGGCTTCGGGACGGGGAAAGCCCCCTTTTGGCTATGGAGGATTTTGAATCCAGCATCCGCCATTTTCAAAAGGTGGGCGCAGGTTTCGCCCAAAATAAAACCCTCATTGCAGTGGCCTTGCTTCATCTGTCCGAAGGCAACACGGGCCAGGCTGCCGATGTGACTCTGAAGGTATGGCGACGCATACGGACCATGGGCCTGGACAAGGAGCTTCTGCCCTGGGAACTCAGGAACTTGCTGGATCAAAAGGGCCTTTGGAAAAAGGCTGCCGACAGCCTGGAGCATTTCATAGCAAGGTACATGAGCACCCTGGAAATCCTGGATCAGCCTCAGGACGAGGATGAACTTCTGTATGAAGTTCTTAACCGAATGCTCCAACTCCTCATAGCGGAACGGGGCGCATTGTTCGTGCCCGATCCCCTGGAAGATCCCTCCCTGACATTCCGGGCAGGATGCAACGTGACCCGTCAGGAAGTGGAATCCCCATCTTTCAGGCCCAGCCTCGCCCTGCTCGCCCGGTCTTTCCGGGAAAACCGTGTGATTGTAGAGAGCCTTCCCCAGAACCCCGATGAATCCCTTGGGTCGAGAAAACGGGAGGTGCTGATCCTGCCTGTTCAAGCCAAAGGCCATCTGAAGGGCGTGTTTTACCTGGAGAACATGTATGTGAATGACGCCTTTGACCTGATTCCCCATGCCCTCCTAAAAATGGGGGCCGAACACATGGCCAGGTATGTGCATCATCTGGTGGAATGCATTCGCCTGCGGGAGGAAACCCGCCGTCTGGCTTCTTACAAGGACATCCGGTTCGGGCACAGGGAGGATGATTCCATCCTCACCCGCTCCAGGGCCATGTTCCGGATTCTGGAGCAGGCGGAAAAAGCAGCCCGGTCTGAAGCCACCCTTCTTGTAAGCGGGGAGACAGGCACCGGCAAGGAATTACTAGTCAAACGCATACACCAATTCAGCAGCCGGTCCCAAGGCTCCATGGTGACGGTGGACTCCACCACAATCCCGGAAAACCTGGTGGAGAGCGAACTTTTCGGCCATGAGAAGGGGGCTTTTACCGGGGCGGACGCTCGAAAAATGGGGCTTATTGAAATGGCTCACGAAGGCACCCTTTTTATTGACGAAATTGGGGAACTGCCGCCCCAGACCCAGGTAAAGCTGCTAAGGGCGTTGGAATCCAGGGCATTCCACAGGGTGGGAGGAACCCAGGCTGTAAAATCGGACTTTCGCTTGGTTGCCGCCACCAACCGGAGCCTTGCCGTGGAAGTGGAACAGGGCCGTTTTCGCCAGGATCTTTATTATCGCCTTAATGTGATCCACCTTGTCCTCCCCCCCCTGAGGGACCGGGGCGACGACGTAATTTTGCTGGCCCGCCATTTTATAGAGCACTATTGCGGCAAATACGGGTTTAAAAAACTGTCCTTCAGCCGCCAGGACGAGGACAGACTGACGGCTTACGCCTGGCCAGGCAATGTGCGGGAATTGAAAAACGTCATCGAAAGGGCAGTGATCCTCTCCAGGGGAGACAAGCCTGCCCTGGACATCCAGGGAGGGGCTCAGGCGTCCAGACAGGATTTTTTTGGCGGCAATCCCTCCCTGGAAGAAGTGCAACGCCGATACATTGAAAAGGTTCTGGAAAGGACCAAAGGCCGCATTGACGGCCCGGGCGGCGCAGCGGCAATCCTGGGCATGAAACGCTCCACCCTGTATTCCCGGATGTATAAGCTGGGCATGCGGGACGTAGGCAAAAAACCGGTTTAACTGCAACGCCTTATAGTCAGGATTATGAAAAAAGCTGGTTAGTTGCCACGCTCGGGACGGGTGATCAGGGTTTGGGCGTATTCCAGGTTCTTTTGGGCCTTGGAGTAGTTGGGGTCCAGTTCCAGAGCCTTTAAAAAATTTTCAATAGCCCCCTGCACCTGGCCCCGCATGAGCAGGGCCGCCCCCAGGCTGTTGTGGGCCGATACAAACCCTGGTCTGGCTGCAATGGACTTACGAAAGCAGGAAGCAGCTTTGGAATAGTCGCCCATTTGTAAATGGATGTCGCCCAGAGAAAAGTTTGTATTGGCGTCATCAAACCCTGCTTCCAGATTTTTCTCCAAACATTCCATTGCCTCTCCAAACCGACCCCTTTGCACCAAGACATCTGCGAGGCCCGCATTGGCTTCCCCAAAGGAGGGCCGGAGTTCCAAAGCAGCCCGATATTGTTCTTCCGCCAGATCAAGCCTGCCCAATACCACCAGAACATTGGCAAGATTCAGGCGGGGTACTTCCAGGGCGGGATCATTCCGCACAGATGCCTCCAAATACCGGAGCGCTTCCCGGGGCCTGCCTGTCCTGACCAAAAGATTGCCCAATTGGTTCAATGCCTGGACATAGCTTGGCCGAATAAGAATGGCATGACGATAGTGGGCTTCCGCCTCTGCTATTTTTTTTTCGTCCGCCAGGGCGTTCGCCAAATGATAATGGGCAGGGGCATAATTTGGATCAGCAACCAGGGCTTGGCTGTACCTCACCATAGCAAGATCATAAAAAGTGTTCACATACAACCAGTTCGCCAAACCTGTAAGAGCTACTGGATTTTCCGGATAGACGTGCAGGTTTCTTCGAAATAGTTCCCGGTCATTCTTCCACGTTCCCAAATAGTCTCTTGCCCCCACGCCGCATAGCAACAGACCCGCAATCAAGGCCAGGATTATAATTCTGTCCTTTCCAGGCATTTTCCTATGGATGGGGGGAGCCATCCACGCCACGGCCCAGGCTAAGCCCATGGATGGAATATACACATGCCAGTCAGCCAGGTTGAATTGCGTGGGGCTGTGGAGCCAAAAGGGAATCCCGGCAAGGTTCAATAAAAACCAAAGCCATCCGCTAAACAGTGCCGGTTGCATTTTTAAAATTTTATGTGCAAACCAAGTGGCTCCAAGCAGGAACATTATGATGAAATCATATAAGATCCATTCCTTATGTAAAAAATATGGATACAAAACCGTAAGATCATCGGGCCAGAACACCTTGCGCAGGCACGCGAAGGTGTACAACAAGCTGTTCCCGATGGCATTTCCAATATCGAAAGACACCTGTTCCCCGGAATAGGGAATGGCCGCCATCAGGGTTCCCATGAGGGAAAGGAGGACCAAAGGCCATTTTTCGGCCAGGAGTTGTTTCAAGCCGGTTTGCGCCGCCAATCTTGACAGAGACCAATAATCCAGCAGGATCAGCATGACAGGAAAAATAATGGCTTCCGGCCCGCACAGGAGAGCAAGAAAATGGCACAAAAAAACGGGGAGAAAACACTTTGCCCCCTGCCCTCCCCTGCCCCGCACATAAAAAAACATGCCGCCCAGGCAAAACATGGCGCATAAAAGGGTCCTGAGCTGGGCAATCCAGGCCACAGTCCCCACGTTGACCGGAAGCACCGCAAAAAGCATTGCCGCCAGGGCGCTTTTCCACCTATCGCCCGTGGTCCGGAACAGGATTAAAAACAGGAGACAGGCATTGACCAAGTGAACCCCGAGGCTGAGAAGATGGTGGGCTCCGGCATGGCTGCCGAAAAAATTGAGCGCCATTGCGTGGGCAAACAGGGGCAAGGGCTGCCAGGGTTGTCCTTTTCCCACGGCAAACACCTGGGGCAAGCCCTGAAAGGAAAAACCGCATCGAACCAGGGGGTTTTCAAACAATGCTGCGGGATCGTCCAGGGATACGAAATCGAAATCGCGGACCGGCAAATAGACCAGCAGGACAGCCAGGGCCACCATTCCCACCCCAAACAATATATCCCTGTCCAGCCTGACCATCCCCCCTCCTATAGTTGATTAATCGATTGCCGCCTGGCTTGGCGCTCCCAGATTTTGCGCCATGTCTTCCAGATTATTTTTGGCATCCGGGAAACCCGGATCAATTTCCAAAGATTTTTCAAAGCAAGCCCGGGCTTGCCAGTCCAGCCCCTGCCCTTTTAGCACAAGGCCTAAATTATTGTATGCCTGGACCAAGCGAGGGTTCGACTGAATAGCCATTTTATATTCCATTTCAGCCTGTTGCATATCATCCAGTTTTAAGTAGGCATTTCCCAGGTTGAAATGGATGTCTGCAATGAAACCGGAGTCCATTCTTTCCAGCGCCAGGGACAGAGCCTTTCTGTAATGAAAAATGGCTTTATCGTACAAGCCGTCGTCGATTAGGGCAACGGCGTAATTATTCTGCACAATCATGCTTTCAGGCACATGGCATATGGCTCTGGAAAAAAGCAGCCGGTCATTGGCCCAATACCGGGATTGTCCCCAGGCAGACAAGCCCAGTATCACCACCCATGCCATGGTCATAGCCCCTATCCATTTCTTGAAACGGGGTGCGGCCATTATCCATGAATGAACGGTCCAGGCCACGGCCATATATAGGCCCATGAAGGGCAAATAGGCGTACCGGTCTGCCCATGCGGGAAAAAATCCAACCTGAATCACTCCGATTACAGGGCTCATGCACAGCAAAAACCAAAGCAGCCCCACGGCCTGATGGGGGGACTTTTTAATATTTCTGGCAACCCAGGCTGTAACAAGAAACAGAACAAGCAAGGCCCCAGCCACATTCCTTATGGAAAGGCTGGATGGAAAAGGCACATACACAGTGGGACCAGCAGAGTAAAAAAACTTCCCAAGATAGGTGACCAGGGCCAAAAGGGCATTCTCCAACCTTAGAAGCAAGGGAATACCTTCAAGCAAATTAAGCCCGCCATAGGGAATCCCCGTAACAAAAGTCATGATGGTTGTCCCCAAGCTCAGAAAAAGCAGGGGAACTTTTTCCAAAATCAACCAGGACAGGGAAGCCCGGCCAAAATCGGGTTGAACGCCGCAATTTTGTCCCAAATCCAAACGGCATAAAGGCCAGAAATCAAGGAGCAAAAGGGCCAGGGGCAAAGGGGTGGCCGAGGGTTTGGACATGACGCACAGAGCAAACAAAAAGAAAACCCCCAGGTAGCGGCCCACTCCTGGTTTTGCCGCATAATAAGCGTAAGTCAATAAGGTTCCCGCCCCAAAAAAACCCGTGAGGATGGTTTTCCGTTGGGTCAACCAGCAAAAGGCCTCCAAATTGACAGGATGAACGGCAAACAGAAGAGCTGCAAGGGTGCTGGGCCATAGGGCGCCGGTCATTTTTTTTAGGGCCAAAAAAAATAAAATCACGGCCATGGCATGAAAAAACAAACTTGAAAGATGATGTGGCCCGGGATAAGGGCCAAACAAAGTAAAATCCGCCATGGCGGACAAGGTGGCCATGGGGTGCCAGTAAGTAACCTGGGAAGAGCCAAAGGCATCAAGCGCCCCCTGCCAGCTAAGCCCCTGGTTTACCTGTTGATTGGAAACAAGGTACCAGGGGTCATCCAGGTTGATGGTTTTGAAAAAGGCCACATGCCAGAACAGCCCAAGGGATAATAGTCCAAGGCACAGGGCGCAGAGTATGGTGGCAGACCTTTCTCGCATAACCTGCTTATACTACAAGGTGAAATTTGCTTCAATCCATTTGCCGTCCCATTGGAGAATTTGCCGCTTTTTCCGCCTATGCCGGATACCCTGTTATATCCCGAATGCTTTTGTAAATGGGCCCCAAACGTTTATACATTTTAAGAAATACTTCCTTGTACAGGCGGTTATATAGTTGGCGATTTTCTTCAATGGGCTGGAACACGGTATCTGAACGGGTCATAGCGGAAACGGCTGAGGGAAAGTCCTTGTGCAAGCCCAAACCCACCGCAGCAATCATCGCAGCCCCCAGGCCCGAGGTTTCGTAAAGATGGGGCCGTGCGACCGGCAGGCCAAAAATATCTGCCGTAATCTGCATGGCGCTGTCGCTCTGGGAGCCCCCCCCTGAAACACACAACCTTTTAATGGGAGTACCCGTGCGTTTCTCCACCCTTTCCTTGCCCTCGCGCAGGGCATAGGCCAGGCCTTCCAGGATGGACCGATAAATATGAGCGCGGGTATGCACGTCCCCGAATCCTATAATGGCGCCCTTGCCTTCTGGCCCGGGATGTTTGAGGCCCGGGCTCCAGTACGGTTGAAGCATAAGCCCCATGGAGCCGGGAGGCACATCCTCCACCAGTTTTTCAAAAAGTATTTCAGCCTCTGTGCCTTTTTCCATGGCCTCCATGCGTTCTTCATACCCAAATTCCTCCTTGAACCAGCTTACCATCCAATAGCCCCGGAAAATTTCCACCTCTATGTTGAAGGCGCCGGGTATGGCGGCAGGATAGGGGGGAACCAGCCAAAACGGAGAAACAGGCTTTTTACTGGCAACGTTGATGGTGGCCGTGGTGCCGTAACTGAGACAACCTACATCCGGTTCGATGCCGCCGGAGCCCAATACTTCGCAGGCTTTGTCCGCAGCTCCGGAAATCATGGGAAGCCCTTTGGGTATACCTGTGGCTTCCCATGCTTTGGAAGTTATCTCTCCCAAAACCCGGGTGGAGTCCACCAATTCAGGCATTTGTTTTTGGGTCAGGCCCTGGACCTTCCACCGAAAATCCAGAGGATGGGCCCAGGTTAATTTTTTGTAGGAAAAGGGGATATAGCCTACTTGGCAGGAGGTCGAGTCTACAAATTTATCCAACAGCTTATAGGTAAGATATCCTGATAAAAGCAAAAACTTGTGGGTCTTTTGCCAGAGCTCCGGCTGATGGGTCATGATCCACGAGGACTCGGCCTCGGCGACAAAATGCCGGACTGTGGCCTTTGCCCCGACAACGGAAAACAAGCTGTTCCACAAGGGGCCTGCGCCCGGGTGGTTGTATGTTTTACGCTGGTCCAGCCACAGAATGGCTGGCCGGAGGGGCCTGCCCTGCTTGTCCACATTGATCACCGTGGCCCGTTGGGTGGTGAGGGAAACCGCCGCCACCCGGGATTTATCAACGCCCGGGTGCTTCCACAGCCTTTGGCATGCCTCGCACAGAGATTCCCAATACACAAGGGGGTCTTGTTCCGCCCAACCGGGATTGGTTGAGTAATAGGGTTCAAAAAGCACCTGCTCCCTGGCCAGGAGGTTTCCTTCCAGGTCAAACAGCAGGGCCTTTATGCTCTGGGTTCCATTATCTATGGCCAGCAAAAGATCTTTTTCGCTCAAAACGCACCCCCTTCACCATAAGCGCAATCCTCCTCGCCGACTCATGAGGCTGGAATGGAATAGGCTTCCCGAATGAGTTTCAGGTAGGCTTCCCTTTCCTCTTCCCAGCGTTCGTCATCCCAACCCAGGTAAGGCTTGCATAAGTCGATAATTTGATCCAGGAACTCCTCGCCCCCCTTGGGGGTGAGAAGGCCCAGACGGGTCCGCCGCAACATGAGGTCGGACAAATGCCTGATAGTCTCGTTTTTTGCAGCAAAGGGCAATTCGGCAAACAGGGTTTCGGTGTCCCCCACCTGCTCCAGCGCCCCCCGAGGCGCATCTTCCACCAGCCCGGGAGCTTTGAGGCCGTATCTGCCAAACAGTCTGCGCCATGCCTGGGCCGAAAGGCCCTTGGCATCAGGAGGAGGCGTTTTGGGAACCGGAGCAAACACCGGCTCGTTGGGTTTGTGATGGGGTATTCTCTCCATAAAAGGCTCGGCGGCATCCAGGGCATCCAGGGCCAGGAGCCTGAAGGTGGTCAATTTGCCGCCGGTGATGGTCACCAGGCCTTTGTCCACCCACACCACATGCTCGCGGGATTCCTGGGAGGGATCTTTTTTGCCCCGGCTGACCACAGGGCGAACCCCGGCAAAGCTGGAGATGATATCAGATTCCTCCACGGATAACGAAGGATAGACTCCATGGATGCCATCCATGAGATAGTCCAGTTCACGCCTGCTCATGGCAGGTTCGGCCCAGGGGTCGCCTTTATGGTCCAAGTCGGTGGTGCCCACCATGGTAGCGCCTTCCCAGGGCAGGACAAAGATAGGCCTGCGATCAACGGGATGGGCAAACGCAACAGCCTGGGCTGCGGGCAGCACATGGGAGGGAAACAGGATGTGGCTTCCCCTCAAGGGACGCAGGTGCAGGCCTTCCACCGGAGAGGGATGGAGGGATTCGGCCCACCACCCGGTGGCATTGATGACAGCCCGGGTTCCTATGGTGCGGGACTCCCCGGTTTCCGCGTCCTCAATAACCACTCCCGCCACGCAATTCTGTTCATCCCGCAATATTTCCTTCGCAGCCACATAGTTTAGCGCTTTGCCGCCCAAGTCACGGGATTCGTTTATCAAACGCTGGACCAGCCTGGCGTCGTCCACCTGGGCGTCAAAAAATTTGAAG
Source organism: Desulfatibacillum sp. (assembly GCA_016342355.1). Classification (GTDB taxonomy): domain Bacteria; phylum Desulfobacterota; class Desulfobacteria; order Desulfobacterales; family Desulfatibacillaceae; genus Desulfatibacillum. Next base: position 88,625 of record JAEINP010000004.1, read on the forward strand.
CCGCCCAGGAGATTCTCCTGACGCACATGGGGAGTCAGCAAAAGGAATTTTCCGGAATGAAAATACTCGTGCTGTTTTTCCCTGGCCATGAAATCGTAGAGGGTCAGGCCTATTTCCAGGGAATGCTTGCCAGGAGATTCCCCCTTGTATATGGGCCACAAAAAACCCATTTTCTCTACTAAACCCGGAGCCTCATTCAGCAGGCGGCACCGTTCCTCCACAGCCGCCTTGGTGAGGAAAATCTTGCCCTCCTTGAGGTATCTCAAACCGCCGTGCACCATCTTGGAACTGCGGCTGGAGGTGCCCTGGGCAAAGTCCTGTTTTTCCACCAGCAAGGTCCACAGGCCCGCCCGCACTGCTTCCCGCAGGATTCCCGCACCGGTAATTCCCCCACCTATCACCACAAGGTCAAATTCTTTGGGCAAACCGTCCATACTCATTGTTTTCACTCCTTTATCCCGCAACAAAACCCATGGTCCGTATTTGGTTATGCAAAAAGTCGCAAAAAAGCGGTTTAGTCCAGGAGTTTACCCGGGTTCATCCGCTGATCCGGATCGCATCGTTTCACAATGTCCCGCAACATGTCCATACCCAATTGGGTTTTTTCCGCAGGCAGGTAAGGCTTGTGGTCCGTCCCTACACCGTGCTGGTGGGTGATTGTGCCGCCAGCTTTTACAATTTCCCGGCTGGCCGCTGTTTTCAGGGCCAGGCAACGCCGATGGGTTTCTTCCGGGCTTTCTCCGGGGCGGAACGCAAAGCTGGTGTATATGCTTGATCCTGTAGGATACACATGGGACAGATGGGTGAACACATGAATTTTTTCGTCAAAACCGGCCATAGCTTCCGTAAGTGCACTGTCAATAGCCTGCAGGAGGTTGGTGACCTTGTCCCAGGTGATTGCGGTTTCCAGGGTGTCCACCACATAGCCCTTGTCCCAAAGGGAATTACGGAGGTAGGGGATGATAAAACGCTTTTTCTCCCAGGATTCGCCCATGGTTTTACCAATGACTACTCCTTTGTGATTTTTCACGATGCGCCATGCTACGGATTTCCCCGCATTGGCCACTTTTTTCCTGCCGATGATGCCCACCAGGGCCATGCAGGCTTTGTCGGGATCAATCCCCCTGACCGAAAGGTACTTATTAAGCATTCCGGTTTGGGTTTCATGCCCCGAAAGAACCAGGTTGGTTTTGGTTTCCTTGGGATTGGAAAGGCGAATCATGGACAAGGGCAGACTGGCGGATGCCAGGGTGCGCACCGCATCCACCCCGTGGTTCCACGAGGGAAAAACCATGCCGTACACCTGGTCAACCTCAGGGAGAGGCTGGACCTTTACCGTAGCGTTAGTGAGTACGCCCATACGGCCTTCCGAGCCCAGAACAATCTGACGAATATCCGGCCCCGCCCCGGATGCCGGGTGGGGGAGAAGCTTCATAGACCCCTGGGGAGTGATCATATCCCCGCCCATAAAAAGCTGGTCGATCCTGCCAAAATGCATGGACTGCTGGCCGCTGGACCGGGTGACCACCCAACCGCCCAGAGTAGAGTATTCAAAAGACTGGGGGTAATGCCCCAAAGTGTACCCCAAGGCCCGAAGCTGGGCCTCCAGGTCCACGCCGCGCACGCCTGCCTCAAAGGTCGCCAGGCTGCTGTACCGGTCCAGATTTACAAGACGGCTCATGCGTTCCAATGATAGAGACAGCACAGGCCTGTCACTTTTAGGCACAGTGAGATGTCCCACCACGCTGGTCCCGCCCCCGTAGGGGATGACCAGGCAATCGTTTTCCCGGGCAAATTCCAGAGCATCCTCCACTTCCCGGGAATTGGTGGGGTAAGCTACGGCGTCGGGAAAATTTTCCAGTGCGCCACCGCGCATGTCTATCCAGTCGGGCAGGCTTTGTCCGTGGGCGTGGGTGTAGCGATCTTCCGGGCTTTGGCTCAGCAGGCGGTGTTCAGGAAGGCGGGAAGGCCCCACTTTCTTCAGGATCTTTTCCAGGGGATAGTCCTCAGTGGGTAATCCTGGCCCCAATAGTTCAGCCAGCATTTCCTGCCCTTTTCGCGCCACGTCCATTGTTACGGAGGTATCCCCCCAACCATTGTGTCTCAACATGTTCATCCCCCTTCCTGTTGGTGCAAATCCTTCCAGATTGCAATGCTTTCTTCCATGGCCCCGCGGGCAACATCCTGTACCGCCTTTGGCCCTTGTTCCATGGCTTGATTAAGTTTTCCGTAATATTTCCTGGAGGCCTTCCTGCTCCGGGCCAGGGAAAAATAAGTCCTGGCGAGGCTGCGGAACAACGGGCCAAAATCATTAAGAATCATTGGAAACGTGCAATTATCGGAGGCCCGGGCCATCAACTCCTGGAGTTGCCAGTCATACCGGGAAAAGGCTTCGGGGTCGTCTTCCAGTTTTTGGGCCTGGGCCAGATGATCGGCCAGGGCTTTGGGATTGCGTTCACACGCAATGGCGGCCACACTGGGTATGAGCACCACGCGCAATTCCAATAAATGGCTGATAAAATCTTTTGGGAGATACTGGCCGTATTTCGCCATGGTGGAAAGGAGACCCAGGCCGCCCTGCTTCCAATAGTCATTGACTATGGTCGCTTTGCCGTGATGGATGGTGATCCATCCTTCGGCTGCCAGACGATGGAGGGTTTCCCGGAGCGTGGGACGGGTGACCCCCAATTCCCGGGCCAGAGCTCTTTCGCCCGGAAGTGTGGCGCCGGGAGGGTATTTTCCCTCCAGAATAGCCGTAAGCAGGCTATGTTCCGCGAATTGTGTGGGTTTGAGCAGTTTAGTTGCTTCCATGGCGCCTCCTCCTGGTAAGAGGTCATACCAGTTTCGACCCACAAGTCAATACCTTTTTTACCAGCCGTGGCATTTTTTTTAGTCAGGGGGAAGGTTCCGCCAAGGCCTCCAGGGCTTGGGCGATACGGCTCTCAGGGGCGGAGTCCGAGGTTAGGATGTGCTGCACTCGGTCCAGACGTGTTTGCAGTTCGCTCAGCCGGGAGTCCAGTTCCCGGATGGTTTCCGCAGCAGTGGATTCGGTGACGTCCATGGCTTCCTGGAGGTCCTGGGAGTCCCGGACCAGCATGTTCAAGTCCCGGACCCTGCCGATTTTGATGGCCAGTTCATCCAAATGGATAGGTTTTTGGAGGTAATCATCAGCGCCCTTTTTCATGGCTTCCACGGCGGTTTCCACAGAGGCATGGCCGGTGATGAGCACCACTGAGGTGCGCAGGGATTTTTCCTTGGCGGCTTCCAGCACCCCTACCCCGTCCACTTCTCCGGGCATCATGAGATCCGTGACAACCAAATCATAATATTTTTCAGATATCATTTGGGCTGCCTGGGCGCCGTCCTGGGCGGAATCCACCGTAAACCCGGCATTGGCAACTCCCCGTTCCAGAAGCATGCGGGCGCTGCTTTCATCATCCACAACCAAGGCATGTAAGGCGCACATCAGAATCTCCTTTGATAATAGGTGCAACTGGAAAACATTTTAGGAATAAACCGGGAGCACATGGCGGCCAGGGACTCTGAGGCGCCGGCCACTAAAAAACCGTCCGGTTCCAGGGCATTGGCCAACTGGTCAAATAGCCATTTTCGATGGTCCTGGCGAAAGTATATAGCCACATTCCTACAGAAGATGACATCCCATTCTTTGAAGCCATTTACCGGGTCCAACAGGTTGACCGCACGAAAACTTACCATATCGCGGATTTCCTGGCGAATCTTATAGCTGTTCCCCTGAGGGGTAAAGAATTTTCTCAGCTTGGTTTGGTTAAGCCCGCGGGCGATCTCGAATTTTGAGTAAACCCCCTCCCTTGCACGGTCAAGTGCCTGGAGCGAAATATCCGAACCCACCAGAGTAATTCTATAGGGCTTCAGGTTCAGGAGGCTTTCCTTGATGCACATGGCCAGGCTGTATATTTCCTGGCCTGTGGAGCAGGCAGCGCTCCAAATACGTATGGGAATCCTGCCTGAGGAATCGGGCTGACGCGTGGATGCCAGATAAGGGAGAATTTTGTGTTGAAGCAGGTCAAAGGGGCCAATATCCCGAAAGAACCGTGTTTCGTTGGTGGAAATCGCGTCAATAATGGCCTGAGCCGTGTTGCCTGAAGAATCGGCCCTGGCTGTGGTAAGCAGGGTCCAATAGTCGGAAGCGCCAAATCGTTCCAAAAGAGGGCCGAGCCTGGCTTCCAGAAATCGGTTTTTTTCAGGAATCACGGAGATCCCGCTGGTTTGAAGCACAAACCGGCATATTCGTTTGGCTTCATCCGGGGAGATTTCCCGCAATTGCGGTCTACTTGTTTTTGGGTCTTGTCTTACGTCCATAATACCATCCCAGGAAAGTTCGGTACTACAAATACTCCTTGCCGCCGGATTCGGGTGGCAAGGCCGCACTATGCGGCTCAAGCAATTTGTTGGCTGCAGGTGGGAATCAGCCAATGGAGAGACATTGTATGGTGCAGGCGCCGGGATCCCAAAGGGTTATATAACCCCGGGTAAGAGCCCCGCATGTGATGACGCAGGGCAGGCGTTCCTCCAAAAGGAGGAGTCTCCCGGGCTCCAGGGACTGGATAGTCAGGCTCCCTCTGACCAAAGAGGCCAGGGCGGGGTCGTGGCTGTGTCCCCGGAAAAACAAACCCCGGGATTTTTGAGAAAAATATTTAAAAATTTGGACTTCGCTCATGGGCCCTACCATGGCTGAAAGCCCCATTTCCTTCGTAAAAGGCATGGAATGGGCAAAATCTGCTCCATGCCATTCCAGGCTTTTGGGAAGGTCCTTCAGGTATTGAAGGGTGTCATCCCGCACCAAGCCTGTATTCATGCCCCACTGGTTGGCTACGACGGCATGGTCGTTGTTGCCTTTCACGCCACGAACTCCGGCTTCAATCAGCAAGTCTACACATTCGTCCGCGGTCTGGGGAATCATGGAATCGCAAATATCCCCCAAGTGGTATATGTGTTGGCATCCCAGGGACAGGAGTTTTTCCAAGGCCCTTCTGATGGGTTCGGGTTGACCATGGCTGTCCGCCATGATGCCGATCAATGATTCCCCCTCTTTCATTCTTTCCTCCAGCGCACAGACTGGCCGTGGAAAGATAAGGGGTCTGTTTCTGAAAAGCCGGACAATGCTTCAAACACACTGGAGCGCATACGGTTATTTTTTCACTGTCACAACGGGACAGGGGGCGTTCAGTATCACGTATTGGGCATTAGAGCCAAAAAGGAGCTTGCCGACCTTGGACTTGCTCTTGACGCCAATGATGATTTCATCCGCATCCTTTTCCTTGGCAAAATGGACCAGATCTTCACCGGGCTCAAAACCCCTCACCAGCACATGGGTTTCACAAGGAATGCCTTCTGCATCCAGGATTTCCTTGGCTTCTTTAAGGACGCCTTCGGCCTTGTCCAGTTCTTCCTTATCCATTTCCACGCCCCCGAAAAGGGAGGTGGCCAGAAAAATTTTTCCATCCCAGGCCTTGGCGTGTTTGATAGCCATTTCCAGGGCCTTTTTTCCTTCTTTCGTTCTTTCGTAACCGACCAAAATCTTCATTATGGGTCCTCCAAAGGGTGAAAGAGACATAACATCCAAGTCATAAGCGCATTACATATACCATGAAATCATCCACATTGGGATAGCCAAAGTCAAGAAGGGTTTTTATTCAGGCGTTTTTTTTACTTTTCCAAAAGAAACAGGGCTACGGCCCCCTTGAAATTACAGGGAGAACTGTGTGGAGATATGGGCTTATTGTCTCATGCCTAACCATGTGCATCTAATCGCGGTTCCCCGGGAATAGGAAAGTCTTGCCAAGGCCATTGGCCTATCATATAGACGCTACACTCGCTACGTCAATTTATAGGAAGGTTGGCGAGAGTATCTATGGCCCGGTATAACGGCCTGATTGTGGCAACACCCGGAGAGTACAAAGGAGCAGCGCCCAGAGCCCATATGGCCGGAGCGTACGATAATCTGGCGGCACCGGAGCCTTTATTGAAAATGGTCCCGGACTAGACTGGACTCCTGGCGTCCGGAATGCCTGAGGGTGAGGAAGTCCTTATAAAAATGCACAGCCGAACCGACCGCCCTCTGAAAGATGCCAGTTTTTGGAAAGCATAGAAAACGTGCTTGGCCCCTATTAAGCTGGGGTTTGGCTTGACCTAAGGAAAGATCATCGAATACCATGTCCATAAGTGGATGAAAATTCAGATTTGCAGCGGAGAAGTCGGAAAATCGCCAATTGAGGATGAAAGGCCTTTTGTCGATGTTGACTGCCCGCTCAGAAGAATAAAAATCCGACCCCAGAGGGGCCGGTCTTGGGATTAACCCCTGGAAGGGGATAAAATTGCTTTGCCCTCTGAGAGGGCAAAGTTGAGTTGCCCCCATTTTACAATGTTATCAGTAACGGGGATTCTCGGATTCCCGTTCCTTCTTCTCCTGATGTTTGACGTACTTTCGAATCATTTCCGAATCGAGTCCTACTGTGTCAACGCAATATCCTCTCGACCAGAAATGATTGCCCCAATAGGGCTTTTGCTTCAACTCGCGAAATCGGTTCAAAACACGGATAGCCGTTCGCCCTTTGACCGTGCCCACAAAACCAGAAACAGACACCTTGGGCGGAATCATCACCAGAAGGTGAACATGGTCTATCTGCACGTTCAATTCTATAACCTCCGCTCCTTGTTGAGCGGAAAAGGCTCGGACGCAGTTTTCAACCTCATCGGCAATCTTGCCCTTGAGTATTTTGTATCGATACTTGGGCGTCCAAACTATGTGATACTGGCAATGCCAAATTGTTTGTGATAACTTCTTGAATCGACTCATTTGTTACTCCTTAGCTACGGTTGTGGGGACAACTCGGCTTCGGTTGTAGCAAATGAGTCGTTCAGATGGCAAAGCCACTGAACTCTGACCTTGCTCAGAGAGCAAGGATTTCTATGTTGGATTAAATATGGGTCATAGGGCTTAAAACCCAGAAATCGTGCCACGGGCCTCATAATTTGGGCAAAGGAAAATTGTGGATATGACGAAAATTTCCCTCATTCGATCGCTGCTCTTAATTCTGACACTGATACTGTTCACGGGATGCGACGACGATTCCGAGACAGCCACTCCACTGGGCGTCGATGCTATCAACCTGATTTTCGTGGTAAGCCCGGATTTGGCTAACGACCCGCTGGGTGACATCAATTTGACCACAGCCAACCTTAACAAGCAGGGCTTGCAGCGCTCGCTCCTCATGGGCTCGTATCTGAAAGAGCATGTGCTGGGGACCACCAACCCAACCAGCATTTCCGTGCTTGAACCCATGACCCACTTGCAAACCGTAAATAATTACCCTGACATGGCGGCAATCGGGTTTATTCAGCAGTATGCCCTTCTCAACCAGATCACACTGTTAGGCACTACGGCCAACAGCTTTTCGCTCAATACGGCGTATGCGCCAGGGTCGACGCCCATCGGAGTTGTTGAGCCAGATCCATATATCCCCGGTTGCCAGGGGCTGGATTTCGATGACGCGAACGGCAATAACCTTGCCCTGGTGACAGGCATCATCCAGGCAAACGCCCCGGGCTTTTATGTCTTCTCCGCGCCGTGGGAGACCACCAGCGCCCTCCTGGCAAATATCAATAGGATCCATGGGTATAACCTGGATCTGCCAAAGACCTATAAGGGCCCAAACCATGTCTATATGATCTCCATCTTGCCATCGGGAGACGCCATCCTGCTTACCTTCGACAGCAAACTGACGCCGCCCGCCACCTACCCCGTTCTTCCCTCGCCGGTGAACGCTTGTCCGTGCGACCAGCAGGACCCTTTCAACATCACTCGAATCGGAGGGGTTAACGGCGTCGTAATACCGGCGAACAGCAACGTCAACCAAACGGTTTACCTGATCAGGCACGCAGAGGCGCATCCCGTGGACACTTTTGAAAACGGCAATTATGTGGGTGCGGGCCAATGGCGCGCTCTGGCCCTTCCCGACGCTCTGGACGGCAAAATCGATCCCGACCAGGTTTATTCCATCGATCCCGCGCAGTCGTTCTCATATGCCAATTACAGTTTTTCGTACGTCAGGCCTTCATTAACAGTACTGCCCTATGTCATCGCCAATAATTTGCCTTATAAGCTGGTCGCGGACTTCTATATAGGGTCGGCGACCGATACGGTCGAGGCCAAGGCCGCCAGCGACTTTTTCTTTACCGGCGGCAATTTTACCAATCAAACCCTGCTGGTGGCGTGGGAGCATGAACACTATCCAACGCTGATAACCGAGCTCCTTAAAAGCTATGCCGGTAACGATCCACCCCCAACGTTAACTTGGGACCAGACCGACTACGATACCATCTGGACCGTGACGCTCGACGCCCAGGGAAACCTGACCGTGGACAACGCATTGTGTGAAGGCATTGATTCGGCCAGCCTGCCGGCTACAGCGCCTCAATTCTGACCCCTCAATCCGAGCAAAAAAAGTTCACCTTGGACGAAATTTTGGATGCACAGCGTCCAGATCTGCCGTGTCACCATTTTGCTTAAACGTGGGCATGAGGCATAAGGCATGGGAAAGAAAAACGCCCGCCTTCCTGAATGGGGAAAAACGGGCGGCTTGATTTTGGGGGGAGGGTTGGAAAACCTGCCCGACTAGTGCCCCCGGCCCGTGAATTCATCCATGGAGCTGCTGATGCCCATGTAATCGCCCAGGCCATCCATCCAGGAAGTGGGGGAAGATCCTATGGTATTTATTCTTGCCTTTTTTTACTATCCCAAAAAAGAAACAGGGCCGCAGCCCCCTTTTCAGGGGGCCCGGCCCTGTGTTTCTAATTCTTGCTGCGTAGCGAAAGACGGTTTATTTTCCCCCCGGGAATTGGATGGCTTCGGAGCAGGGATGGCGAACGCGGGTGCGCTCCGAACGCCGGGACTGTTACAGTCCCATAAATCTTGCCGCCACGATTTTCATAATTTCGTTTGTGCCTGCGAAAATGGGCAGAATACGGATGTCCCGCATGGCCCGCGCCAGTCCCATTTCCTCCAGCATGGCGGGTTCCCCCACGATGCTGATGGCCCTGTCAATGGTGCGTTTGGCCAAATCAGTGGTCCAGTATTTCGCCATGGAGACTTCCACCACAACATTTTCATGGGCCATGTGCTCGGCAATGAGTTTATCCAGGAAAGTGCGGCCAAGTTTCGCTTCCGTGGCCATTTCCACCAACTCGAACTGGATGGCCTGGAACTTGCTCAGGGGCTTGCCGTTGCGGGTGGTTTCCTTGCAATACTGGATAATTTTTTCCACCGTCTGTTCCGCGGCAATAACGGCGCCGACGGCGCAAATCAGGCGTTCCTGCTGCAATTTTTGCATCAGGATGATAAAACCGCCGCCTTTTTGCCCCAGGAGGTTTTCCTTGGGAATGCGACATTTGGAAAAAAAGAGTTCCGCCGTATCCTGACTGTTGAAGCCCATTTTGTCCAGATGGCGTCCCCGCTCAAAGCCGGGACGGTCCCCCTCTACTATATATAGAGAGATAGCTTCGTAGGGATTATCCACGGCCGGATCTTTGGCGGCCACCACACAGAGTTCTGTGTTGAGACCGTTGGATATAAAGGTTTTGGTCCCGTTGATGATGATGTCGTCCCCATCTTCCACGGCGGTGGTTTGCATGGAAGAGAGGTCGCTGCCTGTGTCAGGCTCGGTCATCGCAACAGAGGAAATGATATCGCCGGTCACGCAGCCGGGGAGAAATTTCTTCTTCTGCTCTTCGGTTCCGAAAGTTTCGATATACGGCACCACGATGTCGCTGTGCAGTCCTGTGGTGAGGCCGGAGAATCCTGTCCTGCCGATTTCCTCGGTCATGATGACCGAGTACAGGAAATCCAGGCCATGTCCGCCGTATTCTTTAGGTGTGGCGGTGCACAAAAAACCATTCTTGCCCAGGCCTTGCCATGCGCTTTTGGGCACCAGGTGATCTTTTTCCCATTGTTCGATATTGGGAATCACATTTTCAGCCAAATAGGCTCGCACCCTTTCGCGAAAAGCGTGGTGTTCCGGGGTGTATTGCAAGATTTCCATTATATTTTCTCCAGAAAAAACTCGATAGGCAGGGCATGATCAGACCGGTTTACAAGGAAGCCTTGTAAGGATTTCCTTGGGCGTCAAAGGCGGTGATGGAGGAATAGCTTTTCCACTCTTCCTCGTCCATGGTGCAATAAAAGGCCGCTGCCTCATGGGGTTGGACAAGCTGGCCGCCCGGCGGATACACCGTGAGCAGTTCCACATTCTCCCCGTCCTTTTCCAGAACAAAGCGGCTCGGCGCCCTGACCGGCTCCGCGCCATTATTTATCACATGGATTTCCAGGTTCTGGTCGGGCAGGTTGCAGCACTTGAACCCGATTACATCTTCCACGCTGGAATTCATGAACACCCTGACTTCAAGCATGCCCCTTGCCTTTTGGTGAAAGGTTCCGGACAGCATGGCGCTGCCCGGAACCCCGGATTAACTATCCTTCGTATTTTCCGACTATGGAGATAGCACACACGTTCTGGAACGGGAAGCCGCCCAGATTGTGGGTGAGGCCAATCTTGGGATCTTCGATCTGGCGGTCCCCGGCCTTGCCGTGGAGTTGCAGATACATTTCATAAAGCATGCGAAGCCCGGAAGCGCCGATGGGATGGCCAAAACACTTGAGGCCGCCGTCCACCTGACAGGGAACTCCGCCGCCATTGAGGTCATAGAAGCCGTCCAGGACATCCTTGACCGCCTGGCCCCTTTCGGAGATGTGGAGATCTTCCATGGTCACCAACTCGGTGATGGAAAAACAGTCATGCACTTCCATCATGGAAATTTCTTCCCGGGGGTTGGTGATTCCGGCTTCCTCGTAAGCCTTGACACTGGCGCGGCTTGTGGTCATGAAATGATCGCCGTCCCAGTCATTGTATCCCACTTCCTCGCCGGAGGACAAGGCCAGTTGGATGGCCTTGACCGACACGAAATCCTTTTTCCCCAACTTTTTGGCGATTTCAGGCGTGGTGACGATAGCGCAGGCCGATCCGTCAGACACGCCGCAGCAGTCGAACAATCCCAAGGGGTGGGCGATAATGGGCGAAGCCATAATCTGGTCCACGCTCACTTTCTTGCGAAGGTGGGCTTTGGGGTTCAGAAAGCCGTTGTCGTGGCTCTTGGCGGAAATATGAGCCATGGCGCGTTTGATGTCCTTGTCCGAAATCTTGTACTTTGCGCCGTAGGCGCTGGCAAGCTGGGCAAAGGAGCCTGGAGCGGTGAGCATAGGCCACCACTGCCACATCAGGGAGCCGGCATTGGAACCGCCGCCGGGCAGTCCGCCGTAACCGGTGTCCTTAAGTTTTTCCACGCCCTGAGCCAAACAGATGTCATAAGCCCCGGAGGCAACGGCGTAAACCGCTCCCCGGAAGGCTTCCGTACCTGTGGCGCAGTAGTTTTCCACCCGGGTTACCGGGATAAAGGGCAGGCGGAGGGTGGTGGACAGGGGCACTGCCGACTTGCCCACGTTGACCTCGTCCAGGCATGTGCCAAACCAGGCAGCCTGGATTTCCTTTTTCTCGATTCCCGCGTCTTGTATACATTCCTCAAAAGCTTCCACCATCAGCTCTTCGGCGCCCATGTCCCAACGCTCGCCGAAACGGCTGCAGCCCATGCCGATGATAGCGACTTTATCTTTAATTCCAGTGGCCATGATATGTCCCTCCTGTTATTTGACGGTGAACAGTTTATCGATGAGCTGGGATTTCATGATGTCGCCCTCGATCTTGAGCTTGCCGGAGTTGAAAGCCGTCATGGGATTCAACTGACCGGTGATCATGGCTACAAAATCAGCGTCTTCCATGATAATCGTGCAGGTAGCCTTGGCGGCTTTGCCGTCCGCAACCGCGCAAGCCTTATCCTTAACCGTCACGTTCCATTCTCCACCATTGCCGCCGGAAATGCTGAACTGGAACACCACGTCCACGCCGTCGGCCTTGTCTGCATTGAAGGAGTCGCCCATGCCTGCAAAAATGTCAGCAGGTTTGATTGCGCCGCCCGCCGCCGGAGCAGCTTCCGCTGCCGGAGCCGCGGGAGGGGAGAGCATGTCAAACATGGCTGTATTGAGGTCGCTGAGTTCCTTGGCACCTTCCATGCTGTTGATGGCGTCCCAATTGTCGGCGATGTCTTCCAGGGAGGGAGGAGTGTCCCCTTCCCCCAGTTGCACGGCAGGCCCGGTGAAAACGGCTGCCCTGTTAAAGTAACCCATGCCTGCGTTGAAGATCTGGCCCGATTCCTTGCATTCTTCGCTGCAAAGATACAGCACCATGGGAGAGACGAACTCAGGCTTCATCTTGGCGAAAATCTCGGGAGGCATGATGTCTTCGGTAAGACGGGATGCCGCCAAAGGCGCCACGGTGTTCACCTTGATATTGTATTTGGCGCCTTCCAATTTCAAGGTGTTCATGAAGCCCACCAGAGCCATTTTGGCGCTGGAGTAGTTGGTCTGGCCAAAGTTGCCGTAAAGGCCTGCGGCCGAGGTGGTCATGATAATGCGTCCGAAGCCCTGCTGCTTCATCAGGGTGAATGCGGGCTTGGTCACATTGTATGCCCCATGGAGATGCACAGCCAACACGGCGTTCCAGTTGTCGGGCTCCATCTTGAGGAAGGATTTGTCCCGGAGGATACCCGCGTTGTTGATGACAATGTCTATCCTGCCAAAGGCGTCAATAGCGCTTTGAATGATGCCAGCGCCGCCTTCGGGAGTAGCCACGTTATCGTAATTGGCGACAGCTTCGCCGCCCATTTCCTTGATTTCGTTGACCACGTTGTCCGCCGGGCTGGCATCACCGGTTCCGGAACCGTCACGGGAGCCGCCCAGGTCATTGACCACCACTTTGCAGCCGCGTGCGGCCAGTTCCAGGGCATAGGTTCTGCCCAGGCCGCCGCCAGCGCCGGTGATCACGGCAACACGGTCTTTGAAGTTGATCTTATCCATTTCCGCAGCTGCGCCCGGAACCGGAGCGGCTTTCCAAAAATAGTTCTTGAAGCCGCGGTCCTTGTCCCAGGAGCGAAGGCGGAAGATCATTTTCATGGGCAGGCCCACGCGGAGTTCGTCCTGGTCGCAGTCTGTGAAATCAGCCATCATGCGGCCGCCGCCTTCAAACTGGATAAGGCCGTATTTGTTGGGTGGTTCAAAGGACACGGACAGCATGTCAGCAGTGAACGTCTTGATGGTCGCAGGGGTGTCAATAAACTCCTGCTCATCCTGGCTGTGATGGGCGCCGCATGAGGGATTCACGCAGATATCCATCTTGGGGAACTGCTTGGTTCCGCACTCGCGGCACTTGCCGCCCACCAGACCCAGAAGCATTTTGCGTTTGCGCCACAGCACGGTCATGGCGGTCTGGGTTTCCGCTTCAGCGCGGATGCCCATTTCGTTTTCGACCAGGCCGCGGAAAACCAGGTACTTGGAGTAGTTGTCCACGATCTTTTTGTTGCCGATGGTTCCGGCGAATCCGTCCCGGGGCGCCAGTTCGGCGATTTTGTCCGTGACCTTGAAGACCAGGGCGTCCACGCCATGGCCGTAGCCAGCTACGACAATGATGTCTCCGGCTTTGGCATTGTCCAGGGCGGAAGCCAACATCACAAAGGGATGGGCCACGCCGCATTCCCCGCATTCCTTGTGGAAATTGCTCACCACCTGCTCCGGGGTTGCGCCCAGAGTTTTGGCGATTTTCTTGTGCTCTGCGCCAAAGAAGCAGGGATAGACCAGTTTGCTCACGTCGCCGATGGCAACGCCTGCCTTTTCCATGGCGCCCTTAATCGCTTTTGGCAGGAACTGGCTATAGCCCATGTCTCTGGCCCAGCGTTCTTCCCACACATAGTCAAAACGGTTGTTTGCGCCACGGTAGTGGTCGTTGAAATCATGGGACGCCGAATAGGATCCCAGAAATTCCGCAATGACATTGTCCCCGTTGCCAACGGCAACCGAGGCGGCGCCATCGCCGAACCACATTTCGTAAAAATACGCGCCCTTGGTTTCCCGCTTATCCGTAGCAGTGACCAGGATGTTTTTCTTGTTGCCGCCAGCCACGGCATCCAGGGCCGTGATAAGGGCGGTGGTTCCAGCTTTTTGGGAGCCGGTCACGTCCGTTGCCAGGAGGTCGTCCTGGAGGTTGAGGGCTTCCTTGATGACGCCTGCGTTTTGCCGATCAGCAAAAGGCAGGGTGGTGGAGGCCAGATACACGGCGTCCAATTTGTTTTTATCCATGCCCTTGAGGCAGTCCTGGGAAGCGGAAACAGCCATGGTAAGGGCGTCTTCATCCCAGTTACACATAGACCTTTCGCCCTGAGCCACCACCATGATGGCTGGTGCGAACCAGCCCATGCTTTGGACGATGGCCATACGGTCCAACCTCAAGCGAGGAATGTATGCTCCATATGAGGTAATGCCTATCATAGGTCCTCTCCTTATATCTATGGTTTAGCGTATTCTTGGTTTCCAGCCCTGTTTAAGGGGGCCTTGTTCTGATTCGGAAGCCGTTATGCCTTGAACAGTTTTTCAAGAATCTGGGATTTCATAACGTCTCCCTCGATCTTGAGCTTGCCGGAAGTATAGGCCTGCATGGGATTCAGGGTCCCGTTTGTCATGGCCATGAAATCCTTGTCTTCCATGATGATGGTGGTCGTCGGGTTGTCGTGCTTGCCCTTGGAAACCGTACAGGTTTTGTCTTTGACCACGGCATTCCATTCCCCGCCGCCAGGGCCGGAAATGTTATACTGGAACACGACATCCACGCCGTCCGCTGCTTCGGGCACGAACTTGCTTTCCATCATGTCAAAGGCTTCCGCCGGGCTTGCCGGTCCTGCAGGAGCAGAGGCAGCGCCGGAAGGAGGCGCCTGGAAGGCCATCATGACATCGCCTACCTGGGCATTGAGTTCAAAATACTCTTTGCCGCCCTTCATGGAGCCGATCTTGGCCATATTGGCTTTGATATCGTCGCAGGTGGGGATATCATCACCCTGTCCCATGACTGCTCCAGGTCCGGTCACCACGGCGGCCCGATTGAAAAAGCCCATGCCCACATTGTAGATGCGGCCTGTGACATCGCACTGGTCGGTGCAAAGGTACAGGGTCATGGGGACCACGTATTCGGGTTTGGCCTTGTTGAAGATTTCTTCGGGCATAATGTCTTCGGTGAGGCGAGAGGCTGCCAGGGGCGCCACGGTGTTCACCTTGACATCGTATTTGTTGCCTTCCAGCTTCAGGGTATTCATGAAGCCCACCAGAGCCATCTTGGCGGCGGAATAGTTGGTCTGACCAAAGTTGCCGTAAAGGCCTGCAGCCGAAGTGGTCATGATGATACGGCCGAAACCGTTTTGCTTCATAATCGGGAAGGCGGCCTTGGTCACGTTGTATGCGCCGTTAAGGTGCACGTTCATCACGGCGTTCCAGTTTTCAGGCTCCATTTTCAGGAAGGATTTATCCCGGAGGATGCCTGCATTGTTGATGAGAATATCCACCTTGCCAAAGGCGTCCAAAGCGGTTTGCACGACGTTTGCGCCGCCTTCCGGGGTGGCCACGTTGTCGTAGTTGGCTACTGCCTGGCCGCCTGCGGCCTTGATTTCGTCCACGACGGTGTCGGCTGCACTGGAGCTTGCGCCTGTGCCGTCCCTGGAGCCGCCCAAGTCATTGACCACCACTTTTGCGCCGCGTTTCGCCAGTTCCAGGGCATAGGCCTTCCCCAGGCCAGCGCCTGCGCCGGTGATGATGGCCACACGGTCATCAAAGCGGATCTGCTCTTCCACCACATCGCCGTATTCAAACAGGCCCTGGTCAATGACCACATCGCCGTTCTGCTGATTGATCACGCGCCAAACCGCCGTGCCTTCCCCGGTTTTCCAGATGTTGATCTTAAGGGGAATGCCGGGATACAGGGTCTTGGAGAAACGGCACTTGAACCTGCGGACCTTTTCGGGCTCGCCGGGGCAAAGGCTGGCAATGAGCGCACGGCATGCATAGCCGTGGGTGCAAAGGCCGTGCATGATGGGCATTTCAAAGCCGGACATTTTGGCGAATTCCGGATCTATGTGGAGCACGAACACGTCCCCGGACATCCTGTACAGGAGGGGAGCATTCTTGGAGGGATGCTCCTCTATCACAAAATCGGGATCCCGGTCCGGGTATTCCACGGCTTCCTTGGGAGGGGCTTCGCCGCCGAATCCGCCGTCCAGACGACCGAACAGGGTGGTTTTGGCGGTGAACAGTTTTTTGCCCTTGGCGTCTTTGGTCACGCTTTCCCCAATGATGATGGCGCCTTTTTTACCGGCTGCGGCCAAGTCGTAATATTTGGTGACCGCCCCCTCGCTCACCAGTTTTCCCGAAGTGGGAATGGGCCGGTGAAAAATCAGGTCCTGCTCGCCGTGGAGAAGACCCGCCAGGTTCACGTTGGAGTTTGCTCCGATGTGGCTTAAAAACTCAAAAACAGCCGCAATGGAAAAACTGGGAATCACCTTGAGGTCTTTCTCGTACACATAGTCGAGTTCATCAAACCCGGCGCCGACACCCAATGCGTAAAGGACCACATCCTTCCAGGTGTAATCCTTCTCTATCGGGCCGATTTTCTTGCCGATTGCATCCATGTTTAGAGCCATGTTACTACCTCCTTTACAGTGTAAGTCCGTATAGTGCTACACTTTGATCGACTGTCTGAACTGCTGTTCAACTTTTGCGGAACCATGGGGCTATTCCGAAGTTTTGATGTCTTTCATGCCTTGTCCAAAGGCAGGCACCATAATAAAAGCCAGGGTTTCCTTGACCATCTTCACGTAGTCCTCGTGGTCCACATCCAACAAAATCTTAAAAAAACTTTCCCCCGATATGAAATTGTGGATAGAGTTCATTAACGCGAGCATTTTTATTTTTGCGTCAACGGGAACAGATTTCCGGTCTTTCACCAGCCCCATGGAATAGGCGATATTACCCATAGTTTCAGGAACTTTTACTTCCAGGACTGATTCGCTCCGGGTTTTTGCGAAGTAACGGAACAGGGTAAGATTGGAGATCTCGGGATTATCGAACAAATAATCTGTCATGATATCCAGGGCGATCTTGAGGCGATCGGACAGGGGTTTGCCATGGATGAGTTTTTCCACTTCCACCAATTTGGACCGCAAGTCCTCGAAGATATCCTGAACCACGGCTTCGTAAAGATCGCCTTTTTCACCCCAATGATAATACAGGGTGGAAATGTCAATGCCCACCTTTTGGGCGATCATACGCGTGGTAGTGCCGTGAAAACCATATTCTCCGAATATTTTTCGGGCGTCGCGAAGGATTCTGCCTTTCATGGACGAGGGGTCTTTGCGCGCCTTTTCTAGTGCTGTCAGCAGGGTTACAGCTCCTTTGTCTGGATGTAATGAAGTATTAGGCATTTCCGTTTTAGAACGGAATTTGCCAAGCGGAACGTGCCTGCCCTTCCCTCCAGGGGCCTGCTTTTCCACACAAAACGGAATATCAGAACGGCCAATTCCAATAAGGTGCTTCCATCAAGCGTTGGAGACTTTGGTATGCAGGAAAACCAACCTATGTGTCAAGCAAATAATTACGCCCTAGTCATGTGAAAAAAATAACTTTTGATCGAATGGAAGAATTCCATGGAATTACGCAATCCTAAGAATTTTGAAATATTATGTGAAGTCTTTCACATAAAACCAAACACGGAGACAACAGCTACTTGTTCTTGTTAGGTCGGCGTCAGCCGCTCGGATAATTGATGGTCTAAGGTCTCGGGAGAGCAAATCAGACAAACTATGGAGAGTTTGAGGATCCGTATTGATAACGGGCGGAGGTGTCGTCGAAAATTGATATACGCCACAGGTAAAGATATGGTTAGGGGAAAATGAGAATATATGAGAGGGGCGCGCCTGAAATTTCCGCCAATGGGCAACGGGCTTGAAATTAATGTCGATTATAGGTCGTCGTCCGAATAGATGTCCATGTCAGGGTAGTGGATCTTGGCGCATCCCGGACAAATGCTATGGCTGAACTCTGCTTTGGAGTGCTGGGAGATATAGTGATCGATTTGGTTCCAGTAGCCTTTGTCATCCCGGATTTTTTTGCAATGGCTGCAGATGGGAAGGAGGCCGGAAAGGGTTTGCACTCTTTCCAGGGCGTCCTGGAGTTGGTCTATGACTGTCTCCCTGGCCTTTTCGGCCATGTTTCTCCGATCTGTTTGCTGGCTGTTGCTCAGGGCGATGGCCGCCAGTTCCCCAAAGCCTTCGGCCATTTTGGCGTCTTGGGCGTCAAAATCCGAGGGTTTGTTGGCCAGTCCCATGACGCCGACTGTTTTCTCGTTGATGATGAGAGGGGCAAAAAGGACATTGTGGAGCACCACATGCCCGCTGGGCATGAATCCAACCCACTCGCTATGCATAAAATCATTGTGATACACGGCCTTACATTCCCGATACGCCTCATGCCGCAGACCACGGATGGGCATGGGAAGCTCGGGATCCACCGTGCAGGGGAGCCCCCCTGATTCCAGGAACAGGACTTCATTTTCAGCCCCGTCCGGGCTCAGAAGCGCCACGTACCCCGAGGTTGCGCCGATGAGCTGCCTGCAGTGATCAAAAATCGCCCGCGCTGTTTCGGTAAAACCCAAGGGACTGAGGACCGCCTTAGCTCCGGCCATGAGGGCTTCCAGCTCCCTGGTCCGCTGGCGAGAAAGGCTATTTGCCCGGTCCAGGAAATTTTGCAGTTCCTCGGCTGCAGACTCGTCAATTTCGCTTACCCTTTTCAGCAGGGTCTGAACTCTTTTGGGGCTCATAATAGTGCTGCTCCTCCTGAAATAGGGTCCAATCCTTATCCTTTGGAACATATTCTATCAAATGGAAAGTCTGCTGACCATGAAATTTTTAGTTTAGCGGCAATATGGCAGGTGATAAAAGAAGTCCCCGCCAAACTAAACCCAACTATACATTTATTAATCATTGACTATATAGTTAAAGCCTACTTTATTAACAACGCAGGCTTGTATGCGTCAACATTCGGGATTAAATAACCTTTATACAATTCAATCATAGCAGTAGTTCATAATTTTTTCTTGACTTTATAGTCAATGCTTGATAGACGGTTCGGTCAATACTGGAAATTGTACCTGGCACGCACTCTCCAGACACCCTGTTCACACCTTGGCCTTGGATCCCTATACCGGAGGAAAAATCATGAAGAAACACCCCATCGTATTGACCTTTGCGGCCCTCATTGCGGTTCTGCTGCTCGCAGCGCCCGGCGCCTTCGCCATGGGCCCCCGCCCCACGTGGCCTGAACAACACACCATTGATTACGACCATGTCATGCGCGATGGACTGGGCGGCTGGAATATCATGCAAGACGATTACCGGGCCTTCAATCTCCTGGACGGACTGTCCCTGGAGTGGGACTACTATTCCTTCCATGATAACGACGGCAAGTTCACCGGCGTGGTGGGCATTGTGGTGGCTGACCCCGAAGGCAAACTGGGGGGCAGCGAAACCTTTTCCGCGTTGAATCTCATGCCTTCGGGCGTGAACTTCGCCTTTTACGGCAAATTCGCCGATGGCGAACCTTTCGCCACATATATTCCCACGGGGTTGGGTCATGAGGTGGGTGTGGATGAACGGTCCGTGTTCGCCACCGGAGACAACGGCACATTCATCCAGGAGATCCCGGTCCGCGGAACCAATGGCGAGCCCGATTCCATCATCCTCCGGGGCAACAGCGGAGACTACTCCTGGGATCTTACCGTAAAACAGGGTTTCACCGATTATGCGCCTCTCAAACCCGAAACCTGGCTCGTGGGCAATGACACCAACACCCTGCTTGCCGATGAACACTGGACCGTGAACATGCTGTGGCCCACCACCGAAGTGCAGGGCGCCATCACCAATCTCGCCACCGGCGAGGTGGTGACCATTGACGGACACGGATACCGGGAAAACTCTTTTGGAAGATGGGCCTTTGTCATGGGCGGCTGGGATTTCGCCTTCATGTCCGACCCGGAAACCCATGTGCAGTGGGCCTTCCAGACCTACCATTTTGACACCGAGGACCTGGATTATGTGGACGTGGACTTCCTGGACAACGGCAATCCCGTGGTTCAAAGATTCCACGTCAAGGACGGGGAACTGGGATGGACCCATGGAGACTGGCAGTGGGACGAGGCTGCGCGCCAGTATACTCCCACCGATTTGACAGTGATCGGCAAAAACGACCAATACACGGTGGAAGCCTATGTGAACATCGGGACCAATTACGCCCCCATGCTTTCGGACGTGACCTTTATTGTCAACACCTATTGCATCTTCGCCCAAATGCCCTGGATTTCAGGGACCGTCAAACGCACAGCGACCGGCGAAGTGGTGGCTACCTTTGACGGCCAGGGCGGCGGTGAATTTTCGGTCATGCGGAGCTTTTGCGCCAACGAACCAAACCTGGACCTGAAAAAACACATCTTTACTCAGACATTTTCCAACCCAATGCCTGAATAACCAGCTTGCGGGAAAGGGTGCCAGGCCTTTCCCGCATGGGTAGAACCATGTTCTATCCCCCTCAGGGGCCTGCCGATTGCGGCAGGCCCCTTTTTTATGGGGCGCGCTGCACCGGCACAATGCCCCGGGCCGCAATGCCGACCATAAATCCCCGGGTTTATGCTGAATCATGGGTGTTATCAGGGTATTCATGGATTCTCAACAATGGGGTTTGCGTTTTATTTATGAATTAAAACGCAAACATGGTTTTCACTGCCCGGGTCCTGCCCTTGTCCAGGTTGGTTTGGATCAAGTCCTTGTATTGGCCCAGGGAAAAAGTATGGGTGATCATGCTTTCCAGGAACTCGGAGTTTTCCATGGCCAGATTCATAGCCGTGGTGAAGGCGTGCTCCCGCTTTCCGTTCACCATGTTGTATCCGTAGGCGAAAACCCCTTTGATGGTCTGGAGCTTAAGCCACAAGGGGGTAAGGTCCAGCGTCACATCATCTCCGATGCCCACCACGGACAAGATTCCCCGTGATGCAAGGCATCGCATGGCCAGATTGATGGTATCACCGGTTCCCACGCAATCAAAAATTTTGGTGAATCCCCCCATGCAGATATCCTTGCCCATGACCGGGGTGTAACGCTCGGCGTCCGTGATCCTGGCTGTGGCGGCGAACAGGTCTCCGTCCTTAATGATATGGTCAGCGCCCGCCCGCCTCACCATGTCCTGGGCGAAAGGAAAAGGCTCGGACACCGAGATATCACACTCCATGCCCATGGCCCGCATGGCCCATACTATCATCTGTCCAATGACTCCGCCGCCAATGACCAACACCTTGTCCTTATGAGAGGGGGGGTTATCCAAAATCGCCTGGACAGCTACAGCCAGGGGCTCGGTAAGGGCGCCCAGACGAGGGCCAAGGCTATCAGGCAGCTTGAAAAGCTGGCTTTGGTGAGCCACTGCAAAGGGGGCAAAGCCTCCGGCCACATCCCTGCAAATCCCCGTGAACATGCCGGGAGCCAGAATGCCTTTGGTGAAGTTTTCGCAATTTCCAGGCCTTCCAGCGCGGCAACTGGGACAAATGGGAGTAACCTGCCGGGGTTCACACCCCAGGTGGGGCGCCACGGCCACCATGTCGCCCAGAGCGAACCCCTGGACCTCCGGCCCTGTTTCTAAAATCTCCCCGCAGAATTCGTGCCCCAGGATGCAGGGGAATGAAGAAAACGGGCTGGCCGAAGGGGAATCCCTGAGGAAAATCAGGTTCATATCGCTTCCGCAAAACCCGCAATACTTGATCTTAATTTTGACCCACGACCCGTTGGGGAGTTCGGGTTCGGGTATGTCTACCATTTTAATGGTGGATAATCGTCCCTGATAATAGGCTGTTTTCTTGACCGTCCCCAAAGATTTAAGGGCCAGAAACCGGGGAATAGTAAAAGAAAACTGAAGGGCTTCCATGATAATCCTCCCTTTGTGATTGTTTTAGGAGATGGGATAAGGCGGTGAACACCTTGCCAAGCTACACAAAATGGCAGGGAAAAATCAACTGGAAAGTGTCTTTTTCAAGTATCCGTAGGAGTATCATCCCAGTCCCGGGCATAGGCGCAAAGCCAGTTTAAAGCCAGATGACGTTCTGCAGCAATGGAGGCGGCCAATTGATATTCCTCGATGTTCAGACTGCCGTAGGCTTTGTTGAATACAGGGAAGTCCTTTCCAAGGGGCTGGGGAATATCGTGCTGATCAAAGGCGGCATAAGCTGCCTGCTCAATGACTTCCTCAAAGGTAACCCCCCTGGGCGCTTCCACTCCTTGGGCCATAATGTGGGTGGTCCGGGCTCTCCAATGCCAGAGTTCCGCCACTTCCCTGGCACGGAGAATATCTTCTTCAGGCCTGCGGCAGGCCTTGTCCAGGAACCCTGAAATGGGGCTGAACATCGGGAGAGTTTGGGAAATTTCCTCCCAGTCATAGGGGTGGTCGTAGGGAAGGATTTTTTCCTGAAAACCTATAGCCCACAATAAAATCCCCAACGCCTCGTTTCTCCAGCAAGCCAGATTGGCCTCCTGCAAAGTCCAGGTTCCCCCGGGGCGCCGCATCAAGACTGTTTCAGTGTCAGACAAATGGATTGCCAGGCTCTGTTCCGCCATCCATTCTTCCAGCCTGTGAATTTCCTTATGAACGCTTTCATTCCCCCTGGCCTGGGACTTCTTCAGTTCGGCCTCCAACTTTCCCCGGGTGACCAAGGCGGCCAGACACAAGGCTCTTTGCGCTGTCATTCCTGCATCCTGCAATCCCGCACTCAACCGGGGTTTGATCCTGGTCAATTTATGAACGCCTCGCAGGCGTTCCAGGGCCAGGCTAAGGAGAACCCCCAGGCTAAACAGGCATGTTATCACCCACCTGGGGTCCCAGCCCTCCTTGTTCCACAGGAACAGGCCCAGCCCTATCATCCCTGAAAAGACAGCTAACAAGCCCACTTTGATGCTTGCCAGTATGGGCGCAGAGTATTCCGTCCCCCGGATTTCCTTTTTGCTTAGCATAGACAGCAGGGCTTCCAGGGCATTAGTGTCGACAGGCCTTACAGAAGCAATGGGCAAGAAGGTGTTATGCTTCAAATAGACAAAGAAAACCCCTTGTTTTTCCTGCAGATGATCGATTTTCCCCCATTCCAGAAAAAAAGAGGCGCCCAACCGCATTCCCTCTTCGCTCACGTAAAAAGGAGCTTTCAGCCTTATGACATTGCCAAAGAAAAAAAACAGGCCCAGGGCCAATAGGGAAGTAAGCAGGGCGGACAGGGGGGATGTTGACCAGACACGGTCCTGGCCAGTGAACAAACTAAAAGAAAAATAAGCTGCAAAACCCGCCCCCAGGACCAGGGACGGCCAGAGCATGAGGGACATCCACCAGTCGGTTTTTAAGGAACGGAGATAGCTGGCATCCTCCACCAGGGTCTCCCCTTCCGGGGTTTCAAACTCCATGGGAACAGCGAGATTGGAGTAAACCCCAAGGGCCGGAATCGCCACCAGCAGGGCATGGGCTAAAAAATTTGTCGCGGGATTGAAAAAGGCCAGGGGTTTGCCCTTGAAAAACAGGTAGCCAAGGGCCGCCGCGCCTGCCGAGGCAAGGGCTATGAACAGACATCCTGCGTATTTGGCTTTAGGGGCTGCGATTCTTTTGACTTTGAGGGGTGGGGCCATGGCTGTGGGCTCCCTGTATTGTGAGGCTCAAGATCCACGTCATTTTTTTTCAGGGTACACTATGGGCCTCGGGTTTTGCAAGCCCGGTTTCCCGGGCATCGCGCAGGGCTTCCGAAAATTTCGTGGTCCCGGGTCAGTACCACCATCTTCGGTATGGTTATTGCTTCCTTGAAATCAATTAATATTTGGGACTGGTTTGCCCTGTCTTGGGGGCATCCGCCATCCAATGGCGCAGCTGGTTCTGCTGACAGGGGTTATTCATGAAACTTATATACAGACTGTTTTTGGGATTTTTTTCCGTGGTCCTGCTCACGGCCTTTGTGGGTTTGACAGGCATGGATTCCACCCACAAGCTGGGACGCTCCATCCAGGATATTGAAACCAAACACCTCCCCAGCGCCATGCTTTTGGTCAACGCGGCCACAGCCTCGCACAGGGCATGCGTCAACGCCCTGAGGTATTCCCTTCGAGGCAATGAAACCAACAGGGTGCAGGCCCTGGAAGACCTGGGAATAATCCGGAATGGCCTTGAATCATACCGCCAAATTGCAAGCGCATCCCAGCAATGGGAAATCCTGAAGACCCGGGAGGAAATCCTTCAAAATGGTGCTGTTTCCTTTGACAAGGCATTGCGTTCCTTCCTGGCCCTGACCGGGAGTTATTATTTGGAAAGACTGCAATCCGGAGAAGAAACCGATTCCGGCCGGTTACCCAAAGCATTGCTAATCAAGGAGGAAGAACTCCATTCTGCCAAGCAGGAATTGCTGAACAGCCTGAACAGCCTGATAGATTTTGAGCAGAAACGATTGGGTAAAAACACCCGTTCCGCCATTCAGGTGGCAGACAAGACCAGGGTGGTGATTTTTGGCATAGCCATAGGAGCTCTGCTGCTGGCTGTTTTCCAGGGAGTAATGGTATCCCGATCTATTTCCAATCCCTTGGACAAATTGGTGAAGGCGGCCATAGAAATTGGGAAGGGCAAGTTGAGCACCCCCATTGAAACGGAGGGGGATGACGAGATACAACGTTTGGGCAAGGCCCTGGTGCAAATGGCTGAAAATATGGAGAAGTCCAGGAACCAACTCATTGATATCAAAGAATTGGAAAAGGCACGGGAAGCCCTGCAAAAGAGCGAGAACCTTCTACAAACACTCATAAACACAACCCAGGACGCCATGATTGCCATTGACCAGACCGGCAGAGTCACGCTGTTCAATCCAGCCGGGGAAAAAATGTTCCAGCGCACACGGGAGGAAATGATAGGCCAAACCCTGGATTGTCTCATGCCTTCTGAATTCCGAAAAAACCATGTCCATTATCTCAAGGCATTTTTTTCCACAGGCAAGCCTGATGCGGCCATGGATAAGCTCCTGGAATTGCCAGCTATCCGCGGGGACGGGAGCACCTTCCCCATGGAGATTTCCCTGTCTTCGGGACAGGCGGATTCAAAAACCTTTGTGGTGGGCATTGCCAGGGACATCAGCGAAAGAAAAAAAACCGAAGAAAATATTGTCCGGGCCAAAAAGGAATGGGAGAGGACCTTTGACGCTGTACCGGACCTTATCGCAATTATTGATCATGACCACAGGATATTGCGGGTGAATAGCGCCATGGCGGCCACCTTTGCAACCACCCCGGCCAAGATGGTCGGAGAGCTATGCCACAGCGTAGTGCATGGTCTGGAGCACCCCCCAGACTTTTGTCCGCATATGTGCTCCCTGTCTGATGGTTCCTTCCATGAAGTGGAGATTTTTGACGAGGGTTTGGAAGCCTTTTTACATGTAACCACCTCCCCCATGAAGGATTCTGAGGGAAACATTGTGGCATCTGTGCACATTATGCGGAATATCACAGACCGCAAACACGCTGAGGCTGAATTGGAAAAAACCCATGCCAAACTCATTGAGACAGCGCGCCAAATCGGCATGGCGGAGGTGGCCACGGGAGTGCTGCACAATGTGGGCAATGTGCTTAACAGTGTCAATGTATCCACGGAAATGATCCAACGCCATGTGAAAGAGTCACGGGTCAATGATCTGGTCGAGGTCATGCAACTGGTTAAAAAACATGAGAACACCCTGTCTCATTTTCTCTTCCAGGACTGCCAGGGGAGGGAGATCCTCCCCTTTCTTCAAGACCTTTCCAGGCACCTTTCCGATGAAAGATCTGCGCTGCTCAAGGAAATTCAGGAGTTGTCCGGCTATACCTCCCACATTTCAGAAATCGTTAAAACCCAGCAAAAGTGGAGCAAGATCCCCGGCCTGATGGAGCCGCTGAAACTATTGGATGTCCTGGAAGAAGTTCTGATGATTAACGCCGCAGACCTGGAGCGAAAAGGCGTGCAGGTAGTCCGGGACTTCCAAACTGTTCCCGATGTGGCGGCGGACAGACACAGGCTGACCCAGATACTCATGAATCTTGTTTCCAACGCAGGCCACGCCCTCCAAGACAACCCGGCCGAAAACAGGGTGTTAACCATCGGTCTGTTTTCCCAGCCACCAGGCTTTGTGTCTGTCCGGGTTTCGGACAATGGAATGGGTATTCCCGAGCAAAACATGTCCCGGCTGTTCCGGTACGGATTCACCACCAAGGAAAAAGGGCACGGTTTTGGCCTGCATTCCTGCGCCCTGGCTGCCCAGGAAATGGGAGGGAGCCTTTCGTCCGAGAGCGAAGGGGCTGGAAAAGGCTCTTCATTTACCATGAAAATACCCAGCAATAACGGAGGAAAGGAAGATGCCTGAGTATGGGTTTGAAAATAACAAACGAATCCTTATCATAGACGACAGCCCGGACATCCACCGGGACTATGACAAAATCCTGGCGACCCCCCGGGGCCACTCGGACCTGGACGCCAGAAAGGCTATGATTCTAGGGTCCCAGCCCAAAAATCCCGTGAACGATCCTGTCTACGACCTGGACCATGCCTTCCAGGGTAAAGACGGGGTGGAAAAGATACGCCAAAGACTGTCTGCAGGATGGCCCTATGCCATGGCTTTTGTGGACATGCGCATGCCGCCCGGTTGGGATGGTCTGGAGACCATCCAGGAAATCTGGAGGATTGATCCCCAAATGGAGATTGTTATCTGCACGGCCTATTCCGACTATTCTTTGGACATCATCAGGCAGCGCCTGGGGGAGTCCCATCAACTGTTGATCCTGAAAAAGCCCTTTGAAAGCACGGAAGTGGCCCAACTGGCTGCTGCGCTCACCCAGAAATGGACGAATGCCCGGCGTGCAGAGATCAAAAGGTGCGAGCTGGAAACATTGGTGAAAAATAGAACCAAAGATCTTGCGGAAGCCATGGAACTGGCCGAAAAGGCCCACCGATGCAAATCGGAATTCCTCGCCAATGTGAGCCACGAACTGCGTACTCCCATGAATGGCGTCAAGGGAATGCTGGAATTGCTGTTGGAAACCAACATGGACGGGGAGCAAATGGAACTGGCCCAACTGGCCCACAGAAGCGCCATGAATGAACTGGAGGTTATTGAGGCCATTTTGGACTATGTCCTGATGCAGGATAGCGGCCTGGAAATTATCAGGGAAGAATTCAACCTGAAGCACCATATCAGGGAGGCCCTGGAAGCCTTGGAGCTGCGGGCCGTTAAAAAGGGCCTGGATTTTACCTTGAGGTTTTCAGACAATATACCCAAATCCCTTTACGGAGACCCGGTCCTTATCCGTCGCGCCCTCATCAATCTTGTCAGTAACGCCATCAAATTCACACCCAACGGCGAGGTCCTTGTCGAGGTGGAAGCCACAGACAAGGGAGAATACACTGGTTTGCATTTTACAGTAACCGACACCGGAGTGGGCATCCCCGTAAACAGGCTGGACGATATTTTTGAATCATTTACCCAGGTGGATGGTTCTTCCACCCGTTCTTATATGGGAACGGGCCTTGGCCTCACCATTTCCAGGCAGATTGCTGCGGCTATGAACGGAACAATGGGTGTGGAAAGTGCGGTGAACTACGGTTCCAAATTCTGGCTTGACATTGAATTGAAAAAAACCGACCCGGCCCCGGCAGTGTAACCGTTTTCACACGGCAATTCTTCCAGAATTCTTGACACCAGCCCCTGCGGCTGGTACATGGTATAAGTGGAGTAGGTTATATTGCCCGGGCGGATACCCCGCCCTGGCCTAAGTCAAAAGCGTGCTTAAGGTCTTATGTTTCGCAATATCCTGAGCATTGGGCTGGCCCTGTTTATTATGGCCGCCGGATATCCGGCGGTTCGTCAGGATCGGTTCGCCCACAATCCCGGCCCGGATCTCAGGGACTCCATCCGGGCCGTGGCCAGCTTCACCCACACCGCCGAAACTCCCGACAAATTCCAGGCCGGCTTTAGCCATGCCCTTTCCACATTGAACGAAGCCGCAGGTCTGACTCAGGTCATCAGCAGCCAGGGCGATGGTGTTTTCCACAGCGCTCAGGCTTTGGATTTTGTGTTTCTTCCCGCCCTGACAGCACGCCCGAGCCAGGATGGAGGAATGACCCCATTTGCCGAGCAGGCCCTGGCATTTGAAAACCAGACGCCCGCCCCTCCCCTACGCCCCCCCAGGGCTTGGTTTATTTTCCTTTGCTGACCTGTTGTTCATTTTTTTATGGATTGAAATTTTCGGATTCGCTAATCGCTCAATCCGAAATTGGGGAGGAAGTATGAAATCAATCAAGTTCATAATCGCCATAATAGCGGCTTGCATGCTGCTGGGCGCCGGACCGGCCCTGGCTGCCTATACCATGCAGATGGCTGTCACCTCGGACGGCAACACCACGAAATCCGCCTTTCTTCCGGGGGAAGACGTGTACATGACCATCATGGCTTATAATGACGGAGCAGCCACGGCCATCGCCGGGGCCGCATTCAGCCTGGAGTATCCCGCCAATATTCTGGACGGACCGGCAACCGACGCAGACGGGGTGCCTGTGGGCGATTCCATCACCACCAGCTTTAATTTCCATATTACCAAAGACACGGTCACCACCGACACTTACCGCAATAACACGGTGGTTACAGGCACGTTAGGCACCGTGTACTTTGCAGGCGCGGGCATTGGCGACGACGGAGGAGCTCCCGTACAGGGTCTTCCGCCGGTGGAGCTTTTCACCGCCAAGTTTACGGTCAGGAATGACGCCCCTCTGGGTCCTTTTTCCGTCACCCTCAAACCCACCATGCTGTATAACCCGGACGCAGGGTACGGCGACGCAGCAGACCCCACCAAGGCCCCCGAAGCCGTCACCGTCCTGGTGGGCGCAGTCGCCCCCACCGCCAGAAAGGACGCCTCGGCGGAATTCCCGGTCCTCCTGAGCACCTTTCCAGACCAGGTTTATGATGACCTGTGGGCCACGGATGGGGACTCCTTGGATGACCAGTGGGAATGGACCAAATTCGCCAGCCTGACCACTGCCACCGATACCACAGATTCCGACAGCGACGGCTATCTTGATAAATGGGAGCAGACTTCCCAAAACAATACCGACCCCAAGGTGCAGGATGCAGCCTGGACCGGCAACCACTATGATCCACTCACTGACGATCGCGGTCCTTATCAGGTGGTTACGGGCGACCCCTCCGATCCCCGGGCGCCAGCGGGAGACACCTTTGCCGTGGCTCTGGACTACTACACCACAAATGGTGCTGATAACCTGGATGGCTTGGAACTGGTGATTCACTATAACTCCACCGAACTGACCCTGGACAACATTGACAGCCTGATCACCGCTTCCACGTCGGTTATTACGGCTACGGACGTCAGCACCCCCGCCTCCGCCACGTACACAATCACCTGGACCGGCAGCGGCGACTGGACCGGCGCCGGCCAGCCCGCCGCACTGGGGACGGTCAACTTTACTTCCGATGCAGATTTGGCGGAAGACTCCACCAGCGTCATCACCCTGACCGCCACGCCCAACAACGGATACCTTTTCCACACCGCGCCCATCACCTATACCGTGGGGCCGACCTTTACGCTGGATGTGGATGGGAATGGAATCTACGATGGTGGAACGGATGGTATAGTTTTAATCAGACACACCTTCGGGTTCTCGGGTGATCCTTTAATTGTTTCTGCAGTTGCAGGCGACTGTACAATATGTACTGCAACGGAAATCAAAGACTATCTTAATTCTGCTGCCGTCTATCTTGACGTGGATGGAAATGGAGTGGTTGACGGCGGAACCGACGGCATAGTCCTTATTCGGCACGCTTTTGGCTTTTCCGGAGATGCTTTGATTAATTCTGCGGTCGCAGGTGACTGCACCAGATGCACTGCTACCGAGATAGAGAACTTTCTGAATGACTTGAAACCATAACTTTGAAATATAAACTCGTAACCAAGCGTCTCATAACGTTTACACAAGGAGGGAGTTAATGAACTGGAAGACTTCAAATCAACCATTAAGGTTGATCATCTCATTACTGATGATTTGCGCCCTATTCATGATGGCAGTGGGGGCAGCAGGAGCAAGCCCGAACCCAACGCAAAGCGCAACCATTTTGCCAGCCACGACCACCCTGGCTCAGGGAGCACCAATAACATTTACTGTTCAGTATGACACCAGCGACAACAACAATGCACTTACAGCTTTTGCCGTGACAGTTCACTTTAACGGCGATGTCTTGGACTACTTGGGATATGATAGCTTCTATGCAACTGGTAAGCTGGCATTTCCAGTTTTGGAAGATGACTCTACAAATAGTGATTCAAATGCGGCTACGACCAAACTGGTAAGGCTTGCTTGGTCCGATCCCTTCGGTGGTGCTTGGCCAGGAACCACGCTTCCTCTGGATCTCGTAAAATTGCGTTTCCAGGCAAAGGCTGATGCGGCGACTGGCTCAACCCCAATAACACCTATTGTTTATACGGGAGCGAATGGCTATGACCGTGTGGCCAACGGGGCTACTGTCACCATTGTCGAGCCCCCTAAGGTAACCAACGTCACCTCCAGTGTGGCGGACGGTTCTTACAAGGCGGGCGATGTCATTCCGATTCAGGTGGTCTTTGACCAAGCCGTGAATGTCACGGGCACGCCCGTGTTCACTCTGGTGACCAGCCCAATCGGCACCACGATGTTCGGGTATGTCAGCGGAACAGGCACTGACACGCTTGTCTTTAACTACACGGTAGCGGCAGGGGACTCCAGCGCCGACCTGGATTACCAGAACACCACGTCCCTGAGCCTGAACAACGGAACCCCAACCATCACCGGCGCCAATGATGCGGCCCTGGATGCGGTGTTGACCCTTCCCGCTCCCAGCGCTGCGGGTTCCCTGAGCGCCAACAAGGACATTGTCATCGACACCACTGCGCCGGTTGTGGCTTTCACCGCCCCCACGGCAATTACATACCAAAACACGGCAGCCTTCACCTTTACCGGCACGGCCGACTCGGATTCCGGGTCTGTCATTGACAAGGTTCAGGTCAGCCTGAACGGCGGCGCCTTTACAGATGTGGCCGTACCCAGCCGCAAGGCTTCCGTGACCTGGAGTTACGCCGCCACCCTGGCAGCCGGGTCCAACACCCTGGTTGCAAGGGCCTTGGATGGGGCTGGAAACGTCTCCGCCGAGGTCGCCAGCGCCGCGGTGATTCAAGACCTTACAGCGCCCACAGCAGCCATCACCTTCAGTCCGGTCATTAATGCCAACGGCAAAGACTGGGCCAAGGCTGGCGTCATCACGACCACCGTGGTCTTTTCCGATAATTATGGAATTGATGCCACCAAGACCCTGACCATGGATTTCACCAGGAACACCAAGGTTGATCCTTGCAGTAGTGCATTTACCGGCGACTGGACCGATGCCACCACCTGGCAGGGAACAACCACCCTGGGCGCTTCCTGCGATGGCGAGCAAAACGGCGACATCACCGGCGCCCAGGACCTGGCAGGCAACGTGATCACCCCCACCTATACATTCTGGGTGGACTCGGTGGATCCGACGTTGGCTATCAGCACCACGCTCAACAACACGGTGGGCACAGCCTTTACCCTGACGGGCACAGCCAGCGACTCGGCTTCCGGCGTGGCTTCTGTCCAGGTCAGCCCGGACGGCGGAACCACCTGGAACGCCGCCGCTTATAATGCAGGAGATTGGTCTTACAACGCCACCCTGGCGGCTGGCCCCAACACCCTGACCGTCCGCGTTACGGACAATGCAGGAAATTATACGGAAGACACTCATTCGGTGTTCTCCGGCAACCAACTGGCCCTGTCGGTAGGCGGAGTGGATGTGACCGGCGGAACCGTGTATGTACCCAGCGTCAATGGCGCCAACACGGTTGACGTCACGGTAACCGGCGGCACGGCAAACTATGGAACATATTCCTGGTCTATGGACCCCATCTCGCCCACCGAGGTCATGACAACCACAGTAACCCAGACCATGACCATTACAGCCACCGTGGGAATGACCGGCACCCAGACCCTGACTGTTACGGATCCTGTGGATGGAGGGGTGGTTTTCTTCGCCAACACCACTATCGAGACCGTACAGTTTGCTCTCACAGGCCCGGAAAACGGCGTTGTGGGCAATATTGGCACTTACAACACCGTTGGCGCAGTAGGCAATGTGACCTGGGCCGTGCTCCAGGGCGGAACCCTGGTCTCGACGCCTCCGGCTTCCGGAGCCTCGGCTGATTTCACTTACCTTGGCCCGGGAACCGTGGAAATCCAGGCCACGGACAGCGCCACAGGCGTGTCGTCCAGCGTGACCACAACCTTAATGAACCAACTGACCCTGTCTGTAGGCGGCCAGGACGTGACCGGTGGAGTGGTTTACGTGCCCAGCATCGACGGCAGCAACACGGTAGATGTTACGGTAACGGGCGGAACCTTGGCCTACGGGACCTATGGCTGGTCCCTGGACCCGATCACCCCCACCCAGATCATGACTGCTCCCATAGCCCAGATCGTGACCATTTCGGCCACTGTCGGGATGACGGGAACCCAAACACTTACGGTGCAGGATCCCCTGGAAGGCGGACTTATCCTTTCAGCGACCACCACCATAGAGACGACGCATTTCACCCTTACCGGATCTGAAATCGGCACCGTGGGCGACACCTTTACCTACTTTACCCTGGGTGCTGTCGGAACCGTAACCTGGGATGTGCCGGTTGGCGCCGCCCTGGTATCCGCGGCTCCGGCTTCCGGCGCTTTTGCCAACTTTACACTGCTTGCAGCAGGTCCGGCGACAATTCGGGCCACGGACAGCACAACGGGCTTCCAGGCTTCCGTGAATGTGAATATCCTCAACCCCGTGACTGTAACTAACAAACCTGCCACCACCCCCACCGTGAAAGCCGGAACACCCTCCGCCATTTACACAGCGGCAGGCGGGGACGGGGTTGGTTTTACCTGGACCGTAACCCGTACCGGCGGCTACTCCTTTGTACGGACCGGCGCCAGCTTTGTGTTTGTGCCGCCCACCACGGGCGCCTTTGCAGGCACATACACCGTTACGGTGACCGATGCAGGCGACAACAGCGTGGACACCTTCCAGATTTTCGTGCCCATCAAGCTGGTCATGGCTGAGTACAAGACCCTCAAGGTCCCGGGCTCAAACAATCTCAAGGCTGTGCCGCCCGTTGCTGACGTGGGCGACTCGGTCTACTTGTGGGCGCAAGGCTTGGAGGACAGTGCGGACCTGAACGTAGTCTACGTGCAGAATCCCGTGGAAAAGGATGTCGTGGTTCTGGAAGAGGTTATAAGCTCTACCATGAGCTTCTTCCAGGTGGACGCCCTGGCGGCCGGTTCGTGCGTGGTCGGCGTCACGGATGCTACCGGCACATTTACGGACAGCCTGCGGGTTGACGTGATCGGTTTCTCGGATGTGACAGGGACCGTCACCAACAAGCAACCGGAAGTTGCTATGACGGACCTGGAAGTCAACCTGCGCAATTACGCCACCCATGAATTTGTGGATGACTCTGCCGTGACCGACGGAGCCTTTACAATTACCGATGTGCCCCACGGCACCTACCTTATTTCCCTGGAAGGCGCAGGAGCAGGTTACGTGCCCTTTAAAGTGCAGAAAATGATTACCGTGAACGGCGACACGGTCTGGAACCCGGTGGTTCCGGAAGTGACCCCCATCACGGGCACCTACTCTCTGGATGTGACCTTTGATGGTGACTACACAGGCAACACCATAGATTACACCCTGACCAATGCCGAGACTGGCGCTATTGTCCAGGAAGGCATGCATCCTGCTCCAGGGAAACCCATTGATGATGACCTGCTCCTGACCGGCATTTCCGAGGGCGACTACACCTTCGCCATCCAAGGCGGCGGTTATGTGCCCCAGGTTTACACGAATCCGGGAAGCGACGTCGTTTCTATAACCGAGAACACGGCCATCACCATGACCCTGATGAATGAAGATCCCTCCGTGGTGGTTTACCATCAGGAAACTCCCGGCGGCATCACCATCTACGCCATCACGACCGGCAACGGCTGGCCCGGAAGGACTTTTGACGCATCCTGCGACTTCACCGCTTCCACTGGCAGCACCACGGTGGATATTTCTGGCGCCATGAGCGGTTCGGGTGAGGAAGACAATCCTTACACTTACGCCTGGACTCCGGGAGACACATTGATTCCCGCCGTTCCGGCGACGAACGCCGCTGGCGATTCCGTGTACACCCTGGATTTCGAGTTCGATGGCACACCCACAGCGACATCGTTACCTGTCATCTATCCGGTTACGTATACTGTGTACGCCAGTGAAGAAAATCGGGACGACGACCTGGACGATGACCAGAAGGAAATGGAAGCAGTCAATGGCAAGGCTCTGTATGTGACCCTGGGTGAAAAGGAATTCCTGCCCGCTACGGGAACCACGTTCTTGGTCAATCTGCCCGATGCGGACGGAACCATTTACCCGACACCGGTCACCATTCCGCCTATTCCGGTCTCCATGCTGTTTGTGGATGATTTTGACACTGCCGGAGCAGGCGCAGACACGTTGCTTTACGGCGACACCATCGCCAATAAAGGAAATGACTATTACGGCGAAGACAAGGCCACGGCCACCCCGCTGGCCGCTGACGAAATCATCAAGGCCAAAGTCATATTCTACACTTTTGGCGAAGATGCTTTGGGTACAGGGGTGAGCATGAAGTTTGTGCTGGCGTCCGACGGCGTCACTCCCGTGCGTTATAACCCCATCCTGCTGGATGGTAACAAGCGGCAACGGGTTGTGGGGGCGCCCGCCATTATTCTGCCCATCCTCCTGAACAAGGATTCCAGCTTCTACACAGCCTTCAAAAAGCTGTCCGACGCCGGAAAGAAACTGGGGATCATGGTTAGCGAGAGGGGCGATGGCAAGGCAACCTTCCATTACGAAACCCTGGACTTCACGGTCACCGATGCAGGCCTCATGCTTTTGGACCTGCCTCACCTGACCCTGGTCACCCCGGCCAAGGCTGCGGCCGCTGGCAATGGTGATACTGTTGATGACGGCGACGAGAGTGATTGTTTTGTGGACTCCGTGTCCCGGAGCAATGGTTTCGCCGGTCTGGCAGTTGTTCTTGCAGCCCTGTTGGCCGCCCTGGCCGTCAGGACCCGTAAGAACGCCGCCTAAGCAGCATAACCTTTTAATACAACAGGGGGAGGCCGAAAGGCCTCCCCTTTTTTTTATGCTCCTGGCGCCCTATCCTCTTCCAGCCATCGCTCCGTAGTTGGGACAACCTTCGCCATGGCAGCCTTACAGCTTGGGGCAAGGGCATCAATTCCCCTATTCCTGAAAATCACGTACCAGACCGCTTTGGGATTGCTTACCATATATATAATGGAACACACTGATGAGTGATACGGGTAGGGGCGATAAACGGCCCCCTCACGAAGGCGTACGGCCCCACCCGGAACCTGCCGGTCCCTGAAACACACCGGAAGTTTGCAAGGAGCGGTTCAAGGCCATGGCCAAAAAAAGGGGGATCAGACCGTTGATTTTCTATCGGCAACCCTGCCCCATGGATCGGGATTATTGACGTTAATAACCATCTGATTTTTATTAATATAAAAATTTGCGGGAACATATTGCCAAGCAGCGCCCCTATTTTACCCACAGCTAAGAAGCTACACAGCAAATACCTGCCCAAAATTTTATGACTAGTACGATTTTCTCCTTGACAGAACGCCCCCTGATCGTTTAACCATAATTCTTATTGGGCCGCTTTATTTTTGACCCCAAAAATAAAGCGCCACAACATTTCAACAATTGGCCCCTTTCTGAGGCCACAACATTCAATTGGGAAGAATGGTTCGCCGTGATGTCTCACTACAATGGTCCGCGCTGGAATAAAGCTGCATGCCGGAATGCACTTGTTGGATACCATGCCTCCATGTTTTTAGAGAGTGGATTCCAGTTCCCCCCAGGAACCCCCCCAGGCGGTTTTGCCCCCGAAGGCTGCCCGCCGCCATGACGTGCTTGCCTCATTTCAGCGCAGGACTTTTGACCCATGTCCGGAAAGACCAAACGTCTTTCCGGACATGGGATTGGCACTGGATTTTAAGGTCCTCACACACTGTCTTCTCTGCGACCAGGGAGAAAGGAAATAAGCATGAGCGGCCCCACCAAAGCGGAACTTCGTAAGGAAAAAATCATTGATACCGCGAGGCGGATATTTGCGGAAAAGGGAGTGCATGCGGCCACGGTTTCGGAAATCGCTCAGGAAGCCAAAGTGTCTGAGGGCACCATTTACGAGCATTTTTCCAACAAGGAAAATCTGCTGTTTCATATTCCCGAGGATTTTACCAAAAGGCGTCAGAAAACAGGCCATTACCATTTGAATCTTATTCAGGGCGCCGCCAATAAATTGCGGGCATTTGCTTATATTTATACGGAATTGTTTTACGAAAACCCCGATTATGCAACGATTTCATTATTATATCTGAAAGGTAATCCGAATTTCCGGCAGACGCCCGGGTATCAATCCATTCAAGACTGGTTCAGGCATCTCACTGAAATTATAGAAGAAGGCATTGAAAGCGGTGAGTTTCGCACAACCATACAGCCCTACATTATTCGGGCGTTGATTATGGGGGCTATTGACCAGGTGACAGTCAACTGGCTCATGGCCGGAAAAAAGACCAACCTCATGGAGACCGTGGACCCTATTATTGACGCTGTGATGGAGGGGATTTTAAACCCGGAAGTGGGCGAAGACGCCCACTGGAGCAATTGGCATCGCACCAAGGCCCGTTTAAGGAATAAACCCACTCAAGACAATGAGTGACTCGTGTTGTGATTTTTAGCCCGGCAAAGGTTTCAATATCTGCCCCTGGTTTTTGAATGAACCTTTTCTAACGCAAAGCCCGCTTTTGCGGGCGCCAGGATTTGAGGAAGGAATATCAGCAATGCCCGTCAGAATGATTCAACAAAGTCCGTCAGCTTATGGTTACCCCCTTTTGATCAAGCAGCTTATCGCCAACATTTATGAACCGGACCAGGAAATTGTTTACCGTGACAAAATGACCTACACGTACAAGGACATGGTCAAAAGGATTCAAAAGCTGGCCAACTCCCTGGAAGGATTGGGAATAGAGCAGGGCAGCACGGTGGCGGTTATGGATTGGGACAGCCACCGGTATCTGGAATGTTTTTTTGCAGTGCCCATGATGGGGGCTGTGCTCCACACGATCAACATTCGCTTGTCCCCGGAGCAACTGGTATATACGGTCAACCATGCTGAGGAT
The DNA here is from genome assembly GCA_016342355.1 of Desulfatibacillum sp. GTDB lineage: Bacteria > Desulfobacterota > Desulfobacteria > Desulfobacterales > Desulfatibacillaceae > Desulfatibacillum. The sequence goes on from JAEINP010000004.1 coordinate 126,039, forward strand.
GACATTATATTGATCCACAAGGATTTCCTGCCTCTGGTGGAAGCCGTAAAGGACCAACTCGCTACGGTCAAACAATTCATACTCATTGAGGATTTTGAAGTCGCGCCGCCCACCACCCTGGAGTTCGCCGGGGAGTATGAACAACTGCTGGCCGGGGCAAGCGACCAGTACGAGTGGCCTGATTTTGATGAAAACGCCATGGCCACGACCTTCTACACCACGGGCACTACTGGGCTTCCCAAAGGAGTGTATTTTAGTCACCGCCAGATTTTTCTCCACACCCTGGGAATCCTTAACGCCATGAACTCCTTCAGGGCACAGTTAAAAGTGGATTCCGGGGATGTGTACATGCCGCTCACCCCCATGTTCCACGTCCATGCATGGGGCCTGCCCTATGCCATGACCATGATTGGGGCCAAGCAGGTATATCCCGGCAGATACGAACCCGAGACCATTTTAAAACTGGCCAGGGATCACAAAGCCACTTATTCCCATTGCGTTCCCACCATCCTGCATATGCTCCTTAACTCCCCTTCGGCCAAGGATACGAATTTCGAAGGGTGGAAGATTACCATTGGCGGGGCCGCCCTGCCCAAGGGCATGTGTATAGAAGGATTGAAGATGGGCATCAATATTTATTCGGCCTATGGCATGTCCGAAACCTGTCCGCTCATGACCCAGGCCCTTCTCAAGCCCTATATGCTGGATTGGCCTTTGGAGCAGCAGGTGGATTACCGCACCAAGACCGGCTTGCCCGCTCCCTGCGTTCAGGTCCGCATTGTGGATCCTGAAGGGAAAGAACTTCCCCATGACGGGAAAACAGCGGGCGAAGTGGTTACCCGGGCGCCCTGGCTCACCCAGGGATATTTGAACAACCCGGAAAAAAGCGAAGAATTGTGGGAAAACGGCTGGCTTCACACCGGCGACGTAGGCATCATTGATGAACTGGGTTACCTTCAAATTACCGACCGAATCAAGGACGTGATAAAGACCGGCGGCGAGTGGTTGTCTTCCCTGGAGTTGGAGAGCATCATCAGCCAACACAAGGGCGTCAGCGAAGTGGCCGTGGTGGGAATCAAGGATGACAGGTGGGGCGAGCGTCCCATGGCCCTGATCGTTCCCAGGGCAGGCGAGCAACTGACTGTAAAGGAGATTCAGACCTTTATGGGTGCTTTTGTGGAAAACGGAACCATTCCCAAGTATGGCATACCCGAAAGCATATTATTTGTGGATGAGATACCCAAAACCAGTGTCGGCAAGATCGACAAAAAGGAAATCCGGGCCCAGCAGGGGTAATCTTGTGATTCAACAAAATACATCCCCCCTGCCCCGGTAACTTTTCAAACGCCTGCCGGGAGTTCCGGCAGGCGTTACCCAACCTGTATTTATCATCACAGAGGAGGCACCATGAAAACCAGGACCATGTTTCAAGCTGTAGCACTCATTCTCGCCATTTTGTTTTTGGCTGCCCCGGCCATGGCCGAGGATGTCATCAAAATCGCCTTTATCGACCCCTTGACAGGTCCCTTTGCCAATGTTGGCGACATGGGGTTGAAGCACTTTGTCTTCTCTGCCGACAAGATCAACGCCGCTGGCGGAGTTCTTGGTGGAAAAAAATTCGAGATCGTGCCCTTGGACAGCAAGGTAAGCCCCAAGGAAAGCCTGATCCAGTTGCAACGCGCCATCGACGAGGGCATTCAATATGTCATCCAGGGCAACGGGTCCGCAGTGACCGGAGCTCTTGTGGAAGCCATCGAAAAACACAACGTGCGTTATCCTGACCAGCAGGTGGTTCTGTTCAACCACGCCGCCGTCACCCCGTCCTTTACCGAAGAAAAATGCAGTTTCTGGCATTTCCGTTTTGATGCCCACGTGGACATGAAGGTCCTGGCCATTGTGGACTATCTGACAAGCAGACCAGACATTAAAAAGGTTTACCTGATCAACCAGGACTATGTTTTTGGTCATTCCATTAGCGCCGCCGCCCGGAAATACCTTGCTGAAAAACGCCCGGACATTGAAATTGTGGGTGACTCTTTCCATCCAGTTGGAAAGGTCAAGGACTTCTCCCCTTACGTGACCAAGATTCAGTCTTCCGGCGCCCAAGCCCTCATTACCGGAAACTGGGGCAATGATATGACTCTGCTCATCAAGGCCGGCACCAGCGCAGGCCTGGATCTGGAATACCTTACCTTTTATGCAGGCGGCCTGGGCGGCCCCACGGCCATCGGCATGGCAGGTATCGGCAAAGTCTACCAGATTACCGAGTGGAACAACGCCCTGTGCGTCCAATACGACAACAAGGTGGACGAAAAGCGTTACCTGGATTTCAAGGAAAAATACGGCGAAGACCTTTTTTACAGCAAAAGCGAAGTCCTCATGGACATGCTGGCAGCATCCATGAACAAGGCTGGTTCCGCCGATCCCAAGGCCGTGGCCTATGCCATGGAAGGTATGGAAATGGATACCTATTACGGGAAGGCCATCATGCGCGCCCAGGACCACCAGCTTCTCCAGCCTCTGTTTGTTTCCAGGCTGGTCAAACAAGGGGAAGGTTTTGCCAAGTACGACATGGAGAACACGGGAATGGGATGGGAAACCGTGAAAAAGATAGATTCCGAAAATACGGCCACCCCGTCTCCCTGCGACATGAAACGGCCCTAACCCTTAAAAGTACTTTGACTATGTAAAAGCGCCAATATCCTGCCCGGTCCTTTCCATGTGGACCGGGCAGGAAACTTTTCCATCCATTGCGGGGGAGTATCATGTCCGAATTCATAATCTTCTCACTCCTAAACACACTCATATACGGCCTATTGCTGTTTATGCTATCCAGTGGTCTTACTCTCATTTTCGGCCTGATGAATGTGCTTAACTTTGCTCATGCCAGCTTTTACATGTTGGGGGCGTATTTTGCCTACCAGGTGAGCTTGAAGGTAGGATTCATCCCGGCCCTTTTCCTGGCGCCCCTTGGAGTTGCTGTCGTTGGTATGCTTGTGGAGCGCTACGGTTTGCGCAGGGTGCACGCCCATGGGCACGTGGCCGAGCTTTTGTTCACCTTTGGCCTTTTTTTCCTATTGGACGAGTTGGTTGTGCTAATTTGGGGACGCAACCCGGTTGATTACCAGATTCCGGCATTCCTGGACTTCCCCCTATTCACTTTGTTCAATTCCGATTTTTCCGCGTACCGGGGATTCATGCTTGTGGTATCCATTGCCATGTTCATAAGCATGTACCTTGTTATTAATCGCACCCGCATCGGCCTGATTATCCAGGCTTCCCTGACCCATGCTGAAATGGTCAATGTGTTGGGCCATAACGTGCCCAGCGTATTTATGTATGTGTTTGGCGCTGGAGCCGGATTGGCTGGACTGGCCGGAGTCATCGGAGGCAACTACCTGGTGACCGAACCGGGCATGGCCCAGGCTTTGGGCCCCATTGTCTTTGTTGTTATTGTGGTTGGAGGCATGGGCTCCCTCACCGGGGCGTTTGTTTCCTCCCTTTTGTTAGCGGGCCTCCAGACATTTGCTGTTGGCATGGAATTCTCCCTGGCTGATCTTTTCATGAAATTTGGCGTTAATGTTCAAAGTGACGGCATTATTGGCGACATTTTGCGCATTCAAATTGCAAACACCCGAGCCATGCTGCCGTTCCTGTTCATGATTATTATGCTTATTTTCAGGCCCAAAGGTCTTTTGGGGGTGCGCGAAGAATGATGGAAAACAATACAATGGAAAATCCCAAACTTTCAGTGGGCCAGGTTTCCCAATCCCAGTCCATGCTGCCTTATTTTGTCAAAACCGGAGGATTGTTTTTAGCCGCTGTTTTTGTGGCTGCAATTCTTCCTAAAATATTTGATTCCCGCTTTGCCCTTTCCATGTTCAATCAGATGGGTATCGCCATCATATTTGCCCTGTCATATAATATGCTCTTGGGCCAGGGCGGTCTGCTGTCCTTCGGCCATGCGGTGTTTTATGGCCTGGGCGGATTTGGGGCTGTCCATGTCATGGGCATGGTAAACAACGGGGATTTAGCGTTGTGGACCGAATTTTTGCCCTTGGCCGGGGGCCTGTTCAGCATGCTCCTGGGCTTTATCTTTGGTTTTATTTCCACCCGCCGGGCCGCCACGCCTTTTGCCCTGATTACCATGGGAATCGGGGAGTTGCTCCTGGCAAGCTCCCTTCTTCTGCCCACCTTCTTTGGCGGGGAGGAAGGTATTTCCGGGGACCGGATGACCGGAATAACCCTCACGTCCTTCAAATTCGCCCAATCCATTGAGGTATATTATCTGATCCTGTTCTGGATGTTTGTATGCGTTATTGCCATGTACCTGCTTACCAAAACGCCTTTGGGCCAAATGGCCAACGCAGTGAGGGACAACCACCAGAGAGCCCAGTTCATAGGATACGACCCCCACAAGGTTAGGACCTTCCAGTTTACCCTGGCAGCTTTTTTTGCCGGTATCGCCGGGGGACTTTTTGCCCTCAATTACGAAATGGTCACCGCCGAGAACCTGGGCATGGTACCTTCCGCCGACATCCTCATGATGACAGTTATCGGAGGCATAACCTACTTTTTCGGGCCAATCCTGGGCGCCATATTCATAACCTTCCTGCAAATGGTTGTCTCCAACGTCACCCATGCCTGGATGCTTTATTTTGGCCTCTTGTTCATTGGAATGGTGGTATGGGCGCCAGACGGACTGGCAGGACTCATTATGAGGCATCAGCCCATTTGGAAGGCCAATCGCATGAAACGCATACTTCCTGCCTATGGGCTGGCCCTGGCGCCCGCCCTCCTATTGTTTCTTGGTGTCATCATTTTGGTGGAGATCAATTTTCATATCTCCCTGAGCATAGATCCGGAAGCCCCCTTGTCCATTATGGGCATCAGCTTTCGCGCCCAATCCTTTCCGCCCTGGGCTATGGGTTTTACACTGGTCGGCGTGGGGTATTTTTTGTTCCGAAAAGCCGGACGCAAGGTTTCCCGGGCATGGAACACCGTCATGGCAGAGATTAAGCAGGAGGGAGTCTGATGGCGCAAGCTGCCCTTAAACTGGACAATGTAAAGAAGAGCTTTGGCGATTCGCAAATTATTAATGGGGTGGACCTGGAGGTTGTGAAGGGGGAACGCCATGCCATTATCGGTCCCAATGGCGCCGGCAAATCCACCCTGTTTCATCTTATCAGCGGGCTCTACGAGGTTACGGGAGGGACCATTGCCCTCAACGGGAGCAACATTACCAATATGGCCCCCCATAAAATCAATCGCCTGGGCCTGGCCCGCAGTTTCCAGATTACAAATATTTTCCCTAACATGACGGTTTTCCAAAATGTTCGGTGCGCCCTGCTTTGGAACAAGGGCTACAAATATTCCATCTGGCATTTGTGTGACCGGCTGAAAAAAGTCAACCTGAGAACCGAGGAAATTCTGGAGAAAATCAACCTGGCGCCCCTGGCCAAAGAAAAGGCGGCGGTGTTGACTTATGCAGACCAAAGAGCCCTGGAAATCGGCATTACCATTGCTTGCGGGGCGGACATCATCATGCTGGATGAACCCACGGCAGGTATGAGCAACAAGGAAACAGCCAAGGCTGTGGAACTCATCAAATCGGTCACCGAGGGTAAAACCCTGTTGATTGTGGAACACGACATGGGTGTGGTTTTCGACTTGGCCGACCGCATATCCGTTCTGGTTTACGGAAAGATCCTGGCCACCGGAACACCCGATGCCGTGCGCTGCGACCCCAAAGTCCAGGAAGCCTATTTGGGAAAGGAGACCGTGGAATGTTCAGTGTAAACAACCTGCATGCCTATTACGGGCAAAGCCATATCCTGCGGGGGGTCGAATTTTCCGTAGGCCCCGGTGAAATCGTAAGCCTTTTGGGCCGTAACGGCGTGGGAAGGTCCACCACCTGCAAGGCGATCATGGGACTTGTCAAGCACAAGGGCTCCATCAAGTTCAAGGGTGAAGAAGTTGGCAGGGACAAGCCCCATATCATAGCCAGAAAAGGAATTGGGTATGTGCCGGAAGACCGTTCCATCTTCCCCACCCTGACTGTTCAGCAGAACCTGGAATTGGGCATGAAGAGTGTCAAGAAACCGGGCAAGTGGACTTTGGACGATGTATACAGGCAGTTTCCCCGGCTTCAGGAACGGTGCAATGTTTGCGGCGGGCACCTTTCCGGCGGAGAACAGCAAATGCTTACCATCTGCCGCTCCCTCATGGGAGATCCTGATTTCATCATGATTGATGAGCCTACCGAAGGGCTGGCGCCCCAGATGGTAGAAACCATGGGCGAGCTGATTGCCCGCATCGCAAAAAGCGGAATATCCGTGCTGCTGGTGGAACAAAAACTCACCATTGCCCTTGCCATATCCCATAGAATGTACGTCATGGGCCATGGTCAAATTGTCTTTGAAGGCACTCCGGGCGAGTTTGAAAAGAATCAGACCGTCAGAAAGGAATGGCTGGAGGTATAGTTCGGGAAACAGATCCACCCTAACCGCCTTGCTTCGGTGGCAGCCAGGACCCCCCAATAACACTTCCTGGTCACACCCTTTCGGTGAGCGCTGGAGCAGGTAACCAATAGGAGGTTTTATATATGGCTGCGAAATTCGCCAGTGAAAAAAACTTGAAATTCATGCTTTATGAAGTGCACGATCTGGTGTCCCTCACGAAGCAGGAATATTTTTCCATGCATAACAAAAAGACCTTTGACATGATCCTTTCTGCAGGCATGAAAATGGCCAAGGACTTGTACTACCCCATTTTCAAGGAAATGGACGAGGTCCATCCCGAGTTGGAAAACGGAACTGTGAAGGTGCATCCCAATGTACGGAAAATCATGCGGGAAGCTGGAGAGGGCGGCTGGATTTCCGCTTGCTTTCCCACAAAGTTCGATGGTGGACAACTGCCTACCATGATTAATTGCGCCACGCATTTTCTATTTGGTTCGGCCAATTACTCCGGCTCTGTGTACCCTGGACTTACCTCAGGGGCGGCTATGCTCATAACCTCCTTTGGCAGCCAAAAATTAATCGACACCTTTGTGCCCAATATGCTGGAAGGCCTTTGGCAGGGCACCATGGCCCTGACCGAGCCCCAGGCAGGCAGTTCTCTGTCCGACCTCACCACCACGGCGGTGGACAAGGGGGACGGCACCTATTCCATCAAGGGCCAAAAAGTATTTATCTCGGCGGGCGATCACGATGGCGTGGACAACGTGGTTCACCTCATGCTCGCCAAAATCGAAGGTGCCCCCTTGGGAGTGAAGGGAATCTCCCTTTTTGTAGTGCCCAAGTATCGTCCTTTGGCGGATGGAACCCTGGAATACAACGACGTGGCAGTGAGCCAGGTCTTCCACAAAATGGGATACCGCGGCGCCCCCATCACCGAACTGGCCATTGGCGATAAGGGCGACTGCGTCGGCTGGCTGGTGGGCCAGCCCCACCACGGCCTAAAATATATGTTCCAGATGATGAACGGCGCGAGGCTGGACGTGGGCAACGCTGCTACAGGAATCGCTTCGGCTGCTTACCAGGCTTCCCTGGATTATGCCAGACAGCGTCCCCAGGGGAGGAAGCTGGGCCAGAAGGATTTGACCAAGCCCCAGATTCCTATTATCGAACATGCGGATGTCAAGCGCATGCTTTTGTTCCAAAAGGCTGTGGCAGAGGGTTCCTTGTCCCTGATTCTCCAGTGCCACAAGTACGAGGACCTGGAAACAGCCAGCACCGATCCCGAAGAAAAGGAAAAATACAACCTGCTTTGCGAAATCCTGACTCCCATCGCCAAAACTTTCCCCTCGGAAATGGGTATCCAGTCCACCAGCTACGCCATCCAATGCCTGGGCGGCTATGGCTATTGCCAGGATTTTCCCGTGGAGCAATACTACCGTGACATCCGCATCCACCCCATCCACGAAGGCACCACAGGCATCCAGGGCATGGACCTTTTGGGACGCAAAGTCATCATGCAGAACGGGAAAGCCTTCCAGCTTTTCAAGGATGAAATGGAAAAAACCCTTGTCATGGCCGAGGCTGCGCCGGAATTCCAGGAGTACGCCAAAGCCCTGAGAGCCGCCATTGCGGATATTGAGGAAGTGACCGCCCACAAAATGCAGGTGGCTGCAACCAAGGGGCCGGAAGCCTTTTTGGCGGACTCCGTGTTGTATCTGGAAATGTTCGGGTACGCCACCATCGCCTGGCAATGGCTGCTTCAGGCCCTCATGGCCCAAAATGGCCTGGATGGCGGTAAGGCCAAAACCATGAAAGATCTTTACGAAGGCAAGGTTATTACCTGCAAATATTTTTTCAAATATGAAGTGCCCAAAATGCAAGGCTTGAAAATCCGGCTTATGGAAGATGATTACCTGACCGCCGAAGCCCCGGTCTCCTGCTTTAACGACTAATTTTTGGGTTGGCCAGAAATGAAAACAAGCCGTGCCTGCCGCTCCCCCGCAAGGGGAGCGGTTGTACCGGGCGGCTCCCCAAACAGGGAGCCGTCCGATTGCATTCACGGGCAAGAAAATCAGGCATCAGGAAAGAGTTCTGCGGATTTTTCCACCAGCTTGTATTTTTGAATCTTGCCGCTGGCGGTCATGGGAAAGGAATCGGTAAAAGCCACAAACTTGGGAATTTTATACCGGCTGATCTGGCCCCGGCAGAAATCCCCCACGTCCCCTTCCTCCAATTGGTAACCGTCTTTCAATATGATAAATGCACCCACCTGTTCCCCATATTTCTTACTGGGAACGCCCACCACCTGGACATCCATGACGCCTTCCAGGCCAAATAGGAATTCCTCGATTTCCCGGGGATAAATATTCTCGCCGCCGCGGATGATCATGTCCTTGTACCGGCCTGTGATGGAAAGATACCCGTGTTCGTCCATCACCCCCATGTCGCCGGAGTGCAGCCACCCCTCAGCATCGATGGTGGAGGCTGTCTGCTCGGGCATATTGTAGTAGCCCTTCATTACATTATACCCTCGGCAACAGACTTCCCCGGGAGTTCCAGGACCTACGTCCTTGCCGGTTTCCGGGTCCACCAGTTTGAGCTCGATTTCCGGCATGACGCGGCCCACGGAGGCGGTCCTGCGACCTATATCGTCCCCTATTCGGGTCTGGGTGATCACGGGGGAAGCCTCAGTCAGGCCGTAGCAGATGGTAACCTCGGACATGTTCATGAGGTCGATTACCTGCTTCATGACCGAAACCGGACACGGAGAGCCCGCCATGATGCCAGTGCGCAGGGAGGAGTAGTCGAACTTGGAGAACAGCTTATGCTCCAGCACGGCGATGAACATGGTGGGCACGCCGTACAGGGCAGTGCATTCTTCCTCCTCCACGGAGGCCATTACCTGAATGGGATCGAACTGTTCCAAAATCACCATGGTGCTGCCATGGGTGACGGCCGCCAACACGCCTAAAACGCAACCAAAACAATGAAATAAAGGCACGGGAATGCATACCCGGTCCCTTTCCGAAAAGTTCTGGTTTTCGCCAATCCAGAAACCGTTGTTGCCAATGTTGAAATGGGTGAGCATGACCCCCTTGGGAAAGCCCGTAGTGCCCGAGGTGTATTGCATGTTCACTACGTCGTGAGGGTCCAGGATGTCCTGACGGGCCTGGTATTGCTCCCTGGTGGTCATGGCGGCCAGGGCCATGATTTCCGGAATGGAGTACATTCCCCGGTGCTTTTCCTGGCCCAAAAAAGCCACGCGTTTGAGATGGGGAAAACGGGGCGCATTCATATGTCCCCGCTCCTGGCTTTTCAGTTCCGGTATTAGATCATAGACGGTCTGCACATAATCCGTATCCTGATATCCATCTATAAGAAAAAGATTCTCGGTTTCGGACTGTTCCAGCAAATAGGCCAGCTCTGCGGTTTTATAGTTGGTGTTGACCGTTAAAAGAATGGCGCCGATCTTGGCTGTGGCGAATTGGAGAGCCGCCCAATAAGGAATATTGGTGGCCCAAATAGCCACTTTTTCGCCCTTTTTTACTCCAAGCGCCATAAGCCCCCTGGCCAGGGTATCCACGGTCTCGCCGAATTCTTTATAAGTCAGACGATAGTCCCTATCCACATAGATCAGGGCGTCGTTGCCGGGAAACCGGGCTATGGTCTGGTCCAGGATCTGGCCCAGGGTTTGGTGTTTCAGGTTGTCGTTGGTCATGGGATCTCCTGTATACAAAAAAGGTGTCAGGGCCTTTTGGGATTCTGGTTAGGGAATGTACAGGACCGCGTAAATGGTGGCCTTTTCATCGCCCTCGCAACTGACGTAATGAGGCGCCACCGAGTTGTAATAAATGCTGTCCCCGGCTTTCAGTACATGGGTTTCCTGTCCGTATACCACCTTGATCCGGCCTGAATTCACCACAATAAATTCTTCGCCCTCATGGGAGGACAGCTTGGCGTCCAGGGCGGATTCCGGCAGGATTTCCACATAAAAGGGCTCCATGTGGCGATCCGTCTTTCCCATGCCCAGGGAATAGAATTTCAGTTCCTCGGGTTTATCCGCTCCACGGAGCATGCTCAGGCTTTCCTGAGCGGCGTCCTTTCTCACAATCAGGGGGTCCTGGCTCACCTGGTCGTCAATAAGGGTTCCCAAACGCACCCCAAGGGCTCTGGCAATTTTCAAGAGAGGGCCCAGGGAAGGGTAAAGGTCTTCCTTGGTGATGGTTTCCAGAAAATCAGGATCAAGCCCGGTGCGCTGGCCCAGGTCCTGGATGCTTATCCCCCGGTCTTCCATTATCTTTTTAATGCGTTTACTCACTTTGGAAATCTTCATTAGCAGTCCCCTTTTCCCTATATTGCAGATAGTTACCTGACAAAATATTCAATAATCCGGCCATTGGCAGCCATGCGGATAAAAAAAGGAACCGGTTAATACCGATCCCCTCCTTATCGGACACGTGGCCTTTTGCTCCCAGGCCCCTAAAAAGTGTGGTCTATACCCCGTTTTTATCTGTATTGCAAACCTATAATAAAAATGTCGAACAGGGTGTAAACCGAATCATTTCAGATTTATAAACCTATAAACCGTTGCGGCCATATGGCGCATATCCACAGGTTTGGTTAAAATGGCAGATATGCCCATTCTTGCAGCTTTTTTCCCTGACAGGGTTTCTGAATAACCTGTGCAGAGGATAATCGGCAACCCCGGATGGTGTTCCTTGGCATGCATTGCCAGTTTATCCCCCGTCATGCCTGGCATGGCAAGGTCTGTTATTACCAGGTCAAAACCCTTTTGAGAGGATTCCAGGATCTCAAGCGCTTCCAGGCCGTTATCGACGACGGTGACCTCATAACCCAAACGGGTCAACATTTGCCTTGTCATATCAACGATGGAGGGCTCGTCGTCCACTAACAGAATATGGCCTGTTCCCATGGGCAGGGGCGCTGCACTAACTGGTTGTTCCTCAATGGGCTGGCTTTCGATAAGAGGCAGGAGAATGCAAAAGCAGGTCCACTTTTCAGGCTGGCTGGTAACCTGGATACTGCCTCCCAGGTTGGTAATGATGGAATGGGCCACAGCCAGGCCGATTCCAGCGCCTTCCCCCACTTCTTTTGTGGTAAAGTAAGGTTCAAAAATTTTGTCAATGATTTCAGGGGTCATCCCCTGGCCGTTATCCCGGATTGTCAGTCGCGCATAAGGTCCTGGTTTTATGTTCTTGCCCGATAAGCTCTTACTCTCTGTCAAAAAATCGAGTTCCAAAATTATTTCCAACAGGCCCTCCCTTCCCTTCATGGCATGGACGGCGTTGGAACAGATATTCAGGAGCACCCTTTGGAGTTGGGTGGGGTCTGCATTCACGACAAATCGCATTGGTCCCACGAGAGTGGAAATATTGATTGAGGCAGGCTGGGAGGCCCTGACCAGTTTTAATGTGTCCCGGACAAGCGCGCCTAATTCCAAGGGACGCAGATGATCATCCGCCTTACTTCCGAAAATCAGGATTTGGCGGACAAGGTCCTTGGCCCTGCTGGCAGCCACCACAATTTCCGAGAGGCTCTCCCTGGCCTTCTTGTCATCGGCAAAATCGTGAAGAAGCATTTCCGAGTAACCCAGTATGGGAGATAGCATATTGTTGAAATCATGGGCGATGCCCCCTGCAAGGCGCCCGACAGCTTCAAGTCGTTGAGCCTGGGCAAGCCGGTTTTCCAGCAATTCTTTTTCCTGCTGCCCGGCTTTGTGTGCGGTGACATCCTTAAGAAGCCCAAAAATATCGGTTACAACACCTGTATCCCTATTCGGTGTGAGGGCTGCGGAAACCCAGCATAGTTCCTGAGTTTCTGTATTTGTTCGAAAAATGGATGAACACTTTTCCCCGGTTCGGGCGCTATCAAGATTTCTGTCAACTTCCTCACGGTCGTCCGGGTGAACCAGAGTGGAAAAGGGTGTATTAAGGAGTTCCCGATATTCCAGCCCTGTAACAAGAGTAATTCTTGGGCTCACATAGGTAAACCGCCCCTGAGCATCCAGGGAAAAAACCACTTCATTGATATTCTCCACTAATTGCCGATATTGCTTTTCGCTGTCCTTTAGGGCCTGGACAGCGGCCTCCCTCTCATCGGTTTCATGACGCAGCTTGCTATTGGCCTCCCGTTCGCCATTTAGGGCCGAAAGGATCTCCCTGTTGCGATGGACGAGAGTAAAGGAAGCAATCCCGGAGAGAAAAAGGAAACTAATGCTGACAGATACCCACACGAAAAGCCGGTTCTCCATGGGAACGGACCATGACAGGTACCCCATGGCTGCCGCGATAGCCACGGCCACAAGGGCGCTTAGGTTGAGGCCCATAGCAATTATGGCCGCCCTTCTCCCGAAAAACCCTGCTGTAAGAATCTGAAACGCAAACAAATACAGGAGTCCCGCGCGCAAAGGGCCCGCCATGAGCATAATTGCCAGTCCCGTGCAATAGGCCAAAGCCATAAAGTGGATAAGGATCATTGCCCACGATGCACTTTTTCGCAGAATCAGCACACCGAGAATCCAGCAAAAAAATACAAAAATTATGGCGGCCAGAGCCCATTGTCTCTCTTGGAACATCACCAGGACTGCAAGCAGAAGGACGACTGCACTCAGAACCATAATCCCCGCAAACATGAAACGGAGGACCTTGTCCTGCCCCGGGGTCCAGCCATCTGGAACATTCTCTATTGAAGAGAACAGGCTTTTAAAGAGAGGTTTCCGATCAGGCCTGGGGCTATCACCGGAATCAGGCATGGCCACCTCCCAGGGATTGGCCACCTGACAAGCCACAGCTACCGATTGGAGGGGCGGAAAAAAGTCGTGGCAAAGGTGCGGGAAATATCATTTAGCAAGTCCATTGCCTGCCCAAAGAGCCAAAAGGCCTTTAGGCAGGCATAAAACGCACAAAGAGATGTCATCTGCGAGGACTGACTCGAGATCGAAAAATCAATGTTTGAAGCTTCTCTGTCCGGTAAATACCATGGTGACATCCGACTGGTTGCATGCGGAAATGACCTCATGATCGTTCATGGCCCCCCCGGGCTGCACCACGGAGGTAATGCCCTCCTGGATTCCCACATCCACGCCGTCCCGGAACGGGAAGAAGGCATCGGAAACCATGGCTGAACCAATCAGCCCGCCTTTTTCCACGGCCACCCGGGCATCGATTTCGCCCTTTTTCTCCTTGTCGGCCAGTTCGTTGTAGGAGACTCCGTGGGAGTTGAAGCAATACCGGTCCGCCAGTTTTCTATATGCTTTGTCCCGGGCTATCTGGGCCACGCCCACCCTGTCCTGCTCCCCGGTGCCTATGCCTACTGTCACGCAGTCCTTCACATAGATCACGGAATTGGAGGTGATGCCGGACTCCACCAGCCAGCCGAACAAAAGGTCTTCCAACTCCGCTTCGGTGGGTTGGCGCTTGATACGGATGGTTTCCCCTTTGTATTCGGTTTCAGCCAGTTTAAGATCTTCCTTCTTCAGGGTCTCGGGAACAAAGGACCATTGGACAATGACTCCGCCGTCAATCAGGCTTTTAAAGTCCACCACACGCTGGCCCACAAAGGAGGAAAGGCGTTCCATATTATTGATGGCGATGACCCGCAGATTTTTCCTTTTGGCCAGGATATCCATAGCCCCTTCTTCGTAACCCGGAGCAACAACCACCTCCGCGTACTGGGCGGCAATGGCCTCGGCTGTTGCTTTATCCACCGGACGGTTTAAGGCAATGCATCCGCCAAATGCGGCCACCCTGTCAGCCATGTAGGCGTTCAGGTAGGCTGTCTCCAGGCTGATGCCTAAGGCCACTCCGCAGGGGTTATTATGTTTGACAATAACGGCGGCGGGCCTGTCCATAAAATAGCGTAGAATATTAAGAGAGTTATCTGCGTCTGTAAGATTGGTTTTGCCGGGATGTTTGCCGGACTGCAAAAGTTCAATATCTGAGGCAAGGTATTGGCCGGGAGCAATGGTTTTTGCTTCCCCCAAGGTCAAGTTGCCGTTCACCAGCTTATACAAAGCCGCTTCCTGGCCTGGGTTTTCGCCATAGCGAAGCCCTTTGGCTTCTCCGGCAATCTCCCAGGTCACCTTTTCGTAAAAAAGGGTTTGCCGTTCCGCCTCATCAACAAAGCTGATTTCCATTTGGGGAGGGAAATGATCGCCCACCACGGTCCTGTACATTTTTTTCAGGTCTTTTGACATAAAGCCTCTCTTTATTCCAAGTCGGTATTTTTAAAAACTTCTTTAATTTCTTCCACAAGGGCCTGATTATCTTTGGCGCTCAGCTGCAACTGGCTGAGGACGTCCACCATGCCCAGAGGGTTGTTTTGTTTCACGTCAGCAAGTCCGGAGCCAAACATGTGGCTCAGGATATTGCCATAAACGACAATGCTGACAAGCAGGCTATCCTCTTTCACCAGGAAGGGCTTGTGATGGTATTGGGCGCACCGAACCAGGCTTTCAGGCAGACCCCATTTTTTCAGAAGCATTTCTCCGATCATAGAATGGTCAAAGCCCATGATCTGTCTTTCCGCCTCTGTGCTAACCAGTTGAGCAACGGCCTGCTTTCTCCGAATGGCTGGGTATTGCTCGGGCAAGCGAAGCAGGATAGCCAGTTTTCCGATGTCGTGCAAGACACCGGCTGCCATGGCGGCCTCGGGGTCCTGATAGCCCACGGCCCGGGCCACGCACCGGGAGGCCAGTCCGCACTCCATGGAATGTTGCCATAAATCCTGCGCAAACATAGCGGAGGATTGTTTGACTGAAGAGAACATGGAGTTGGCTGAGGTGATAAGCACAATACTGCGAGCGGCTTTTTGCCCCAGGCGGGCGAGAGCCACGTTAAGGTTGGCAATATGCTTCCCCCGGCTGAACAAAGCAGAATTGCTTACCCGGATAATCCTGGCCACCAGGGACGGATCCTTGCCCAGGGCGTCGGCCAGATCAGCCATTGATGTTGTGGGATCTCCCAATATGTCCAGGGCTTTAATAACGACCCGGGGCATGGGGGGGAGGTCTTCAATGGCCTTTACAATAACGTTTGCCTTATCTCTGGCCAGTGTTCTGGGAACAGCCAGGGAAGCCAGGTTCTCAATCTCCGGAGGGAGAGGGCCGGGCTGCTGGCCAGACAACGTGTTTTCGGGTGTGGGGCTTACCAGCCAGCCTATGAGTTCCAGGTAATGGAAAGGGCTGACGCCCATTGATTCCTCGGCGGAAGTCACAAAGGCCAGAATCTGGCTGTTCCCGTTGTTTTCCAGAGGAATGATTCCGCATTGGCCGGTATCGGGCAGTTCCACAATGCCTTCAAACAAGTTTGTAACTAAAATCTTGCCCACGAAAGGAGATCCTGAATCCAGGACCCACGAAAAAACCGGACTGTCGAGGAGGTTTCGGTTAGGCACTGGGACATCCATCTTCCCCTCCTGGGAATTTTCCCGGGAGAAAAACTGGGTAACCATATTCATAACCCCATGTTTGGCCCGGATGATGAGTGTCTGGTCAAAATTCTCCTGGCAAAAAGCCGCAACGGCAGCCACCTTGGGTTCCACATCCAGGGACAGGACAATCTTTTCAAAAGACTGGTGGAATCTTTCATACAAGGGGTCTGGCTGGACATGGGAAGAACATAACGATTTGGTCTGGTCATTTCTTATATCCAACCACCCTGAATCCCTGGCCTGGGTCACAGCCTGCAAGGCCATAAAACTTGGCATGGGGGCCAGTTCCAAAATTTGTCCAAGGGTTCTGGATTCCTGGGCCAGATCCATGACAGCCTGGATATCAGGAGGTAAATCCAGAGCCTCCCGGCCTTCTGCGGTGGGAGTCACGTTGCTGGAAACCGGGCCGATCTGGTGCAGGGTGTCGTTCCATTCGTCCAGCCTGTGTAACAAATCCAGGATGACACCCTGGATGGAAAGGCCCTCCCCTGGGCTTTCTCCAATGAGCACATCGGAAAAGTGAAAATGCCCCCGGGTGGAAAGCAAAAACTGGAAAAGGACTTCTCTCATGCCCTGCTCCAGCACTTTTTGGATTGAGCTACTCCCGGCAAGTTGCATTGCCTCCAGGACATGTTTCAAAGGTAGTCCTGTTTCCTCTTTGATTTTACTGACTGCGGTAAGCTGTCCCTTGTCCAAAAGCCTGCGCCATACCAAGGAGCGAAAAATCTTTTCATCAGACGGAAAACTGTAAGCCGTAATGATACGCCCGTCTCTGATTCCCACAAAAAGGGCTTCCTTGCCAAAAGAGACCGTCAGGTGGCCTTCCTTTTCCATTTGCCCAAGAATCATCAGAAGATCCGCGCTGTTAAAATGGTCCAGTTCTCCTGAAAAAATCATACTCAGTCTCCCATGGGGTTAGTGCAGACAGGGCATGCTAATGGGTGCGGCCTGTCAAATCAATCGCCGATGAATCCGGGTCATACTATTTTATCAGATTACCACGTCAATGCCGCTGGATGCAAGGCTGTCTCATATAATGCATTCCTCATGCATGCAACGGCTAATCCCAGAAAGCGGACGGATTGGGCCCGGGAAAAGCAATGGCAAGGAAAAACACCCCAATCAGGCGTCTCTCATGCCTTTCCTGCCCTGCCTGAAAGTACCACGTTGTAGTATCAAATTAACCAGGAGAACATGGACTTATCCAGCTTTTTGGGACAAGATAGCCGATTTTAAGGGCTTGGTAAATTTGCTATTATTGCAGGAAATGCTTGCCTGTTCGGCAAAGATGGTATATTGCTTTTATCAAGAAACGGACTATGGACAATGTCATCCATGGGGGTACGGGAAATCAACAACGCATGTCTGATCCATCCCAGCTAATTCGGACTACTTGCCTCACTCTCTGTTTCATTACTGTTCAGTTTATTCCAAACAGTCCGATAGCTATGCATCCCCAGCTTGCAGTCTAATCAATCAACAAGCACTTCTTGTAACTGAAAGTATGACCTCTTTCCCTTTTGCAGTGGATTTATGAAGCAAGAGGAGAGATTTTCGGCCATTACATAGCGAGAATCTGGATCAACGACAACTGACAATAAAATTCCGAAGCTGACGGTTTTTTTGATGCCAGGGGATGTCCCCTCGGGACTGCCCCTTTGTCGAACTCGGTTATTTCCAATCTATTTGTTTTTTTTATAATTCGGTGGTTGCGGCCTGTTTGATCGGTCGCCGGTCTATTTGTGCACCCTTAGTACCGTAGGTGTATCTAATCGTCTTTCCGGAGGGTTATGTATGCAGCTAAGAGACAAGTCCGAGGCCGGACAATTCATTGTGCTGGCAGAAATGGAGCCCCCCAAAGGGGTGGATATCAACAAGTTTACAGCCAACGCCATAAGGGTCAAGGAGCAGGTGGACGCCTTTGTGGTCCCGGAAATGAACAGTGCGGTCATGCGCATGAGTTCCCTGGGAGCATCCCTGATTTTGCAACACAAGGGGCTGCCCACAGTCATGCAGGTCAATTGCCGGGATAGAAACCGGCTGGCCCTGCAGGCGGATCTTTTGGCGGCTGGAGCCAGCGGTGTGGAAAACATCATGGCTGTAACCGGCGAGGACCCCAGCTTTGGAGACCATCACGAGGCTTCCGCAGTCTACGACATTGACCTGATCCGGCTTCTCTCAACCATCCAGGGCATGGCCAAGGGAAAGGACATGGCTGGAGTGGACCTGATTGGAGCCCCGTCTTTTTTCTGCGGGTCCACGGTTAACGCCAATGTCCGGGGTAAAGCGCTGCAACTGGAAATCGAAGAAATGGAGCGTAAGATTGAGGCTGGCGCCCGGTTCTTTGTCACGCCTCCGGTCTTTGATATGGCGGACCTGGACGAGTTTTTACAAAAGGCGCCCAGGGACAAAATAAAGATTTTACCGACGGTTCTCTTGCTCAAATCCGTGGGTATGGCCCGTTATATTGACCGCCATTCCGACCATGTGTCCGTGGGCCAGGGTCTGATAAAACGCATCATGACCGCCTCTGACAAGGCGCGGGAATGCGCGCAGATTGCGGCGGACACCATTGCGGCAGCCAAACAGGCCGGAATGGACGGCGTGGCAATCGCCACTCTGGGCTGGGAGCATATGTTGCCCCAGGTTCTCAACCTTAAGCCAACCGAATCGCTGGATACCCGACAGGACGATCCCAATACAAGCTGGGGCAAACACGCTGGGGGAAAATAGTATGACCGGTAACAGACCTGATAAAAACGAAGTTGTGGGTTCCGTTATGGTGGTGGGGGCTGGAATTGCAGGTATGCAATCCGCCCTGGATCTGGCCAATTCCGGCTACTACGTCTATTTGGTGGAAAAATCTTCGGCCATTGGCGGGCTAATGGCCCGTTTGGATAAGACCTTTCCCACCAACGACTGCACCATGTGAGTCATCTCACCCAAACTGGTCGAGGTCGGCCGGCATTTGAACATTGAGTTGATCACAGGCGCAGAACTGGACATGCTGGAAGGAGAAAGAGGCAACTTTACCGCTAAGGTTCATCAAAAAGCCCGTTTTATTGATCCGGACAAATGCACCAGTTGCGGAGAGTGC
Source organism: Desulfatibacillum sp. (assembly GCA_016342355.1). Taxonomy (GTDB): domain Bacteria; phylum Desulfobacterota; class Desulfobacteria; order Desulfobacterales; family Desulfatibacillaceae; genus Desulfatibacillum. Next base: position 145,047 of record JAEINP010000004.1, read on the forward strand.
GCCAAGGCTTGCCCCATCAGCCTGCCCGACGAATTCAACGAATCGCTAATGGACCGGAAAGCCGCGTTTAAAAAATATGCCCAGGCTATTCCCGGAGCATACGCCATCACCAAGATGGGAACCGCCCCATGCAAGGCCACCTGTCCGGCCCACGTGAGCATCCAGGGCTATATCGCCCTGATCAACGAAGAAAAATACGAAGAAGCCCTGAAATTGTTCAAGCAGGAACATCCCTTTCCCGGCGTCTGCGGTCGCGTATGCCACCATCCTTGCGAAGGGGAATGCACCCGGGGCGGCGCGGATGAGTCCCTTGCCATCCAGTACCTGCACCGGTTCTTGGCGGATCACGACTTTGAGCTTACCGACCGGTACGTGCCCCAAGTAGAGGAAGCCAGGGAGGAAAAGATCGCCATTGTGGGGGCCGGCCCTGCCGGGCTCTCCACTGCCTATTTCCTGGCCATGAAGGGCTACAAAGTAACCATATTTGAAAAACTGCCCGTGGTGGGCGGCATGATGGCCGTGGGCATCCCCGAGTACCGCTTGCCCCGGGAAGTCATTGCCGCAGAGGTCAAGACCATCACGGACATGGGTGTGGAAATCCAAACAGGCGTGAGCTTTGGAACGGATATCACCCTGGACAGTTTGCGCTCGGACGGTTTCCAGGCCGTATTCCTGGCCACGGGCCTCCATGGGGGCCGGGCTCTTGGCATCCCTGGCGAAGACGCCCAGGGGATCATCCAGGGTGTGGACTTCCTGCGGGACACGGCCCTTGGCAAAAGAGTTGAAATGGGCAAAAACGTGGTGGTCATTGGCGGCGGTAACGTTGCCATTGACGTGGCCCTGGTTGCCAAGCGCCTGGGCGCTGAAAACGTCAGGCAGGTCTGCCTGGAATCCCGGGAGGAAATGCCAGCCTGGGATTATGAAATTGAAGAGGCTTTGGAAAGCGAGATTGATATCGTCAACTGTTTCGGCCCCAAGGAATTCAGGGTCGAAAATGGCAAGGTGACCGGCCTGGAATTCATGGCCTGCACCTGCGTGTTTGATGAGCAGGGGCGGTTCAATCCTCAATATGACGATGAAGACTGCACAGCCATGAGTGCGGACACGGTGATTGTGTCTATCGGCCAAGCCGCAGACCTTTCCTACACGGACAACCAGGGCATTTCCGTCACACCTCGCGGCGGGCTGCAGGCTGACCCCACCACCCTCCAGACTCCCATTGACTGGGTATTTGCCGGGGGCGACACCTTTTATGGTCCTAAAAGCGTGGTGGACGCCGTAGCAAACGGCAAGGAAGCTGCGGAAAGCATTCATCGGTTTATAAACGGCCTGGACCTGAAGGAAGGCCGGGAAAAAGACTGGTCCTTTTATAAGCCCGAACTCACAGACGAGCCTAAAAAGGACCGTGTTGGCATGACCTGCCTGTTACCCGAATCCAGGGCGGGCAATTTCGACGAAGTCCATTGCGGATACAACGAGCAGGAAGCCCGGGAGGAAGCCCTGCGCTGCCTCAAGTGCGGTGTATGCTCCGAGTGCTACCAATGCGTGGACGCCTGCCTTGCTGGCGCGGTCATGCACGACCAAAAGGATAAGGACCTGGAAATCCAGGTGGGTTCGGTCATTTTGGCACCGGGTTGCGAGCCCTTTGATCCCACGCCATTCCGGGAATTTTACCAGTATGGGATCAACCCCAATGTCATGACCAGCCTGGAGTTCGAACGCATCCTGTCTGCCTCTGGACCTACCATGGGACACCTTGCCAGGCCCTCGGACCACAAGGAGCCAAAAAAAATCGCTTGGCTCCAGTGCGTGGGGTCCCGGGACAACAACCGGTGCGGCAACACCTATTGCAGTTCGGTCTGCTGCATGTACGCCTGCAAGGACGCCATGATTGCCAAGGAGCACTCCGAGGAAGATGTGGATTGCGCCATCTTCTACATGGACATGCGTACCTTTGGCAAAGATTACGAACAATATTATAACCGGGCCAAGGACAAGGAAGGAGTACGCTTTGTCAAGGCCAGGGTCCATACCATCGAGGATTTGAAAGACACCCGGGACCTGGAAATCCGGTACGCAGACGAAAACGGCCAGATTCAAAGAGAAGTCTTTGACATGGTCATCCTCTCCGTAGGCCTTCAGATCCAGAAGGACGTGGGGGCGCTGGCGGAACGCCTGGGCGTGGAAGTGGACAAACATAATTTTGCCATCACCACTCCCTTTGCACCCGTGACAACCAGCCGGGATGGCGTTTATGCCTGCGGCGTGTTCCAGGGTCCCAAGGACATTCCCACCAGCATCACCGAGGCCAGCGCCGCCGCTTGTGCGGCAGGTGTGGCCCTGGCGAATAGCCGCGACACCCTTACCAAATCCGTGGAGATGCCAGAGGAAAAGGATATCTCGCAGGATGCGCCCCGAGTGGGGGTTTTTGTCTGTAAATGCGGCATCAACATTGCCGGGATTGTGGACGTTCCCGCAGTCCAGGAATATGCAGCCACCCTGCCCCATGTGGTGTATTCAGGCGACAATCTGTTCACATGCAGCCAGGATGCCCAGGATTCCATGAAGGAGCTCATCGAGGAGCACAACATCAACAGAGTTGTTGTGGCGTCGTGCACTCCCAAGACCCACGAGCCCATCTTCATGGATACGCTCCAAAAGGCCGGGCTGAACAAATACCTCTTTGAAATGGCGAATATACGGAATCAGAACTCCTGGTGCCATTCCAAAACGCCGGAACAGGCCACGCAAAAGGCCAAGGACCTGGTGCGTATGTCCGTGGCCCGGGCTGCCACCCTGATGCCTCTGGAGGAAAAACGGCTCTCGGTGAACCGCCGCTGCCTTGTGGTTGGCGGAGGCGTTGCAGGCATGACCGCCGCCCTGTCTCTTGGAGATCAGGGATTTGAAGTGGTGCTCTTGGAAAGAGAAGCCCAACTGGGAGGCATGGCCCTCAAGCTCACTAAAACCATTGAAGGGGTAAGCATTGCCGAACACCTGGCGCCCTTGGTGAAAAGGGTTCTGAACCATGACAAAATCCAGATTCTCACCGACTCGTTAGTCGTTGATTTTAAAGGGTTCAAGGGCAATTTCACCACGGAAATCCTGGTCGGCCCTGGCATGTACGAACGGAAAATCGACCATGGCGCGGTCATTCTGGCCACTGGCGCCAAGGAATACCAACCCAAAGAATTTCTCTACGGCGAAGACGACCGGGTCAGGACCCAGGTGGAACTCGCTCGCCTGTTGACAGATAATCCTGATGCAGCCAAGGGCATGAGTCAAGTCGCCATGATCCAGTGCGTGGGGTCCCGGAACGAAGAAAACCCCAATTGCAGCAGGATTTGCTGCCAGTCCGCCATCAAGAATGCTTTACATATTAAAAAGTCCAATCCCGACGCCGAGGTTTTTGTCTTTTATCGGGATATCAGGACATACGGGACCATGGAGGAATACTTCCAGGAGGCTCGCAAGCTGGGGGTCATGTTCTTCCGGTTCCATCAGGAGGATCCCCCGGTTGTGGAGGCTTCGGAAAACGGGGTGTTGGTCACCTTCAAGGATCTTGTCTTAGGCAAACGGCTTCAGCTTGAAGCGGACAATTTGATTCTGTCCGCCGGCATGGTTCCGGAGGAAAACGAGGAATTGTCCACCATCATGAAAGCCGCCAGGAACGCCGAAGGCTATTTTATGGAAGCCCACGTCAAGCTGCGGCCTGTTGACATGGCGACGGAAGGAATTTTCATATGCGGCACGGCCCACAGCCCCAAACTCCTTTCCGAAAGCGTGGCCCAGGCGTTGGCCGCCGCTTCCCGGGCCACCACCTTCCTGTCCCAGGACACCCTGACCCTGTCTGCGGTCAAGGCTGTGGTGGATCAGGAAAAATGCGCCTCCTGCCTTATTTGCGTCAGGTCCTGCCCCTTTGGAGTACCGCGCATCAATGAGGAAGGCAAAAGCGAGATCGACATGGCCCTGTGCCAGGGATGCGGAGTATGCACCTCCGAATGCCCGGCTAAGGCCATCAAATTGAACTGGTACGAGGACGAACAGATTTTATGCAAAGTGGAAGCCTTATTGGAGGGAGTTCTATGACGCAGGATTTCGAACCGATCATTGTGGCTTTTTGCTGTAACCAATGAGGATACTCAGCAGCGGACCTGGCAGGGTCCATGAGACTTGAGTATCCGGCAAACATCAAGGTCATCCGGGTACCTTGTACCGGGAAGGTGGATGTCATCCATTTGTTAAAGGCCATAGAAAAGGGTGCGGACGGCGCCTACATTGTGGGGTGTATGGAAGGCGAATGCCTATACACCAATGGCAATTTCCGGGCGAAGAAACGGATGCTCCAGGCCCAAAAGGTTCTGGATTCCGTGGGCATGGGAGGGCAGAGGGTGCAGATGTACAACCTTTCTTCCGCCGAAGGCCCCAAGTTCGCCGCCTATGCCCGGGACATGGTTGAAAAAATCCATGAACTGGGTCCCAACCCCATGAAGCTGGCAAAGGAAGGCAAGGCAGCGTAGCGCCTGGAAAGGAGAGGCTTTTCCCATGATTGTAGCATCACCCAAACCCATTGAAGAAGTCATTAATACGGTAAAGGATTGCAAGAAGTTGCTGATCCTGGGTTGTAACGAGTGTGTAACCGTCTGTGAAGCCGGGGGTAAAAAGGAGGTGGGGATCCTGGCTTCGGCCCTGCGTATGTACTTCGCCAAACAGGGGCAACAAATCCTGATTGAAGAAAGAACCCTGGAGCGTCAGTGCGACCACGAGTACCTGGAGGAAATCCGGGACATCGCCGACACCTACGACGCCATCCTGTCCCTGGCATGCGGGGTAGGCGTCCAATTTACAGCAGAAAAATATTTATCCACCGTGGTGCTACCCGGCGTCAACACCTGCTTTTTGGGCGCCACGGAAGAACGGGGACTCTGGACCGAACGTTGTCAGGCCTGCGGCTCTTGCGTTCTAGCCAGCACCGGAGGCATATGCCCTGTTTCCCGTTGCGCCAAACGCGTGCTCAATGGGCCATGCGGCGGCTCCACCAAAGGCAAGTGCGAAATCAGCAAGGAAGTGGATTGCGCCTGGCAGCTTATTGTGGATCGCCTTACCGCTCTGGGCAAGATGGATGAATACGAGCAGATCGCCCCTCTCAAGGATTGGTCTACGGATAGGGCCGGGGGCCCCAGAAAAGTGGCGAAGGAGGACGTGCAATCATGAGCCTGAAAACCGACAGCAAGCTGGAAAAAATTCTACGAGCCGGACATCTTGCGGTTACCAGTGAATGTGGTCCTCCCCGCGGCACCGACCTTTCCAAAGTGGAGGAAAAGGCCAACCTGATCAAGGACTGTGTGGACGCCATCAACGTGACGGATAACCAGACCTCAGTCACGCGCATGTGCAGCCTGGCCGCCTGTATCAAGATCAAGCTCATGGGGCTGGACCCGGTGCTCCAGATGGTCACCCGGGACAGGAACCGCATTGCCATGCAATCGGATATCCTGGGCGCGGCGGGTTTCGGTATTAACAACATGCTGTGCCTTTCAGGCGATCACCAGAGTTTTGGGGATTGCGCTACAGGCCAGAATGTCCATGACCTGGATTCCATGCAACTGGTCCAGACAGTGCGTCATATGCGTGACGAAGGAAAATTTTTGGGTGGCGGAGACATTGCAGGGCCTCCCAAGATTTTTGTGGGCGCGGCCGCCAATCCTTTTGCCGACCCCTTTGAGGTAAGAGTACCCAGGCTTGCTAAAAAAATTGCCGCAGGCGCGGAGTTTATTCAGACCCAGTGCATCTATAATGTGGAAAAATTTGAAAAATGGATTGGGCTTGCCAATGACCGGGGCCTGACAGAAAAGGTGTTCATTCTGGCGGGAGTAACCCCAATGAAATCAGCAGGTATGGCCAAATACATGAAGAACCGGGTCCCGGGTATGGATGTGCCTGACGAGATCATTAAACGGCTTTCAGACCAGCCTAAAGAAAAACAAGCGGAAGAAGGGATCAAAATTTGCATAGAAACCATGCAACGGCTAAAAGAAGTAAAGGGCGTGGCAGGTTTCCATGTCATGGCCATTGAATGGGAGGAAATAGTGCCCGAATTGGTAAAAGGCGCCGGATTGTATCCCAGACCCGAAGTTTGATAAGCCTGATCAAGATTTGGACAGTGTTGCAGGTAGGTTGAATCAGTACAAATTATAAGGAGGAACACACATGGCAAACAAAAAGAGAATTCTTGTGGTGGACGATGAGCCTGATTTCTGCGCCATTATAAAATCTTACCTGGAAAAGGAAGGATATGCAGTGGAAGTGGCCTATGACGGAGTGGAGGGGATTGATAAGGTCAAAGAAAATCCTCCTGACGCCATTGTTTTGGACGTAATGATGCCCGAAAAAGACGGCTATGCCGTTTGCTCTGAGCTCAAAGCAGACGAAAAATACCAGGATATTCCCATTATCATGCTCACAGCCGTGGCTTCCCATGTGACGTCCACACGCTATTCCCACTATGACGGAATGAGCATGGAAGCAGATGACTATATCCCCAAACCGGCTTCCGCCGAAGAAATCACCGCAGCCATCCAACGCGTTCTGGGATAAGTTTTACCAGGAACATGCCGCATTCGAATTAACCCTGGCTGACGAGTTCAGCCAGGTATTCAGGAAAAGTTGTTGACGGGAATAATCGCAGAGGCTTTGGCCTCTGCGGTTGATCCTGCCCTTGCTCCACGCCATGCCCAAAAGCCTTGACGTTTCCGTAAGCATCCCACAGGCGTAACTATTGCCGTTTGTCATTTTCACTCACGGATTCCATCTGTTTTCCCCTGCATTCCGGATTCCCTGTAGGATAGTCTGCGAATAAATTGGGCGAACCGCGCCGCAATTGCCCCTATGTCCCCCAACCATTTCGTCTGGCACCATATACATGGAATTGTGTGGTAAAGTCCGGGTACCCTGGGCCACGTGGCCGTGAAAGGCCTTTACCTTTTCCAGATACTCTTCATAGGTGTGGGAGCAGATGGTTTGCATCAATACCTCTGAATCAAGTTTCTAACAGGCCTCCACCCGGCACGGCACATACCGGTGCAGGGGGGTGGCCGCCAGGGGGTCACGGTGGGTGTTCTTTGTCAGCCTGTTGATGTTGGCCCCAAAAACCTTGTCCTGGTAAATGAGCCCGAATCCGTGGTGCACGGCGACCTGGCCCTTGCGGGCCGCCCTGGAAACCTCCAGTTCCACGATTTCCTCTCCCGCTTCCGTTGTGATCTTTACCTGCTGGCCGTCTTCCAGGCTCAGTTCTTTGGCGTCGTCCGGGTTCATCATGCAGGTGCAGGCCCGAAGTTTCTTGTTCCACTCGGGATTTCGCATCAAGGAGTTGGCATTGGTTTTCACGTGCCTTCCCGCAAGCAGCACCAAGGGAAACTCATCAGGCAGGGTGAGTTCTTCCTCCTCGGACTCCGGGGTGAGACCCAGAACCCAGTCCTCCATTTCCGGGACGTGTACTTGGACTCTTCCATCCGAAGTTTTGATTTCCTTGAAATTGTCCGGGTCGCTTTTTCCAACCCATATGCCTTCCGGGTGGTCTATTATGGCTTCAAAGATTGCTTCGGCCATGGTGGAGGGCGGGGCCAGTTGCATCAAAGGCAGGTAACTTTTTAGCTTCACGGCGGCCTTGGCTACTTTCCAGACCCGGTCGGGAGCCAGCGCCTTTTTGATAGCCAAGGCCTGTGTGAATCCCTGGCGGTCGGCTTCCTGCATGCTGGTTGCGGGCTTGACCCGAGAGAGCCCATACATGGTTATCCAGTGTTTGGCCAGGCCCTTGCCCAAACCGGTTTTGAAAAATTCCGGTGTCTCGGGAAGCAGACCTTTCCCATCCAATATTCGCTCAAAAACGTCCATGGGCTCCAAAATTTCGCCATCCGGGGCTTTGTAGGAGGCCAGCCGTTGTTGCAACAAACCCACGAGCATGGCCCGGTGGGCCGAGCCCATGGCCTTGCCAAGGGTCTTGGCCATGACAAAGGGGATTTTTTGCAGTGCCTCGGGGGTCTTCTGGACATAAGCGGCCATTTCCATGGAAAAATCCAAGTGTCCCCTTTGGGCCGCCTCATGCAAAGAATCGGGAATGGGCGGAATAAGTCCCATGCCGTCGGCAAGCCGTGTGAAAATCTCCCCGCATTCAAGGGGCTCTCCTTCCGGTTCCACAATGGGGCGGCGCATCTGGAAAAAGGACTGGGGATGGGTCCAGGGGAAAAAGGTCCCGTCCCAGGATTCATAGGCCGACCGGGCGGGCAGAACATAATGGGCCATGCGAGCGGTCTCGGTCATGGCCAGCTCAATGGTCACCAGAAGATCCAGGTCCTTGAAAGCCTTCTCATAGGCCGTGGTGTCCGCATACGAGCGCAAAGGGTTGGAGCCGCATGTGATGACTGCCCGCGGCCTTTCAAGGTGGTCCGAGAGGATTTCCTCGGGCAGGACATTGGGGGGAAAAAAGCCGGTGATGGCCGGAAAATCAGTGGCCACGGTCCGCCAAGATTCCGGGTCTCTTTCGTCCGAGTGCAGGCCCAGGGGCATGACAATGGGGGGCAGCACATTGCCGCCTGGGACGCAGTAGCGGCCACAGATGGCGATCAGGACATTCTGAAGATACGAGGCCGCCGTGCTGTGGCGGTTCATCACCAGCCCAAGGTCCGGGTGCACGCACCATTTGCGCGAGGAAAGTAGCTTGCAGAAATCCTCCACCTGTCCATATTCCAATTGGCAGACTTCCAAGGCTTTTTGCAAATCAAAGCCGGTAAACCACGGCTTAACTGCCTCCCAGCCCGAAACATGATCGCGGATATAGGCCTTGTTCTCCCATCCCTTTTCCAGGATCAGGGCGACCATGGCGCGCAGCAACAGGGCGTCGGTTCCGGGCCGCAGGGCTATATGGATGTTGGCCGCCTTGGCGGTCTTGGACCTGCGCGGGTCCACGGATACCAGGAGCTTGTCCGGATTCTTGGCGAACTCCTTCAAAATAATGGGGGCCCGGGGCATCTGGTGGCTCTGCATGCCGTTCCATCCCCAGGCGATGAGCATGTCGGAAGCGTGTTCGTCCGGCATAGGGATGCGGTTCTGCCGCCCCAGCATGCGGCCGTTGGCCCAATAATAGCCCGTGAGCTCCTGGGCCAATGCGTTGTAATGGTATTTGGAGCCCAGAGAGCGCATAAAGGGAATGCCGAACAGGGCTTCAAAATGGCATCCCTGGCCGCCGCCGCCCATGTAGACAAAGCTCCTGGGGCCGTGCTCGCCGATTATCTTTCCCAGCTTGGTGGAAATCTCCTCTATTGCCTGCTCCCAGGATATTTTTCTAAAACCCGTTCCATGACGTTTGAGAGGATGGGTGAGCCGGTCCGCGTGGTGCTGATAATGGAGGACATTGAGGCCTTTTCTACAGACATAGCCTTGGCTCCTGGGGTTGTTTTTGTCCGGCCTGATCTTGACCATGCGGTTGTTTTCCACCAAAACTTCCAGGCCGCAGTTCTGCCCGCAGAGCGCGCATCCCGTCTTGTGCCAGCCACCCATGTATCCCTCCTTCTTGCTTTCGTTGTTCAAATTATACCCGAGCTGCTCCTTGCCAAACCGGTTTTTCAGCAGCCCTCCAGGGGCGAGAACCTCGGACTTGGCATAAACTCATTGATTTTGGTCCTTTTGTGGGACCACAAGATGTAGTTCTTCTCCCTTACACTGTGCCTCTTTCAAAATAACGATGACCTTCTCCTACCTGAGCCGCTTGCCTTTCACCAGAATCTTTCTTGGCTATGCCAAGGTATTATATCACATCCAGCGGTCCAGTTTTTGGGGAGCAGGGCATAGCTGAATTTTGCCACAAACGGCTGGATATACGTTTGATTTGTTGGTTTATAAAGTTAATAGTAAAAATTGATTTTCTCCCTTTTTACGGAATGCCGTAAACTCTTGCCGCGTTTTCGAATAAAACTTTCCGAAGCAGAGCTTCGTCTCCTTTGCAGGCTTTCCGCGCACAGGCCAGGGCGGCCCGGGCATCGCCAAAGGGCCAGTCCGAAGCATAAAGCACCCGGTCAGGCCCTAAAGCACGGATCAGTTTCCTGATATTGGCCGCGGACTGGAGCGAGGTGTCCACAAGGACATTTTCAAAGGCAGCCAGTTTTTCCATGACTTCCTCCACTTCGAACATGCCGGCATGGCCCACTACAAAACGCACGTCCGGATGCTCCCGCACCAGGCGCACGGCGTAGTCCACGGCGCCGTATTCCGGGATATTCCTGCCTTTCTCTTCCCCTTTATAGTAATTGGAAATACCGCAATGAAACAGCACGGCAAGCCCTGCTCCGCCCGCAGCTTCCACTGCTTTGTGCGTGCGCGGATCGTCCAGGGGCGCCTTCTGGATTATTCCGTGGAGCTTGAGTCCTTTTGCTCCATTGGCCTTGTCCGCCATCAGCTGCGTCTCAAAATCGCCGCCGGCCGCCACATCCACGGTGGTGAACGGGATCACGCCGGGGTCCTGGCTGGCAGCTTTCGCTACATCGCCGAAGACCACGTAAGGATGGATGGGCATGCAGGCGCTATGGGTGACGCCCAATCGGTCCATGGAGGTCCGAAGGTTTTCCAGGGTTCCAGCCTGGCTGCGAACCTGTTCGGCCGTGACGGCCCGGCTGAGAGAAAGACGGTATAGCAGGTTTCCCAGGCCGAAATTACGATACCCCACCCATCCCCAGAGACTAATGGGATCCAAAATCATGGATTTGCTTACTCTCTTTTTCCAGATGATTTCGCCCCCGCCCTTGTTTAATATATCTCCGATATGAGTGTGTGCGTCGATGATGGGATGGGATTTCATGTAATAGCCTCTCTTTTTACGTTTGGGAATAACGGTCCGATAGGGCGCCTTCCCATCAATTCTTTGTCATCCTGAAAGATAAAGCCTGAAAATAAGTGACTTATGTGTTTTTAGGGGCCTCCCGCCGGTCACATCCCTTAGGCCTGTCCGACAAAGGGCCAGGGCCGGGCCTCCTCGATTTCGTACGCCAATTCCAGTAGACGTTTTTCCCCGCCGTTTGCAGTATCGAATTGAATGGCGACCGGCAATCCGTTGGCCGTCAGATTCCCTGAGGGCAGGGATATGGCCGGGATCCCCATAACATTCTGGGCGGGAGTAAACGGCACAAATTTCCTAAGCCTCTCCAAGGCGAGATCAAAAGGAATGTCCGGTCCCATAGTTCCTATCTCCGGCGGTTCATGGCCCAGCACCGGCGAGAGAAGGACATCATAGTTTTCCAGGATTTGACTATACATCCTGGAAAATCGCTTCATGACAAATGGCATAAACGGCAACCGGTGCGACTTTGCAATGAAATGACGGCTTAAACCGGATGTAAGGGGTTCAACTTTGTTCCGATCAAAGCCCTTTCCGAACATCAGACCCCCAAGCCATTTTAACGAAAACGCAAGCATGCCCCAGTAGACAATAAAATCGTCCCCCATCTGTCTGGTGATCGGTGAGGAAATTTCCTCGACTCTATGCCCGAAATCTTCGCAAGTTTTGGCCATGCTTAAAACGCCTTCGCTAATTTCCTGATCACGGGCCTCCTGGTAGAGGGAATCCAGAAAAAAACCAATTTTCAGGCGTTTTTTCCCCGGATGTTCAACAAGACCGATTTCAGGCAGCCGGGGGTTTTTATAAAACTGTTCAGCCGCATGAAAAAAATAGGCGGTGTCCCTGACCGTGCGGGTCAAAACGCCTTGGTGTACAAGATTCAACGGCATGAACCGGGAGCCCTCCATGTTCACGAGACGGTCTCTGCTTGGTTTCAATCCCACCAGACCGCAGCATGCAGCGGGGATTCGGATGGACCCTCCGCCGTCGTTCCCATGAGCAATAGGCACAACCCCGGCGGCAACCAGAGCGGCGCTCCCGCCGGAAGAACCGCCCGTGGAGAAATCAGTATTCCAGGGGTTGCGCGTTGGACCGGAAATCAGGGATTCTGTAGTAGCGGTCAACCCAAATTCAGGCATGGAGGTCTTGCCAAGGGGGATCAGTCCGGTGGATAGGAATTGCTGCACAAATCTGCTGGACTTTCCTGCATGTTTTGGGGCGACGGCCCTCGAACCCTGCAGTGTGGGGACTCCCTTGACATCTTCATTGTCCTTGATAAAGGATGGCACGCCTCGAAAAAAGCCGTTTAGAGGGGCGGCGGCATTGGCAAGAGCCTCATCAAAGGTGTCAACTACAATTGCATTCAATTCGGAGTTGACCTTCCTGGCTCTTGAAATGGCTGCTTCAACAGCTTCAGATGCATTTATGTCTCCAGAAGCAATTTTTTGTGAAATCCCGACTGCATCCATGTCTGAAAGAATATCATTGCAAAAAGCATTGATCTGTTTTCCTTTTTTCATTTCCTGGGGCGG
>JAEINP010000005.1 GCA_016342355.1 Desulfatibacillum sp.
TGGTTTGGTCGCCTTAAGAAGTATACTGCTGGCCCACTTTGTCAAGCCCCGGCCCCCCTCGGGGGGCCGGGGCTTGATCCCCTTGCCCATCCTTGGAAGACCTTAGACGAATTTACAGAAAGAAAAATACACTACCTTTTAGACTTGCGGGTATATAAACTTGATCCACCCCTCCTTTTCCAAAGAGATATGAGCCGGTATCGACCTTTCCCACCAAATTTTAGCATGGTTATTGCATCGCTTCATTTTTAGACTCATGGGATCCATTATTCTGCAATAATCTTGGTTCTTGCTATAAATTTAGTATCTTACAATGTGTCACCAATTTGGCATTGTGGGGTATTGCCGGACTCTGGCGGAGGAATTGCCGATTAAGGAAGGGGTATGATGGAAAGGGTGTTGTTGGTTGAGGATAGCCAGTTTTTCGGGACTGCCGTGAAAGAACGGATTGAATCCGAATTCAAATGCCAAGTGTATTGGGCCACTTCCATGGCTGAAACCGAGGCCCTGTTTAATCAACATGGCGATAATTTTGCCATTGGCGTACTGGATTACACCTTGCCTGATGCCCGGGAAGGGGAAATTATCGAATTTGTACTGTCCAGAAATATTCCCTCCATCGTGTTTTCAGCGATTTTCAGTGATGACGCCCGGGATTTTATCTGGTCCCATAAAGTGGTGGATTATGTTCTCAAAAAACGACCTGAAAGCATCAACTATGTCCTGTCTCTCATCAAGCATATCCTGCGGGCGCGGGAGACCAAAATTCTGGTAGTGGATGACTCGCGTCTATATCGGCAAACTGTGGTTGACCTGTTAAAGGTACGGCATTACGACATTTATGAGGCAACCAATGGCAAAGAAGCCCTCCAGGTTTTGGCTGAGCACCCCGACATCAGGATGGTCATCACAGACTATTACATGCCTGAAATGGATGGCATCCAACTCACCAACGAAATCCGGAGGACTCACGGAAGGGATTCACTGGCCATTATAGGAATTTCCAGCGAAGGGGGAGGGATTGTTTCCGCCCAATTTATCAAAAGCGGGGCCACGGATTTCCTGAATAAGCCATTTTTGACTGAGGAATTCTATTGCAGGGTTACCCAGAGCCTGGATCTGCTGCGATATATCCGGAAATTCAAAAATCTGTCCACAAGGGACTTTCTCACCGCCCTTTACAACAGGCGCTATTTTTTTGATCTGGGTCATAAATTTTATGCCGCCGCCATTAGGGAGAAGAAAGCCGTCATGGTGGCCACCATTGACATTGATCACTTTAAAAAGGTGAACGATACCTATGGCCATGACGCAGGAGATCAGGTGATCAAAGTGGTCGCCAATACCCTGGCTGCTTCTTTCCGGGAAACCGATATTGTCGCCCGGTTTGGGGGAGAGGAGTTTTGTGTGTTCGCCGCCAACATTCAACCGGATGACGCGGCCAAACTTCTTGAAAGAATTCGACGCATTATCGGAAATTCCAAGGTGAATGTGGGAGATAATAGCATCCAGGTAACGGTAAGTATTGGAGCCTGTATAGATACTCATAAATCCTTGGAGGAGATGATTATCCGTTCCGATCAAATGCTTTATGCCGCTAAGGATCAAGGCCGCAACCGGGTTCTTATCGTCTAAAAGCACTTCGCCTCTGGCAGCAGTTTTCCTTGACAGGAAAACCACCCACCCTTTATGATTTCATTAGGAACACACCCCTACAATCAGGAATTTTTTTCTGTCAGACCATCTAATCCGGGCGCCGGTTTTACCCTGTTTTCTTTCTGTGTTCCCATGGCGCACTATCTGTAATTCACTGGTTTTATAAAAAATACAGCTCGGTTTTTGGATCGCCGCATACGCGGATGCATGTGTTTCCTTTTGTTAAAAACCAACAAAGGAGGATTATCATGAGCGTGTACAAAATTATTGAACTGGTGGGAACAAGCAAGACTTCCTGGGAAGAAGCCGCCAAAAGCGCTGTGGAAATGGCCTCGTCATCCCTCAAGGAATTGCGGGTGGCTGAAGTAAAAGAACTTGACATGAAAATTGAGGATGGCAAAGTAACAGCCTATAGGGCCAAGGTAAGCGTTTCGTTCAAATATGAAAAATAGCCACAGGCCGGGATCGGAAGCCTTACCGGTCCCGGTCTAAAACTCAAAGAAATGGCCTGCTAATCCATTCACAAGGAGGGGGGGATGGAAGTTGTTGAAAGATCCCAGTGGTTTTACGGGTTTTTGTATGGATGGTTTTACGATCCCCTGGAAGGGGAACATCGGAACATGATAGCCAAATACATCCCGGAAGGCAGCACAGTCCTGGATGTGTGCTGCGGCACAGGCAGACTGGCTACGGAACTGGCGCCCAGGTGCCGGGAGGTTCGGGGCGTGGACATGTCGCGCCGCATGCTCCGGGTTTGTCAGGGCCAAAAAAAGCAACATGGACTTACCAACGTGGATTTTGTCCATGGCGACGCCACCCGGCTGGAAGAGGTGGTGGATCAAGCCTATGATTATGCAATAATCTCCCTGGCTCTCCATGAAATGCCCGCCCCGGAAAGATTGAATACCCTACGCTCCATGGCCAGGGTGGCAAGAAACCTTGTCATTTCCGACCACGCCGTTCCCCAACCCAAAAGCATCCCCGGATACCTGACCACTCTGGCGGAATTGTGCTTTGGCGGCAGAAGCAATTTTGCGGTCTACAACGAGTTTGTGGCGTCAGGAGGAGTTCTCGGGGCTTTGGAACAATGCGGGATATCCCCCGAGCATCAGGCCCTGGACAGCAAAGGCATCCGGCATGTGGTCAAGGCATCGGGATTTTGATTTAAGATCTTTCCAACTTCAGAGGGATCAGCCTGCCTCCGTCCAGGGCATAAGCCCCGTTGCAAAAGGCTTTTACAAGATGGATATTGTGGCTGATATACAGATAAGCGATATTCCGTTTACCAAGGCTTTGTCGGAGCAACCCCATAATCCTGGCCTGGGTAAGGGGATCGAGCATGCTGGTGGGCTCGTCCAGGATCACCAGTTCAGGATTTAAGCACAGGGCTCTGGCAATAGCCACTCTTTGCAATTCCCCGCCCGATAACTGGGAAGGATATCGGAACAAAATTCCCGCTGGTAGTTCCATTTCTTCCAGCAAAGATTCAATAGTGATTAAATCCATGGGCTGGTGGTGTATCCGGTAGGGCTCCTCCAGGCTTTTACCTATCTTCCAACGGGGATCGAAAGCGGTCTCGGGATGCTGGAAAACCACTTGGATTCTTTTGCGCAGTTCCTTCCATTGTTTGCCTTTATACTCAGACAAGGCCTTTCCTTTAAAAACAATCTGGCCCGAATCAGGCTTTAGGAGCCCTGCCAGGATAAGACCCAGAGTGGTTTTGCCTGCTCCGCTATCCCCCATCAGGCCCACTCCCTGGCCCTGCTGGACGATTTCCAACCTGCCCAAGGCCTGCACCGTCTTTTTACGCGCCTTCCCCGGTACTGGATATGTCATGGATATGTCAGCCGCAGTCAGTAGCATGTCACCAGACCCTTTTGTACCTGTCTCCCGCATTTTTTAAGGGAGGTGATTGTTGGCGCCTTGCCTCGGCAACCGGGTAATCGCCAATAAGCGAACATGCCTCCCCGTGATCGCAGCATGGCGTTGAACCTCTTGAAAATATACCCAGTTTCCAATCGGGGCCTGGAACCGCATTGAGCAAGGCCCTGGAAAAGGGGTGCTGAGGCCTTTGGAAAAACACGTTGGCCGGGGCATCCTCCACAATGCATCCCTGGTGCATGACCACCACACGGTCGGCAATGGCCCGGGCGAAGTTCAAGTCATGAGTGACCGCCACCATGGTCCGGGATTGCATGGAAGCGTACATTCGGGTCACATCCTGGCACGATCGGGAGTCCAGGGCTTTGGTAGGCTCGTCCGCAAGCAGCAGGCTGGCGGGGCTTGCCAAGGCCAGGGCCGCCAATACCCGTTCCTTCATCCCACCGGACAAGCGGTGAGGGTAATTGGCGGCCACTTCCACAGGATTTTCAAATCCGGTTTGCGCCAGCAGGCCGACAATAACCTCCTCTCCAGCGTTTTCACCTTGCATGATTCTTTCCCTGATCTGTCTGCCAATTCGCATGATGGGATTGAGGGCATTGCCCGTACCCTGGGGAACAAAAGCCACTGTTTTCTTCCTGAGCATTTCAAGGTCATGCGCGGTCATGTTTTCCACATATTTACCGTTCACAAGTACTTCTCCGGCGCTTTCTCCACCGGGAAGGCGGATACCCAGTACGGATAACAGCAGCAGGCTTTTTCCGCTGCCGGACAAGCCCAAAAGGGCCACCTTTTCCCCAGGCATGACAGAAAGGTTAACATTATCCAGGGCAGGGACAATACTCCCGTCGGACTGGGGAAACTTCAGGCTGAGATTATTCAATTGAAGAATCGGCAGGGTAGGGGATTGGGAGTTTTTTTTGGCCCTTTCAATAGTGTGTTTATTTCGCTTTTTATCGCCATAATAACAGGTTGTCGACATCCTGGTTTCTCGAGAAGCCTTCAGCAAGTAATTGCCCAATAATGAAAAACACAACACGGAAAAGCTCAGACAAAAAATGGGCGGTCCGTACCACCAATAAGCGCCGTTGGTGAGGGCGCCGCAGGAAAAAGCGTCGTGGATCATACCGCCCCAACTCTTGCAAACCGGATCGCCCAGGCCCAAAAAACTCAGGCCCGCTTCGGCCATCATGCCGCCCGCCACGGCCAGGATCGCCTTGGCCAGGATCAGATCCCCCGTATTGGGGAGAATATGCCTGAAAATCAGATACAAATGCCCGCCCCCGAGGCATCGGGCGTTTACAACAAAATCCGCTTCCCGCAGGCTCAGCACCCGAGACCGGACAATACGGGCTGTGGGCGCCCAGGACAAGATGGAAATAACCAGTATAATGTTACCCATGCCCGGCCCCAGGAGGGCCGCCAGGACGATAACCAGGGGCAACCCGGGGATAGCCAGGAACATATCCGCCAACCCCATGAGGATGGCGTCGGTGGTCCTGCGGAAATATCCGGCCAAAGCGCCCGTCAGGGACCCCATCGCCGTGGCGATGAGGGCGGAAAGAAGCCCTACCAGCAGGGATGCCCGGGCCCCAAAAATCAGTTCGGACAGAATATCCTGTCCAATGTCGTTGGTACCCAGCACATGCCCTGGACCGGGCAAAAGATAGGGCGCACCAAGATCTCTCATGCCTTGGGGAGCGGTAAGCGCGGGCAGCAATACCGCTATGAGCAGGCAAAGCAGGCAGGCTCCAACCAATATGTGGATTTTTTGCTGCTTAGTTCCCATTGGCCCCGTCCCGTACCCTGGGGTCCAGGGCCATGTGTAGGATGTCAGCCATGGCGTTTGCCAGTATTACGCAGGTGGTCAGCACCAAAAAGGAACCCATGAGCAAAGGATAATCCCTTGTGAGCACTGCCTCGTGCATCAGTACTCCCATGCCATTCCAGGAGAACACCACCTCCACCAGCAAGGCCCCGGAAACCATGTGCCCCAAACTCATGGCCGCCAGGTTGATCAACTGGGGCAGGGCATTGGGAAAAATGTGGAAAGCCACCACACGAAAGGGGGATAGTCCCTTGGAAACCGCCGTCAAAACAAAATCCTGCTCCACAATGCCCATGACAGTATTTTTCATGACCAAAAACTTGTAGGCCGTTCCACTGAGCGCCAGGGCAATAACAGGCAAGGCCATATGCCTTGCCACACCCAGAAAGGGAAAACCCTTGCCCTGGATTCCGGCTGGAGCCATCCCCCCTGTTGGAAAGATCCCGGACCAAAAGCCCAGCACCGTCACCAGCAGCAAGGCCAGGCAATACCCCGGTATGGAGTACAGGAGCACAAAAAAACCGGAAACCGCTTTTTGGGCCAGGGAATTGTTTTTCCACCCGGCCCATGTGCCTAACAGGGCGGAAAAAAATACTGACAACATAATGGACGGAACCATGAGAACCAGAGTCCAGGGCAGACGCTGCATGATTATGGAAAACACCGGCATGTTCCAGGTGGTGGACCACCCCAGTTCACAGTGAACCATACGCCACAGGAACGCGCCATATTGAACAGCCATTGGCTTGTCCAGTCCGTATTCGGTGCGCAGGCGGGCCATTTCATCCGGGTTCATGGCGGCAAGCTGGTAGCCTTCTTCCCCCAGCACATGAATGAGGGGATCGCCCGGCATGGCTCGGAACAGAACAAACTGGACACTCAGGATAATCAAAAGGACGATTGCGTATCTTGCGCCCCTGGAAGCATAGGTCACGGGGTAATCTCTCCGGAAATGCTCTTTTTTCGGAGGCTTTTCCATGTAAGCCTGTTGGCCAGGCCTCCTTCGATCTGATTGATCACCAGACCTTCCCAGTCGCTGGAATATGGATAGATATTGTCCGCCCAAAACAAGGCCAACGCCGGTAGATTGTCTGCGTAATGTTCCTGAACCTGCCCATAGAGGATTTTTAGCCTGTCCGGGTCTGTGGTCGCCAATATCTCGTCACACAAGGCGTGAAATGACGGATCATCCATGCTGGACAGGCGTCCGCTGCCCTTGGTCCGCGAATCAAAATACCCTGTGCCATACCCTGCGCCCATCAACATACCCCAAGGCGTGGCCCGAAACAGGACCAGATGGTAATCGTCTCCATTGAGCTTTGCCATCCAGGTGGAAAGATCCGCAGACATGATTTCCAGCTTGAGGCCCACCTTGTTTAGGTCGTGCATGAGTAACTTGGTGACCTGTTCATCTCCGAAAAGATCTGACCGGGAAATGAGCTTGAGGGAGACAGGATCGCCCTGGCTGTTCTCCAGGAATCCGTCGCCGTCTGCATCGGCCAAACCTGCCTCGGCCAGCAGTGCTTTGCTTTTTGTCAGGTTGGTTTCAAAGGCAGGTATGTCTGCATAAGCCGGAAAAGATGGCGGGACAAACCCCGGACCAGGGAGTCGGCCTTCCCCCATGGCAAGGCTTTGGCCAATACGGTTATAATTGATGGCCAAGCTGATTGCCTGGCGAATCCGCAGGTCTTTGGTAAGCTCTGCATGAGGATTGAAGCCCAACGCCGCAGGTACTCCCAGGGAAGCTGCCTGGGCGATGGTGAGGTTAGGCTGGTTTTTCAGGCGCGTGGCTTTGCCCGGTGGGTATCCCGAGGCATACTTATAAAAAGCATCCACCTCGCCATTGGCCAGGGCCATGGTTAGTACATCCTGGTTTTTGTAGAATGCGTAAACCACCTTGTCCACTAAAGGGGCTCCCAGGTAATAGTCAGGATTTTTTTTGAAATGCACCTGGTTGGCGTGGGGGTCAAAGGATTCAAATATAAAAGGCCCGCACCCCATAGTCAGGCTTTCGCCTTCGGCCTTTTTGGGGTCCTTGACATTCTCCCATACATGCTGTGGAAGAATACGCACAATATATCCGGCTTGGCTTAAAAACCGGCTGTATGGTTTGGTCAGGTGAAAGACTATCTCCTGACCGTTGATGTCGATGTCTGATATTAACTGGTCTATCCACGAATAACCTGAAACATGGGTTTCCGCCAAATAGCGGAAGGTAAAGGCTATATCATCCGGTGTAACCGGCACGCCGTCGTGCCACTTTGCATTATCGGTGAGGGTGAACGTCCACACCGTGGCGTTTTCGTTGGTGCTCCAGGCGGAAGCCAATTGGGGCACGGGAGAAAGGTTCTGGTCAAAACGCACCAGGGTATCGTGGGTCATGAGCATGGCCAGGGTACTGTACCCGTAATCGGCCAGGGGGTTGATCCTGCGAAGGGTCATGGGAGAACCGATCCGGAAGACCAACTCCTTGGCCTGAATAGGATCCTCCCGGCCTTGGCAGCCTGAAACCAGGCAGGCCAGAGCCAGGAGGATTGTTAAGGAAATAAGGAAAAAACATCCTTGCTTTATCATGAAATTATCCGCGCCCTTATTCGAAATAGAGGGCCATTTCACAGAACCAGGTTGTCCCGGGATCTTCGTAATAGACCATGGTGCGGTATTTCTCGTTGAAGATGTTGTCCACGGAAAGGGAAAGATCCGCTTTCTTCAACTTCCAACGATCCTTAAGAACCGTTTTGGTGGCTTTGAAATCCACCACCCATGAGCTGTTCATATAAATCTGTTCATCCAGGGCATTATACTTGGTGTTGGTATCATTTACATGTTGGTCACCGGAATAACGCACGGCCAGGCAGGCGGTAATGTCATCGGGTTTCTTATAGGTCACGTCCCAATTGAACATGTGCTCGGGCGCGTAAGTCAGGGTTTTGCCTTCCAGGGTTGGGTCTGTGGGGTTTTCGTCCACTTCAGCCACGTTGTATGTATAGTTGGCTCCTGTGCTCCATTCAGGAGTAAGGAAAAAGTCCAGGTTTAGCTCCGCACCCGTGGATTTTGTTTTTCCCATATTTTCATTGATATAGGTGTTGTTGGAAGTAAAATTTGAAAGGATCTTGTCTTCTGTATAGGCATAAAAGCCAACCAGCTTGACGTTGGCAAGGTTGCCGAACCAATGGTCTACGCCCAATTCAAAGGAGTGGGTTTTTTCCGGTTTCAGGTCCGGGTTGGGAATGCGTTTGTTGCCTCCAGCGGTGCGGTCGTCATACAACTGGGTGGCTGTGGGAGTGTTGAAGCCCTGTCCGTAATTTCCCCAAACCGATGTGGAAGTATTGAAATTGTAACGCAGCCCTGCCCTGGGGCTCCAGTTATCCTCGGTCCTGTCCGCCGGGGTTTTGTCTATGTAATTGCCAAAGAAGTTGTCGTAATCTTTCCAATCGTCGTAACGAAGGCCAGCTGAGAAAATCAGGTTGCTGGTTATCTTCCAGGTGTCCTGGGCATAAACCGCCCAGGTTTCTTGGGAAAAACGGATTAGGTTTAACTGGCTGTTGGTGTTCCAGTCCCGATAGTCCTGTTCTTCTGTAGTGTCGTTATGAAAATACCCGAAGGTCAGGGTGTTTTTGCCCTCCCAAAAATGACCCGAAAATTGTACGTCAACGGGAATGGCTGTATAGTCGGTATAACGGCGTTGATGGGGGGTGTAATAGTTGGTTCCGCCCTTGTCGTAGGTGTGTAAAAGATCATCCACATGGTAGGCGAAGTTAACCTGCATGTCGAACATATCTCCCAGGCCCTGGTTAAACAGCACATTGGCGTAATTCCGTTCCCATTCGCCGCCGTAATACACCCGGCCCCGCATATAGTCATCCCAGGAGTAATCATAAAAAAGGGAAAGGGAAGAAGCCTTGGCAAACTCATACTTGCCCGAAACCGCAGCCCCGGACTTATTGTATTTGCACTTGTTGATCATGTGGATAGTGGCGTTGTTATTGTTGGTGACAACGTTTTCACCGGCGGAACCGTTCTGGTAGCCGGTAACGGCAAAACCCACGTTGTCTTCAC
The DNA here is from genome assembly GCA_016342355.1 of Desulfatibacillum sp. Taxonomy (GTDB): domain Bacteria; phylum Desulfobacterota; class Desulfobacteria; order Desulfobacterales; family Desulfatibacillaceae; genus Desulfatibacillum. Next base: position 9,425 of record JAEINP010000005.1, read on the forward strand.
TGCCTTCCACCAGCACGCTGCCCCGATAGGTCCCGGAAGTGCCTCCGCCGCCCCTGACAGTGGCCTTTAACTTATCGCTGCCTTTTTTGGTGATGATGTTGATGACACCGCCGCTGGCATTGGCGCCGTATAAAGCGGAGGCAGGCCCCCTGACAATTTCAACTCGCTCGATGATTTCATTGGGGACGGACTGGCTCATTTTGAAATCCACGGGCAACCCATTGATAAGAATGACGGTGTTGCCCACGCCGCCCCGCATACGTACTGTTGCGGGAAATGGCGCATAGGCCCTGGCCACGGTCATTCCCGGGATATTGCGAAGCAAATCCACAAAATCCCCGTTGGGCTGGGAGCGCAGTTCAAGCACCTCCTTGTCCAGTATTTCCACCGAAGCCGCGATTTCCCTAAGTGGGGTGTCGGTCTTGGTGGCTGTGACAACCATTTGGTCCAGGGTCTGGGCAGCCTCCTCCTGAGCAAAACCCGGCGTACATAGCAGGGCCATGCTGATCAAACTTGCAACAAAAATATACTTCTTCCTCATTACCGCCTCCTGTTTGTTCGTTTTGCGATAGAATTTACAGGACGCGGAAACTCCCCCGTTTCCCAACCTTGACGGGAGCCGGCAATTGTGACAAGGTTTTGTCCAGGAACGGTGGAGTATCCGTCGTCCGAGGGAGGACGGCGGCAACCTTTCGCTGAGGGACGCCGTCTTCCCGCCTTTCTTTCTGAATCAATTCAATTTTTTCCCGCTCATTTTCATCCCAATACCGATCCCCTTGTAAAAACCATAAAAAAAGCCACGAACATTTCTCCCGTTAACGGAAAAAACCTTCGTGGCTTGATTAAAGACTATTCAGTTTGGTTTACTGCCTGAGTGTACAACTTCTATTGCACAATTGGGGGTGACCATACATGAGTGTTCGTTTGGTTGTCAATATAAATTGGGATTAAGGGAGGTAAGCATGACAAGGATGGATAGGGATTGGAATTTGGTTTGGAAAGAGCAAATGGAAAAGCACAGGGCCTCGGACGGAGGCAGGGACTGCGTGGATTTTTGGGCCAAAGCCTCCACGGCGAAAATTTACGAAAAATCGGCCCGGACAACCCAGGGTCCGAGAATCGCCAGGATGATGGAGGACATCACTTCAAACAATCATAAACGGGTTTTAGACATAGGGGCTGGACCAGGAATATTGTCCATTCCCCTGGCGAAAAAGGTGGAACACGTTACCGCCGTGGAACCGGCCAAGGGAATGATCGATCGGCTTAGAGAGGAAATGACCGCCCAAAATGTCCAAAATCTATCTTGTGTGGAAAAACGTTGGGAAGACGTGGACCTTATGCAAGACCTGCAAGGGCCTTACGACGCTGTGGTTTGCTCGTTCGCCCTGGGTATGGACGACATCCGGGCCGCCCTGGAAAAAATGGCAGCCGCGTCAAGCTCCAGGGTTTACCTATATTGGTTTGCAGGCGATTCCTCCTGGAATGTTCACTATAAGGAGTTGTACCCCATGCTCCATGACCGACAATACGAATCCATGCCAGATTCCAGTGTGCTCATGGGTGTCCTGGAACAAATGGGGGTAATATTTGAGGCTTCACCATTTTCCTATTCAAGCCAAAGCGATTTCGCCAACTTGCCGGAAGCGGTAGGCTTTTACCGGTACAGATATAACGTTAAAACGCCTGAACATGAATCGTTGTTGTCAGAATACCTGGATAAAACCCTGAGAAAAGAGAATGGAAAGAGGGTGCTGGATATCCACGCCAAGTGCATGGGTATTAGTTTTTCGGTGTAAAAAGAATAAAATCAAGGTGCGGTTCAGCCAGGGCAGGTCAGGAATATTCGTCCATAAGCCAGTACCGCATGGGATTGGCGCTTGCCTTGGCTGCTTCGAACATGGCTTTTCTATCCAGGGACACGCGGCGGGCTTCCACGCTTAGGCATCCATTTTCTTCCGAGATAATGGCATACTCCGCATGGTCCAGGAGTTGGGGGGTATTACGAACCAGGAATTCCCGGAACGGAAGGCCTACGCTGCCCGGATTGACAATGAGTCCGCCCCGGTGTTGCCTCACCATTTGGATGTGGGTATGGCCGCAAGCCATGATTTTGCCTTCCAGGCCCTGAATCATGCGGTCGATTTCAGCGTCCGGGGTTCGGGCCAGAATATTGTCCATGTGAGACAGGGGAGAGCCGTGAAAGGCAAGAAGGCTGGTTTCATCGCTAAGTATAACCTCCAGGACCTGGTGGAATTCGCCCATCCAGTCGATTTCCTCCCTGGATAGTTGTTCCCGGCACCAGTCCACGGCTTCGATAATGTAGTCCACTTCCGTGTATTGATGTATGAGGTCAGGATCAAACAGAAAGGCGTCGTGGTTTCCCAGAACGCAGGGGCACTTTATTTCCCGAAGCCTTTTAACCACGGCGCAGGGGTCAGGCCCCAGGGTGGCCACGTCCCCCAGGCACACCACCTGATCAATCCCCCCTGCATGTTCAATATCCTGCAGCACGGTTTTCAGGGCTATGTCGTTACCGTGGATGTCTGAAATAAGAGCGATTCGCAAGCTTTTCCACCTCTCCTTTATCCCTATCAATGAACTCCATAGCGCATTTTTCCCTATTTTATCTTAAGTTGTCAAGACAGTTTATTATTTGGTATCAATGTGTTAAATACATCACACTTCAAATCAGTTTTACTGTCATTATATCATACAACAAAACATTCAAAATGTGTCTTATCGTGAGGGATATGGAAGCGGTAAAAAAGTTTCAATTACTCAAGTAAACCGCAAGGCCCAACCGTGCTACTCAAGTAATCATATCTTGGATATGGATGATTTTCTGCTTTTACCCCATGCATCGGCGGCTTTGATCATGTCCACAATCACTTCCGGAGAGGTTTCAAACGGTTCGTTGTACATGCTTTCCTCCGAAGCGCAAGCCTTTTCAGCCACCTGGAACAGGTCCTGGTCCGTCACTCCCTCAATGCCTAAATCGGTCAGGGTTGTAGGAAGTCCTATGGATTCGCAAAACCCGTAAATCTCGTCCATAACCGTGGGATGTTTATCAGTCAGGAACAAGGAAACCAGTACGCCAAAGGCCACCTTTTCTCCATGATAATAATTTTTTACCTCCGGAAGCACTGTCAGGCCGTTATGGATGGAGTGGCATGAGGCCAGACCGGCGCTCTCAAAGCCCACGCCGCTGAGCAGGGTGTTCGCCTCCACCACACGTTCCAAGGCGGGTGTTACAGCCCGGGCCGTGCACGAGGTCAGGGCCGCCACGCCGTAATCCCTAATAGTGTCCCAGCAGAGCCTGGCCAGGGAATAGGCGGTCATGGAGCCTATCGCTCCGGCGATATTCGGGGCTCGTTTCACGCGACAGGATTCGGCTTCAAACCAGGTTGCCAATGCGTCCCCCATGCCGGCGGCCAGAAAACGGGCAGGCGCCTGTGCCACCACGCGGGTATCCACTATCACCACGTCCGGGTTGCGCGGCAAACAATCCACTCTGGAGAAGACTCCTTTCGGGGTGTAGACCACGCATACGGAACTGCACGGGGCGTCCGTGGAGGCTATGGTGGGGACCATGATGGCGGGAACACGGGCAAGATGGGCTACGGCCTTGGCCGCGTCCAGGGTTTTGCCTCCACCCAGGCCAACCACCAGGTCGCAGCCGCCCTGCTTGCACGCATTGAAAAGCCGTTGAATTTCCTCGTCAGAGCATTCCCGTCCAAAGGGTTCGGCCACAATCCGGCATTTGTCGGAAAAATCCGGCAAAACAGAGGGCAATAAGTGCTTCTGTGAAGAGGGCGAAGCGATCAGGAAAGCCTTGCTGCCTAATCTTGCACATTCGCCGCCCAACGTGGATAATGCATCCCGGCCTTGTATGTAACGGCCTGGAAATAAAGTTATACTTATCATGGCGGACTCCTTGATGTCAGGATCAAACAGGGCGCGGCTTGCCCTGCTCAGTATTACGAATACAGCATCACATTTTTTCAACGCGGGAAAACACATCGAGGTCCAGGGGAGCGCACTCTCCGGCGGCCAGGCTGTGGTATCCGGCGGCAGCGATCATGGCCGCGTTATCTCCACACAAAGAAAGATCGGGCAAATGGACCGACATGCCCGCCTTGTCAGCCATCAGGGTAATCCTTTCCCTCAAACAGGTATTGGCGGCCACGCCTCCGGCTACGGCCACCCTGGGGCAACCAAGACGCTTGGCCGCCAGGATGAGCTTGGTGGCCAAAACCTCCACCACCGCCTCCTGAAAACTGGCTGCGATATCCGGCTTTTCATTCTCCCAGGTGTCAGGATGGGTCTGGATGTACCGGTTGACCGAGGTCTTGATGCCGGAAAAGGAAAAATCGAACTTGTCCTTGTCCAGCCATGCCCGGGGAAAAGGGATTTTATGGGGGTCCCCGTCTTCCGCTATCTTCCCCACAATTTCTCCCCCCGGGTATCCCAGGCCCATGGCTTTGGATATTTTGTCAAAAGCCTCCCCCGCAGCATCGTCCCTGGTCTGGCCCATGACCTCCATATGTGTGGGAGAAGTCACCTTGTAAATGCTTGTGTGGCCGCCGGAAACCAGCAGGGCCGCAAAGGGAAATTGGGGAGGGGAGGGCGATAGCAAAACAGAGTGAATATGACCCCGCAAATGGTTTATACCCACCCAGGGAATGCCCAAGGCAAAGGCATAGGCCTTGGCAAAGGAAAAACCCACCAGCAGAGCCCCCACCAGCCCGGGACCCCGGGTGACGGATATCCCGTCCAACTGTCGGGACGTAATCCCTGCTTCGGCCAAAGCCTGGCCCACAACCGGGACAATGCTTTCCAAATGCTTGCGGGAGGCCAGTTCGGGCACCACTCCTCCATAGGGGGCGTGGACGGCAATCTGGGAGGCCACCACCGAGGAAAGGATTGTATTTCCGCTGTTCACCACTGCCGCGGCGGTTTCGTCACAGGATGTTTCAATACCAAGGACTGTTTTCATGGATTTCCGGAGTTATAGCTCTATATCTTCAATGCAAACACTGAATTTTTTTAAGAATAATTGATTATCACGGCAAACGCCATTTATCCAGGCCAGTTTTTGTTCCGAGGGCGAGGTGTGTGCAATAACGATTCCTTTGATGCCCTCTTTTTCAAAAACATCTGAAAGGCCGTCCTTTGTGCCGTATATGGGGTAACCCTGGAGCCGTTTGTTCACCTTTAACGGATCGTCATCCAGAAAACCCGCTGGCACCAGATGCCGGTGTTTGTTATTGATGATTTCCCGCAAAAGTATTTCCCCGCCTTTGCCAGCTCCGTACAGCAACACCTTGTTTCCCGTCAATTTGCTTCGGCTCATGGTATCCATGAACAGGCGAAAGGAACCGCGGGTAGCCAAAATCATGCCTGTAAGGGCCAGCCAGTCAATGATAAAAAGCCCCTTGGAAAAATCCTGAAAACGGAACACAAAGGTAATGAGGGTCACGCTGAACAGGGTGCCCAGCATGGTGGCTTTAAGATGCACATAAACGTCGTTGACGCTAAAGGAATCCCACACGCCCCTGTACACGCCCATTAGATAGAAGGCTATGATTTTACAGGCAATCACCACAGGAAGGCTTTGGAGAAAAACCGGGAAATAGAATTCAAAATCATCCAGGTTAAACCGAAGCCTGTAAGACAGGTAATAGGCAAAGGCGATTAATAAAAAGTCCATCAGCACCAGGGCAAGCTGGCGTTTATAGGTCAGTTCCATCAGGACCGGAGTGAAGGTTTTGTCCCTCAGAACCGAGAATTCCTTTTCCGGATACACCCGCAACTGGGCAAGGTAAACCCCCATGAGCAGGATGGCCAAAGCCAGGGGCACCAGGACCAACGGGGAGTTCATGGTATCGTGCCTATGCACGAATAAAGCCGCCAACCCGGATATGGAGGCAATGGCGTAGAGCGCCAAAGCCGCCTTCCGTTCAGACATGCCAATGAGCACCAGCCGGTGAGAGGTATGGTCCTTGCCGCCCGTGGAGGCTTTTCTGCCTGAAAGCAGACGGATAAAAGTCACCAGGGAGGTATCGAATATGGGCACCATGAGGACCAGGATCGGACCGGCGTATCGGGGAAAAACTCCTGCCGGAGCCGCAAAACCTGCGTAGCAGATGCTCAGGAAAGCCAGGGAAAAGCCGATCACCAGGCTTCCGCAATCGCCCATAAAAATGGAGGCTGGATTGAAATTGAAAATCAGGAACGCAGCCAGGGATCCGCACAGGATCAGGCAATACACAGCTAAAAGGAAGTTGGAATCCCACAACAGCATGGCCAGGAAAAACGAGGCCACCAGCCCTACGCCGGCGCAGAGGCCGTCCATGTTATCCAGCAAATTCAGGGCATTTGTGATGCCGACCAACCAGAATATGGTCACCATGGTGTCCAGGGTCATGGACTCGAACCAGCAAAGCCTGTACCCGAAAAAAGCCACCATCAGGGCCACCAGAATCTGGCCCAGGAGCTTGGTCTGAGGCTTGATCTTTAAAAAATCGTCCACCAGCCCCAATAAAAACAACAGGGTGATGCCAAGCCAGAGAACCGCTCCGGCTCCGGGCCCGGCCTGGGTGGGAGCGATGCCGGGCACAAAAGTCTTGCCAATGGAAAAATCCGAAAGGAGGAACAGGGGAATGCTTATCCCTGCGTAGATGGCGATCCCTCCCATGAGGGCGGTGGGCTTTTGATGCCATCTGTCCGCTGTGGGATGGGCGAGCCAGTCTCGTTTATGGGCCACCCATTGCACTAAGGGGGTGGCCACAAGACATAAGGCAAAAGCAGCAAGAGGATAATAGAGTGGGAGCATTTCCGTTTTGATTTTCAGAAAGGATTCTTTTTAGGTTTCCTGGACGCCTGCCCGGCGCCGGATTTTCCCGGCCCTCAGGAAGCGCAGGGCTGCTGGGCCGCTCCCTTGGCTATCCAGGCCATAAATCGGCCCCAGGCAGACAGGGGCTTGTTATCCTGGCTCGGAATCGGGCACTGTTCCGGTATTTTCCTTATTTCCATTCTATACGCTCATCATTCTTATCCCTGGCAACAACTTCGCCGATCACAAAGGCCTTTTCGCCCATGGCCTGCATGAGTTCCACGGCCTCCTGAACCTGGGGCTCGGGGATGACCGCAACAAGGCCAATGCCGTTATTGAAGGTGCGCATCATTTCCATTTCATCGATATTGCCGGATTTCTGGAGGAAAGGAAAGATAGGGGGCGCATCCCAGGAGCCTTTTTGAATAACGGCCTTGCAGGACTGGGGAATGGTCCGGGGCAGGTTGTCGGTAATTCCACCGCCCGTGATATGGGCCATGCCGTTCACATGGATATCCCGGGAAAGGTTGCGTACGACTTCAGCATAGATTTTGGTGGGGGTAAGGAGAGCCTCGCCCACGGTCATGCCCAGGTCTTCCACATACGAGTCCACTTTCAGCCCCAGGTGGTCGAAAAAGACTTTCCTGGCCAAGGAATATCCGTTAGAATGAATCCCTGTGGAACCAATTCCCAGAAGCACATTGCCCTGGCCCACGTCGGAGCCGTCCACAATCTTGAAATTATCGGCAATGCCCACGGCGAATCCGGCCAAGTCGTAATCCCCGTCCTGGTAGAGACCGGGCATCTCGGCGGTTTCCCCACCTATGAGCGCACAATTGGATTGGCGGCATCCTTCGGCGATTCCCTCAATGATTTGGGTGATCACTCTGGTATCCAGTTTGCCCATGGATATATAATCCAAAAAGAACAGTGGTTTAGCCCCCTGGACCACAATGTCGTTCACGCTCATGGCGACCAGATCAATGCCAATGGTATCGTGCTTGTCCATCATGATGGCCACCCGCAGTTTGGTTCCCACGCCGTCCGTGGAACTCACCAGCACCGGGCGTTCATACTGATCGGTCTTCAGGGAATACAATCCGCCAAAACTACCGATATCACCGATGACCCCCTGACGAGGGGTTGTTTTTACAATACCTTTGATAACGTCCACCAGTTTATTGGCTTTATCGACATCAACGCCTGCATCCGCGTAGGAAAGGGACTTGGCCATGAACTTTTTACTCCTGCCATGATGGTTATTGAAAGATGTCCGTGAGGGCCTGGCCAGGGGTTATACCCTGAATGTCCGCTCCACGGCAATTATTTGGCCCGGCTTCCGAGCCTGGCCTTTCCATGCTCCGGAAGAAAGGGGCTCGGCCTAAGTGGCCGCGCACCGGCTTTCGCTTATCATTCAAGGATAAATGGTAGACTTGGAAGGCCCAAAAGTCAAAACAATTTTTTTTGACATGAAAGCCGGTGTAGTGTATCAGTATCAACTTTGACAACAGGCTGTAAAATGCCTGAATACCTTAACCTTATTAATATAGAGGATTTGCCATGAAAGAATTCGCCAGATTGGACAGATTGCCCCCCTACGTTTTCGCCCAAGTCAATGAGATCAAGATGGAGGCGAGGCGAGCGGGTGAGGACATCATAGATCTGGGCATGGGAAATCCCGACCTGCGAACTCCCCAGCACATTGTGGACAAAATGGTCGAGGCCGCCCAGAAAACACAGAATCACAGGTATTCCGCTTCCATGGGGATCACCAGACTGCGTGTGGCCATTGCGGACTGGTATAAACGCCGGTATGACGTGGATATCGACCATGAAAAGGAGGCCATTGTCACGATAGGCGTGAAAGAGGGTATTTCGCACCTTGTGCTGGTGACCATCAGGCCCGGGGACGTGGTATTATCTCCCAGCCCTACTTATCCCATTCATCCCTATTCGGCCATTATCGCGGGCGGGGACGTAAGGCAGATTCCTCTGGGACCGGACACTGATTTTTTTGAGAACCTGGTGACGGCCACCAAACAGACCTGGCCCAAGCCAAAACTCTTGATCCTTTCCTTTCCCCATAACCCAACCACCGAAGTGGTGGACCTGGACTTTTTTACTAAAATTGTGGAATTCGCCAAAGAGCACGACATCATGGTCATCCACGATTTCGCCTATGCGGACCTGACTTTTGACGGTTACCAAGCCCCCAGCTTTCTCCAGGCCCCTGGCGCCAAGGACGTTGGCGTGGAATTTTTCTCCCTGTCCAAGAGCTATAGCATGGCTGGCTGGCGAGTGGGTTTTTGCGTGGGCAATCCGGAGGTTGTAGCAGCCTTGAAACGCATCAAGAGCTACCTAGACTACGGGATTTTTCAGCCCATCCAGATCGCGTCCATTATTGCGCTCAACGGCGAACAGGACTGTGTGGAAGAAATTCGACAGACCTATAAAATGCGCCGGGACACCCTGTGCGACGGCCTTACCAAGATCGGCTGGGAAGTTCCTCCGCCCAAGGGCACCATGTTTGTGTGGGCCAAGATCCCGGAACAATACCGGAAAATGGGTTCCGTGGAATTTTCCAAGATGCTTGTTAAAGAGGCCAAAGTGGCCGTTGCTCCAGGCCTGGGTTTTGGCCATTATGGGGATGATTATGTGCGTTTTGCCCTTATTGAGAACAAAATGCGCACTCAACAGGCTATTCGGGGAATCCGTAACATCCTGTAATTTCAAGGGAGACTATTTTGGATAATCTTTCCGGAAATTCGATTTCGGTGGGACTGATAGGGTGCGGCATTGTGGGGACAGGGGTTGCCAAACTCCTGGCCCAAAGCAGGGAGCTTGTCGCCTCCCGGGTGGGCATAACCATCAATCTGGCCAAGGTGGCGGATATCAATCCCGATACCGTGGCGGCCCTGGACCTTGCCCCTGGAGTCTACACCAACGATGCCATGGAGATAATCAACGATCCCTCCATTCCCATTGTGGTGGAACTCATAGGCGGCCAAGGCATTGCCAAGGATTTTGTTCTGGCGGCGCTGAACCAGGGCAAGACCGTTGTTACAGCCAACAAAGCCCTCGTCGCCGCATATCGGGATGAAATTTCTGCGGCTTGCGAAGCGTCCGGCGGGGACTTCCTGTTTGAAGCCAGTGTAGGCGGTTGCATGCCGGTCATCAAAAGCCTGCGGGAATCCCTGGTTAGCAACCGGGTGGATTCCATTTTCGGCATCCTGAACGGCACCTGCAACTATATCCTGACCCAGATCACCCAGGAAGGCATACCTTTTAAAGAGGCTCTGGCCCAGGCCCAGGAATTGGGCTTTGCCGAGGCCGATCCCACCCTGGATATCGAGGGAATGGACACGGTGCATAAGTTGGCCCTGTGCGTGGCCCTGGCTTTTGGCACCCGGGTGAATTACAAGGAAATCTATGTGGACGGCATTACCCGCATCACGCCTTTGGACATTACCATTGCGGCGGAGTTCGGATACCGGGTCAAGCTCCTTGCCATCACCAAAAATCACGGGGATTGCGTGGAGGCACGAGTGCATCCCACCATGATTCCCTTCGATAACCTGCTGTCCTCGGTGGGCCGCAATATGAACGCGGTCAAGATTGTGGGAGACGCAGTGGGGGAAATGGTCCTGTACGGAGCAGGGGCGGGCATGATGCCCACGGCCAGCGCCGTGGTGGGGGATATTGTGGACGCAGCCCGGAACATTAAGCTGGGCTGCCATCCCAGGATACCGGCCTTTTCGTACCAACCCCAGGCTATCCGGGATCTGCCCCTCATGCCCATGGATGAAGTGAGCACCCGTTATTATGTGCGCTTTTCAGCCCTTGACAGGCCGGGCGTGTTGTCCAAGATTGCCGGTGTGTTGGCGCGGTATTCCATCAGCATAGCCAGCGTCCATCAAAAGGGAAGGCATACCGAAGGGCCGGTGCCCATTGTCATGCTCACCCACGAGGCCAGGGAAGCGGATATTCAGAAAGCCTTGGAGGAAATCAGCGGCCTGGATGTCATTGCCGAAAAACCCATGCTCATCCGCATTGAGGATCAAAATCAGGAATAGGACTTTTTTTCCGGCTGAACAAGGAAGCCGGTTATTGCAAGGCCGGTTCCATTAAGGGAAAAAGCTAATATGGATATTATTTGTTGCGATTTGGAAGGCGTTTTCATTCCTGAAATTTGGATCAACGTCTCCAAGAAAACCGGGATCGAAAAACTTTCCCTTACCACCCGGGATATTTCCGACTACGACGTTCTCATGAAAATGCGTCTGGAAATCCTGGATGAAAACAAATTGAAACTGGCGGATATCCAGGATGTGATCGGCGCCATGGATCCTCTGGAAGGGGCCATGGATATGATCAACTGGATGAAGGAACAGGCTCAGGTGATTATCGTGTCCGACACCTTTGGGGAATTCGCCGGTCCCTTGATGAAAAAATTGGGGTATCCCACCCTGTTTTGCAATAGCCTTGTGGTGGATGACCAGGGCATGGTGAGGGATTACACCCTCCGGCAACAGGACGGGAAACGGCATGTCGCTAAAGCCCTAAAAAGCCTTAATTTTCATGTGATAGCGTCTGGCGATTCGTATAATGATGTGACCATGCTCCAGGAAGCGCATCATGGTATTTTGTTTTCGCCACCCCAGAAAGTGATTGACGAGTATCCCCAGTTTCCTGTAACCCGAAATTATGAAGAATTGAAGCAACGCTTTAAGGAAGTCCTGGGATGTCAATGCCACCAGGGCGCTGCGTAATCAAAAACAAATTTTGTTGTTATGATTGAAGGGGTTCAATGCCTGCCATTGAACCCATTTTTCGATGAAGAGTTCGCTGTCACCAAAACGAAGAAATGGAACTCCGAATATTTGAAAAAATTCCAGGAACGTAATGACAGGGCCTTTCAAATTGGCCCCTTTGCCCTGGAACATATACCCCCCAAGCCGGAGGAGTAGACGGAATTCTTTTGCGGAAATCAAATAGATTCCGGTGCAACGAGGCGCCGGAATCTATTTATCGCACATAACCTATTTAAAACATGGGATAAATAAAAGGCGCCACCGAGCTGCTTTCCGCAAAAAAGATCAAGGCCCCCAACAAGCCCAGCACTATCAGGATGGGCAACAGCCAATAGCGTTTGCGAACTTTTAAAAACTCCCAAAATTCCACCAAAAACGCTTTGTTTTCAAACTCTTCCATGGCCAGAGTTTTCCTTATTCCTATTAAGGTATGTAGGGTGGGACAGGCCTCAAAAAAGGCCGGTTTAAACAATTTTTCCCGTGGAATTCAATATGCCTATCCTGCCAGGGGCAATGCCTGCCTGCTCCAGGGCATTTCTGCGTGCGGCGCCGGATTCCGGCACGGTTACAAGATATTTATCGCCCCCCACTTCCGAAGCCTCTCTTACTGGCCGGACAGGCACACCCAAAAAGCGGTTTTTGGGCCACTGATCATCCAGAACGCAAACCAGGGAAATGGAGGTCTCCTGTAATGAAACATAAGCTATTTCAGCAAGTTCTCCGGCTCCGCAAAAGACGATACTACCCACTCCCACGTTTTCCAATTCCTTGAAATACATCCCTGTATTCTCTCTAACCCTCTTATAAAATTGGAAGGAATATTGAATAAATTCATATGTAAGCCGGGCTTTTTCCGCAGCGCCCTTGGGGGTAAGGATATATTTGACCCGATTCCGGGGAATGGTGGTGACCTTAAAATAACCCTTTTGGGTCAACCTTTTGATAAAGGAGTTGACCAGCCCCAGAGAAATATTTAACGTACTGGCCAGATCCCGTTGACTGGGCGCTTGTCCGTTTTCAATTTCCTCCAGAATTTTCAGGGTGCGAATGTCCCGGGTGTCCATGTTTTTGAGAGTCGCTTTAGGTTGATTGCTTTAAGGCCTGGTTTCTGACAATGTTCATATAATGAACACGACTAAGATGTGCTTAGTTGCCCCCAATAGTCAAGAAAAATTTCCGGCATATTTCACCATGCCAGCAATAAAATGGCCTGGGTGCATTTTATGAGTTGAAGAAAGATGGAAAGGGGCGATATAATCTATTCAATAATCAAGAGGTATTTTGGCCCATCCGGACCGGGAGCACAAATGTGGAAAGCTCATTTCTAACGCCGCGTTATCTATAAGGAGAATGAATCATGTTCAAAAAAATTCTGTGTCCCATTGATTTGTCTGACGTGTCCCCGAAAATTGTTCCTTTTATTATCGAAATGGCGAAAAAGCACGAAGCCGAGGTTCACCTTTTGTTTGTGGTTCGTGTATTGGAGCATTTCACGGCCTTATATGTGCCGGATTTGTCCATCAGCAAACTGGAGCAGGAGATGATTGCCGGTGCGGAAAAACGCCTGGATGAATTTGCAGCAGAGAGTTTTTCGGCAATGCCTGTTGTGAAGGCCAGTGTGGTGCTGGGGGATGCCTCGGAAGAAATCGTTGCCTACGTAAACAAGGAAAAAATGGACCTGGTGATTGTAGGCACCCATGGCCGCAAGGGCCTGGAAAAAGTCTTTTTCGGCAGCGTGGCGGAAAAGGTTGTCAAAACCTGCCCTGTGCCGGTCCTGAGCATCAACCCTTACCGGGCTCGCGAAATATAGCCGAATTTCCTTTCGTACTTAATAAAAAGGCGGCCTGTCCGGTTAAGGGACAGGCCGCCTTTTTTATTATTTAAGCACAGGCAGGGGGCTAATCCGCAGACCCCTTGAAATATTTCAGGAATTCCGAATCCGTGGAAAGGACAATGGTGGTGTCCTTTTTAAGGGTTTGCTTATACACGTCCAGGGTTTTCATGAACGAATAGAATTCCGGGTCCTTGCCGTATGCCTGGGAGTATATGGTCGTAGCTTTGGCGTCCGCCCGGCCTTTGATCTCCTGGGAGGTTCGATAGGCTTCGGAATTGATTCTTTTCAGTTCCTTTTCCATTTCACCTTCAATACGCCTTGCCCGGCCCTGGCCTTCGGAACGGATTTTTTCCGCCTTTTGCATCCGCTCGGCGATCATCCGGTCATAGGCCTTTTGTCGGACTTCCGCCGTATAGTTGACCCGCTTGATTTTTACATCCACCACTTCGATGCCGAAATCGCTCAGTTCAACATTAACCCGTTCCTTGATTCTGCGCATGACCTCGGGACGGCCCAGTTCAACCTTTCCCAGAGGCCGCAATTCCTCGAATTCCACGGCCGCCATGGGGTCCACAAAAACCTCACCGTCCGCCGTCAAGGTTTGGGCAGCGGCAGGCGCCATATTGGAGCCTGCGCCTTGCCCGATCTCTATCTTGCGATTGGTTCTGCGCACGGTCTCGATCAGGGGGTTGTTGGTGATCTCATCCCTCACCTTGGCATTGATGATTTCCGAAAGTTTTTCCTGTGCCTTGGCAAGTCTGTCATAAGTTTGTCCCTGGAGGCTGGTCAGCTTGTAGAATTTCAGAGTATCCACAATCTTCCAACGGGCAAAGGTATCCACCCACAACAGTTTTTTATCTTCCGTATTGATTTTGTCCGCATCCCCGTCCCATTCCTGGAGATTTTTGGGGAAATAGGCGGTTTGATGAAAAGGCCAGGGGAGCTTGAATTTCAATCCAGGGGTCGTCTTGGCGTCCCCCACTGGTCTGCCGAACCAGGTGATAACCACCTGCTCAGTTTCGTCCACCACATAGGCGCAACTATATACACCCACGGCTATCAGAATTAGTATGCCTATCAACAGCTGTTTTTTGGGTATCATTTGATCACCTCGCCTTTACCGGCCAAATTGAGAAAGGGTAACAGGTTCTTTTGGTCGGAATCGACTATGTACTTATCTCCCATCCCGGGTAGCACCTCTCCGATGGCTTCCAGATACAAACGCCTTCGGGTGACCTCCGGAGTCTTTTGGTATTCTTCGTACAGGCTGACAAACCGACTGGCGTCACCCTGGGCCCGGTTGACACGGTCCAGTTCATACCCTTCAGCAGCCCGGATAACCCTTTGGGCGTCACCCTGGGCGGCAGGAATGGCTTTGTTGTATTGCTCCTGGGCCTGGTAAATGATGGTCTGCTTTTCCTGGTCTGCCCGGTTTTCTTCATTATAAGCAGGCTGAACCGGCTCGGGAACCATGGTTTTTTCCAGGTTGACCGTAGTCACTTCGAACCCGGTTTCCGCTTCATCCAGCTCCTTTTGCAGCAATGTCTTGAATTCCGTGGCAATCATGTCGCGTTTCGTCAACACTTCGTCCACGCTGCTGTCGCCCACCACAAGGCGCATAGTGGCTTCGGAAAGATCCCGTAAGGTGCTCGTGGGGTTTTGCACCTTAAAGCAATAATTATAAGAGTCCTTGATGCGGAACTGGACGCTCCAGGGCACCTTGGCCACATTCAGGTCCCCCGTCAGCATGAGAGAAACATTGCCGGTACGGGCTTCCGAGGCGGTGACCCTGCCCACATCGCCCGCATCCTCATTGATTCCAAAGGATTCCGTAAACCGGTAATCCACCAGAACCTTTCTGACATTTTCAATGCCAAAAGGCATTTTCATGTGAGGGCCGGAACCCGTGGTGCGAACATGCTTGCCAAAGCGCTGGATAACCCCTTCCTCATTAGGGGCGATGGTGTACACGGAAGAAACAAATAACCCCAAAAGGCAGGCTGCCACAACAACCAGCCACCACATGTCCGGCAACTTGCTCCCTTTGAATTTATTCAGTATTTCTTCCCAGTTGGGAGGCTCCTGACCCCCTCCGCCAGACCCCTGCCCCGGGGGCGGGGGCGGTTGGGGTTTACGCTTTGTTTGCTGCTCTTTTAATTTTTCCCAATCCCAAGCCATAATAGCTCCTCGTTTTTGCAAGTGTTTGGAAGTTGTAAGCATCCTTATAGGTAAAATACGCCTGGGGGTCAAGGAAAACCGGGACCGATCCCACACATTAAACCGGGCCAAAACATGCTTTCTCTTGACAGAACAGGAAATCCATATCCATATAAGATATGGCAGAAAAACGAAAAGTCAAAAAGATTCCTGAAGAGTTGTCCGCCATCCTGGAACGGATCCTGGGTGCTACGGACAAACAGCTAAATCCCGAGATAGACCGGATATTCTCCTTGTGGGACCAGAGCGTGGGGCCGGAAATCGCCGCAAACGCCCAGCCGGACTCGTTCAAGAACGGCATGCTCATGGTCAAAGTATCCAGCGCTCCCTGGAGCCAGCAACTGGAATACGAAAAAAGCCTGATCATAGACCGCATCAATGTTGCCGTAGGCAAAAGGCTGGTGACGGAAATCCGTTTTAAAACAGGCTCCATCCGCAAAAAAGCGCCCCGAAAAAAGCCTCTTAAAAAGGTTTGAGAAACACCATGGATTGGGATACCCTAACAAAAGACGCTATCCTGGGAGGGAAAATCCATATCCTCCAGGAAAAAAGCGGCTACCGCTTTTCCCTGGATGCCGTGCTTTTGCCCAATTTTACCGATTGCAGCCCGAACTCCATGGTTGCAGACCTGGGGACCGGGGCAGGGGTCATTCCTCTGATTCTGGCAAGCCTGCATCCCACAGCTCGCATTTTCGGGGTGGAAATCCAGGAATCCCTGGCCGCTCTTGCCCTGCGAAATGTCCAGGAGAACAACCTGGAAAAACAAATCACCATTATTCAGCATGATTTTAAAACACTGCCAATCCCGGGGCTTCCTTCCAAGGTGGATAGGGTTCTCAGCAATCCTCCATACCGGCGGCTGGGTTCGGGCAAGGTGAACCCCCAATCTCAAAAAGCCGTTGCCCGCCACGAAATCATGGCCAACCTCCAGGATGTAGCCCAGACTGCGGCCCGTCTGCTGGGCAAGGGAGGGCATTTTGCGGCGGTGTATCCCGCAACCAGATTGGCGGACCTTATATATGCTCTCAAGGAAAATTACCTGGAGCCCAAAAGATTGCGCATGGTGCATTCGGACACAGCCTCTCCGGCGCGATTGGTCCTTGTGGAAGCTATCAAAGACGCAGGGCCGCAGATAACTGTGGAAAGACCCCTTTATATTTATGAAGACGGGGAAACCTATACCGAGGAAGTCCGGGCCATGCTGTATCCGCTCTGAAATTTTTCCGGAATGCCAGCCATCGGCTCTCAATAAGCAGGGGAGGGGAAACCCATGCCATTAATCAGTACGGTCTCAATACAGGATGTCACCGGAGATATGGAGAAAGAGTATCTGCGCTTTCTCCAGGTCATTGGCGAAGTCCCGGCTCATTATCGATTGGTTTCAGCAAGTCCGGGTTTGCTTCAGGCGCGAAGAGCTCTCGAAGACTACTATGGCAATCATCCCCGATTCAGCTTCAGGCTGATTTGCTTCATCCGTTTGCTGGCCGCCCAAAGCCTTAAATTCGAAGCCTGTAAAATATATAATCTCAGACTGTTGAAGACCAAGGAGGGGCTTTTGGACAAATGGGCGACAATCCCCCTCAAAGATCCCAGTCAGACCCCTTTGGCGGAAAATGAAAAGGCCTTGCTGCTTTTCAGCAGCAAGGCCTTGAAATCCCCCAAGTCTGTTCAGCCACGGGATATGGATGCCCTCCGAGCCCTTGGCTGGAATGACGGGGACATCCTGGATGCGGTCCATCTGAGCGCCATGGTAAAAACCGAAAAGGAACTCTATATCCTTTTCAGGGTGGACAGGAAATAAAGCGCGAGCCGGACGCAGGCATTATAAATGCGTTCGGTTGTCAGTCTGATGCTAAATCACCGAATCCCGTCCTTCCCAGTACTGTTTCCGCATCTGGGCCTTTAAAGCCTTGCCAATCATGGACCTTGGCACCTGATCAATAAAATCGAGGGTCTTGGGGACCTTGTATCCTGCCAGGTTTTCCCTGCAATAGGCAATAAGACCGTCTTCTGAAATATCCGAACCCGGCGCTTTTACCACCAAAGCCTTGACCGCTTCGCCCCATTTGTCGTCCGGTACGCCGATCACAGCCACGTCCGCCACCGCATCGTGGGCCATTAGTACATTTTCAATCTCAACGGGATAGACATTCATCCCGCCGGTGATGATCATATCGTTCTTGCGGTCCACCACATAAAAATTTCCGTCTTCGCCCAGGCGGACAATATCTCCCACCGTCCCCCATTCATGATCCAGAAAGGATTCAGCCGTTGCTTCGGGCTTGTTTAAATAGCCCTCCCACATGCTAAAACCCCGGCCATACAGTACGCCCGGCTCGTTTACAGGAGCCCGTTTGCCGTTCGCATCAAAGACAGCCAGTTCCAGGTCGAAAAGCGGTTTGCCCACGCAGCCTTCGCCCACAGGTCCATTTTCATAAGTGTATTTAGAAATAAAACCGAATTCCGAAGCGCCTAACCAGTTGGATACCTGGGCCTGGGGGAAGTTATTTATGATTTTTTTGGCCGTGGCGTTGTGAAGGGGAGCCCCGCAGGATAGGGCATGGCGCACCGTGGAAACATCGTGGGCCGCCAGGACTTCTGCAGGGGTGCTCAGCATCCATTCGTACATAATGGGAACCATGAAAATCCAGGTGGCCTTGGCCTTTTCTATCTCCCCAAAAATTTGATTCGGAACAAATGCAGGCACAATGGCAAGGGTTCCTCCGCTCATCATGGTGGCAAAGGCATAGCCCATGCTGGCGGCGGCGTACATGGGGGCTACGGCCAGGTAAACATCGTCGCTGTTCAGGCCCAGTTCATGGCACACGGCATTGGCCATGTGATAGTCGCTTTTATAAGTCCGGGCCGCCGCTTTGGGCTTGCCGGTGGTGCCCGAAGTGTACATGAGCAGGTGCAAGTCTTCCGGCGACCTTTCCACAACAGGCTCCTGGGAGTCGTTTTCAGCCAGCATGGGATAATAAGCGTGGATGCCTTCGGGCGCGCCATCTTCCACCATGATAATATGTTCAAGAGCCGGGACCTGATCCTTGATGGATAAAATCGTTTTCAACTCCTGGGAACCCTTTAATATAATAGCCCGAGCGCCGCTGTCGTTCAACTGGTAGGCTACTTCCGGTGCGGTTAAACGGAAATTGCAGGCAGACGCCACGCACCCCGCCTTATTGATTCCAAGGATGGCGTCCGGGTATTCCATACAGTTGGGAAGAAAAATCAAAACCCTGTCATGCCTCTCCAGCCCTAGTCCCAATAAACCGTTGCCCAGGCGATTGCTTCGCTCCCAAAGCTCTTTCCAGGTCAGGCGTTTATCCCCAAAAATAACCGCTGTCTTGTCCGGATTCTTGGCCACGTTCATGCGGATGGTGCTTATGGAATCGTCGGCGAAGCTCCTTTTTCCAGGGATTCTGCCAAATTCAAATGTCATGACTGTTCTCCTTTCAACCCGATTAAAAAACCACAATTTTTGCAAAGCATATTCACAGACTGCAGTCTGTGAATATGCCATACAGAACCTTTCACGGCAAGAAAGAAGTGGCGCATCCGAAATATTTGGAAAATATTTTTCAAAAATAGCGCTTTGCTTTTGAATTATGATGAAGAACTTCTGGAATAATTCAGGATGTTTGGTTCAGGGAGTTCTCTGGATGCCGTTGAGCAGGGTACTTACTGTTTTTTGCATGAAGGCCACAATATTGTATTGGCCCCGCAGCAGGCACCAGTCATAGATGACGCCCCGGGCGGAACACAGAATAATGGCCGTGAGTTCGGATGGGGGGAGGGGGGAATTGATTTCGCTAGAGTCCAGGCTCATTTGGATATAGTTTTTGATCTGCATGTAAAACGGTCGTTCGGGGGAAACAAAGAAGTCCGTGCCCTTTTCTAACTGGCTCCTATAGATTTGGCGGCAAAAACTATGGCCCCTTTCCATGGCTGCCTTGGCCATGAATTCCGTAACTAAAAGGATACCTTGAAGGGGCGGCATGGCAGGGGAAACTCCTTCCATGGAATTTAAAAAATGCCCATCAATAAGGCGATAGGTTTCAATCACCAGATCGTCCTTGGACGGGAAATGGTGGTAAAAACCGCCCTTGGCCACCCCGGCGGCTTCGCAGATGGCGTCCACCGTAACATTATCAAATCCTCGGTCTGATATTAGTTGAAAAGCTACATCGTATATTCGTTGCCGTGTATTTTGGGCTTGTTCCTGTCTTTTTGTAAGTCTTTGGACGTCCGGGGACACTATTTACCTCGTTTAAGTCAAGCACTAATGCCTATGTGGGAGAAGGTCAGTGCGGGAAATCCCACCCGGCCTTGGAGAACCGGAATCCTAAGCAATCGGGTGACTGTCGCCAAACAACCTAATTCCCTGTCAGGAAAAAATCAAGCATGGAGGGGAAAATTATTCTGTTTGAACCTTCGGAGCGGGAATTTTATTCCTGCAAAAGCAAGATTCTTTACATCCGCAGGCGATCTTGGTACATATATTTCTACAGACGGAAAACTATCACGGATCATCATATTCCGTTCGCACCGGGAATTTTTTCAGGCCTTGAAAATGATTCCACATTAAACAATAAATCTGCAGACAAGCAAGGACCGCATCGCATGTGCATGGATCATGAACACCATGGACCCGCCCACGGGGGGGCTCCCTCTGACCTTCCCCTGGAAATGGAGGAAAAATGGCCGGCCGTTTTAAGGGAAATCGGCCATTTGGTAGCTCATATTAAGGATGTGCGGCTTAGCGCCAATCCCGAGCCTTTGCCTCACCAGTTGGAGCATGTGCAAAAAAACCCTGTGGTGCTCAACCTGCTTAAAGCGGCCCTCATGGAGGATCGTCCGGGATTAAAGCGGCCAGTGGCCCAGCGTATGGCCAGCAAGATCGGAGATTTTTTTCTGTGGAATCGGGCCACCTCCATGCCAGTGATCCACGAACTGGGCACCCTGAGCGCGTGGTGGACAGACCAAATGCCCCTGGAAGTCATCCATCAGATCCGGGACATTGCCTTGGATTTCATCCTCAATGGCCGCGTCATGCCCATCCAGGCCGTGTGGACCGATCTGCTGGATGCGGAATTGGTGTTCATGGGCCATTGCGTGTGCCGCAGTTCCGGAATAGCCAATGATTTCAAGAATTCCAAAGGCAAAGTCTACACTCTTACCTCAGAAAAGGAAAATATCCGCCTGTTAAACCGACTAATTAGCCGATATGAAAGCCTAATCAATGACCATGGTTCTGTTCCTGACACCCATAGTAATTATTTGACTTTTTTGAATCAATTAAAAAAATGGAAAAAGGACGGGGATGCCCGCTATTCCGTCCAAACCCTGCTGGAACAAACTTATCCGGCCTGGGAATTCCTGCCTGTTCTGGATAAATTCACCCAGTCCTGGATTCGCGGGTTGCATAAAAACCGTAAGGCCCACCAGCTTCACAAAAGTTTGGCCTTTGAATTGGCCAACATTTTTTATCTCACCCGGGGGAACAT
The DNA here is from genome assembly GCA_016342355.1 of Desulfatibacillum sp. Lineage (GTDB taxonomy): Bacteria > Desulfobacterota > Desulfobacteria > Desulfobacterales > Desulfatibacillaceae > Desulfatibacillum. Next base: position 30,632 of record JAEINP010000005.1, read on the forward strand.
GTTCACTTCCATGAAGGTCGTCGACACCCCATACACCATTTGCTCATGCCCTTCACCAGACCACGGGGGCGGTTGCGCCCTTTCCAATTGGTATTACCATGGTTTGTCCAATACCTCCCTGATCCCCTGCAAGGAGCCCTCAGCCCGTCGTAAGGACCGGAACGGCAAGGTCCTCCCTTGCAACCAGTTTCCGGGAAGGGCGCACAGAGATTGCCTGGGTTGCGGCTGCAAACATGTATCCCGGTCTCCCAGGTCAGTGGGCACAGTGCTTAGGCAGGCGGATTTGGTGCTCAAGGATTACGGGTTGTATCCGCTCAGCAAATAATACCCACACCTTTTCATATTCCTATAATGTAGGGGTTCCTGAAAAAATCATCAAATTGGCAGCGAGGCCATGGGCCTGGGCTGAGGTCTTGTCGCCAACCAGAAAAAATCCCTGCAAAGCACCCCAAAACGACGCCCCCAAATCAGGCGCAAAAAAATGGCGGTCAGCCATTTTTGCAGATTCATTACCAAAAAGGTCATCATGATGGCCGTTTCGCTGGTGCAGGACAATTTGGTCATGACCCGGCCTAATCCGTATCGCCTTTTTCCCTCTCCAAACTTCCCTTCAACGGGGATGCGATCCACTTCATCCTGTCTGGCCTGGACCGCCAATTCCTGCAACCGGGCCTCATTCTCCGGCGTGGGTTTCGGAGGCCGCCCCAGCCTGGGACCGGACAGGCGGATGCCACGCTCCGTGCAAAAACGCAGATTGGCCCGGGTCCGATAGATGCCGTCCGCGTGCACGGACTCCGGATACACCCCAAAACGCTCTTTGTACGCCTCAACCTGGGCCGCCAGATCCTGGCTTTCATTGAAATTGTTCCAACTGATCCGATCAACAAACCCAAACCCGTCCACCAGACTTAAAGACAACTTGGCCCCGAATTCCGTATCCTTGCCTGCCTTGCCCCGCTTGATGGGCCGCACATGAGGCTGGGACAGGCTCACGATCCGGTCATCCACACGTTTCGACCCGGTGTCGAACATCCACTGCTGCTGCCGATAGACCTCTGAAACCACCAAAAGTTCCCGGTATTGCCGGAAAGGAAGAATCTCCAATCCCACTTCTTGGGAAAGCCTTGCGATGTGCCCGAGATTGCGCCGCACAAATCCCAACTGGGCCTTGAGGGCCTTGCGCAGCTTCTTGCCCCCCAGTTTCCTGGATTTGGCGGTCGCCAGAAACTTTTTGCGCGCTTTGACCCGGTAGGTCCTGGGCTTCTTATGACCGCAGCCGCGGGCCTTATGAAGGGCGTCGATGATGGCTTCGCTTTTCTCCCTGGAGTTGTTCAGCAACTTCAAATCCATGGGATAGCTGATGTCCGCAGGCGTGCAGGTGGCGTCCATGAGCAACTTGCCCTGGTTTTCCGTTTCAGGAGGATCGCCCCCGCCATCCGTATCGGATTGACCCTGTCCGGCGTCCGGTTTCTCGTCCCGGGGAGAGCTTTTTTCCTGGCCTTCCAGGGCAAGGGCCACGATCTTTTCGTTGATCCGGGCCAGGGCCTCGGCGGAAAACCGTTTGCGAAAATGGGTGAACATGGAAGGATCAAAAGGACGCTCCTCCGAAAACACCTTCCTGCCGCAGAAGTATTGAAGATAGGGGTTTTCCCGGATCTGTTCCACGCACTCCTCATCGGAGTGACCCAACCGTTCCTTGATAATCAAAGCCCCAAAAGCCAGCCGGGCCGAACAGGAGGGAGCCCCCTGACCGGAATCGGACAGACTTTTCTGGTATTCCTCCTCCACATAGGCCCAAGGAACCATGGAGGCCAGCCTGACCCATCGGTTGCCGGGGGACAATTTCCCGCCAAAGGGCATGGTGAATTCCACGAAGGTCAATTGTTTTTCGTTATGGGTGTACACGCGATCTCCTGACAAGGTGCAAGGTTTTTGACGAAAATCACCTGATTTTCTTGCATCATTGATGATTAGGCAAAAAGTCGAAAATCGCCTCATTTTCCTGTTGCAACCTATTGATTTTACAGAATGCGAATTTTCTAAAAACGCCTTTTGCCGGACCATCATCATTGACAGAAAGAATAGCATGTTTACTAATTAAAATCAATGGTTTATTAATTTTTCAGCACGCTCTATTTAGTTTCTTTCATGAAAACCATCCCTGTCCGGGAAGGCAAATACAGGCTCAAAAAATTCTCGCCCGGATTCCCGGGTTGGGTGAAATGCCTTATGGACAGATCCTGCCTGCCGTATCCGCCGTACTCCCGGGCGTCCGTATCCAGCAGGACCTTGTAGGTTCCGGCAGGCGCGGGAATCGCGCAATCCGTGTAGGATTGTGTGGGATGGAAGTTAAACACAAAAACCAGGCCTTGCCGGAAAAAGGCCAGGGTTCTATTTACATTGTCCTCCCGCAGGATTGTGGGTTTAGGCCCTGAGGGCAGGGCATGGGCCTTGGCCATGGCGATCATATCCTTATCAAAACGTCCCAGAAGGCCGTAACGCAGGTTGGGATCATCGGCCAGACTCCATTGTCTGCGGGCGTAATGATAGGACCAGTTGTTGCCTTGCCGGGGAAAATCGATCCACTCGGGATGGCCGAACTCGTTGCCCATGAAATTCAGGTATCCGTCCCCGGCCGTGCCCAGGGTGATAAGGCGGATTATCTTGTGCAGGGCCATGCCCCGGTCCACGCGGTGGTTTTCATGCTCTTTGGCCATATACCAGAACATGTCGTCTTCCATCATGCGGAAGATCAGGGTCTGGTCCCCCACAAGGGCTTGGTCGTGGGATTCGCAATAGCTGATGGTTTTTTCGTCCTGGCGCTTGTTGGTGAGCTCATGCCACAAATAGCCCATGGGCCAGTCTTCATCACGCCGTTCCTTGAGGAGTTTGATCCAATAGTCCGGAACGCCCATGGCGAATCGGTAGTCAAAACCGTAACCTCCCGAGGTTTGATCCATGGCCAGTCCGGGCATGCCGGAAACATCCTCGGCGATGGTGATGGCGTGGGGATTCAGCTCATGAATCAGGCTGTTCGCCAAGGCCAGGTAGGTGAGGGCGTCCTCGTCGGTGTTTTCGGTATAGTAATCCTGGTAGGTGGTAAAGGCCTTTTCCAGGCCGTGGTCCGCATAAAGCATGCTGGTGACGCCGTCAAAGCGAAATCCGTCCACATGGAATTCATCCAGCCAATACCGGCAGTTGGACAGGAGAAAATGGAGCACCTGGGGCTTGGAATAGTTAAAGCACCGGGACCCCCAGGCTGGATGGATTCCCCGGGGGCCTTCGTGAAAATACTGGTACGGGGTGCCGTCAAAGCATGAAAGCCCCTCCACATCATTGGAAACAGCATGGGAGTGGATAATGTCCATAACCACGGCCAAGCCCATGCCGTGAGCCGCGTCAATGAGTTCCTTCAATTCCTCGGGGGTTCCGAACCGGGAGGAGGGGGCGAAAAAGCTGGAAATCTGATACCCGAAAGATCCGTAATAAGGGTGTTCGGGCAACGCCATGACCTGGAGGGTGTTGTAGCCCGCGTCCTTGATTCGCGGCAGAATGTTCTCCCGGAATTCATTGTAGGATCCCACCTTGGCCTCTTCCTGCGCCATTCCCACATGGGTTTCATATATCAGCAGGGGCGTTTTTTCAGGTAAAAAATCAGTGTGTTTCCATACAAAAGGATTTGCAGGCCGCCAAATCTGGGCATTGAAAATGCCTGTCTGCCAGTCCTGAACCACGCGCCTGGCATAGGCGGGAATGCGGTCTCCTTCGCCCCAGGGCCATTTCATTTTCAGCCGGTAAACACCTTCATGGCGCAGGGCGTTTTCAGGCAGGCGGATTTCCCATGCGCCGTTATCATCAATACGTTTAAGGCGATAGGCCTCATTCTCCCGCCATTGGTTGAAATCACCTACAAGGAATATTTCTGTGGCGTTGGGCGCCCATTCCCGAAAGATCCATTGCCCTTCCTTGAAATGGAGCCCGAAAAACTCGTGGCCCGAGGCCACATCAGAAAGGGTTTTTCCAATGGGAACAAGCCTATCCATCATGGTGCGAATTTTTTCTTCGCGCCTTGTGATGTCGGCTTGAAAGGGTTTTAACAAGGGGTCTGAGACTATCAGCCCCGGGAGTTTTTTCCTCTTGCCGCCCGGCGTAGCCATTTTAAGTATTGGCTTTCTCATCGGAAGATGATTGGAACAACGATTTTCCACCCACCCCGTTTATGAGGGGACGGTTGAGCATTTTTTCATAGAGTTCGATATATTTTTGGGCATTTACTTCATGATTGAAATTTTCAAGGCTGTGTTGCATTACCCGGGTGATTTGGGCCTGCTTTACTTTAGGGGGCATGGTGTAAAACTCCATGGCCTTATCAAAGGCCCACCACAGTCCCTGGGTATCCTGGACCTCGTATAAAAACCCGTTGCCGTTGTCTCCCTGAACATCCATTTGCCAGACCGTATCGTGTATGCCGCCGGTATCGTGGGCAACCGGCAGGCTGCCGTAGGTGGCCCCAATCATCTGGGGCAGGCCGCAGGGCTCGAAGCTGGAAGGCATGAGCACAAAATCGGAAGCCGCAAAGGCTATGCGGGACAGGCGTTCGTCAAAATTCTGGATAGCCACCCTATCGTGGAAATCGTGGTGCAAAACAATATCCCGGAAAATCCTTTGGTATTCACCGTTGGCCACCACCACGATCTGAAGGTTGTTGTTCCAATATTTGGCGACCACATCGTACATAATGTCCGCCAAAAGTTGGCACCCTTTCTGTATGGGGTCCAGGCGGGAGGGCCAGAAAAAAATCGGCGCCTTGTCGTCACGGGCCAGGCCAAGGTTTTTTTGGAGATATCTTTTATTCTCCAGCTTGCCTTTTTGATGGTCTTTGGGACCGTAGGTGCAGGGCAGGGATTTATCCGAAGCAGGATTGTACGAGGGGTCCGGGGCGTTCAGGATGCCGGTGGCGCACTCCGCATGCCATTTGCTGGTGAGTTCTTTTTGCACGGGTTCCTGGATGAATTTATGCCTGCCTTCAATGATTTCCGTAAGAAAAGTGGGGCTGACCGTGTTGACAAAGTGAGCGCCAAAAACCCCGCTGGTGAGAAAATCCACCCGGTTGTTATTTCGGCTTTCCTCGTAATTGAGGGGAGGCCTTTCGTAAAACAGGGCCTGCCAAAAGGAGGCCGCATCCAGCCCCCGGTCCTCAATTTGATCCAGGGTGTATTTTTCCGTATGAATATTATGGATGGTAAACAGGCAGGGGATACCCATCCAACGCGCCTGACCAGGAATAAGTCCGGTCATCCAGTCATTGCAATGGATAAGATCCGGCTGTACCTGGGGGATGATATGGTTGATGACCTCTCTTTGGAAGGCCAGGGATATCTTGAAATTTTCCTGGGGGTAATTGGAGTACACCCCGCTTTGATAAAAAAAAGCCCGGTCCTCCGCCAAATGAATACGGTCTTCGGGCATGTTGCTGCGTATGGTGCTCAGTTCCTTGCGCATGACGGGCCCCACGCCGGAATAAAAAACCGTACGGAAATCAGGCAGCGCCACATGGACGTCCGCCCCCAGCTTGAACAGGGCCGACACCAGGGCTGCGGAGACATCGGCCAAGCCACCGGCTTTGGCCCGGAAATAGTTGGCCATGTTGCCCATACCCGGAGGCAGGTAAGTCACCTCGGGAGTGACGATCAATACCCTGGGGTTTTTCTTTTTGGCTATCATAATTTATCCGATCCAGGGATTGCTCCTGAATTTGTTTTAATTTGGGTCCTGATTCTATTGTGAGAGCCTGCTCATGCTCCCCATTTTTCCTTTCAAGATGTCAATTTTTTATACACTCTTAAAAATTCGCTGACACCCCATGCCTGGGCGTCGCACCCCCGATTGGTGTGGGGATAATCCCCATCCATAATTTCGGGCAGATGGCCATGAGGCCCTTGCCGCATGAGCCTTTCGCTGCTCATGAGCCACGCCAGAGCCGTGTTTCTGGCTTCCGGCCCGTATACCATGGCCCAGGCTTCGCAAAACGAGGGGAACACCCAGGTCCATGCTGTTCCGTTATGGTACGCGGGCTTTCGCCTTGTGTCCTCATCCCCCTCATAGGTTCCAAAATAGGGGTTTAAAGGATCGTTCAAAGATAAGCCCTTGTCTGTCACTGGCAAGGGGGTTTTCACAGAACGGTCCGCCAAGCTGCGTATGGCGCCGGGTACAATAAGCTCCTGGCATGCCTGGACGACCTTTCTGCATATTGTCATATCTTTGACAGCGCCCAAAGTAATTGCAAATAGCTGGTTGGGCCGCAGGGCATCGTCTGTTTGGGCTTTTGCTACGGGTTCATTAATTTTGGAATGCAAACAGTCTGCCAAAAAACCCAGGTCAGGCCGGTAAAAATGATGGACCAGAGATTGGCTGACTTTTTGGGCCAGGCCCTGGTATTGGTCATCCACCGTGGACGCAAAATCAAGGGCCGCGAACCACAGGGCCTGGATTTCCACGGGGTAACCTTCCCGGGGGCTTCCCGGGGGATGGTTGGTATCCATCCAGGTAAAATGGGAGGGACTGAAAATCAGGTTGGATTCCGGGTCCATGCGCACCCCGTTGGGGGTTCCCGCCATGATGTTTTCGATCAGGGATTCCATGACTTGCCACAGGGTTCGTCCTTGGCAATCCTCCTTCAGGAAATCCGGGTTACCCCCTGCTTCCATATAATCCCGGCAAGCCATGAAAAACCATAGGGGCGCATCCGAGGTGTCGCGGTTTCCTGCGTCATTTCCCCGGATCATGTTGGGAAGTGTGCCTTTGTCCTCAAAGGCCGCGAATTGCTTGAGTATGGCTCCGGATTCTTTCAGCCTGCCCGAGGCAATGAGCCCCCGGAGAAAAATCAGGGAATCCCGGCCCCAATCCAAAAACCAGGGATACCCGGCAATGACAGTTTTTTGCTGGTCCCGTTTGACCACATAATGAGTGATGGCTTGGTCAGCCACTATGCCCGGACCTCTCAAATCCTGTTCGAAAAGGCCGGGGGCTTTCATGAGCTGGTCCATTGCCCCGGGCAGAAAAAAGGAATCCAAGTCTGTTTCGTTGACTCCCGCTACCAGTTTGGCAGCCTCGCCTCCACGGATGTTGATGGAAAAGTACCCGGGAGAAAACAGATCGGATTCCGGGTCCAGACCCCGCTGGGCCTCCAACTCCCGATGCACCATGTATTGCCATTCGGGCTCGTGGAAATACCGCCCTTTATCCAGGCGCAGGGTCAGGTTGCGTTCTGGGTGGGGGGTAAAAATAAAGCTCTGTTTTGCTGGCTTGACAGCATCGGGAAACGCATGCTCGGGACCGGCAAATGCCTTGGTGACATCATGAAAACTCCGGTCTTCAATATCCGGCCGTAGAATGAGTGTGACAGGCTGTTCCTTTGGCAACCGGTCCTTTTGGTTGGCGGCTACATGCCGCCGGATATGGAACACGGCCACGTTGCGATCTTGTATCATTTCCAGTCCAAAGGTCAGGAGAACATGTTGGCCCTGGCCGCAAGGTACGGAAAACCGCCAGAATCCCCTGGAATCAGGATCAGCCCGGAAAGAATCCAGGCAGGTGGCGTTGATCTCCCTGGAATTTCCCTGGTACACCACCCAAGCCCGGCACCGTGTGAACATGATCCACCGGTCCACGGGTGCGAGGGGGTCCAGGTTGGCCGCCAGCAGGGCGTCATACCGTGATTTCAGGTCGCCCCATTTGGCGTGGGCCCGTAACATGGCGCCCCGTCCGTTGGTTCCCAAAAGCATGGGAGAGTGGTCCAAAATCTCTTTGCCGCGGTACACATTGGATAGCGTGGCTTTTTGCGGATGTGGCAAAAGAAGTAAAGGGTTCCGTGAGCGGGCGCATGTTCCGTTTTCATAAACGGATAAATGCAGAGACACGGAATCCATGTCCTTGGGCGTTTTTGGGGGAAGGAACAGGCAAAAATATTGGGGTTCTGTCCCCGAAGCCGTGTTCCCCCCGTTTCCCCGGATTTGAAAGCAGGGTTCCACGGCCAATACCCGTTTATTGCGCATGATTTTTGCTGAAAAAGGGTGGTCCGCGTACACAATAAGGAATTGGCCCGGGGGAATCATGACTTCCCGGTTTTTATCCCCGGGCCAGTTCCAGGGAATGACTCCTGGTTCCTCGCCGCTGAGATGGAATTCCCGGATAAAGGCTTCCGGGTCCCGTGCCAGAGCATCCGCCAAAATTCTTGGGTCGATTTCCTCAAGATCGCCGGTTCCCCGGAAATGGCGCAGAATGGAAAGGGCTTTGGCCTTTAAACGTTGCCCCTGTAAGGTGGAGGTGTCCATGGGGCTGGTGTTCCGGATGATTTCCAGATCCTCCGGGTTTGGGCTCAGGCACATAACCTGCCCTGGCATAAGTCTAACCGAATGCATTCCGTTGGTGACAGGGGCCTCCACCCGGGCTTCGGAAAGCAAATCCGTGAAATGTACTGCATCCGACCCGGCGTCTTGTCGGGACCAGGATGCGTTCAGGGGGGTTTTCCAGTCCAGATTAACCAGAACCAAAACCTTTTTGTCCGTGGGCAGGTGGTGGCGTAAAAGCACCAGAAACTCCCCTTGGCCCAGTTGGATCATCTTGAGGCGGGTTTGACTGGAAAAGGCAGGGTGTCCCTTCAATATCTGGTTGAGGCGTTGGATGTGGTCCACCTGATTTACAGAAGCCCCCCAATTTAGGGAGCATGCCTTATGCACGTCGATTTTATCCGTGGCAAGCCATTCCACCCCGTTTGTGAATGCAAAGGCTCCGTCCTGGGAAAAAAGAGCGCATAGGGCAGTGCGCATTCTTGCGTAAACCCGTGACGTGGCCGCCAGCCGAAGGTTGTCGTGGGTTTCGGCGAAATGGAGCATAACGCCCATGGTTTGGGAAAGCTCAAAAGCCTGGGGAAGGTAGTTTTCTATCTGGCTTCTGTCGTAATTTTGGAAGAGTTCGGAATAGGCCATGTCAAAATTGGCCTGGTTCAAAATATCCCGGGTTTGATTCATATGGCCGCCCAGGCCTTCCAAAAGGAAAACGGTGTCGGGAAACTGCTCACGCACCTTGGCCAGGATGTATTTCCAGGCTTCCACGGGAATCATGTACCCGGCGTCGCACCGGAATCCGTCCACACCCCTGCGGCACCACCGGAGAAAAATTCCTGCCATGTATTGCCATAGGGGTTTGTGGGAGTAGTCCAGCTTGGTCAGGTCTCCCCACACCACGCCCCAGGCGCCGGGGCGTTCGATTTCACCTTCCGGGGTTCGGGCCAGCCATTCGGGATGAGTTTCATGAAGATTGGCCGCCCAGCCCGTATGATTGATGGCGATATCCAGGAATATCTTTGCCGAGCGGGCGTGAATAGCGTCCACCAACTCCGTAAACTGTTCCATGGGTGTCGCCTTGGGGTCGAACTGGGCCAAGGCCGGGTCCACACTGGTAAAGCTGAGAGCCGCGTAGGGGCTGCCGAATCGTCCCATTTTTGCATAGGTGGTGGGAGTGGGGTGGATAGGAAGAAGCTGGATGGTTCGACATCCCAGGGTATGGATAATGAAATCCAGCTCCTGGATGAGATCCCGAAAAGTCCCGGACGGAGGAATGACGGCGAAGCCCAGTTTGTCCAGGTCCCGGAGCAGTTCCTTGCGGGCTTCGGGCAATTCTCCCTTTCCTGCCTTATTGGGTCCGAACTGGCGAACGAAGGCGTTATACAGGGTATTGTCGCAACAGCAATCCGCGGGTTCCACGTTGAGTACGGTGTTGTCTCCCTCGGGCCAAAGGGGCAGGGTGGTTCCCTGTTTGATGAAGTAGCACTTGCACTGGAAATGGCCGGGATCGCATACGGGCAGGGTCAGGGAGAACACTCCGTTGCCTTGAGGGATCATGGGGATGTCAAACCAATCATGGCCCAGTGGGTGTTCCCCCAATTCCACTTCCCGGATGATTTCGCGTCTGGTGACGGGAGCCTGATCCAGGGTGGTGCGAAGCCAGGCAGTTCCCTCCGCGCCAGGAGTGGCTTTAAGGGTAAAAGAAACCGTATCCCCGGCAAACAATAGCAGGGCTTCTCCTGGTTCGGGGGTTTGGATAATCGGATTTTTCAAGGTTTTTACCCATAATAGTCATAATAGATTGAATGCGTATGGTAACTACTACTTGGCCGCCGTTAACCACAACACATCATAAGGTCCCAGTGTTAGTTGGAGATTAAAGTTCTTGTCTGTTTCATAAATCCGGCGGTCTCCGGAAAGTATTTCCACAAACCGGTTGCAATGGATGCCCGTTTTTTTGCAGGACATATCAAAACTGATTGCCGAGCCGGATACGTTGGTCATGGCCAGGACAGGCTGACCGGTTTCCGGGCATGTGCGTTTTACGCAAAAAATGGCCGGGTGCAGGTTTAGCACCTCCTGGGGGGCGTTGGGATGGAAAGCGGTTTCCTTGACCCGTTTGGCAATCATGCGGCCGTAAAGGTCGACCACCTTATGGGTGGTGCAGTCGGGGTTATTCAAGGCCCCTTTGAGGCTGCTGTAATCCAGGACCATACGGTTGATGCTGCGGGTATGTTTTTCAGCAATAACTGCCTCCGCGTCATTTTTGGATCCCAAAAGGCCGTGGAAATAGATGCCAGGGACTCCCATGAGCACCAGTGCGATGGACCGGGAAGCACAAAACCGCTTTACCTGGAGGTCATCGTCTTCATCCGCGTCTTCCCGATTGATGGCCGACCACCAGGTGATATTCATTTCATAGGGGCTCAGGTTGCCGTCCCCGTCGTCCTTATAGGAAATAAACCCTCCGTGCTCGATGACCCGCCAGGCCATGAGTTCAATGTCCTTGGCGGAAAGGATTTCCTTAACAGGTGTTACCCCTACGCCGTCATGGGAATCCAGGAAATTGAAATAAGTGGCCGTGGGGGAAATCTGCTTCAAGTTCGAGGCCCAGGCTGTGAGAGCGGTGGCGTCCTGGTTTTGAAAAGCGTGAAGCACCATGGGGGGGAGGGCGAAATTGTACACCATGTGGGCTTCGTTGTAGCCGTCTCCGAAATAGGTGACATTCTGGTCGTGGGGAACGTTGGTTTCGGTGATCAAGGCGGCTACGGGAGCAATGGCGTCTATGATAAGCCGGAATAGCTGAATGATGGCGTGGGTCTGCTTAAGATGTACGCATTGGGTGCCCAGTTCCTGCCACAAATAGGTTACGGCGTCCAGGCGGAGTACGTCCGATCCCCTGCGGATGTAGTACAGGAGAATTTGTATGGTTTTGAGCAAAACCTTTGGATTTTTGAAATTCAGGTCGATTTGGTCTGTTGAAAAGGTGGTCCAAACCCATTTATACCCGTTGAATGTGGAAAACTCGCTCAATATGGGGGATGGCCGGGGTCTGGTGATGAGTTTGAGGTGGTCTTTGGAAATGGCCTCTCCCGTGGAAAACACAATGAAAAAATCCTGGAAATCAGGCGCGCCGTTCCGGAATTCGGCAAACCACTTGCTTTTGGAGGATACATGGTTGAACACGCCGTCAAACATCAGGCGGAAGTCCGACTTGAGTTGGTCGATATCCTCCCAGGAGCCAAGGCGCGGGTCCACTTCCTCAAAATCAATGACGGCAAAGCCGCGATCTGAGGAATAGGGAAAAAAAGGCAGTAAATGTAGGGTGTTAATAGTGCCACGCAAATTGGTGTCGCAAAAGTAGGTGAGGGTGTCCAGGGGGGACATGCGATCGTCATGGAGCAAGTCCCCGTAGGTTATAAGAATAACGTCCTCTTCCGTAAAGCGGTTGTTTGGGTCGAAATCCTCTTCGAATGCGATCATTTCAAGGGATTTGTGGGCGTAATACACAGCCATCAACCGCAAGACTTCCGGCAGGTATTGTTGGGCGGTTTCCTCACCATAAAGGATGGCCAGTCTTTCCAGAATGCCTTGGGAAGTCTGTTCCGGGACTATAAACAAGGGGCGTTCGTAATCCGGCTCCAGAAGGTGGAAACGCTGGCGTCCTTTTCTGCGTGTTCGGGCCATATTATAATGGTTCCAATCTGTTAGGAATAACTTTCCACAGCGTCTTTAACGTCATCGAAAGTCTTGAAAACCTGGTTAAGGTGGGTGATTTCCAACAGGCTGTTAACTGCGGCGCCGCATCCGGCGAGGCGCACGTCTCCGCCGTTTTGGCGTGTCACCGCAATGCGGCTGACCAGGGCGCCCAGGCCGCTGGAGTCCATGGCCGTGGTTTCCGTCAGGTCAATGACCAGGCAATTGACGCCCTGATCCACGATTTCGTTGAGCGTTTGGCGAAATTCCCCGGATTCGTCCGCCCTGAGCCGTTCAGGAGCGTGGATTACTGCAATTTCGCCATATTTCTCGTGCCTCGTCCGTGCCGACATGCTGGTGTCTCCCTGGTTTTTGATTATCCTTGCACTTGAGCTTTGACTATGCCATAGGCAAGAGGATCAAATCAAGTATTTGGCTGTTAGCGTCAAAAAATAAGGAGGAACTACATGCCTGGATTCGAAATCTTCTCGGATGAGGAACGCAGGGAAGTCAACGATGTGCTGGATACGGGAGTCCTTTTTCGTTACGGTTTTGACGCCCAAAGAAACGGACACTGGAAAGCAAAAACCTTTGAAAAGGAATTCGCGGAAAGAGTCGGTGTTCCCTACGCCCATTTGTGCTCCAGCGGCACATCGGCTTTGGTAATCGCCCTGGCTGCCTGCGGGATTGGAGCAGGGGACGAGGTGATTATTCCGCCGTTTACCTTTGTGGCCAGTTTCGAATCCGTTATGGCAGTGGGCGCTATTCCCGTGTTTGCCGACATTGATGAAACCCTGTGCCTGGACCCCAAGGCCGTGGCGAAAGCCGTTACGGAACGGACCAAGGCCGTGGTTCCGGTCCATATGTGCGGAGCCATGGCTCAGATAGACGCCCTCAAGCAATTGTGCGACGAAAAAGGGCTGATGCTGGTGGAAGACGCCTGCCAGTCCGTGGGCGCCACATTCAAAGGGCAGGCTCTGGGAACTTTCGGCAAGGCAGGCTGCTATTCCTTTGACGCGGTAAAGACCATTACCTGCGGCGAAGGGGGCGGCGTAGTTACTCCTCATGAGGAAATATACCAAAAAATTCATCAGTTTGCAGACCATGGACACGACCACGTGGGCAATGACCGGGGTCTGGAAGGCCACCCCATCATTGGGTTGAATTTTCGGATCAGCGAACTGAATGCAGCAGTTGGGCTTGCACAATTGCGAAAACTTGATACAATCCTGGAAATCCAGCGGCGCAACAAAACCAGGATCAAGGAGGCTATGACCGGACTTCCAGGCGTGAGCTTCAGGCATTTGCCCGATCCTGCCGGAGATTCCGCAACCTTTTTGTCTTTCTTTCTCCCGGACGAGGATCAGGCCAGAGAATGCGCTAGTCAGCTTGCCAAGGCCGGAGTAGGGGGATGCCCCTACTGGTATGATAACAATTGGCATTACATCAGGAGTTGGGACCATTTGAAAAACCGTGTGTTTCCTGCCCGACAGACTTTGGAAATGGTTAACACAGCACCGGATTACGCCAATCTGAGCCTGGATCAGTCCCATAAAGTCATGGGCAGAACCATTTCCATGCAGATTATGCTTGGTTGGACCCAGCAGGATGTGGATAGCCGCATAGAAAAAATCCGCCAGGTATTTGGCGCCTGATTAACCTTTGAATAATCGCCCGTTTTAGGAACGAGGCCCCATATGAGGATAGCTTATGTTTCGTAATTTTAGAATGGTGTCTTATGTGGTGTTTGGCAGGGGATGCTTTAACCAGGCAAAGGATATTCTGGGCCTTCAACGTGAAAAAGCAAAGTCCGACATGGTGTACCTGGTGGACGACGTGTTTAAGGGTACGGAATTCTCTGATCGCGTTCCCCTGCAAGGGGATGACCAACTTATTTGGGTGAATGTGGACGACGAACCCAAAACCAAGCTGGTGGACGCCTTGGTGACCCGGATCAAAGGCTCCATGGCCAAAGAGCCAGCAGGCATTGTGGGCATTGGCGGCGGCAGCGCCATGGATCTTGCCAAGGCGGTTTCGGTCATGATGACCAATCCGGGTTCTTCGGCGGAATACCAGGGCTACGATCTGCCCCAAATTCCTTCTCTCTACCATGCAGCCATTCCCACCTTGTCAGGCACTGGAGCGGAAGTCTCCCGCACTTGTGTGCTTACCGGGCCGGAAAAGAAGCTGGGCATCAACTCCGATTATTCGGTGTTCGACCAGATTATCCTGGATCCGGAACTTATTCGCGGCGCACCGGACGATCAACGTTTTTACACCGGCATGGATTGCTATATCCATTGTGTCGAGTCCCTGGAAGGCACCTTCCTGAACGAATTCTCCAAGTCTTATGGTCAGAAATCCATAGAACTTTGCCGGGAAGTCTTTTTGGGAGAGCGCACCGAGGAGTCTGAGGATAAACTCATGATGGCCTCCTACTGTGGCGGCATGAGCATCGCTTACTCCCAGGTCGGGGTCTGTCATGCCTTGTCCTATGGCTTGGCCTATATTCTGGGCACCCATCATGGTATTGGTAACGCCATTGTGTTTGATTACCTGGAGGATTTTTATCCTCAGGGCGTCGTGGAGTTCCGAAAAATGGTGGAAAAGGCCGGGGTGGAACTTCCCAGGAATCTGTGCGCCAATCTGACGGAAGAGCAGTTTGAAAAGATGATCAACGTGTCCCTGGGCATGGAACTTCTGTGGGAAAACGCCCTGGGCAAGGACTGGAAAAAAACCATGACCCGTGAAAGGGCAAGGGAGTTGTACGAGAGGATGTAAAGTATGTCCGAATTGTCTGGCAGGATTTTTTCAAGAAGCCTGAAGCAGATTAACTCGATATTCAATATACCCATTTTTTTCGGGAAAAGCCTGAAAAACGTTCCTCAGGGCGCATTGGTATTATTTCCAGTCAGGGAAAATACCCTGTTTTGCGGCCTGGCCGGGATGATTGCCTATAAAAAGCGGGTCCAGGCTCCTGACCAGGGGCTTAAGGACCTGGTTGCCGCCATTGAAAATTCCATGGAAACGCTGGAAGCCTTCCGTTTGCGGGAAACCGTTTCAGGCGCTACCGACCTGAACGAGGCCTATCTTGGAGGACCGGCATTAGAGGCCCTGATGGGATGGGTCCAGACCCTCAAGCAACACGAGGTCTTTTGCTCGCTTTTTGCCGATCAGGCGCTAAAGGAAAGACTGGAGGCGGTTTCAGCCCGCTTAGGCGATCTGGCCCGGGATGAAGACAAGGTACTGGCAGCCAGTGTGGATCTTTCCTCAAAGGAAATGGACATCGCCACGGCCCGCCTGGAATTGCTTAAAGATATTGAATGGCGTTTGAAATCCGAGGTCCTGGGAGCCCTTTCCGGGGTTGCAGGACTCATGGGCGAAGCAGCCTGTCAAAGCGATTCCTGCGCCACGGATGTCTATTTTCAGGTCCATTCCGTGTTGTCCAGCATTGATCGCCTGGAAGTGCGAGGTAGGGATTCCTCAGGGATTTCCCTTTTGTTTTTCCTGGGGCTTACCGAATATGAAGCCTGGAAAAACCAAGTCTCGGAAGCAGGTCTGACAGGAGAGCTGGAAGCCCGCAGCCAGGACAAGCCCGTGCTTTTGAACAATGCCATGGCTATCCGTCTCGGCGAGGATCAGGTTTGTGTCAGCATCACCTACAAGGTGGCCGCGGAAATTGGCAGCCTGGGCGACAACGTATCCTTTTTGCGGGAACAGGTCCGCAACGATAAGCCTCTGGCGTTGCTTGCCGGAATACCCATCCGTCATTTTACGGTCAACGCCCATACACGCTGGGCTTCGGTGGGCGCCATCACAGAGCCTAATTGCCATCCCATGGATAACGCCGTGGAGGGCAATGGCTCCAAAGGCCTCATATACACCTGTCTCAACGGCGATATCGACAATTACGCAGAGTTGAAGGCGGCTTATGAGGCCCGCACCGGTGCGAAAATTCCCGAAGACCTAACCACCGATACAAAAATCATCCCCTTGCAGGTGGAAAAGTACATCCTCAAAGGGCATAAGGTGGAGACGGCCTTTCGTCTGGCCGTCAATGATTTTTCCGGGTCCCACGCCATATTCATGCATACCAGCCTGGCGCCGGGCAAATTCTTCATGGCGCAGAAAGGCAGCGGTCAGACCGTTTTTGTGGGCATTGGAGACGAAGCCTACATGCCCACATCCGAAGTTTACGGGTTTGTGGAGCATACCCGGGAGTTCATCAAGCTACAGGGCGAAAAGGAAGTGGAAGGCGTTTCAGGCCTGACTCAGGGGCAGGTATTTGTTTTGGACCAGACCGTGGGCGGCGTGGAAGGCATCACGGCCTGTTATTACGACGGTACGCCTTTACCCCTGAGCCAAGAAGACATGCAGCGCACGGAGATAACCACCCGTGACACGGACCGCCAGGGCTTTGACCATTATTTTCTCAAGGAGATATCCGAAGCTCCGGTTTCCGTGGAAAAGACCCTTCGTAACCGGTGGCGGATTGTCCGGGAAGAGGGCAGGGAGCGGATTGTCGTGGACCTTGGTTCGGGCGTGGTGCCTGCGGCCCTGGCTCAGGCCTTCCGGGACGGAACCATCGAGCATGTGTATTTTATCGGCCAGGGCACGGCTGGCGTGGCGGCTCAGGCCTGCGCGGACATATTCAAGTATTACATGAAGAATTCCCTCAAAAGTGTTAGCGCACAAAAGGCTTCGGAATTTTCAGGCTTCATGCTACACCAGGGGGACAACGCCGATTCCCTGAAAAACACACTGGTGGTGGCCATCTCCCAGTCAGGCACCACCACCGATACCAACCGCACCGTGGACATGGTCAGGTCCCGGGGCGCCCATACTCTGGCCATTGTCAACCGCCGGGATTCAGACATCACCTTTAAGGTGGATGGCGTTCTATACACATCCAGCGGAAGGGACATTGAAATGTCCGTGGCCTCCACCAAGGCCTTTTATTCCCAGATTGTGGCCGGAGCCCTGTTGGGCCTTCATGTTGCCAGCCTGACCCACATGGCGGACGACGCCTTTGTGGCCGACGAAATCCGCAACCTTCTGGCTCTGCCGGACTCCATGAGGCGGGTGTTGGCTAACCGGGAAGCAATTGGGGACTCGGCCAGGGCTTTGGCAGTCACCAAAACTTATTGGGCTGCGGTAGGCAGCGGACCCAACAAGGCTGCGGCGGACGAAATCCGGATCAAGCTGTCGGAGCTTTGTTATAAAACCATCTCCAGCGATTATGTGGAGGATAAAAAGCATATCGACCTGTCATCCGAACCTTTGATCCTGGTATGCGCCGCAGGCAGCCCCGAAAAGGTTTTGGGGGACATCGTCAAGGACACGGCCATATTCAAGGCGCACAAGGCCGCGCCAGTGGTCATCGCCGACGAAGGGGAAAACCGGTTTAACGACTACGCCGAATACGTCATCGGCGTACCAAGCGCCCCTCCCCATCTTGCGCCGGTGCTGAGCACTCTGGCCGGGCATATATGGGGCTATCATGCAGCCCTGGCCTTGAACCAGGGCTCGGAGTTCCTGTTTCGGTTCCGGGAAAAAATGCGCAACTGCGTGGAGCAGTGCACCGCCCATGGACAGGATATCTATGAATTGTTGCTGGACCAGGATTTCAGGGAAAGCATCGCCCTGTTTTACAATGAATTTCGCAAGAAGATCCTGGAAAATTCCTTTCCCGCAGGGTTGTGCGGTACGGTTCCAGCGGACCTGACCCTTTTGTCCAAGTATCTGGAAGGCCGCTTGCGCGGCCCGGATTTTATCATAGATTTTGGTGTCAAGGGCACGCCCTCCAACATGCTCAACAAACTCTTTTCCACCCTGTCCTATGGGATCAACCAACTGGCCCGGCCTGTGGACGCCATCAAGCATCAGGCCAAAACCGTGACCGTGGGCACCAGCCGTATTGCGGAAAAGGCCGAGGGCTTGCTCTTTGAAGCCATTGCCAGCCACGGTTTTTCTCCGGATCAGCTTGTGAACAAGAACGTTTTGGTCCTCAGGAACCTTCAGGACGTGATTGCAAAAATTTTGGGCTCCACCCTGTACGGCGTCCAGGGACTTTCCCTCCTGGGAGAACCCACGGACGATTCCACCATCGCCATCCTGCAAAAACGGGGCAGTTCCCAATCCCTGTCTTCCCGGGTGGAAAGTGACACCCGCCTCAAGGGCACCAAAAGCATCATCGTGCGCGAGGGCAACGTGTACATTGGCAAAGGACGAAAAGACAACCGGAGCCTGGTTTTTATCCCCGTGATTTCAGGGTCGGGACCTTCGCCCAACGCTATAGAGCACCTGCTGCTGCTTCATGTGGATTTTCACAAGGACCTTTCCCTGGCCAAGATCATACGGGCATTGGGCGGCAAGTACGAACGGATCAAGAACCTGGTTCAGGAAAGCAGCGTGGGTTGGCAGGACAGCTTCCTGGAACATGTGGAGGTGGATTTCATATTCGGCCGCTCCGCCGAGAAAATCGCCGAAGCCATTGTTTCCCGCGAAAAGGAATAAGGGCTCGTAGTTGGATTGTTGCAGAATCTTTGGATATTCCTGGCAAAGGCGTCAGGGATTGTCGTTTGCCTGCACAGGTTCCAGGGCGGTTTCCATGGCAGGCTCCTCTTTTTTGCCGGTGAAGAGGCGTTTGATAAAGCCGAATACTTTTTTGATACCGCGCCAGAGTTTGGGCAACAGCCAGACCAGTAAAAGCAGAAATATTATCAAAAGAACAATAAAAACAGTGGGATAATTCAACGCCGCCCACAGGCCTGCTACAACGGCCACGTCTTCGCCCATGGAAGCGATCCAATTGGTGACCGGCTCGGGTGAAGTATTGATAAGCACCCGGGTCCCGGCTTTGGTGGCATGGGTTGCGGCGGCTACGCCGCCCCCTACGATACCTGCGGCCACCATGATGGCCGGGTTCACATTGCCCACGGCTCCGGCGGCCAGGGCGGCTCCGGCTGGAATACGGATGAATGTGTGGATGGCGTCCCAACCTGTGTCCACGCCCGGCGTTTTATCCGCCACAAACTCCACAATAAACATGAGGCCTGCGGCTATGAGCACAATGGGCTCTGTGAGAACTTGCAAGGTTTCCGGCAGGACGATGTTCTCGGTCACGCCCAGGAGGCCCAGAACCAGGATAGCGGCGTACAGATTGACGCCGCTGGCCCAGGCCGCGCCCATGGACAGGGCGATGGTATCCACGATTTGTTTATAGTCATCCATATTTTTAGGTAGTTACTCCCCACAAGGGTATTGCCAATACAGCCTGCTTTTTGCAACATACCTAGAAACTGTACTTGATGTCAAAAAACACGCAATCATTGTCTTTGGCATAGGCGAAATACCCGTCGTCATCCGCTCCATAACCCACAATACCCAGAGTGAAATTCAGGTTGTCGGTCCAGTCGTAAGTGGATTCGGCCCGGGCAAACCATCCGTCCCCCCCATCGTGCCCCAGGGCCGTGGCCAGGAGGGTCAGGTGAAAGGTGTCGTTGCGGAAATCCCGCTGGATTCGCACGGCTGCCTCGGGCTGGCTTTCCGGGTTGTTGTCCGGCGCTGTTTCCAGGACCTCCTCGTAGCTTGGCATGTATCTGCAAGCAACATCCAGGGAGATGGTGGTGT
The DNA here is from genome assembly GCA_016342355.1 of Desulfatibacillum sp. GTDB lineage: Bacteria > Desulfobacterota > Desulfobacteria > Desulfobacterales > Desulfatibacillaceae > Desulfatibacillum. Next base: position 50,305 of record JAEINP010000005.1, read on the forward strand.
CGGTAAAGCCTGTGTATTCCAGGCCCAAAAGGCCGTCAAACCGGTCCCGGTCCTCATTCGGCTCATTGAAATATTTCAGGCCGGTAAAATAGGCAGCCTCGGCTTTCAGCAGCCAGTTGCCCAGGGCGATAGCCGTGGACGCCCCGTACATCTGCACCCGCACATAGTGGTATTCAAATTCAGGATATTGGATAATGGGGGGCAGGATGGTGGCCGGGGGGATGAATATGGGGGGGCGGATGAGCTTGGCTTCCACCGTGGTTTTCAAATAGGGCAAGTCCATGTAAATATCGGCGAAATAAAAGGAGATGTCCCAGCCGGGCAGGTGGCCGGCAATGGATGCCCCGTATTCCATATTGCCTGCCGAGTCCACGGGCGGGTGGTCGTCGGGCAGTTGGATATCCGAGGGATAGTACATGCCTCCATAAGGGGGCTGAAGGGCAGGGCGGATTTCCGGGATGGCCAGGCCGGTGATGGTCCAGTATCCCAGGGTAAGGTCGGCTCTGGCCATGGCGGTGGGAAGGCGCAGGCCTTCAATATCCACCATGCCGGATTCCCGCAGGTCCAGGGGATTGATCACGTCCGTGACCCGAATGTTTTCGGAAGTCCCCCACACCACGATCTGGCGTCCCAGGCGGAGGTCCAGGCCCTTGAACGGGCGGCCTTCTATATAGGCCTCCCAGAGTTCTGCCTCGGTTTCCATTTCGTCCAGGGTTGGTTCGGTAAAATCGTCCCTATCCTTTAGATCATAAGCGAAATCATACCAGAACCGGCCTCCCACCCGGGCTTTCCAGGATCCGGCAATGTCCACGTCCAGTTTGGCGTCCAGTTCGGGCCGGAGTCTGTACAGGCCCCGGTAGTCGGTTTCTCCCTGTTGGGGAGCAGGCTGGGCGTAGGTGACGACTGTGGACAGCTTGCCGTAGCCCGAAAGCCGGAAATGGGAGGGGGATTCGGGGATGGCTTCCTCATCCACCACGATTTCCTCGTCCAGGTTGTCAAAAGCGTCCATGGCCTGGTCAAAGCCGTCGGCCAAGGCAGCCGGGCTTACCAGGATGATCCACGAAAGAAAAGCAGTTATAAACAACGCCCGCAGGCTGTGCTTTTGAAAATGCATATCCCCCTCCCGAATATTATCAGTATTGTCGACTGAATATTAAAGTCCGGTTTCCATGCGCCGTGTCGTAAACATGGTGTCGTCCAGGGCTTGGTTGTATTGGACGCTGGTAGTCCTCAATAAGGTCTGATGGATGATTTTTTGGTTTTTCATGGTTTTCATAGTCATTTCCATGGCCGTCCAAACGCCGTCGATCAACTCCAGTTTCTCTACCCGCATTTCTTTGAATTCATTACCTTTTTTCCATTGAAACTGACCGCGGATGACCACATAGTTATCCTGCCGTACAAAGGCCCTGGACTTTACATAACCATATTCCTCCACCACGTCGTCGTTTATGGGGGTGGATTCAATAAGCCAGCATTTGTGCCCGCCTTCTTCCACTTCCTTTAAGAGTTGAAACTCGAATTTGGACAAAGGCCGTTTGGTCATGTCGCCGTAAGTGAAGTCCGAACCCATAAAAGCCCCGTCCTTGTCGGAACTGGCGATGCGTTTGACCTTTTTGAGGGCCGGAAGGTAGAGCCATTGGTCATCGTCCTTGGATTCGTCGTCGTAGTCGAAGGTTAAAAAGGAGGTATCGCGGACGTCTGCAGGTTCTTCGAAAAAGAGGATGCTGTGGGTATCCTCGCCAAAATCTTTGCGGAAACTTTTAATCTTGCGGACTCTTTGTTTGTCCCTTTTGTCAATGAGGATCATTTCCTCTTCGGAAATCACGTTGTCGCCGTCTTCCCGGTCATTGACCAATTGCATGATCTCCCGTGCTTTGGGATCGTCCGCCATGGCAAAGGGTGCGGAAGCACAAAGGCTTGCCAGAAGGATCGGGATAAGGATTTTTAAGCATTTCATGGGGTATCTCCTTGGGAAAAAAGTGGCTGAATGATGTTCATCAGTGTTTCTCAATGGTTTAGCAAGTCCTTGGCGATATTTCAACTGTGCTGAGCCAGATTTTCGTAATGGGCTGCGATTCTTATGTCGTGTTGGGAAGGCGCAGGACTTTCCTTGATCACAAGGGCCAGTAGAGCTGGCACCACCAGAAAGTCGGCCAACAGGGCCAGGCTGATAGTCAAGGCAGCCAGAGCGCCGTAGGTCACAAGGTTTTCCATGGTAGCGAAGAGAAAAACAATAAAGCCCATGGTCAGGGCCACCGTGGTGAAGAGCATGGCCCGCCCTGTGGATTGCATGGTTTCGTGCACAGCATTGTGGACATCCCCGGACTGGGAATAGTATCGTCGGAAGTTGTGCATAAAGTGGATGGTATCGTCCACGGCAAGACCCAGGGCCACGGAGCCAATCAGGATTGTGAAGGCGTTGAGGGTCAGATCCAGGGCGCCCATGACTCCCAGGCAGACCACAATGGGTGCTATGTTGGGGATCATGGAAATAAGGCCCAGGCGCAGGTTTCCGATCATGAAAATCATTAGTATGGTGATGACCACTATGGCGATAATGTAGCTTTCGGCCATGGTGTGCATGACTGCGTAGAAGGTGGAGTAGAGCAGGGTCAACAGGCCGGTTACCGTAACCTTGTCCTGAGGGAAGGATGCATGAAACCAACGGTTTATGTCATTCACCACATCGTGGTAATAGACCGCATCCACACTGGGAAGTTTGATGGTGAAACGGGCCTTGGAAAAATCCGTGTCCACCGCGTTTTCCAGGTCATCGGAGCCGGAGTTTTCGAACAGAAGAAACTCCTGGGCCACCAGGGCTGGATCCCGGGGCACGGTGTAGAATTTGGGGTTGTTTTCGTGCAGGGCCTGGTTGATTTCCTTGATGATATCGGCCACGCTTTGTGTCTGGCCCACGTAAACCTTTTCCGAGGCATAGGGCTCTATTTTGTCAGCCAGGCTGGAAAGGGCCTGTAGTCTGTCGGGATCGTAAAAACCGTTTTCCATGCCCGTATCCACGACCACTTCCATGGTCAGGGAGCCGCGCATATTTTTGTCGATCATGGCCGTGGACACTCGGATATCCGAGTCGTCAGGAAACCAGGAAAGGGTGTGGTGGGAAAAATGGAGCATGGAAATGCCCAGGGCGGAAACCAAGAGGATCACGCCCGTGGTTCCGAGAATGGCTTTGGGATGACTGACGCCAAACTCTCCAATGGCTGACAAAAATCGATCCAGGCGGGAGTGTTGGTCCGGGGAATGCTTTCGGGCGCCTGAGGGAAATACCGCCAGCAGGGCAGGCATGAGGAACAGGCTGAAACAAAGGGCCAGCAGGACTCCGACAGCGGAAAACACGCCCAGGTCCGCTATGGGCGCGATATCTGTCCTGGCAAAGGACAACAGGCCTCCGGCGGTGGTGAGGCTGGTGAGCACCACGGCCAAGCCGGAATGACCCAGGGAGTAAACAATGGCTTGTTCCCGGTCCAGGCCCTGGCGTAGGCCCCTGTAATAAATGGCCAGGATATGGACCGAATCCCCCACGCCCACTGCCAGGATGAAAGACGGCAGTATTTGGGTGGGCAGCTTCAGAGGAACCCCGAACCATGCCATGATCCCCAGAGTGCATGCCAGGGAGAGCACCACAGTCATGAGGGGCCAAACAACCCCCGCCCAGGTGCGGAACACCACAGCCAGGAGCAGGGCAATGAGGAGGATGGCCAAAACAGAGAAGATTTTCATATCGTGGAGCATGTAGGTCCGGATGTCTTCGGTGAGAACTGGGGACCCGGCAACATACAAGGGGAAATCCTTACCGGAATGGCGGTTCACAATTGCCCGCACCATTTGGACTATTTCTCCGTTTTCCTCGTCCTTGATATAGTCGGGATTTTCCTTTGCAGGAGCGCTTTCCCCTTGGGAAAACGCATCAAAGCCGTTGCTCTTGGCAGGCTTAAACGCGCTGGTTTTAATGGCGAGGGTGGTGAATGTTCCTTCTTCATTCAGGAGCATGTTGTGGTACAGGGGTGTGGAAAGGGCGCGTTGTTTGATGGCGTCCAGATCCTGGGAGGATTGGGGCCAGTCCTCCATGAGGTCTTCCACGATGAGGGTGTCGTCCTCTCCTCGTGTGGAGCGGGCATTGAGGACGCTGGTGACCTCCTCCAGGTACGGAACCTTTTCTTCCAGTTCCAGGTGGAGCGCCCGAATTTTTTCCAGGACAGGCAGGGAAAAGACATTCACGGGCCCTACCGCGATAAAAATGAGTTCATCCCTGCCGAATTGGTCCCGGAATTCATTATAGTGAATCATGGCCGGGTCATTGGGGCGAAGCATGCCTGTGGGCGAGGTGTCGATGGTGGTTTTGGGTAATTGGGCCATGAGCAGGCCTGCCAGGCAGGCAAATATTGTTATGGTCAGGAAAGGGTGTGTGCAGATGTGGTGGCCGATGCGTTCGAAACCGGATTCAATTGTGTCCCGCCATGCTTTCATAATTGCAGTTCCTATGTGAATGGTGTATCGCCTGGTCAGTTTTTTACGGCTATGGCATCGCGGAAAATGGTCCATACCTTATGCACATGGTCCACGATGTCGAACTGACCGCCTATAAGGTCATAAATTTCATCCACAGGTTTGAACAGGCCGATAAACATGACCGCGGTTTCCACAGGACTGATGTCAGTCCGCAGAACTCCTTGGGCCTGGCCCTCCTCCACGATCTCCTGGATACCCTGGATAAAACGTTTGAGCATGGAGTTGATTTTAAGCTGTTGTTCAGGAAAACGGTACATGATTTCTTCGGAGTACAAGAGCCTGGGAATACTCCTGTTTTCCATAATATACCGAACTCTTACCATAAGAAAATAATGGAGGGTGTCCAGAATGTTTCCGCCTTTTTCCCGGGCGTCCCTGATTTCCATGGTGAACTGGCCATCCAGGAGATCCAGGACCGCATCCAGCATTTCAGCTTTGTTTTTAAAATGGCGGTACAAGGCGGAAGGGGCCAGGCCCACCAGACGTGCGGTGCGTTCCATGGTCATGGACGCCACCCCTTGGGAGGAGAGCAGGGTGAGGGCCGCCTGGGTGATTTGAATTTTTCTTTCCTGGGATTTCATGCGTGGAGTGGCCATATTCGCTCCATTTAGGTGAATACTAATTCACATATAGAGGCAAAACAGCCTTGAGTCAAGGGGAATTTACCGGATGTCAAAAACATCGTAAATAGCTATTGGTCTCTCTAAACCTATTTGATTTGCCAATATCCGCCCCCCTGTGCTAAGAAATAAGTTGCCTATTGTTTCAGCGGTTTTTTTCGGTTTCAAAAACGGCGCCCCGCCGTAAGCATACCCAACCCCAAACAAGCTGAGGTGGCCATGCTCCCGAACAATGATCCGCCTGTTTCCACCAAGGCCCACAAATTCAAAGATCCCGAACAAGTCCGCAGGGATTTGGAACAATTTCTGAAACTTGCCACGGACCATGGCGCTCGTCAATCTTGTCTGGTGTCAGGGAATCAACTGGTTTTCGACAAATCCCTGGCTAAATTCAGGAATTCTGAGGAAAATCCGGACAACCTGTCAGAACACTGGCCCGTGAGGATGCCCCTGGATTCCCTGTGGGACTCCATTCGCTCCTTTAGAAATGGAATTTTTTTCACATGTCCCGCGCCATTGGGCATGCCGGACCTGGGGCAGGGGCCGATTGTCGATGCCTATTACAGGCAGGCTTGTCTCCAGTTAGTCTCCATACTCACTGCTTTGGAATCAGATGCTTTTTACAAAGGATACCATATGGCCGTCGGGTACGGGGCCGGCAATTGCCGGTTTGTGTTGTGTCATAAGGAAAAACGGTGCCAAGCCCTTGTGAGGGCCAGGGGATGCATCCATCCTTTTAAGGCCCGCCCTTCCATGAAGGCCGTGGGACTGGATGCTTCGGCTATGGCAAGGAAACTGCAAATCCCGCAAACTCAGGATAGGGTAAGTCTTTATGGTCTGGTGATGATCGCATAAGCAGGCCTGTGAGCCTTATATCCGCAAACGGCAGGGTGGGGCGTTCCAAGCCCCACCCCTCACCAATTAAATATCTTCCCTATTCCGGCCTGTGTTCCTGAAGCCCCTCCAGCCAGTTTGTGATAAATGTGAATACCAAAGGGATATTGCCGCATTGGCAGTGGTTTTCCGCCTGTTCCGCTTCAGAAAAGATGCGGCCTGTAAAGGAACGGACCCGTGTGAGGGCTTTGGCTTGGCGATGATAATGGTCCAGGGGGATGAAATGGTCCCGGGTACCTGTCAGGAGCAGGAAATCCTGAGTGATTTTATGGGAAATCCCTTTCATGGAAAAGTTTTTGGCGTATTGCAGGAAATCGTAAGGCGTGGCTTTCCCCATGACGTGCATGCCGTGGTTTATTCCCCATTTTGAAAAAGGGTCCCGCTCCATACGCAGTGACGCCATACGGTTGAGCGGTCTTTTCGCCTTGAGAGCCATGAGGGATTTCATGCCCACTTCCATGGCCTTGCCTCGGACTGAAGTCAGGACATCGTAAAAATCATACATGACTCCCCAGGCGACCACCCGTTTGACACGGGGCTCGAATGCAGCGGCCCGAGGAGCCAAATAGCCCCCCAGGGACGCGCCCACCAAGGTCACATTCTCCAGGTTGTAGTGGTCCAACACGGCCCCCACGGGTTTTTCCCATTCATAGGTCATGTGTAGTTTGTTTTTGATAAGCGCTTCCCCCTGGCCAGGGCCTTCGAACAGGAGGACATCGTAACCCTGTTTGCGGATAAAGTCCGCGCTGGGGTAGATTTCCTCCTTATAAGAGTCGTACCCGCCATGGAGAACGATCATGCCTTTGGACGGGGCATCGGGATGTGCAGGCAGTTTGAATACAGGTAACGAACTGTTTTCATATTTTATTTTATCTATAATTAAAGCATTGCTTTCAATATCGCCCTGAACGATTTTTTTAAAAAGCGCCACGGATTGGTCATAGGCCCATTCCTTGTCCGGGTCCCCCGGAGTCATGAAAAAGTCCGCTCCCCGGTAATAGGAAGCTGCATGCAGTAAACGGTCGTCCTTTTCCGCTGTTTGGGCAAGATTAAGAAATTCCCGTTTCCAATCATCCAGGTTTTTGATCTTGGGCGCCACGGATTTGATGTCCTCCAGGCGTCCTCCACCCAGCGTAAGCTGGCGGTTGAGTTGAAAATTTATGTTGGATTCAGGATGGAAATCATAGGTTCCAGTGTGAAATGTATATTCCATTATACCCTCCCCTTAGCTACTGGCCTGTGCATGTCAGATTTTTTTTGGTTGAAGGGCAGGGGGCTATTGGTGGAAACCTTTCCGGGCAAGCCCTTGACCTTCGGAATTCACGGTTATAATATAAGCAATTGCTCACATATGCTACTCGTATTGAAAGAGGAATGTTATGGCCGGGGAAAAGGAAATAAAAGCCCGAAAAATGCCGGTTCAGGACCGTTCCAGGAATACGGTGGACACCATTTTGGAGGCGGCGGCTCAGGTTTTGGAAGCCCGGGGCTATGCCGGGGCCACTACCAATCATATTGCCCAAAGGGCCGGTGTGTCCATTGGGTCCTTATACCAATATTTTCCTAACAAGGAGGCTATTGTGTTCAGCCTCATGGACGCCCATATGGAAGAAAGCGCTTCCACTCTTGACGGGTTGATGGGGAAAATGGAAGCCTGGGGCAGGATCACTCCGGGGGACGTGCGGGGCATAGTGACTGCGGCCATGGACCTGCATATTAAGGCGCCTGGAGTGCATCGAACCATTGTTCTGGAAATTCCGTTCACGGGCAAGCTCTGGTGGGAGTCTTTTCTGCGCATGGAGCAAAAAATGGCGGATCGTCTGCAAGCCTTGATGGACAAGACCCCGGAGGTGCGTAAGGTCAACACCAGGGCGTCCTCCAGGCTGGTGATCCGGGTATTGGAGTCTTTGACGCACCGGCAGGTGATGAACAGTGAGGAACCTCTGGAGGAAGAGGAATTTGTGGAGGAAACCACGGACATGGTGTGCCGCTACCTGTTTCAGGATAGCCGGGAATAATCAGAATTTTATGACAGTATCCTTTTAATCCATTTCTGAATTCAAAGGCTTATCTTCCATAACCTGGCGAATGGCGGCGGCCATGTGGTGACGTTCCACAGGTTTGGTCAAAAAAGCCCCGGCGCCCATCTCTTTGGCTATTCGAGCGTCGATTTTCTCATTGTAACCCGTGCAGATGATGGTTTTGACATTGGGGTTGATTTCCTTTAGCCGGGCGATGAGAATATCTCCTGTCATGGTGGGCATGGTGAGGTCTGTGATAACCAGGTCAAAGCCCTTGGGGTTTTCTGCATAGAGATTTATGGCCTCCTGGGGGTCGTCCATGGCCGTGACCGAATATCCCAAGCGCTCCAGGCGTCCTTTGACCATTTTAACAATGGAAAATTCATCATCCACAAAAAGAATGCGTTCATCGCCTTCGGGGGATTTGGGTGGTTGTTCCGGCAGGGCGGCCCTTTTTTTTCCCGCAGAAGGAAAAAGGCATTGAACCTTGGCGCCTTTACCCGGGAGGCTGGAAATGCGGATACCTCCGCCGTGGCCTTTCATGATTCCCTGGACCACGGACAGACCCATGCCTGAGCCTATGCCCACATCCTTGGTGGTGTAAAAGGGATCGAAAATACGAGCAAGTTGATTGGAAGCTATGCCGTGGCCGTTGTCTTCCACTTCGATGCTGACGTAGTTGCCCGGACTCAATACCTGGTCGTAAAATATTTCTCCTGTTTTGGTGGAAATATTTCTGGCTCGGATGGATAGAGCGCCGGACAGGCCTTCCATGGCATGGGCTGCGTTGTTGCAGAGATTAATAATAACCTGCCGGATTTGAGTTGAATCGCCCAGTACCGCATGGCACTCCGGGGAGATGTCCATATGGAAAACCACGGAAGAGGGAATGGAGGCCCTGAGAAGACTCATGGTTTCTCTGATGCACGAAGAGATGTCTACCGGTTTTTTTTTAGGTAAAGAAGGCCTGCTGAAGCTCAGTAACTGCCGGACGATTTCTCCGCCCCTTATAGTCGCTGTCTTGATTTCATTTAGAAAAGCCCGAGCCGGTTCCTGATCCGGGATGTCGTCCATGGCCATTTCTGCATTACCCAGGATAATGGACAAGAGGTTGTTGAACTCGTGGGCGATCCCCCCTGATAAAGTTCCGATGGCCTCCAGTTTATGGGCCTGTTGCAACTGGGATTCCAGTTCCTGCTGTCGTGTGATGTCTCTGAGGAAATTGAGGGTGGCGTCCTTACCCTCCCACTGAATACGCACGCTGTTTAACTGCCCCCATTTGACAGTACCGCCTTTTGTTATGAATCGGTGGGAATAGGTATTGGGCAGGATCTCACCCTGGGAGCGCCTCGCATGTCTGTCCATGACCATTTCCAAGTCATCAGGATGGACAAGGTCCACAATGCGGATATTGCAGGCCTCCTCGGGCGTATACCCAGACAGGTCTTCAGTGACAGGGTTGCAATATTTTATGACGCCGTTCTGGGCGATAAAGATGGCGTCCATGGCGTTTTCAACCAGAACCCGGTATTTCTCTTCACTGTCCTTTAATTCCTCTTCGGCGCTTTTTTGGGGAGTTATATCTATGAGAGTCAGGAAATCGGCTGGCCTTCCTTTCCAGAGAACAGATTTGGAAAATTGCTGCACCCATTTTTCTTCCCCGGTTTTCCTAAAGACCTTGTAGACGTAATTAGGCGCCACTCCATTGAGCTCGCCGGCCATTTTTTTGCGACCCTGTTCCACCGCAAAAGCTCTGTATTCCGGGTGGACTATCGCGGCGATATCCGTAAATGTCATGGAAAAGAGTTCTTCCTTGGAATAACCTGACAGGATTTGGAACGCCTCATTGAAATATTTGAAAGCCCTATCCTGGATTACGGCGATACACATCATGGATTGTTCGGAAAGCAACCGGAATTGTTCTTCGCTTTCCAGGGTTTGTTTTTGGATGACAAGCAGATCATTTTCCAGCTTAGAAGAGTTCATTTGAATGAGGGTGACAATAAAAAAAATGCTAAAGCCAATGATGGAAAGCAAGAGCATCGCATGAACTTGCTCCTGCATCTGGTAATGATCCATGGTGTTCGAAGACCATAAAAAATACACGCCTCTGAAAACCAGTAGAAAAAGAATTCCCACTTGGGCGGCCAAAAGCACGTTGTTTAATCTCTCGGGGGTCTGCTTTTGAGACTGAATTGTTTTCGCCATGGTCAGGAAAAAATACCATGCGCAACCAAACGATATGATGGCGATGCGAATATTCACATCCGGGTAGATGCTGGAAAAAACATACATAAGAACTGCTGTGATAAAAAAAGTGGTCACTACATGGGGAACAACTCGGGATTTTTGTCCAAAATAGTGTTTTTGGCCTTCATAATACAAAACCATGGCGGAACACAGCAAACCGTTGGCGATAACAATGGAAGGGAAGTCGGGAATAACATCGCGCATGCCTCCGAGAAACAAACCCGCGCCCATCATAAGGGTGGCGACTGTCCATTCACGAAATCCCTGGTAAGTCCGCCTCATGGCGATATAGGTAATCATGCAAAACCCGAGCGACAGGATGACTGTCCCCATGATGATGGATAATGTGCGGACGTCCAGGACCGGTGGGATCATGATGTTGGCAATACCTCGGTTTGGGTTTTATTCATTAAGGATGATAATACAGTATTTTAGGCAACCACTAACGGCAGGCTGTGCGCGTGATATGACCGTATGCCCAATTGACAAATCCATAGTAGCATCACTATGGGGCTCCTTCAAAGAAAAAACCATGAAAGCCGTTAAATATTGGTATTCCTGGACGGCAGGGGCATGGTAGTGCGAAATCCCTTTTATCCTTGACAGGGGCTGGATTTCTTATCATAAATAGCGGGTAAAATATAATGTGTCCGGGAGCCCGCATGGGCGCCGGGGAAGACGGTGTAAAACCGTCGTGGTCCCGCCGCTGTGAATGGGGACGAAAACCGCATAAAGCCACTGCCTGCCGCAAGGCGGACGGGAAGGCGCGGCCAGTAGGATGATCCATAAGCCAGAAGACCCGCCCGGGCATGATTCTCCAAGGTTCGCGAGGCAACGGACAAGGGGATGGCGGCGCGTTATGCGCCCTATTAAGGATGAAGAAGCAGGGTGCAATCCTTAAGCCTATTGATGGCTTAAGGATTTTTTTATGGAGGTTGGCGCATGCCTGTCTATGCAAAGCATTTTTTAGCGGCTTGGATTTTTGCCTGGGTCGCTGTCTTTCCTTCATTATCCCGGGCCCAGCCGCCTGTATCGCACTATTCCCGGATTATTTCCCTGGGCCCCAGCGTGACCGAAACCCTTTTTGCCCTGGGGTGCGGAGATCTGGTGGTGGGGGTGTCGGATTATTGCGTCTACCCCCCCGAGGCCCTGGAAAAACCCAGGGTAGGAGGGTTGCTTAATCCCAACCTGGAGCGCTACGCCGCCTTGCAGCCCGATTTGGTCATCTTCAGGGGCGCCCTGGACAAAGTAAAGGATTATTGTCTGTCCCGGAATGTTGATGTCATGGAAACCGAGATGGACAGCATCAAAGGTATTTCAGATACCATTGCATTACTGGGTGCGACTTTGGGAAAAGAGAACCGGGCCAAAAACCTTATCCGATCCATGGAAACGGAATTGGCTGAGGTGAGGGCTGAAGTCGCCGGATTGCCCAGGCCCAGGGTTTTTTTGTGCGTGGGAAGAACCCCCGGTGGGCTTTCCAGTGTTTTTACCTGTTCCAAAACAAGCTTTGTCAGCCAGGTTCTAAACATTGCTGGAGGAGATAATGTTTTTGCCGACATTCCCACAGCCTATCCGGAAATATCCAAGGAAAGCCTCATGCGCCAAGCTCCTGACATCATATTGGAAATGCGTCCGGCAGAAGACCTTTCCCCCTCGCAAATCGAACGTCTGCTGAGGGAGTGGGATGCTTTACGGACTCTTCCCGCAGTAAAAAACAAACGGGTGTACGTGATGACCCAGGATTATCTCCTGGTGCCCGGACCCAGGGTAGGACAGGCTGCCCGGGCCATTGCCCGGACAATCCATTCTGCATCGGCCCAAGGGGAGTGATGGCTATCATGGCGCAAGACCTCCTTAAACTCAGCAAGGTAACCTTTCGGTACCCGGACAACCCGTGGAAGCTGGACCAATGCTCCCTATCCTTGAAGGCCGGGGAAATCAAGGCAATCATAGGCCCCAACGGGTCCGGCAAAAGTACCTTGCTTAAGCTGGCGGCCCATGTGATTAAACCCGGATCAGGAACCATCTTCCTGGACGGCAGGGAAATAACCACCATCTCCAATCGCCAACGCGCCCGGGTCCTGGGATACCTGCCACAGCATGTACAGACCCATTTGGACTATACCGTGGGGGAAGTGGTCTCCATGGGGCGGTTCGCCAGGCTAAGGGGGGCAGGATTTTTGGACGCAGGAGATCTTGCCATTGTGGAAAAATGCCTGGAACAAACCCGAACCAGTCATTTGAAAGACCGCTCCTTTTCCAACCTGTCGGGCGGAGAAAGGCAGCGGGTGGTTTTGGCCTCTGTCCTGGCCCAGGAACCCAGGGTCCTGTTGTTGGACGAACCCACCAGCGCCATGGACATGCACCACGAGGTGAGTTTTTTCCACTTGTTGACCGGTCTGGTGCGGGAAGGCATGGCCGTGGGGGTGGTCACCCACGATTTGAACATCGCCTCGGTATTCGCCCACGCCCTGACTTTGATGCATGACGGCGTGATCGTGGAGGAAGGACCTCCCAAGCAGATAATCACCGCAAAGGTTCTACGGGAAGCCTATGGCCCGGGGATCGAGGTGGTGGAGCATCCCACCATGGACACTCCAATGGTCTTTCCATCCCCGAAAGAATCCATGGGAAGCAGGGAGAATTCATGACCAAAATCCTTACTCCTCAACGTTTTTGGGCCATCATGGCAGCCTATGGTATAGGCGCGGCGGTCATTTTCATTACGGCCCCTTTTGTGGGGGGAGAGCATTTGAACATGGGCCAAGTCCTGAACAGCCTGGTCCATGGAACACCCAGCGTTGATGCGGATATTTTTCTGTATCATCGTCTGCCCAGGGTATTGTTGGGTTTTTTTGTAGGCGGGACATTAGGCGTGGTTGGAGCGGCGCTTCAGGTGGTTCTGAAAAACGTATTGGCCGAGCCCTACATCCTTGGTATTGCCGGGGGCGGGGCCGTGGGGGCTGTGGCGGCTATTTCCATACCTGGTTTGTTCTTTCATTTCGGCCCGTTTACCTCGATCCAATTCCTGAGCCTGGCAGGCTGCCTGTTTTGTATTGGCGGTTTGTATTGGCTGGCCCAGCGGCCATCGGGAATCTCAATGAATACCATTCTTTTGGCCGGAGTGACCTTTAATATTCTTTGCAGCGCGGCGATTTTATTGATACGTTATCTGGTGAACCCCCATCAATTGGTGGCGATGGACCGATGGATGATGGGAGGGCTGGACGTTGTGGGCTACGGGGATCTTATTTCCTTGCTCCCCTTTCTCATACCCGGACTGGTTATGGTGTTCATCCAGGCAAATTCCCTGAATCAGCTTGCCTTTGGAGAGGACATGGCCCACGGAAGGGGAGTGGATGTCCGGAACGTCCAGCGCATGGTTTTTTTAGGGACCGGCCTTGCCACAGCCGCCGCGGTATCCCTTGCAGGCCCCATCGGCTTTGTGGGGCTGGTCATCCCCCATGCGGTTCGGCGCTTGTCGGGCTATGATCATCGGGTGGTGCTTCCCGCGTCTTTTTTACTGGGGGGAGGGGTGCTGACCCTGTGCGACCTTGTGGCCCGGACAGCGGTCCATCCCACGGAAATGCCCGTGGGAATCATTACGGCCATGATTGGCGGGCCTGTTTTTTTAAAGATTTTGTTGGCCCGAAAATAACAATTATACTGGCGGTATCAGAGTTGTTTATTGTAGCGGAGCGAGAGTTGGGGGATGTTGTTCCGTACCTGTTCTAATCACTGAGGAGGAGACTGAAAACATGAAGAGGTTATTGATTTTTGCTTTATTGCTTTTGTTTGTTGGGGCAGGCCAGGCAGCAGCCACCTGGGAATACGGGACCCTTCCGGCCCTGGACCCCGCGCCCGATAATTGGAACGCATCCATGGTGTTTGTACAAAACGACGTGATTACCAATACCCTTTTACTGTATTCCAGTGGTGGGGACATTTATGGATGGGACCCGGAGACCGGAGTGTCGGAGCAGGTTGTCAATCCTAATATTAGTAAAACCTCCTCCAATGCCATGGGTCCGGCTGGTTTGGTCCTTTCTTATGACCAAACCAGTTTATATTTTCATGACAACGGATATCCCACCAAGTATATTTTTCAGTATGACTTTGTGGTAACCCCAACCGCTACGACATATTTTACAAACAAAATAACCTGCGAGGGTTCCATTTATGGACTGGCGGTAAATCCCTGGACTGACAGGCTGTGGTTCACTTCCGGCGACTTTAACGCCGACAATTTTTACTTGTACGAAGTGATGGGATCTCAAAACAATATGAAGGCCATCTTAAGGGCGGAAGTTCCCACCACGCTGGCCAATAGCGGCACCGGCCCCATCATTTTCAAGGGTCCCAACACGGTCCTTTTTGGCGAAGCCAGTTATGCTGCTGACATGGGGACTTTCCACCTTGTGGACTCTACTTTGGGGAATGTGCTGGACGCCGAATATGTGGACTTTGCCGGCGGCCTGGCGGATGCTGTATACGGCTACAACAATGAAATCTATGTGGCTACAGGTAATGGCCAAACCGTGGAGCAAGTGCTGAACAAAACGACCGACGAAATTCTTGCATCCACCCAATCCATCCTGGGCATGGCCTTTGCCGGAAACACCTTTTACCTGGGTGAAACCGATCCCATTTCCGGTACGGTTTCCGCCTCGGTCCTGAGTGACACCGAAGCCGTGACCCTAGTTACTCCTGAGGAAGGATACCGTTATGCGGCTCTGCCCGCTCTGGATCATGGGGCTCAGTTATGGAACCCTTCTGTGGCTTATTACGGCCAATCCGTCTACTATGCCGGGACAAACGGAGACGCGGTTGACATCTATGCCTACAGCCCAATATCCGGCACTAATGAGTTGTGGGCGGACGTGGATTTCTCGGAAGGAAGTGAAAAGGCTTACGGACCCTCCGCACTGACCGTGGGAGGGGACGGGTATTTGTACTACAACGATTTCGGCAATCCCGCTCAGTTTTTGTATAGAAAAAATCTTTCGGGCAGTTCCATTGCCACCACACTAGTCCTGACGGATACCATCCAGGGCAGCATCTGGGACATGACATGGAATCCATGGAGCGAGTCCCTGTGGATATGCACTGCGGATAGCGCCACGGATACCTTTTATCTGTATGAAATCAAACAGAATTTTAGCGGCATTGAAGGGACCGGAATTTCCTTTCCCATGGCCCATACCGATGAATTCAGCGGAAACGGCCCCATTATTTTTACCGATGAAAATACTCTGTATTACGGAGAATCCGGATGGACCGGGCACGCCTATTTCCATAAGGTGAATGTTAAAACAAAAAAGGTGACAACCGACGCAGTCACCTTTGACGGAGGGCTGAACGCCGCCGTGTACGGATTTGACAAGGGTATCTTTGTCAGTACAGGGGACGGCAAAGCGGTTTATAAAATTAACCCGAGCACCAATGAAAAAACCCTGGTGGCGGAAACAGCCAATTCCATTGGCGACATGACTTTTGACGGTTCCTCCCTGGTTTTATCCGGGGACGATCTTTTGACCATTTGGAAACCCTTGCTTTCCGGCGTTCCTGACAGCCAGGTTCCCGGTTCTGCGCATGTTTTGGCCCAAACAGATTTTTGCGTGGTGACCGACGAAGATGGGCCTGACGTTGTGGGAATTCAGGGAGGGGCAAAAACTACCATTGAATCTTTCAAATTCATTGATCCCACCACCATTGATCTGCCTGCCGGAGGACCATACAACCTGCGATACGGCTTGTTGGATTTCAGGGCCAAGGTGTCTGAAGTGGGCGGAACCGCCACCATTTGGATAAGGTTTTCGGAAAACCTGGAGGAAAACCGGGAATGGTGGAAACTTGACCCCCTCAAGGGATGGTACAAACCTGAAAACGTCTCCTTTTTTGATAGTAGGTCCGCTATCCTAATGATTGTGGATGGGAGCGCCGACGATGGGGACGGCGTGGCTAATGGCTATGTGACGGACCCCTGCGGCCCCGGTTATCCCAAGCCCAAATCGGAGGTTACAGTCAGCGACGACACCAGCGACTGCTTTGTGCAGACAGCTGGACATACCCATAAAGGATCGTCGGTTCTGGTAGTTCTTATAGGTCTGGGGCTGGCGGTTTTGTTCAGTGGCCGCAAGGCTATTCGATCCTGAATTATTCGATAGGGTAATCCAACCCCGTCGACACAATGAGTAACATGAAAAACCGGGGAAGAGCTTGATCCAGAGGCTCTTCCCCGCTTTTTTTAGGGCACACGGTTTTGTGCTTCAACCATACTACTGTCGCTATTCTACTAAAAATTTTCAGTTTATCTTCCAAATTGTGAATTCCCTGTTGACTCGTTTTCGTGGATTCGTTAACCTTGCAAATATTTTGGTTAACGAAAGGGGCGCAAGCACGAAAATGCAGGAGCACATCAGGGAATTTCTCGCCTATGACCGGGACCACATTTGGCACCCATACACCTCCATGACCAACCCTTTGCCTGTTTACCATGCCATATCGGCCCATGGGGTCCGCATCCGGCTGGCTGACGGCCAGGAACTTATAGACGGCATGGCTTCATGGTGGTGCGCCATCCACGGCTACAATCATCCTGTTTTGAATGATGCGGCTAAAGGCCAGATCGACCGCATGTCCCATGTGATGTTTGGCGGACTGACCCACGGTCCGGCGGTGGAGCTCTCCCGACTTTTAGTGGACTTGACTCCCAAGGGGTTGGAAAAGGTTTTTCTGTGCGATTCGGGCAGCGTATCCGTGGAGGTGGCCATGAAAATGGCTCTCCAGTATTGGTATTCCAAATGCCGACCGGAAAAATGCCGGTTTGTAACCATACGAAACGGATACCACGGGGATACCTTTGGCGCCATGAGCGTATGCGATCCGGTGACAGGCATGCACGGAATTTTTGAGGGGTTCATGGCCAGGAATCTTTTTGCGGACGCACCCCGGGTGGGTTTTGATACACTCTGGGATGAATCCGACCTGAGCAGCCTGAAAACAATCCTGGAAGCCCATGCCAACGAAATTGCAGCAATCATAATAGAGCCTGTTGTCCAGGGGGCAGGGGGGATGCGGTTTTACAATCCCCAATATGTGGCGCAGGTGCGGGAACTGGCGGACGAACATGGAATCCTGTTCATCGCCGATGAAATCGCCACCGGCTTTGGTCGTACAGGAAAGATGTTCGCCTGCGAGCATGCAGGCGTTTCTCCCGACATTATGTGTGTGGGCAAGGCACTGACAGGGGGCTGCATGACTCTGGGGGCCACTCTGACCACTGCTGAGGTTGCCCGAGTCATCAGTGCGGGCAGTTCCGGGGTGTTCATGCATGGACCCACGTTTATGGGCAATCCCCTGGCTTGCGCAGTTGCCGTGGCAAGCATTCAGCTTCTCCTGGAATCAGGGTGGGAGGAAAAAATACGGGCCATGGAGGCGGGCATGAAACGGGGGCTGGACCCCTGTCGATCATTGCCCCATGTGGCGGATGTGCGGGTTTTGGGAGGGATTGGTGTGGTGGAAACCAAGCGCCCAATGGACGTTGGGTCCCTACAGGGGGAGTTTGTTAAACGAGGCGTGTGGATCAGGCCGTTCGGAAAACTTGTTTACATTATGCCTCCCTACATTATTTCAGAAAACGACTTGGATCGCCTTTGTGCAGTCCTTTGCGAGGTTTTGTCTCAATGCAATTCCTGAATATGGAAAGGCCCCGGGATATTCCCGGACCAATGGCCTTCGACAAATACGCCTTTATCCGGGAAGCCCTTGAAAAACGAAAATCCGGGCATCTTTTACGCACCTTGCGCCCTCTGACGCCGGTTTCTGAAATAGAGGTCAATATGGGCGGCCGGATAATGGTGAATTTCTGCTCAAATGACTACTTGGGCTTGTCCAAGCATCCCAGGTTAATCCAGGGTGCAGTGGATCATGCCCGGAAATTTGGGGCAGGAGCTACCGCGTCCAGGCTGGTGTGCGGCAGTTTTGTCAACACCCACGCCCTGGAGGAAAAACTGGCTGCATTGAAGAAAACCGAACGGGCTTTGGTGCTCAATTCCGGGTTTCAGGCCAATTCTACGCTGATTCCCGCCCTGGCGGACAAAAACACCCTGATCATTTCGGATCAACTCAATCACAACAGCATTGTTCAGGGAACAAGGTTAGCCAGGTGTTCCGTAGCAGTATCGCCTCATAATGATATGGCTGCACTGCGTCGTATCCTGGAAGAATCAAGGGGGCGTTATAGCCGGGTGCTTATTGTCACGGAAAGCGTATTTTCCATGGACGGGGATCGGGCGGACATCGACGTTTTGGTGGAGTTGTCCCGGGAATTTTCCGCCCTTTTAATGGTGGACGAAGCTCATGCCACCGGAGTTCTGGGAGAGGCAGGCATGGGCCTCTGCGCCGGAAAGGGCGTGGACCTGGTTATGGGCACATTTGGCAAGGCGTTGGGGTCCTTTGGGGCCTATGTCGCCTGTTCCCGGGACATGGCCGAATACCTGGTCAATCATTGCGCCGGGCTGATTTTTTCCACGGCATTGCCCCCGACAGTGATTGGTGCTGTAGACGCGGCCCTGGACCTTGTACCCGCCATGGACCGGGAAAGATGCGAACTCCAGGAAAAAGCGGAATTCCTGCGCTGCCAGATCCGTCAGGCAGGCTTTGAAACCGGGAATTCCACCACCCAGATCATTCCGGTGATGGTGGGATCGGAGGAAAAAACCATGGCGCTTTCCGCCTATCTGGAGCAGAACGGCATCCTGGCGTCCGGCATTCGCCCCCCAACAGTTCCGGCTGGTATGGCCCGCATCCGCATTGCCTTGTCCGCGGCCCACACTTGGGAGCACATCCGGCGTCTGGCTTCGCTCCTTTTGACCTGGAAGGAGTCAAACCCGTCATGAAGACCATGAGTATTTTTGTAACAGGAACCGATACGGACGTGGGAAAGACCCTGGTTTCAGCGATGCTCATGGCAGGCCTGGAGGATGCCCATTATTGGAAGCCCGTCCAAAGCGGCTCGGACCAGGGTACGGACGCCCAATGGATTGGACAAATGACCGGGCTTTCCCAGGACCGTTTTCTGCCGGAAACCCATCTCCTGAAAGCCTACCTGTCTCCCCATGCAGCAGCCAGCCCGGAGGGGGTAAGGATCAGCCTGGACGATTTTCAGATCCCCTTGAACAACGGTCCTCTGATTGTGGAAGGGGCGGGGGGCGTGATGGTTCCACTCAATGAAAAGGACCTGATGCTTGATTTGATGAAAACCCTGTCCCTGCCTGTGCTTCTGGTGGCCCGAAGCGCTCTGGGGACCATCAATCATACCCTTTTGACCCTGGACGCCCTGCGACAGCAAGGCCTGGATGTCCTGGGCGTGGTGATGAACGGTCCTAAAAACCCTTCCAACAAGGAAGCCATTGAGCATTACGGAAAAACCAGGGTTGTTTTGGAACTTGAACCCATAGGGGAAATCAACCGGGTTGTGCTGACCCGTCTTTTTGAGGAAATGAAAAAATTATGGATTTGAGAAAATGCCTGGACCTGGCGGACGCCATCATTGCCGGAAGTCCGGCGGACGATGCAATCCTTGAAGAACTTGCCTGCATGCCCGAACAAAATGTTTTTGATATATTGCCGGGAGCCCATGCCATTCGCCAACATTTTTTTGGCGCCCGGGTCCATCTGTGCTGCATTGCCAATGGCAAATCCGGCAAATGCAGCGAGGATTGCGCCTTTTGTTCCCAGTCAGCACATGCCAAGACCAATGCCCCGATTTACCCGCTCATGGGCCTGGACCAGATACGCCAGGGGGCTGTTTATGCCCGGGAAAATGGAATTCACCGGTATTCCCTGGTCACCAGCGGGGGGCGCTTGCCCAAAAGCGAGGTGCAGGTTGTGTCGGAATCTTTTTCCCGTATGGCAGAAACGGGGGTGGATTTCTGCGCCTCCCTGGGAACACTGGATGCGCGGGATTTTTCCATCTTAAAGCAGGCGGGAGTGACCCGGTATCATCATAATCTGGAAACCGCCGAAAGCCATTTCTCAAAAATTTGTACCACACATACTTATGGAGACCGCGTTCGGACTGTCATGGAAGCAAAAATGGCAGGCATGAGCGTGTGCTCCGGGGGCCTTTTCGGGATTGGGGAGACCGATTTGCAGGTTTTGGAATTGGGACTGGCCTTGCGGAATTTGGACGTGGATTCGGTTCCGGTAAATTTTTTAATTTCCATTCCCGGCACCCGATTAGGGCGCAGCCCTGGCGTATCTCCCCTCCGTTGCCTGAAAATTATAGCATTATTACGGTATGTTTTAGGAGATAAGGAGATCGTGATTTGCGGAGGCAGAACAGCTAACCTGGGCGAACTCCATCCCCTGGTGTTCTACGCGGGAGCCTCGGGGATCATGACGGGTAACTATCTCACCGCACCGGGGCGAAATCCCGGAGAGGATCAAACCATGATCAGTGCTTTGGGGCTTACAACCTCTGCAAGCCCTTTTTTTTAACTGGGTGATTCCTAACGATTTGCTCCTGGGAAAATTGTGTGATAAGAAAATGCAATCCATAGGGTGAATTGGCGTGGGTCCTTTACCTGCCCAAAACAACCCGGGTACACATCAGGTACATATTCGTCAATCCGACGAAAGAATCCAACACGCGTGACAAGGAGGGGGTATGGGTATGCGCAAGAGGATTATTAGGCTGATTGGGGCGGGCCTGTTTGCGGTCCTGACCCTGTTTGGCGCCATGCCGGCTTTATCGGCGATCACGCCCGAGGTCGAGGACTATACGGCCCATAGCGATATAGCTGCGCCGGACCCTGTTCCCATGCAAGGCCTTGGTTCCTTTGTGATTTATAACAATTACCTGATTTATATAGCCAATGACAGCGATATTTACGGCTATGACATGGAAACAGGCAATACCAGGTTGGTTTGCAACACAGCCGCTTTAACGGACCAGGACAAAGCCATTGGCGGGCTATTTATCTCCAGGGAAGGGTATTTGTTTTTTCACTTGAATACCACGAACCTTTACCGCGTTAACCTGGCCTCGGAATGGCCACGGGATTACGTTCTCTACAAAACCAGTTGCAGTGGCAACATCAAGGTCATTACGCAAAATCCATGGACCGGTTCCATATGGTTTGCCACAGTGTCTGGGGACAATACATATCTATATGAGCTTCTTCCCGACCTGGCGTCCCTCAGGAAGCAAATGGTATTTAACCGACCGCATTACGGAACTCAGGGACCATTAATCTGGCAGGGACCTCGGGCGCTGCTTTGTGGGGAGCAGGTGGCAAGCTCATCCAAGGTATCAACCACCGTCAGTTATTTTCATCTCCTGGACCCCAAATACCCAGGCTCCAACGAGACAAAGAAAATTATAGACGAAAATTATGTTGAGTTTCCAGGCGGCATTACCGGGGCTGCCCGGGCTTGGGACAACGTCATTTATGCGGCCTCGGGCGATGGGCAGGCCATTTATCGTCTGGACTGGGAAAAGAAAACCCTGGTGGCCAGTGCGGACCGGCCATTAAAATCCTTGGTTTTTGACGGGACGACTCTTTACGCCAGCCTGTCCGCTCTTGATGTGAGCAGAAAAGCCCAGGGCGACGTGAGCTTTGATGCCCTGGAAAAGGAAGCCTCCACCCAAAGACTGGCTTTGTCAGGGGACTATGAGTCCTTTTGTATGGGTGGGTTGGATCCTTCGGCCGCCTATGACTTCATGGCAGTGCAGGACCGTCAGCTTTATTATACGGCCGGGGATGGAAACATTTATGCCTATAACCTGGATACAACCAGCACAGACAAACTGGCGTTGAAGGATTCAGAAGGAAATCCCCTTTCCGGCGTGTTTCCCACGGGACTGGTATCGACCATCAATCACAAACTATATTTTCTGGACGCCAATGAAGACCCACGGGAAACACTTTATGAATATGACTTTTTGAATAATACCGATAAGCTAACTAGTGTTATAACCGGCTGCGTGGGTATTCCGGCTGTTTTGGTTGAACATCCCGAGACCGCGGAGCTTTATGTGGCTTCCTATGAGGACGGGGGCGAAAGGATGTACCTGAGCAAGCTGGTGGCGGGGGGCGATATCATCATTCCCACTCTGGTTATGGATTTTGACAGATTTCATAGCGGGGAAAACGGGCCGGTCATCTTCACGGGTTCCCAAACCGTTCTATACGGCGAAAATACGGATACCCATGGATATCTGCACAAATTGGATATTAAGTCCGGCTCTGTGGCTGCCGACTTTTTGGTCTGGGACAATCGAATCAAGGGTCTTAGCTATGGGCCATACAATTCCATATACATGATCGACGGAGATGGCTCCGGGCTTTACCAGTTACAAAACACCACCCCCATTTCGGTGGCCACCACCCTGGTAGGATCGGCAGCAGGCTTGTGTTATGACGGCAACTCCCTGATCCTTTCCCAGCAGGGTTTTGGAAAAGACCCTGATGGGTATGGTTTATACCGTGTGTGGGAGCCGCCTCAGTTTGGAATACTGGCGGAGCAGGAATGCACCAAAGACGATGCTTCCGACTATGCCGACATGACCGTGAGCACCAATGACGGCAAGGCGACCATAGGCCTTCAGGGCGGTACGGATGTCGCGGTGGAGTATTTGAAGGCTCTTGATGATGAATTTCTGGAAAGCCTGCCTTCCCATCCCTATCTTCCCCTGGGCGCCGTGGATTTCCGTCTGGCTTTTGACGATGGGATTATTACAGGTACGGTAACGGTTCATTTTTCCCAAGCCTTAACGGGCGGCGCATTCTGGTGGAAATATGACGCAGCCAGGGGCTGGTACAAGTATCCCAACACAACCCTTTCCGCTGACCGTAAAAGCATGGAAATCATGTTCGTCGATGGGGGAGAGGGAGACGCGGATGGCATCCAAAATGGATACATCCTGGACCCGGGAGGTCCTGGACAGGCTTCGGATAACAACGGAAAAAAGATTTACGGTGAGTTTACTGAAGACTGTTTTGTAAGGGAAAGCCGAAATTTTTCGGCAGCCAGATTCTTTTCCGGCTTGTTTCTAATAAGCCTGGTGTCTCTATTCCTGTTGGTCATCCGCCTGCGAAAACCTGTCTATTAGCGAAATCCCCACCCTTGCCGGATCATTAAATGGTCCGGCAAGGGTTATTTCCCCTCTCCAAACCCATAAAAAGCCCCAAGTCCTGCGCCTGCTATTGACACCCTGCCTTGTTGGATTTACATATACTCTTTTGCCATAAAGGCCGCTGTGGAAGGCCTTGAACTAACGGTTACAATCAAGGAGTCAAAAAAATGAATTGGATGAAGCGGTTTTCACGCCGTTCCTTTTGGTGGATATTGTTCTGGAATACCCTTTTATGCGCTGCCGTGCTGGTTCCTGCCTGGATTGGCCTGGATATTCTCATGGGATTAGGCGGCGAAGTAGCGAAGATTCAGCCCGAGGCAAACGCCTCGGCCCGTTTGGCTGAATTACTTGGCTTTTTGGAAGGGTTCAGGTTGTACGCAGTGGGCGTTATCTATGCTGTTTTTTTCCTGTTTTCGCTGATTCTTTGGCTTTGTGTGCGTGGAAGCGCTAAAAAGGCTGCCTTGGTGGCTGCAGAACCCAAAAAAGTTGAAAAACCCAAGGACGAAACCGACGAAAAAAGCGCCCGTCAAAAAGCCATGGACGATCAACGCAGGGCCTTACTGCTTTTTTCCCTGCTTCAGCGTGAAGGCAGACTCATGGACTTTTTTGCGGAAGACCTTAGCTTGTATGAAGATGATCAAATCGGCGCGGCAGCCCGGGGAGTCCAGGAAAGCTGCAAAAAGCTCATTGAAAAGCATTTTAATCCCATGCCGGTTCTGGATCACGAAGAAGGAGGGCCCATTATCGTGGAGGACAATTTTGACCCCGCCGCCATAAAGCTCATCGGTAACGTTTCGGGCAAGCCTCCTTTTAAGGGAATCCTTCGGCACAGAGGATGGCGCGCCGGGCGTTTTGAAATGCCTACGCTCATTGCCCAGGGGGATCCCAGGTTAATCTCCCCTGCTGAAGTGGAAATCGAATAATTGTACAATTTTATAATATATTTAATATGATACGGAGCAAAACTAATAGTGCCTGACCCAACGTACATTATTGGCATCGACCTGGGGACGACCAACAGCGTCGTCTCCTACGTCCCGATTGGTGTGGAGGAAGGTAAACACCCGGATATCCGTTTGTTCAAGGTTCCCCAACTGGTCGCCCCCGGAACCCTGGATAACCTGGAAACCCTGCCTTCCTTTTTACTTTTGCCTGGCCCTCATGACGTGCCTGCCGAAGGACTGAAACTGCCCTGGCACCCAAGCGCCACCCAGGCCGTGGGAGCTTTTGCCAGGGATCGGGGTGCGGAGCTTCCCCATCGCCTGATTTCTTCCTCCAAGAGTTGGCTATGCCAGGCCGGCGCTGGAAGGAAAAACCCCATTCTACCTTGGGGTTCCAAGGACGAGGATATTGCCAAACTCTCCCCCGTGGAGGCGAGCGCAGCCATTCTTTCCCATATCAAGGCCTCGTGGAATTTCGTCATGGCCCAAGAGGACCCCTCCCTGCGTCTGGAGAATCAGGAAATTTTCCTTACCGTACCGGCCTCCTTTGACGCCGTGGCTCGAGAACTTACAGCCCAGGCTGCAAGGCTCGCCGGGCTCGAGGGGGCCACCCTGTTGGAAGAACCCCAGGCAGCCTTTTACGCCTGGATTTGGGCCAGTGCGGGCAAATGGCGGGAACGGGTCAAGCTAGGGGACTTGGTTCTGGTTTGCGATCTTGGCGGCGGCACCACCGACTTCAGCCTTATTCAAGTCAATGAAGAGGACGGGGGGCTCGTACTGGAACGGGTTGCTGTGGGCGATCACCTGCTGGTAGGCGGCGACAACATGGACCTCACCCTGGCCCATATGGTAGCTGGAAAGGTCGCCAAATCCGGTAAAAAACTGGATACCTGGCAAATGCGGGGTTTGTGGCAAAGCTGCCGTAAGGCAAAAGAAGGGCTGCTTTCGGGACAGGGGCCTGAATCCGTGCCCGTGACCATCCTGGGCAGGGGCAGCGGGCTTATTGCTGGAACCATCCGTTCCGAACTGGTGAACCAGGAGGTCCGGGATATCCTGACAGACGGTTTTTTCCCCATCGTTCCCAAAGATGCCGCGCCAGCCACTCAGGGCAAGGCAGGCATGCGGGAAATGGGCTTGGTGTATGCCTCTGACCCGGCTATAAGCAAACATCTTGCGGGATTCCTTGCCCGGTCAGGTGAAAAAATGCCCACGGCGGTTTTGTTCAACGGCGGGGTCATGAAATCCACCCATTTCCGAACCCGGGTGCTGGACCTGCTAAATTCCTGGTCCGGCGGGCAGCCGGACGGAGTGCGGGAACTTGCCGGGGCTGACTTTGACCTGGCCGTAGCCCGGGGCGCCGCCTACTATGGCCTGGCCCGCAGGGGCAGTGCAGTCCGCATCAAAGGCGGCCTGGGTAAGTCCTATTATATAGGTGTGGAAGCAGCCATGCCAGCCGTGCCCGGCATGCCCATTCCCATGAAAGCCTTGTGTGTGGCTCCTTTTGGTATGGAGGAAGGCACCGAGGCCGACCTTAAAGGAGAAGAATTCGGGATTATTGTGGGCGAGTCGGTCCAATTTGAATTCTTAGGGTCGTCCGTGCGCCATGAAGACGAGGTAGGAACCGTGGTGGATGACTGGGAACAGGACATCGAACCCATCACTCTGGTGGAAACCATTTTGGAAGATGACGACAAAGGCGCTGTGCTTCCTGTGCGCATCCATGTAAGCGTGACCGAGGTGGGCACCCTGGAGCTTTGGTGTGTTTCCACCCTGGACGACCGCCGGTGGAAGCTGGAATTTGACGTGCGGGAAAAAGAAGAATTTTCGGTCTGAAGCTGTTTATCAGCGAGGCCAGGGAGATAGATAGTCTTGGATATAAACGAAGGCCAGATCATCGTAGGCATAGACCTGGGAACCACCAACTCGGCCCTTTCCTATGTGGATTTGAACGGGAAGAATACGGCGTCCAAAATCAAAATGTTCCGGACGCCCCAGGTTTTCGCACCGGGCGAATTGGCGCGGCTTCCTGTGTTGCCGTCTTTTTTGTATCTGCCCGGGCAATACGATGTGGACAGGGACAATTTAAAACTCCCCTGGATTGACGAAGAAATCGGCATTGTGGGAACTTTTGCCCGAGAACAGGGCTCAAAAGTGCCTGGCAGGCTGGTGTCATCGGCGAAAAGCTGGTTGTGTCATTCCAAGGTGGACCGCACTGCGCCCATTTTACCCTGGAATGCGGACAAGGAGGTTCAAAAGGTCTCTCCTGTTTTCGCCAGCGCGTCCTACCTCAAGCATCTGCGCATCGCCTGGAACCATCAGGCCAAGGGGGTGGACGAGCAATTCCTTGAAAACCAGTTTGTAATTATTACTGTCCCGGCATCTTTTGATGAAGTGGCCCGGGATTTCACCATGGAGGCGGCCCGTTCCGCAGGCATAGGCGAAGTCACTCTGCTGGAGGAACCCCTGGCAGCCTTTTACTCCTGGCTGGTATTCCATGAAAATGATTGGGAAAACTTCGTCAAGCCCGGAGAACTAATCTTGGCCGTGGACGTGGGCGGCGGCACCACGGACTTTACCCTCATCACTTTGCGCGAGGTGGAGGGAACTCCCCGGTTTGAGCGAATCGCCGTAGGCGACCATCTGATTTTAGGCGGCGACAACATGGATCTTGCCCTGGCTCGCAAAACCGAGGCCAGCTTTAAAAAAGCCCCTTCCCAGTCCTTGAACGCCAACCGCTGGCAGGCCTTGTGCCACCAATGCAGACAGGCCAAGGAGGCGATCCTGGGCTGTGAGGCGGACAAGAAAACCGTTACCCTCATGGGGGAGGGCCGAGGCCTTATCGCCAACACTTTGTCAGCAACCCTTAACCGCGAACAGGTGGAAGAAATCATTCTGGACGGCTTTTTTCCAGTTGTGGACAGCCAAACCCAGGCGCCTGCAACCCGGAAAGGCGGGATAACCGAGTTTGGCCTACCTTATGAACAGGATCCTGCCGTTACCCGGCACATGTGCCGTTTTTTGGAACGCCACGCTCAAAGCGTTAAGGACATGCTGGGCAAGGAAGTCCCTTTTCCCGATCTTGTACTTTTTAATGGCGGTAGTCTGAAACCTCAAATAATTCAGACCCGTATTCGCGAAGCTGTCAAGCATTGGTTTAAGGAAGGCCGGCTTCCCGGAGTGCTGGAAAACCCGGATCTTGACCTTGCCGTGGCCCGAGGAGCAGCCTATTACGGCCTGGTAAAATCCGGGCTGGGTGTGCGGGTGGGAAGCGGCAGCGCCAGAGGGTATTACTTGGCGGTTTCAGGTGGAGACGGGGATAATGGCAAAGGCCAGGCTTTGTGTTTGTTGGAGCGCGGCGTCGAAGAGGGCACCCGCATTAACTTGTCCCAGCGTCAGTTCCAGGTATTGGCCAACCAGCCTGTCAGTTTTCAGGTTTACAGTTCCAGCTACCGGAGCGGAGATAAAGCAGGAGACCTGATCCCTATAGACGATACCTTGACCCTGCTGCCGCCCATCAACACGGTGATCCAGTTTGGCAAAAAGGGGGCGCAAACCCAGATTCCCGTGGAAATCGAAGCCCATTACACAGAGGTGGGCAGTCTGAGCTTGTGGTGCAAATCCGTAAATACGGATCACAAGTGGCGACTTCAGTTCCAGATTCGCAAGCAGGAATCCGCCCCCCAGGTTGCTGACACACAGGTGTTTGAAGAGTCTGTCGTGGAAGAGGTTTTTGCCCGGATTGAGGAAGTATTCAGTAAAAAAACGGGAGATTTGCCCCCAGAGCGCCTTTCCAATGTCCTTGCCGAAATCGTGGAACTTCCCAAGGACAAATGGCCCTTATCCCTGGTGCGCCGGATTGCCGATGCTCTTTTGAAAATGCAGCAGCAGGCCAGGGACCATGGGCCGGATTATGAAGCAAGATGGCTGAACCTCATGGGGTTCTGCCTCCGTCCCGGTTTTGGCGATGCTCTGGATGAATACCGCATGCGCTCCCTGTGGAGCCTGTATAAAAAAGGGCCGGTGCATCCCAAGAATCCCCAAGTCATACTGGAATGGTGGGTGCTGTGGCGCAGGGCCGCAGGCGGGCTGACCGCCGGACAGCAGCGGCAGGTTTTTCAGGACTTAATGCCTGTGCTTAAAAACAGCAAAGGCTCCAAACAAAAAATTCCGCCCCAGCAGCGGCTGGAAATGTGGATGCTCCTGGCCAACCTGGAACGTCTTCATATCAAGGACAAGCTGGAATGCGGCAAGGTCCTCATGGACGAACTGCATCCGAAAAGGGTCAAACCCCAGCATTGGTGGTCTTTGTCCAGAATTGGCTCGCGGGAATTGCTGTACGGTCCGCTGGATCGGGTAGTATACTCCAAGGAGGCAGCCACTTGGATAAACAAGATATTGCAGGTGGAATGGAGCAATCCCAAGCCTGTATGCCAAGCTCTGGCTCATCTGGCAAGGATGACCGGAGACATCAAACGAGATGTGGAAGAGGAAGACCGGGCCAGGGTCATCGATTGGATGAAGGCTCAGGGTGCATCCAAATCCATGATCAAGATGGTCGCAAAGGTGGTGGTCATGGACAGACAGGAAGAGGACTCCATGTTCGGGGAGGCTCTGCCCGCAGGTATAGTGTTGCGGGATTGATCCCGTATTAACCGCCCAAAAAATGGCCGGGAGAAAATCATGCGCGTGGGATACGGATACGATGTGCATCGTCTGGTGGATGGCAGGCCCCTGGTTTTGGGAGGGGTGACCATCCCGTTTGAAAAGGGCCTGAAAGGGCATTCCGACGCGGATGTTTTGCTCCACGCAGTATGCGATGCCCTGCTGGGGGCTGCGGCTATGGGGGACATCGGCATGCATTTTCCTGATTCCGATCCCCAATTCAAAGGCATTGCAAGCACACGCCTTTTGGAGGAGACGGGCCGGAAAATTGCTGAAAGCGGATTTAGAATTATAAATATTGACGCGACCCTGGTGGCCGAGGCGCCCAAAATCGGCCCCTATAGACAGGAAATGGTTTCCGTGATAGCCAAATGCCTGTGCCTGGAGCATAAGCAGGTGAACGTAAAGGCCACCACTACGGAAGGCCTGGGAATCACCGGCAGACAGGAAGGCATGGCCGCCGCCTGTGTGGCCGCCCTGGAATAACGGAAGGCAAGGAGAATAATTCATGGCATTGACCCTGTACAACACCCTGACCCGGCAAAAGGAAACATTCGAATCTCTGAAACCCGGACGCGTTAGCATGTACGTGTGCGGCCCCACTGTCTATGATTCCAGTCATATAGGGCATGCCAGGTCCGCCGTTGTTTTCGACATCGTGTTCAGGTATCTGCAGGAAGTGGGTTACGAGGTCACTTATGTCAGGAACTTTACGGACGTGGACGACAAGATTATCCAACGGGCCAAGGAACGGAACATGGACACCCAGGCCCTTTCGGAAATGTACATCAAGGAATTCCATGACGACATGGATGCCTTGGCCGTACTTCGGCCCACCGCCGAACCCCGGGCCACGGAGTTTATCAAGGAAATTGTGGAAGTCACCTCCATGCTGGTGGACAAAGGCCATGCCTATGTGATGGATGGGGATGTGTATTTTGATGTCCGATCCTTCGAGTCCTACGGAAAACTTTCCGGCCGCAAGCTGGAGGACATGGAAGCAGGCGCTAGGGTCAAGGTGGACGACCGCAAGAAAGATCCCTTTGACTTTGCCCTGTGGAAGGCGAAAAAGCCCGGCGAACCTTCCTGGGAAAGCCCTTGGGGAAAAGGACGGCCTGGCTGGCACATTGAGTGCTCGGCCATGAGTTGGTCCCGCCTGGGCGAAACCTTTGACATCCACGGGGGAGGGCAGGACCTAATTTTTCCCCATCACGAAAACGAGGTGGCCCAGTCCGAAGCTGCCTTTGGCAAGCAATTTGTCCGGTACTGGATGCATAACGGGTTTGTGAACATTAATTCGGAAAAAATGTCCAAATCCCTGAATAATTTCCTTATAGTCCGGGAAATCCTGGAACAATTCCATCCCGAGGCTGTGCGCCTTTTTCTTTTGTCCAAGCATTATCGAAGCCCTGTGGATTTTTCGGAACAGGCCATGAAGGAAGCCGCCAGCGGCCTGGACAGGGTGTACGCCTCCATGGATAGAATCCAGGAAACTGTTGGCTGCCTGCAATTTGAGCACGAGGCCAGCGGCCATTGGACCCGTTTTTGCGCGGCCATGGACGATGATTTCAATACGGCTGGAGCCTTGGGCATCCTGTTCGAGGCGGTCCGGGACGCAAACCGTTTGCTGGACGGTGACATGGCCGGAGACGATAACGCCCGGGTCCAGGAGTGCGGAGCGGCTATTTTGAAAATGGGGCATGTTCTGGGCATGTTCCAGGAAGATCCAAAGATCTATTTTGAAAACAAAAAGGAAAAAGCCGCCCAGGAAGGTGGTTTTGACCAATCCATGGTGGACGATCTGGTTGCTCAACGCGCCCAAGCCCGCAAGGATAAGAATTGGGCCGAGGCCGACGCCATCCGCAAGCAGTTGACGGAAATGGGCATCGCCATAGAAGACACTCCTGAAGGGACTATCTGGAAGATGGCGTAAATAAAAAATGGATAGCGAAGAGTTTACCGCATTTAAGGTCGTATCCCCCTTCGAACCCAAGGGGGATCAGCCCCAGGCCATAGAATTCCTGGCCAAAGGGGTCATGGAGAACAAGGCCCATCAGGTGCTGTTGGGCGTGACGGGCTCGGGCAAGACCTTCACAATGGCCCATGTGATCGCCAAATGTGGCAAGCCCACTTTGGTCCTGGCGCCCAACAAGACCCTTGCGGCCCAGCTTTATAATGAATTCAAGCTGTTATTTCCTGAAAACGCGGTGGAGTATTTTGTTTCCTATTATGACTATTACCAGCCCGAAGCTTACCTGCCCAACAGCGACACCTACATAGAAAAAGACTCCCAGATCAACGAAATGATCGACAAGCTGCGCCATGCGGCCACCGTGGCCGTGCTCACCCGGCGGGATGTGATCATCGTGGCAAGCGTGTCGTGCATCTATGGCCTGGGCGCCCCCGAGGACTATATCGCCATGCGCCTGGATCTCTCCGTGGGCATGGAGCTCTCCCGGGAAAAACTCCTCAAGGACCTGGTGGCCATGCTTTACGAACGCAATGACATGGATTTTCACCGGGGCGTTTTTCGGGTGCGGGGAGATAGGGTGGAAATTTACCCGGCCTATTGGGATGACCAGGCCATCCGGGTGGAGTTTTTCGGGGACGAGGTGGATTCCATTTCGGAAATCGACCCCCTGCGGGGCGTCGTGTTGAAAAAGCTCCAACGCACCATGATCTATCCGGCCAGCCACTATGTCACCTCCAAGGAAACCCTGAAAAGAGCCATGGGGGCTATCAAGGATGAATTGAAGGATCGGGTGGCTCATTTTCGGGACACCAACCAGTTGATCGAGGCCCAACGCATCTTGGAGCGGACGGATTACGACCTGGAAATGATGCACGAACTGGGCTATTGCACGGGCATTGAAAACTACGCCCGCCACCTGACCGGCCGCAATGTGGGAGAGCCCCCGCCCACGCTCATTGATTTTTTTCCCAAAGATTTCCTCATGTTCATCGACGAAAGCCACATGGGCGTGCCCCAGATACGGGGCATGTACCGGGGAGACCGTTCCCGTAAGGAAACCCTGGTGCAGTTCGGGTTTCGTTTGCCTTCGGCACTGGACAACCGGCCCATGCAGTTCGAGGAATTCGCCCAAAAGGTGAAGCAACTGGTTTATGTATCCGCCACCCCGGCGGATTATGAACTGGAAATGGCCGACGGCGCCGTGGCCGAACAGATTGTTCGACCCACGGGCCTCATGGACCCGGTGATCGTTGTCAGGCCCGCTGCCAATCAGGTGGATGACCTCCTGGAGGAAATCCGGGTTCGGGTGGAAAAAAACGAACGGGTTCTAATTACCACCCTCACCAAACGCATGTCCGAGGATCTTTGCGATTATTACGAAGGCCTGGGCGTGGCGGTCCGGTATCTCCATTCCGACATCAAGACTATGGAGCGCATGGAAATCATCCGGGATTTACGCCTGGGCGAATTCGACGTGCTCATAGGCATCAACCTGCTGCGGGAAGGCCTGGATATTCCCGAGGTCTCTCTGGTGGCTATCCTGGACGCGGACAAGGAAGGCTTTCTCCGGTCGGAACGCTCCCTGATCCAGACCTGCGGCAGGGCTGCCCGTAACGTGAACGGCCAGGTTATCCTGTATGGGGACAAAATCACCCGATCCATGAAATGCGCCATGGATGAAAGCTCCCGCCGCCGTACGGTGCAGGAAGCCTATAACAAGGCCAACGGCATCACGCCCGAAACCATTAAAAAGGACATTGGCTCCATTTTCGGGTCCATCTACGAGGCCGATTATGTGACCGTGGATGTGGATACGGATGAACCCAGCGTTTCCACAGGCTCCAAGGACCTGGACCGCCTCATCGTCATGCTGGAAAAGGAAATGCTGGAGGCCGCCAAGGAGCTTGCCTTTGAAAAAGCCGCCGAAATCCGCGACCAGATCAAGCAGTTGAAACGCCAGGATTTGGGTATTTGAAATAGATCAGGCAGTTCTCACACTGTGGCAACCCGGCCCGGACAGGGTGCTGCGGCCCGAGTTTTCCGGGCTGACCTGTATCTGGCACGGAATGCAGTCTTTGAGGGCCTGCACATGGGAGATGACCCCTATAATCTTACCGTCCTGTTGCAGGCTTGACAGAGCGGAGAGGGCGGTTTCCAGTGTTTCTTCGTCCAGTGTGCCAAACCCTTCGTCCAGGAACAGGGAATCCACCCGGATGTTTCGGCTGGCCATACCTGACAAGCCCAGAGCCAGGGCAAGGCTGACAATAAAGCTCTCGCCTCCGGAAAGGTTCTGTGTGGAACGCACTTCGCCTGCCTGGTAATTGTCGATGACGTTCAAATCCAGGGGGGAGTCCTGATCCCGAATCAACAGGTAGCGGTCGCTCATGGTTTGTAGGTGTTTGTTGGCGTGGGACACCATGATTTCAAAAGTAAGGCCCTGGGCGAAGTTGCGGAATTTCTTGCCGTCCGCCGATCCGATGAGGTTGTAAAGCCTTTCCCACTTGGCGCATTCGGCTTTTTGAGCCTTGATTTCTTTTAATAGGTCTTTTTGCCGATAGATCTGTCTGTCGTGCTCGGAAAGTTTTTCGGTGATTCCTCCGATTTTTTCCTGGATTGCTTTGGTATCGTTTAAAAATGCGGCGTCCTGATCCTTTAGCGAAACCATATCCTGGTCTGTCTTGTTCCGGTTTTTTTCCTCTTCCAGGGCCTGGGTTTGCTTTTCCATGAGGGCGGCCAGACGGGTTCCTTCCTGGTCAAGGCTGTTTTTCAGGTCTTCCAGGCTTTTCAGATCCTCCTTGGAAAGCAGAGCTGCAGCATAGGCGTCTTCGTTAACAAAACCCGAGGCGGAAAGATTTTTCAGAAATGATGCGCCAACCTTTTCCAGTGTTACGGCGCCGTCTTTCAGGCTTAGGGAAAGCTCGGTCAAACGGTCTTCCAGGGATTTTTGTTCGGATTGCAGTTCTTTGCATTTTTTTTGCGCGGCTTCCACCTTATCCGTTGCCTCCTGGACAGCCCCGGCCAATGCCTCTTCCTCCTGATCAGGATCTTTGGCGCCGTATAGTTTTTTCCTCTCATCTTTCATGGCGTTGAGCTTGCCAAGTTGATCGATTTTTTCCTGTGTCGCTGATTCCAGTTCCTTGTCGCCGCTTTCCAGGAGCTTGAGAGAGGATTGATGTTCTGACTCAAGTTTGTCCAGTTTTCTGGAAAGATCCTGCTTCGCCTCAAAGCAATCCTCATATTCTTTCAAACGGGTCTTCAGGTCTTTTATTACAGATGGGATATTCTTTGCAGAAAGCTCGTACTTTCCATAAGGCTCAATGCTATTTTGCAATTCCAGGCGGGAGTTTTCCAGAACGTTCAGAGCAAAGTCCGACGCCTCTTGTGCGCCATGTTCGTTTTTCTTTAAGTTTTCAAGGTTTTGCATGGCCAGTTCTGCATTTTTGCGAGTTTCCTGGACTTTATCCTTTGCCTCCATAAATTGTTGCGTCAGTTTTTCCAGGGCGTCTTTTTTATGTTTGGCCTTGCTGATTACGTCATTGCAGGATTCAAGCTCCTTATCGCAATGCCCTTTTTCTTCATCAACGGATTTCATGGCGCCGGAAAGGTCCAAAGGCAGTTTAAGGCTTTCCAGTTCTTCCATTATGGAATTCTGCTCTTTTTCCAAATCCTTTTTATGTTCTTTAAGATTGGATTGCAGCCCCTTTATTTCGGATTCCAGAGCGGTTTGCTCATTAGAGGTCTTTGTCCAGGTCTTTTCCATTGCCTTGAGATTTTTTCGGCCCTGTTTTAGCTCCTCGCCGGTTTTATCCGCCGGGATGTTTCCCTGTGCATAAGGGTGCTCCAGGGCTCCACAAAGGGGGCAGGGGGCGCCGTCCGTCAATTTTTTTCTTTCTTTCTCCAGGTCATGCACCCGGCAGGCGAGGAAATGCTTTTCTTCCAGATGGGAGACCAGGGCTTCCTGGGCGGATTTTTTATCTTCCAGGGTTTTTGCGGCAAGATTCAGTTCCGGTAGCTGTTTCAGGCGTTCTCCCAAGGATTTTTCCTCGGTCCGGATATTTTTTTCGAATTCGTCGGCTCGTTTGCAGAAAGAAAACAACTGGGTCAGCTTTCCCAATCGAACCGTTAGACGGGATTTCTCCTCGGTCCAGTTGTCCCAGGTTTTGCCTTGAAGGATTTTGTCCAATTCACCCTTGCGGGCTGCAAGACTTTGCTCCGACTTTTTCGAATGCTGTTCTTCCGACTTCAGTTTTGTATGCAATTCCTCGGCGTTGCTCTTGGCCTTGGTGACCGCCGCCTTGGTTTTAGTCAGGTTTTTCTTTTTGTCCGCGTGGTCTTTGTCGGCTTCCTTAAAGCGCCCGGTAAGCTGTTCAATGCCGGTCAGGCTTTTTCCAAGGGATTGGCACTCTTTGTTATCCTGGATAAATTGGTCTTTTTCGCGGATTTTTTCTTTGGCGGCCCGGATTTGATCCTGGGTCTTTACTATTTCCTTTTCTTTTTCCGATACAGCGGCTCGCCTATCTTCAAGGCTCTTTTCAGCCTTGGCCAAGTCTCTCCCGGCGCTTTTAAGCCGGTCGTCAATAATTCGCACCTGCTTTACGATCTTGGCCTCGGCCTCCTGTTTTTCCTTGATCTCTTTCAAAGATATTCCGGCAGTTTCCTCCCTGGAACTCCATTCCTTGAGCCCTTCTTTTGCCAAGGTAAGTTTATTTTCAAAGGAAGCATGATCCTCCAGCCACTTTTTCTGCTGTATTTTCTGCCGCTTAAGGTCATTATATTCCGGTTCCAGATCGTGCGCCTTTTTTCCAGTCTTGAGTTTTTCAAGGTCAGGCTGGACATTGGCTTCCTTTTGTTCAAAGGCGGCTTTATCTTTTTTCAAAGTTTCCAGTTCGTTGGAAAGTTTTTCCAGGTTTACCAGCCAAGCGATTTTTTCTCGCACCTTGTCCGATTGTGCGGAAAGCTCCTGAGCTTTTTGCTCATGGCCGATGCGCTCATTTTTCAGATTCAGGATTTCCTCGTCGGACAATAAACGGACTTCCCCCAAACGTTCGTCCAGTCGGGTTTTTACGTTTTGCTCCTCCTTTTTCCGCTCGTGCACCGCTATTGAAATGCTGGTGTATATTTCCGTACCGGTAATTTGTTGCAAAAGCTCTGATCGTTCGTCGGATTTTTCCTGCAAAAAGGCCGCAAAATCGCCCTGAGCAAGCAAAATGGACCGGGTGAATCGTTTGAAATTCATGCCTGTGACGGCTTCCACGCAGGAGACAACCTGACTGGGTTTGGATTCGATGATCTCTTTCGAATCCGCATTGACCAGTTCATGCTTATAGGGTTGCAACTTACCGATCGCCTTTTTTCCCGCCCTGTGCTGGCTCCAATGACATCGGTAGAGTCCTGAGTTTGTCTGGAACTCCACTTCGGAAAAGCATTCCCCTGTTTGCCGGGTCATAATTTCGTTTGAAGAACTGGTAATGGACTGGAGCCTGGGGGTTTGGCCGTACAGGGCCAGGCAAATGGCGTCCAAAATGGTGGTTTTGCCAGCGCCCGTGGGGCCGGTGATGGTGAATATGCCGGAAGACACATATTCGGGCGAAGTAAAGTCTATTAGCCATTCCCCGGGCAGGGAGTTCAAGTTTCTGAAGCGCAACCGTAAAATCCGCATGAATATGGTTCCTATTCCGCCTGGACATCCTGCTCATTAAGGGAGGCAAGGACTTCCCTGAAAGCGCCCAAAAGCTCCGGGCGATGGATTTCAGGTACTTCTTTGGCCTCCATGCACCTGACAAAGACATCTTCCTCGCTGAGGTCGTTCAATGTTTCCGTGGGAGCTTCCTGGCCCAATATCCTGAAAACCATCCCGGAATTCCCCGTGCGGATAATTTCCATGCCCGTTCCTTCAATCAGGGATTTCACCGTCTCCTGCAGAAGGCCCGTGCCGACATCCTCAAAGCATTCAATTTCCAGCCAAGCGTTACTGCCTGTTTCTTTCAGCCGGGTAATAACCTGGATCAAATTATCCAGGTTTCCGCGAATTCGTTGTAATTCCTGGAAGCGGGGCACGGGCAACTCCCGGATTTCAAGCCGGGTTTCTTCAAAATCCACTTCCAGGACGATTTTTTGGTGATTTGCCTCGCCAAAACTCATGGGCAGGGGAGAACCCGAATAGCGAAAGTGGTCCAGGCCTCCGGCTTTTTGGGGAATATGCAAATGCCCCAGGGCAAGATAGTCAATCTCCGAGGGAAAAATGTCCGCGCCCACATGGCCCAGGCTTCCCACATAAAGATCCCTGACCCCGTCTTCTTTTATGGTGTCGCCGCCTGCCGTGAACAAATGCCCCATGGCCACAATGGGAAGGGGATGGCTCTGGGAGTCCCTCAGGGATACTGCTGCCCGGCAGACCTGGTTATAGTGTTTCTTCACGCCCATGACCAATTTCTGAGCCTTATCTTCCATGGACTCCCCGGCTTCTGATAGCCGAATATCCCGGTCTCTCAGATAAGGCACCGCGCATACAATTAACTCCGGCTGTCCCTTGGCATCTTTCAGCACCAATACTTCGTCTTCAGAACTGGCGCCCACGCCTCCCACCACATGAATGTTCTGATGACGAAGCAAGGTTTTGGGAGCGTCCAGAAAGGTGGGGGAATCGTGATTGCCTGCGGTGATCACCACATGGCGGCAATCCGAACGAAAAACCTGGCTTAAAAATTGGTAATACAACTCCTGCGCCCGGTTACTGGGTGTTCCGGTATCGAAGATGTCCCCGGAGACCAGCAAGGCGTCTATGGAATGCTCCCGGATGGTCATCATGAGCCAATCCAGGAATCCTTTGAATTCATCGTATCGCTTGCGTCCGTACAACGATCGTCCAAGGTGCCAGTCCGAAGTGTGGAGCAGTTTCATCCGTATTTTCTCCTAATATTTTTTCAGACCACCCATGGGAATTATATTCAGGGCGTTGGGAGGGATATTTTACAGACTATTTGATAGAAAGCAACGGAACTGTCTCTCGATGATAACCCGTTCAACCGAACACCTGAAAATGTACCTGCATAATTTGAAGAAATCCTTATACCAAAACCGGTTGCATGAAAAGCCGGAATTCTTGCAGCATTGGGCGACGCATGCTACAATCTCTATTATTGCCGCAATATTCCAGGGACTCAATATTGGTGTAGGGAGGCTGCTGACCTGTGTCTGACATAGAAAAAAAACTGGCTACCTTATCCAATGGGCCGGGCGTGTATCTGATGAAGGATGCGTCCGGGGAGATCATCTATGTGGGTAAGGCCCGGTGCCTGAAAAAGCGGGTGTCGTCCTATTTTATGGAAAAAGCCCGGAGGGATATGAAAACCGGCATTTTGGTGAAGAAAATCGTCAGTTTCGACACCATTCTGGTGACCACGGAAAAGGAAGCCCTGATCCTGGAAGCCAACCTCATCAGAAAGCACAAACCCCGGTACAATATTCTCCTGAAGGACGGAAAACGCTTTCCCTCCCTGCGCATTGACGTGCGCACCTCCTATCCCCGGCTGGAGGTGATCCGCAAGGTCAAGAAGGACGGCGCCATTTATTTTGGGCCTTTTTCAGCCACCGGCAAGCTGAAAAGCACTCTCAAGATCATCAACAAGACCTTTCAGCTACGCAAATGCAAGCACAAGGAGCCGCCCAAGCGGTCCCGGCCCTGCCTGAACTACCAGATGGGCCAGTGTTTAGGGCCGTGTTGCATGGAAGTGGACAGGAATCAGTATCTGGACATGGTGAACGAGGTCATCCTGTTTTTAAAAGGCCGGACCCCGGATCTGGTGCGAAAAATCCAGGAGCAGATGAATATCGCCTCCCAACGACAGGAATACGAACGGGCGGGCAGGCTGCGGGACCGGATGTTCGCCATACAGGCCACGGTGGAGCGGCAGGTGGCCGTGACCACGGATTTTGTGGATCGGGACGTTTTGGGGATCGTCCGGGAGCCGGAGGGTTCGGCCATTTCCGTATTATACATCCGGGGCGGTTTTTTGCTGGGGTCCCGTAATTACAGTTTTGACGAAGTGTTGGGAACCGAGTCGGAAAGCATCCAGGAATTCCTGCGTCAGTATTATGATAAGGACCGGTTTATACCGGACGAGGTGCTCGTTCCCTGCTCTCTGGAAATCATGGAGTTAATGGAGCAATGGCTCTCGGAAACTGCGGAAAAGCGGGTCACCCTTCACTGGCCCCAACGAGGCGAGAAAACCCGACTCATTGAAATGGCTAACGAAAACGCCCGGGAATCCCTCAAAGAGCGGCTTTCGTCGGAAAGTGTGTTTAAGTTTTTGTTGGAGAGGCTGCAAAAGCGTCTGCGTATGGATCGGCTGGCCCAGCGCATCGAATGTTTTGACATTTCACACACAGGCGGAAACCAGACCGTGGCCTCTATGGTGGTTTTTGAAGACGGCAAGGAAGCCAAGTCCGAATACCGAACCTTCAATATTGACACCCTGGACCACCCGGACGATTACGCGGCCATGCACGATGTTTTGACCCGCCGCTTTTCTCCGGACAAGGATTGGCCCAGGCCGGACATCCTGCTGATCGACGGGGGCAAGGGTCAGCTTTCCATTACGGTTTCGGTCTTGGAAAACCTGGGAGTCATGGGTGATTTCGAGGTATTGGGCATCGCCAAAAAGGATGAGGCCAAAAAGGAAACCATGGACAAGATTTACCGGCCCGGCCAGGCCAATCCGGTGATTTTCGGCAGGGATGGGGATTTATTGCTGTTTTTGCAGAGAATCCGGGACGAGGCCCATCGTTTCGCCATCACCACCCATAGGAAAAAACGGGGCAAGACCATACGGAAATCCGCTTTGGACGGTATTCCCGGAATAGGGGAAAAGCGGAAGACGGATTTGCTAAGGCATTTTGGCAGCGTCAAGCGGCTGCGGGAAGCCTCACCGGAGGAAATCGCCAAAGTGCCGGGCATCGGCGTCAAGGCGGCTGAAAACCTTTTGGAAGCCCTTTCCACCCGTTTATAATAAGGTGATAAAAAATGTCTGACTCAGACATACCCATTGTGCTTTCCATCGCCGGATCCGACTCCGGGGCCGGGGCCGGAATTCAGGCGGATCTGAAAACCCTTACCGCTCTGGGGGTTTATGGAACCACTGCCATCACCGCCATCACGGCCCAGAACACCCTGGGCGTTTCGGACTGGTGGGAAGTCCCCCCGGACATGGTGGCGGCCCAGATTCGGGCGGTGGTTTCAGATATGGGCGCGGATGCAGTGAAAACCGGCATGTTGGGCGGGCCGGAAACCGTCCGGGTGGTTGCCCGGGAGATTCGGGAACTGGGGCTAAAGAACGTGGTCGTGGACCCGGTGATGAAGGCCAAGGGCGGAAAGGCGCTGTTGTTGCCCGAATCCCGGAAAGTTTTGGTGGAGGATCTTTTTCCCCTGGCCAGGGTGGTTACCCCCAACCTGGATGAAGCGTCAGAATTACTGGGCCGGGTTGTCAATGATTTGTCGCTGATGAAAGAGGCCGCCAGGGCCATCCACGGAATGGGGGCGGATTTTGTGGTGGTCAAGGGGGGCCATCTGGACGGGGAGCCCTATGACCTGTTGTTTGACGGCAGGGATTTTTTTGAGTTTTCAGGCAAACGTTTTTCCACGCCTCATTCCCACGGAACCGGATGCACCTTTGCTTCGGCCATAGCCGCGGGGCTGGCGCACGGAATGGAAGTCAGGGAGGCGGTGTTCCGGGCCAAGGAGTTCATAACCCGGGCCATCAGACATGGTTTGCCCTTGGGTAAAGGACATGGGCCCGTGAATCATTTTCCTGATTTGTTAGGAGAGGGGGAATATAAATAAAATCAACGGACTGCAATAGAGCCCGGCCCTTGGGTCCTGGCATCGTTAATGGCTTTTGTGGCTCGTTCCATCCATTCTTTGGATGTTTCCGGCGCGCCTCCCGTATGTTCGCTAATTCCGGCGGAAATGATCAGGCTGATTGTTTTTCCAAACC
Source organism: Desulfatibacillum sp. (assembly GCA_016342355.1). Classification (GTDB taxonomy): domain Bacteria; phylum Desulfobacterota; class Desulfobacteria; order Desulfobacterales; family Desulfatibacillaceae; genus Desulfatibacillum. Next base: position 91,334 of record JAEINP010000005.1, read on the forward strand.
AGTCAAAAGGGTTTTGCTCCAGGCAATCAGATACGGCGCGGCACCATTCCACAGCCTGGGCTTTATTTCTTCCGGGTAAAAGGACTGTAAACTGGTTTCCCTGGATTCGGGAAGGCAAGTCTTCCCGGGAGGCTTGTTTTCTGAGTTGTTTCCCCAGAAGGGAAATGGCTTGATTCAACGCTTTGGCCCCAAATTTTTCCTGAATGTAATTCCCATTTTCCAAATAAACGACGCTGATGCAGGAGGTGCGGTTCATTTTTTCAGACCGGGGAATTTCCTTTTCAATGGCGCGGTTTATGATGAGGTTGGTGACAAGGTTTGTGAGGTCGTCTTTTAAGGCCACTTGTTTTAATTGTTTTTGGGAATTTTCGGCCTTATCCCGAAAGTAGGCCACTTCGCAGGCCTGGGTCAAGCCCTGAAGGCATTCCGAATCGGATGCCCATGCAGGAATCACCCCATCCACCCGGACATCATTCACAATCCTGTATGCCATGGGCAGGCGCCCCAACTCAGCCACCAGGACTACGGTTTTTTCCTCTTGTTTGGCGTTATTTACCCATGCTTCCCAGTCATGCTCCGGGGAGAATTCGGCAAGAACCAAGTCTGTTTCGGGGGGGATTGATTTTTCCAACGCCCTGGCAAGGGAGATTTTATCATAAGGCTCCAGGACCTTGGAAAGGTGGACGAGTTTCCGGGAATCCGTTCCTGCAAACAAAATGTTCAGGGACCGTGCATCATTTTCAAATGGGCTGTCGCATACCCAGTAGTCATGACGCAAATCCTGGAGTTTTTTTATGATATTGGCAATTTTATCGCCGGATTCGTCAACCCGCTCAATATACCGTAAAATCTTTTCCAAGTCGCCCCGGTTCATATTCACCAATTCAATATGGCCGAGGAGGCTGGTCAGAGGCTGATTGACCTCATGGGCTTCCACTCCAATCATACTGATGATGTGTCCCAGCCTGCGGGCCATTTCCCTGTCTTCCCTGTACAGATTGAACTGGGCATGGGATCTTTCCATGTCCATTATGAGGGAATGCTTTTCCATGGCATGGGCAAAGAGCAATTCCAGGCTTATGGTATTGGCCTGGTTTTTGTGCATGCGACTGCAGACTCCGGGTTCGGGCTGATTTTGTGTGGTATCGTCATCCAGGAGCGCCAGGGGGATACTATGGATTCTGGCCAGAATTTTTTCCTCGGAAGAGGGGGGGTGATCCAGAAGAATGGCCCGGGATGGGTATCTGGCGAAAAGAACGCCAGCTTCTTCCGGAGTCCCGGTCAATCCGGAGCATTCCACCACAGTGGATCTTTCCAGCATGCGGACCAGGGATTCACCCAGGTTATGGTTTTTTGCCAGGATGATGATTTTATGCATTTGAGCAGGCGTATGAGAAGCCGTTTGATAGGCGCCGGCCATGTAGACAACCTCCCTTAGAGAATCGGTTCTGGAATACAGTAGTTATTGTATGCAAAAACTATCCCAAAATGAATGAGATTAGATTTCCATTGACTGTCTGAGCGTAAAAAACCAGGATAATATGGTACAAAACGTGATTCAAAGTACCAGAAACCTCATGGTGCAACAAGGCTTTTCGTATGTCAGCATGCTTTGACTTGACAGCGCGCCTGAAAAAGGGGAATTTATACGTTAGCGAACAATTAATTGCGTTCCCTTTTTTTGCAGTGTTTCTCAGGCGGGAGGAGGTTTGGAGGCCTTGAGTATCAATGGCTGGAATATATCCGTCCACTGGCAATCCGCCAAGGAGTGAGCGCCATCCAGTACAATAACCATCTGACCGATACATTATGCCAGGCTCCCTTTAACCAGTCAAATCATCAGCGGAGGACAAGTAATGATTGAAACCAAACTCACCAAGTTGCTGGGCATCAAGTACCCTATCGTAGGCGGAACCATGATGTGGATTACCACGGCTGATTTTGTGGCGGCCATTTCCAATGCAGGCGGCCTGGGTATTCTGGCTTCTGCCGTATATCCTTCCCGGGAAGAATTTGAAGTTGCCATAGACAGCATTCAGAAGCAGACCGACAAGCCCTTTGCAGTGAATATCAACCTGTTCCCGGCCATGCGCGCTATCGACAATAATGAGTATGTGGATGTGATGGTCGACAGGGGGGTAAAGGTCGTGGAAACATCGGGCCATTCCGCTCCTGAAGAACTGTGCAAACGCTTTAAGGATGCAGGCATGACCTGGATCCACAAATGCGTGGGCGTAAAATACGCACTCAAGGTGCAGAAAATGGGCGCTGACATGGTGACCGTGGTGGGCTATGAAAACGGGGGCGCCACGGGCCGGTTGGACATATGCACCATGGTGCTGGTTCCCACAGTGGTGGACGCGGTGGATGTACCTGTGATCGGCGGCGGCGGAATTTCGGACGGCAGGGGCATTGCCGCCATTCTGGCCCTGGGCGCTGAAGGTGTGATCATGGGCACCCGGATCATGGCCACCATGGAATGTCCCATCCATGACAACCTTAAACAGGCCCTTGTGGGCGCTTCGGAATTGGATACCATGCTTATCATGCGCAGCATCAATGCCACCCATCGGGTGTGGGTCAATGACGCCGCAAAAAAATGCCATGACCTGGAAGAGGCCAAGGCTTCTTTTGAAGAGCTTTATGAAGTCATCAAGGGCGACAACGCCAAAAAGATGTACGACGACGGCGACCTGGATGTGGGTATTGTTTCCTGCGGTCAGGGCGTAGGCCTGACTCATGACGTTCCCACGGTGGCGGTGTTGTTCGACAGGATCATGAAAGAAGCTGAGGAGCGCATTTCCGCCCTATCCGGACAGATTGTCCGCTAAGTTCCCCAAAGGGCGTATGCTTGGTCATCGACCTTGTTTTTGCGTCTTGCAAGATAGGAGATATTGAATGAGCGACGATATTTTGAAAGTGGAAAAGGAAGGGCACATCGCGTGGCTGGTGCTCAATAATCCCCAAAAACGCAACATCATGGGGCACGCTTTTTTTTACGGATTGATTAAAATTTTCAAAGAGTTGGATGAAGACCCGGATGTTCGGGTGGTGGTCATTCGGGCTGAGGGTAAATCATTTACCGCGGGCCTGGACCTTATGGAAGCCGCCAGTTCACTCAGCGGTGGCTCCGGGGCGGATATCAGGGAAAATCTGCGTAAGCATGTCCTGGATTTACAGGAAAGCATGAATGTCATAGAACAATGCCGCAAACCGGTTATCGCAGCGGCCTACAGCCATTGTATTGGCGGCGGTATTGACATGCTGAGCGCCTGTGACATCCGTATTTGCACCAAGGATACTGTTTTTAGCATAAGGGAGACCCGCATTGCCATCATCGCCGACTTGGGCACCTTGCAGCGCATGCCCACCCTTATCGGCCATGGAAGGTTTCGTGAACTGGCATTGACCGGCCGGGATTTTTCAGGCCAGGAAGCCCTGGACATGGGTTTTGTCACCCATCTATGCGAAGACCAGGAGGCTCTTATAGCCAAGGCCAGGGAACTGGCCAATGAAATCGCAGGCCTGGCCCCTTTGACAGTCCAGGGGGTCAAGGATGTTATCCTCCATGGCCGGGATAACGGGGTTTATCAGGGCCTGCGTTATGTGGCCCAAAAGAATGCGGCCCAACTACCCTCCGAAGATGTGGTGGAAGCGGTAACCGCCTTCATGGAAAAACGCAAGCCCGTTTTCAAAGGCAAATAGCCAATATTCCAACCTGATTTTTCCCATAGTAAATCAGTCTGGAAATGGAGTTTTTAGCAGGCGCAGAAAGAGTTCTTTCTGCGCCTGCTTTTTTTTTGGTCACTTTTTGAATGTGGTTTTAACGTTCCCTGTTGCGTATCAGCACAGTTTCCATTCACCTGCAAAAGACTTCCAATATATTCAAGTAACCATAACTCTGGACCGTATTGATTTCCATAGTATTTCAATCGACAGGGCTACCTGCTTTCCGGTTTTAAGACAATGCCGTTAGGATGTGCTTTGTTGTTTTTCCAGGCATAAAGTTTGCATAAACAGTGATTTCAAATGTGCAGCGCAACCTTTATATTGCGGAGGAATAATTCATGAAAAGAAATGTATTGAACCTGCTTTTTATGGTCCTGCTTGTCCTTTCCCTGGTTTTTACAGGAAACGCCCTGGCCGGAGACAAAAATACACGCCTCACCACACTGGAATGGCCTCCTTATATTAGTCAAAACATTGACAGCCCAGGGTACTTGGCGGAAGTGGTCAAGGGTGCATTTAGTGAGGTGGGATACAGTAACGCCAATTTTATTTTTCTTGAGTGGACCGAAGCAGTGCGCCTTGCCCAGGCCGGGAAAGCGGATGCGTCTTTTCCCGAATACTTTTCCACCGACCGAGAGAAGGACTTTGAATTCAGCGATGCCATGCCTGGCGGCGCGTTGGCCCTTGCCAAACTCAAAGGAAGTAATGTGACCTACACGGGACAGGTTCAGGATCTCAAACCATACAAGCTGGGGGTAGTGGCAGGTTATATAAACACGGAAGCCATAGATTCCGCAGATTTTATAACCAAGGTGGAATCTGAAGACGACTCCGTGAATCTAAAGAATCTCATTGCAAAAAAAGTGGATGTGATCGTCATAGACAGGTTGGTGGCAGATATGCTTTTGCAGGGGACGTTTTTTTCCCGTTTTGCCGACAAAGTGGATTTTTTGGAACCTATTTTAGAAGTGAAACCCTTGTTCCTGGCCTTTTCGAAAAACAGTCCCAACATGCCTGGAGTCAAGGAGGATTTCAACAAGGGTCTATCGGCATTGAACGCCAGTGGGAAGCTGGATGCTATTTTAAAGAAATATGGTCTGGAAGGAAAAGTAGGGACAGAATAATACTTCATGCTTAAATCAGCGGTTATGTGTTTGGTTTTAAACCCGGCTGCAACAAGAGTTCATGCCACAGCCAAAATAGGATTATGAGGATTTGAGAATGAAAATCAAGAGTATTCAACTGAAGATAGCTTTGTCAGCAGGCCTGTGCATTTTCTTTCTTGCTGGAGTGATCGTGGCCTTTTTCGGTTACAACATGCAAGTCACCGCTATTCAGGACAGGAAAGATGCCGTAGAAAGGGGTGTTAGTGATGTTGGGGTGGTCGGAGACCAGATCGCGGTAAAAGTCCAGGCGGATCTTAATCATGCCATGAGTTTGGCCCGTTCTCTGGCCCAAATCCTGACAGGTGTGAAAGACCCTGAAAAACCCCTGAAAATCTACCGCGACGAAACCAGCTCCATTCTCAAGACCATACTGATAAACAATCCGAAATTGTTAGGCGTGTATACGGCGTGGGAGCCGGATGCCTTTGACGGCCTGGATGATCTGTATACAGGTACCGAGGGACATGATCAAACAGGACGGTATATTCCCTATTGGTACAGAACCGAGGCTGGAGAAGCAGCTTTGGAACCCCTGGTAAGCTATGATGTGGATGGTGACGGGGATTATTACCAACTACCCAAAAAACTGGGCCATGAATGCCTTATTGAGCCCTATTTGTATGAAATCGCCGGCAAGCAGGTTTTGCTTACCTCGCTGGTGGTGCCTATTATTGTGGATGGTGTTTTTTACGGCATTGCCGGTGTGGACCTAAAACTAGACACCCTCCAGGTGACTGTGGATGATGTGGAAAACATATATGGTGGGACTGGCTGGATTTCTCTTGTAAGCAACAGCGGTTCTCTGGTTGGCGTGACCAACAAACCCGGACTGGCTGGTAAACATATGAAGGAAATTCATAAGGATTGGGAAGAGGATTATGGTTTTGTCAAAGATGGAATCCGGGAAGTGTCAGATGACGAAGGAAATATTGCCGGGTTCATCCCCATTAATATAGGTCAGACCGGAACGCCTTGGAGCGTGAATGTAAATGTCCCGGAGCAAGTCGTGACAGCCAAGGCCGATGCAAAAATGGCCCAGGACAGAAAAAAGCTCCTGCAAATCGTAGGTATTAGCCTGGGTTTGACCCTGGCGGCCCTTGTCCTTATGTGGTGGGTTTCCGCCCGCATCGCCCGTCCCATTCGCAAAGCCTCGTCTTTGATGGACCGGATTTCCGTAGGCGACCTCAGCGCCAAGGCGGAAATCCAGGGCTATGACGAAGTGGCGGCCATGGGAGCGTCTATTGACAGCTTCATTGACAATATGCGTGCCTTCCTGGCTTTGCTGAAAGAAGTGGCCAACGGCAATCTTACGGTCAGGTTTCCCTTTCGGGATGAAAAGGACTCCATTACTCCTGTTGCTCAGCAGATGGTGGACGCCCTGCATACCCTTGCCAGCGAGGTGAATACGGCAGCCGAGCAGGTACACGCCGGCTCCAACCAGATTTCATCCGCCAGTCAGTCATTGTCCCAAGGCGCAACCGAGCAGGCGGCCTCCTTGGAGGAAATCACCGCGTCCATGTCGGAAATCGCCAATCAGGCCAAGGGGAATGCGGAAAACGCCAGAGAAGCCAACACTATCGCCCATTCCGTCCGGGAATCCGGAGAAAAAGGCAATGAACAAATGAGCGTCATGGTTCACTCCATGGACGGCATAGAGAAGGCCAGCAAAGACATTTCCAAAATCATCAAGGTAATTGATGACATTGCCTTCCAAACCAACTTGTTGGCCCTCAATGCCGCAGTGGAAGCAGCCAGGGCGGGCAAGCATGGCAAGGGATTTGCCGTGGTGGCCCAGGAAGTGCGGGCTTTGGCCTCCCGTAGCGCCAAGGCTGCGGCGGAAACCTCGGTGCTGATTGAGGATTCCATTAAGCGGGTGGCCAACGGGTCTGAGGTCGCCAACCAGACCGAAGAAATCATCCGGGAAATTCTGGAAGGAATTCAGAAAGTGACCAACCTGGCTGGTGAAATTGCGGAAGCCTCCAATGAACAGGCCCAGGGGGCATCCCAAATCAACCAGGCCCTTGGTCAGATTGACTCCGTGACTCAGCAAAACACGGCCAATGCCGAGGAAACCGCATCTTCCGCCCAGGAACTTTCTGCCCAGGCCTCCACCTTAAAGGCCCAAATAGGCAGGTTCCAGGTGAGTGATGTGCGCCAAGCTCGGCCAGCGGGTCCTGTTCGCGTGGAGAGCCGTACTCCTAAATATGTTCCCATGCTTGAAGCCGCAGATGATTCCTGGGGCTAAAGAGACTATTTAACCGGCCCTGTGAGGTTCAACCCATGCAGGGCCGGTTTTTATTCCTCCGCCATATGTTTTCTATAACGCACCTATCCCTGGTTTTGTTGTACACACTCATCTCCATTCATGCCCCTTTTTCTGTGAGAAGCCCCTTGTTCGTTTTCGGGAGAAAGAGGTTGCGCGGGCACTGCCTCCCATGTAATATGTCCGATTGAACCCAGGACTTTAAGGGTAAGATACGGCAGGCTTGGGAGCGTATCGGAAATTTTTGGACAGTCTCGTGGTTTAGCGAAACATGCCCAAAGGGTTTTCCAGGCCCTTTGAATTTGTCTGCAGAATGCATGAAATTAAAGAGTGATTAACCGCAAGCACAGCAAAATGGAAAAATTATGAAACCCTGGTTAATAGTAGGCGGTTTATTTGCAGCTGGTTTGATCCTGGCTTATGCCGTGGGTAAAACCCTTGTGATTGCTTTGGTGGGAGGTATTTCGGGCGGGGCGGTAGGCGCTTTGATCGCCTATTTCCTCCTGCAACGAGATAAACAATCGGCAGCGCCCGCGCCGGAACCCCAATCTCCCGTGGATCCCACCATCCCCCTGTTGGAAAGTCTGGTAGGGCTCAATGTGGCAATCCGGGAACAAGCCCTGCCTTTGCAGGCCTTGGAAACCACGGAACGGGTCATCGATAAGTTGAGGGAATTATTGCCTGAAATGAACGAAAACTACCGGGGTAACGATCTCACCTGGGAGGTAAACCGGTCTGCCGAGGATTATCTGGTGCGTGTCGTCAAGCCATACATGGCTTTGAACTCCGGAGACAGGCAAGATCGCATGGAGGAATTCCTCCAGGGGTTAAGCAGCCTGGAAACCGCCCTGGACGAGGTGCTGGATGTGGTTCGAAACCACAAACAGGGAGAATTTTCCGTTAAGGCTAAATTTCTCAACGCCCGTTTTGCCAGGTAACATAAATGGAAAGCAACTTTTCGGATTTCGGAATCAAGAACCAATACGAGGTTGAATAATGGACAATGCCACCAGAAGAAGGCTGGACTCCCAGTTTGCCGCTGCCAGGTCCCTGAACCCGGAAAAGGTTATCCCGGCCAACGACCGGTATAAATATACTGTGGAGGATGTGGGCCAGGGCGATTTCATCCGGCTTGAAAACAAGTCCTATGTGGTCCGGGAAATTGGACTCTACCACGAAACCGGCGAAGATTTTCGCAAAAAAACAGGCGATAAGTGGACCGAACTCAGGCTTTTTTGTATTGAAGACGGGCAGACAGTCCATATTGAGTGGGAAAAGGACGACGAGGTGGAAGCCCATGTGACGGAAAGAGCCTTGGACTTCTCCCAGATTAAGGATGATGGGGGTGATGACCTGGATGAGGATGACATGGACAATCTTGCCGAAGAGGAAGACACCATCTTTTTTGATAACAAGGCCTTTGAATATGACGATGACTACGCGGCCCTGTATGAAAGGGAAGGGCAGTCGCCTGAAAAAGTCTATTTTTACGATTTCCTTTCCAGAGACAAAAAATGCATTACGGTTGAAGAATGGGGCTCAGGCAGCGGGAAGGAAGAGTACCAGTTGTTCCTGAGCCGGAAAATCAACCCGGATTCCATAGAGGTGGTAGCCAAATCCTGATGGATTCAAAGCAATCACCATATGTGGATATGTCCGCCGCCGAATTGCGCCTGACCCTCCTGGCAGGGCCTGTGGATGCCTCCCGGTTTCATGTGCTGGAGGCTCAAACAGTGAATATTGAAGGCTTGGAGGTGGAAGCTCGGATTATCGGCGCCAGCCACTGGGTTACCTTGAGAATGGCGGATTTGTGCATTCACGAGTTGTTTTCCTGTCACCAAATGAAAGACGAAACAGCCCTGTTGCAATACGGCCCTCTGGGGCAGGTTTCAGGCCCCGTGGACCTGCTGCTGTTCGGAAAACTGAACTATACTTTTAATTCCAGAGTGATGAGTCTGTGCGTTCCTGATGCAGAGGCCAGGGAAATCCGGGAATCCGCCCTTTTAGCTGGAGACAGGGAAGGGCACATGGGCCTTATCCAGGAATTCCCAAGCCAGGAAGGCCTGCCTGCCCCTCAGACTATTGTGTGGGCATGTCTGGAGCCCGGGGCATTTAAAATGGCCACCATTCATTCCTATCCCAATGAAGGCAGTCTGGTTATCACCCGGACAAGGGTCTTTACGGATATAGCCGGGAAGGTGTCATAATTATGAAATTCAGGGTTTTATTTATAATACTTTTGGTATTGTCCCTTACCTTGACAGGCTGCGGGCTGCCCAAAGACCTCAAAAAGGAGGCGGAGACCCAGAATCAGCAGATCATGGATCAGGCAATGAAGATCAGGGAACGAAAAGTTGCCTTTGAATCCTTTACGAAATCCAATGAATTCAGTAAATTTGCCTCTTATGCGGAACGGGAACACTGGGGGGAATACTTTAAAGAAGCCCAGACCTTGTTGAATAAGTCCAAGACAGCCTATGACCAGGAAGTGGCTCCCATTGTGAAAAACAACAAAAAGGATCAGGTCGGAGAGCTTACCGTGGCATTAGCCAAGGTACGGGCCTTTTTGCGCACATCCAATGAGTTTACGGAAAAGGTGGACAAGCGCATTGCCTTTTTAAAAGAGACCATGGCCAATGCAGGCGCCATGGTGCAAAAGGCCGAAGATGATTTCAGCGCTCTCAATACCCGCATTGAACAATCTTCCATTATTCTGGAAAAAGCCAAGGCCGACTATCCCCAAAAGGCGGAGGATATAAATAACCGGTTTGCGCCCATAAAGAAACTGGCGGAAGAAACCGACACCGCCATGGACAAAGCCCGCAATCAATTAAAAAAGCACACCACAGAGGCGGACGCGGATTATGCGGTGTTGGGGGACTCGTGCACAGCCATTGGCCGGAATCTGTCCACTGAACAAAGTGCGTGTGCGGCTCTGGAAAAACGGACTGGTCAGTTGTACCACAGCTATTCCAAAGTCCTGAACGACATGCGGGTGGACTATTTCGCCACAGTGGGCCGCACCTCCTGGGACAACAACGCAGAATACGATAGAGACAATGACTATATATACCCCAGTAGGCAGGTGGACGAGGACACTTACGAGCTGTTGGCCGCCCTACCGGAGAACACGCTCCTGGCCGGTTACCGGGGCAATGTGTATCCCGCCATCGATAAAATCGCCTGGGCTTCCCTGAAAATCAATCCCACGGAGAATATGTCGTCTTGGGATGACGAGGCCCAGTTCTGGCTTTCAGACCTGGACGCTAAATTCTATCATAAATACATTATGTTGGAGGATGGCGTAAAGAAGGAAACCGACTGGGTTCCCGTGGACGAGGATTTATTCGACCAATATGAAGAAGCCTTGGGTATGACCATTCTTTCCAAGCCTTACGGCATGTACGAGGATGAAATTCTGTCCCAGGCAACTCCTCCGGGAATGGCCTATGTAGACAACCCCAAATACGGGGAATGGCAGCAGGATTCGTCCGGGCGCAGCTTCTGGCATTGGTACGGACAGTACGCATTTTTCCGGACCATTATGGGGGGCGGCTATTATTATCGGGGCGATTATGATCGTTGGAACAGGAATTACCGGGGCAGGCAGCCCTATTACGGAACCGGAAGCAATACCTACGGAACCAATTCTCCATATGGTCGCAAACATTATTCCGGCTCCTACTATGGGAAGAGCGGCGGTTTTTCCACCCAAAGCCCCACGGTAAGGGGCAGCGGAGCAGCGGCTCGGGGCGGTGGTCCCGGGGGCGCTGGAAAATAAAAAAATCACGGGCGTTATTTTTTAAACGCAACGTTTACCGGGAGGCTTAGTGGCATGACGCAGGAACTCATACTTACAGGACATGGATTTGTTTATGCCGGTATTGTGATGGCCTATGTGGTGATCGCCAAAAAATTGATGGACTGGCGCACCAAGGACATGGATGATGACTATGAAATCGAGGAAAACAGCAATGCCGCAGTAGGCCTGCAAAGGGCTGGTCTGTACCTGGGAATTGCTCTGGGGATGACAGGCGCTTTAGCCGGAGGCTCTCATGGGTTTACCAGGGATGTCGTGGCCCTGGCCTGGGAAGGGGCTTTGATTGTCGTGCTCCTGTTTATTTCCAGGGAATTATGCGACCGGATTATTCTTAAAGGCATAGACAATGATGCCGAGGCCGCCAATGCCAATACCGCTGTGGGTTTTGCGGAAATGGGGGTATATATTTCCTCGGGCCTGATCCTGGCCGGGGCCTTTGCAGGGGAGGGGGGCGGGCTTCTTAGCGCCCTGGTGTTTTTTGTTTTAGGGCAATTGTCCCTTATAATCCTTTATTATATATACGAAACAGCCACACCCTTTAATATCCGGGATGAAATCCAGGCAGGAAACGCAGCCGCAGGGCTCAACGCGGCCGGTATGATGGTGGCTTTGGGGATTATTCTCAAATCCAGCATATCAGGCCCGGCCATGGGATGGGCGCGGGATCTTTCGGCGTTTGGCGTCAACGCAGCAGCCGGGCTGCTTATGCTGTTCATATTCCGGTTTATTATTGATTGGTTGTTGCTTCCCAGTACAGATTATGAAACCGAAATCAAACGGGACCGAAATCTGGCGGCTATGGCTCTTACCGAAGGAGTTTTATTGGCTATGGCTGTCATTATTGCAGCGGTTCTGTAGATAACCATGACCGCATCATTTGCACAGGGAGGCAACCACATGGGGAAAATCCGCCCCCGTTTCGCCTCCTTTCTGCTGGGGTTCAGCATGTTCGCCACCGGGGCGAGCGGGCTGGTTTTCGAGTACATCCTCAGTACTGTTTCCACCTATATCCTGGGTAATTCCATTGAGCAGTTCAGCATCACCATCGCCCTGATGCTGCTCATGATGGGCATCGCCGGGTATGCCCAGAAGTTCATGTCCGACCGGCATCTCATCGAAAAATTTATTGTACTGGAAATCACCCTGGCCCTGTTGGGGGGGTATGCTCCCATAGCCATTTACGCATCTTTTGGCTTTGTGCCCGACCATTTCATGGTCATCAATTATTTTTTCGTCATGTCCATCGGGTTTCTCATCGGGTTTGAAATCCCCCTGGTTTTGCGGATCAATGAAATATATTCCGATACCCTGGGCGCCAATATCGCCGGTGTGGTGGGACCGGATTATGTTGGCGCCTTTATGGGCGCTTTGGTCTGGACCTTTTTTCTGCTCAAGGTGTTCCCATTGACGGAAATCAGTTTTCTGGTGGGTGGAACCAATTTTATAATCGCAGCCATAACATTCATGTATTTCATGAAATATGGACTTGTAAAGCATAGATTTATTTGTATTTTTGCCATTATAATTTCCGCTATGATCCTGGTTTTCGGGTACGCCAATAACCGGGGCTGGAATCTGAACCTGGAACAAAAACTCTACGACTCCAAAATCGTGTTTTCGCAAACCACCAAATACCAACGCCTAGTCCTGACCCATGACGCGCCCCTGGACGAATACCGTTTTTATATTAACGGCAACCTCCAGTTTTCCAGCCGGGATCAGGCGATTTATCACGAACAACTGGTGCATCCGGTATTCGCGTTGGCCAGGGGTGTTAAAAATATACTGATTTTGGGGGGAGGGGATGGTCTGGTCCTGCGCGAGGTCCTGAAATATCCCGAAGTAAACAGTGTGATGTTGGTGGACCTGGACCCGGACATGGTGAGTGTCTGTTCCACTAACCCTGTTCTCACCCAACTCAATAATCATGCCTTTGATAACGCCAGGGTACTCGCCCAAGGCTCCCGGGCTGTTTCCGGCGAGGGTCTGGCCAGGGTTTTTCAAGAGACGGACAGGATCATGCCCAAAGGGGAACATGAGACCCAGAAAATTGCCACCGTGGAAATCATGAACGTGGATGCGGACCGCTTCCTGGATCAGGTACAGGGCCGATGGGATGTGGTCCTGATTGATTTTCCCGATCCGTCCTCTGTGGAGCTTGCCAAACTCTATTCCCGGGAGTTCTACCGCAAACTATCCAGGGTTTTGGCCCCAGGAGCGATGATCACGGTCCAGGCCACGTCGCCTTATCATGCAAAGGAATCCTTCCTCTGTATTCTTCGGACTATGGAATCTGCGGGATATTCGACCTTGCCATACCACGACAATGTTCCCTCCTTTGGAGATTGGGGGTGGATCATGGCCTGGAAGCCTAGTATATCTTCCGATTCTGTAAATGGAAAGATAGGGCGCATCAAAGAATTCAGTGTGGCCACTTCCTATCTGACCCCCGAGGTTTTCCGGGCTTCCTTGTCGTTCGGCAAAGGCATGCTGGATACCCGGGAAACCAGAGTCAACACCCTCATGCAGCCCGCCCTGCTGACCTATTACCAGGATGATAGCTGGAAATCAGAGTAATACGGCCACCCTTATTTTTCGACTTGATACAAGTAAATGGGATCATGGTTCATGGCGCCCTTGGGCTTGATAACGGAGTAGGGGGTCCAGCCGGGCAGGGGAAAGTTGGCGGAGGCCACCCTGGCCCCTGGCTTGAGTTCCAGGGCCAGTTTTTGGGACAAGTCGCGCATTACATCGGGAAAAAGATAGCAAAAAACATAATCGGCGTCGGTGAGGTTGGCTCGGAAGAAATCGGAAGCCTTGATTTTCGCCCGGGGCATAAACAGGTTTCGAATCTTTGCGGTAAGCAGGGCCAGTGGATTCAGATCGTATCCCACAGCCCGAACACGATACCGTTTTACCGCCCCTGCCACCACCCTGCCGTCCCCGCATCCCAGGTCTAAGAACAAGGAATCCTTTTCCATGGGCATGGCGTCCAGAAAGGCCCTGACCCTGGCCTGGGGCGTAGTCACAAACAAGGCGCCCCGGGTTTTGGAAAGAACCAGGGCGGTGCACAGCACATAAATGATTTTCAGGGCGAAAAGCCCCCCCAGCAAAGCCAGGGGGGCCAAAATCCAAAGGGGCATGCGTGGCTCCTATTATAGCGGAATGGCCAAAGGCCAAGCTATACCATAATTTGCACCCCATGGTCCCTTTTATCCGTCAGGATTTCAAAGGCGGCCCGATTTTGAGTGAACAGCCGTTCCTGGACGCCGTCCTTTGTGTTCAGGTTCACCTCGCACCAGGCGATTTTTGTATTGAGGCAGTGTTTCACCCCTCCGGGAGGATTATAGTAGGTCAGGCCCACAAAATCTTCGATGGATGCCTTAATGCTGCCCTGGATGGAGAAGTCCCGATTCTTTGAAGAAAAATCCCAGGTAAAATAGTCAAACCGCCCTTTGGCCTTCAGGCTTTGGGGTATGGTATTGAGGGCGTATTCCTGGCCTTTGTGGCGAAGCACGATGACGGTCATGTAGGGGGTCCATACAGGGCCGAACTTCAGACGAGCGGTTGCCAACTCCAAAAAGGTGTCGGCGCTGTTGTCGAACCCCGCCACCTGGCCCCAGGCATAAAGGTCGGTATGTTTTGTGCCCCAATTGTGATTCTGGCTCCCTATCCACTTGTCTATCACCCATTCCAGCCCGTTCACCACAATGCTCCCGGAAAAAGAGGCAAAGGGCAGGGGTACGCAGGCCTTGGCCTTTGGAAGGCCTGTCTCGTAGAGTTTTTCATTTAAAAGCAGCAGGGGAGGGGTGTGGCCGGAATACTTCAGGTCCCATGCTATTTCATTGTCTCCGGTTTTTGCGGCGCCTTTTAAGGATTTGGAATCCAGTGTGCAGTCCCCGATGGAGGCCTTCAGGCCTTTGGCTGCAAACTGTGTCTGGGAAATAGGCGTCTCATTTTTTACAGCCACGTGTTTTCCGGTTTCCTTGTCAAACATCATGGCCCAAACTTCTCCGATGGCCCGTTCCGGTTCTCCGTGGGGTGAAAAAACAGTGTACCTGATCCAAAAAGCCTGGGGCTTTTGGGGATGGTTGGCGCGTAAAAAATAGCTTTCGTAATGTCCCTGGTTTTGTCCCAAAATAAATCGGGTCCGATTGGTTTCCTCCCTGCTTTGTTTCATTGCAATATCCCCCCTTGGTTTTTTCAAAAGAGCTTATCCGTGGCGTGTTTGCTTCAATATATTTCCACGGATGTTAAAATTAAGCGCCTATAAATTAAGAGGCTATGTTTGTAAACGTATCAGACTTATTTTCCCGGGAGCCCTGGAGGTTTGCCTTGGGTTCCTGATCTTGGAAATTCTATATATCATAGCCCATGGCCCCGTAAAGGCAATCTTTTTCTGTTTGAAGGATCTGTGCGGGATGGTTCATTTTGGTTACTTTTTTACTGCAATATGCAAAAATAAGTCTGTTTTACCGGCGGCTGTCAAAAAACGCCGAATGCGCACCAGTCATGTCCATAATCAACAAAAAAACCCCGTTCACAGGACCTTTGGGGGATAACCCAGGGTTCTGCTAACGGGGTATGGTATTCTCATCAATTGCAGCAGACTACTTGCCCGTATTTTCAAACTCCCTGCGTAAATCAGATTTTTTAATTTTACCCAAAGCGGTCATGGGCAGGTCCTGGCGAAACACGATTTGCTTGGGAACCTTGTAATCGGCAAGGCTTTGGATGCAAAAGGATCTGAGTTCATCTTCGGAAGTTGCACTTCCCGGGCTGGGCACCACATAGTAGCGCCCCACCTCTCCGTATACGGGATCGGGAATGCCAATGCCCGCCACCATATCCACTGAAGGGTGTGTGGAAAGAATATCTTCCACTTCCACGGGAAAGACATTCAGGCCTTCCTGGATATACATTTCCGTGCGACGTCCCATAAGGATTATAAAGCCTTCTTCGTCCTTGTAGGCCATGTCGCCGGTGCGCAGCCAGCCGTTTTGATCAAAGGTTTTGAAGGTTTCTTCGGGCATATCAAAATACCCCGTAACCACGCAATTCCCTTTTAACCAAATTTCTCCGGTTTCATTGACAGGGCTTTCCCGGCCATCCATGCCCACTATTTTGACATCGAAGCCCGGAAGGGGCTTGCCAATAGTTTGGCCCACATTGGTGTAGTGGCAGTTCCACGGAGTCATAATGGCTCCGCCTGACGATTCGCTCAATCCGTATAAATTCATGATTGTGGAGTCGGGATAGGCCTGATGCAGGCGTTCCACCAGGTCTGGTTCTGCATTGGATCCACCGGTGATGACCACACGCAGGCTGGAAGTTTCCATTCTTTCAAAGCCCTCGTGGGCCATGAGCATATGGTGCATGGTGGGAAATCCGCCCAGAATGGTGGGGTGGTGCTCGGCGGCCTGGCTCAATACTTCTTCGGGCAGGAAAACCGGAATGAGAATGGTCGCCGCCCTGGCCAAAAGCATGGAGGCCATGCCAATGGTAATACCCCCCACATGGGAAAAGGGCGAGGTGAGCAGCAGGATATCCTTGGAAGTGACCCGGATGTGGTTGGTTTGGGCGCGCGCAGCAGCTATCATGCTTTTGTGGGTGATGGCGGCAGCCTTGGGTTGGCCGGTTGTGCCGGAGGTGAAGGCGAACATAATTTCATCTTCCGGTTCTACCCGGGCCATGGCCTCTGACAGCAAGTCCTGGTCAACCTCATCTTCCATAAGGGATTCCAGGCTTTTGGATCCTTTAAAGCCTTCTCCCCCAATGAAGTATTGAAAAGTCAGCCCGGGAAGTTTTTCCCTGTTATTCTCAAACAATGCGGCGTAGTCTGTATCCCCGATATTCTTCAGGCTAACAATAGCTTTGGGTCTGCTTTTTTGAATAAGCCTGAGCAATTCCGGAGCAGGATGCCGGGGGCTTAATCCTACAACAGACGCTCCAATTCTGGCGGCGGCAAAAAAAGCCACCATCCATTCAGGCTGATTCAGGGCGATAATCCCAATGCGGTCACCCCTGCGGATTCCGTCCTTTAAAAAACCACAGGCAAGCCTGTCGGACAAATCGCCCATTTCCTTAAAGGTGATTTCCCTACCATAAAAATAATAGGCCGGGTCATCTGGTGAAATTGTCACGGCATCCATTAAAACCTGACCCATTAAATTAGCTTGCGAAATACCATCCATAACCATACTCCCTCAATATACCATCCCGGGAAACCGGTGAGTTGTTTGTCCGAACAAAATACCCCGGGCACAACCATCACATTTCCAAGAAGAAACGAACCATTTTTTTTTATAGTACGGCTCCCGCGGTGAATCTCTGCGTTATGGAACCCTTTGGGCACTGCGCCCGTTTTTATAATACGCCTAAGATTAGCAGAAATCCCGGAGCAGTCAACCTATGCTTAAACTAGCAGGGAGCGTGCCATGACAAATCAGCATTACCCCACGGGGAATATATACGATTGACCATTGGGATCGGTCAAGGATAAGTTTTTAAAATAACAAATTATACGATCTGAAAAAATAAGTACTCAAAAATTTTGTTGAGGTAAAACCTAACGCCTTGCCACGCAAAAAAATCAAGTAAACGAGGCACTATGCAACATGATGTGAAAAAATTCCTCCTAATCACCTAAAACAAAGCCGGGCCTTTTTCCTCGGCCCGGCCTGCATCCAATTGAGAACCCATCCTTCCTGAAAACATTATTCAGCCACAAAAACGTTTTCCAGTTCTCCGATGCCCTTAATACGGCATATTACCGTGTCTCCAGCATTGAGTACGATGGGGGGATCCCGGAAGATCCCCACCCCGGAAGGCGTGCCTGTGGATATGACGTCCCCCGCTTCCAAGGTGATATCCTGGCTGATGTATTCGATGATGGTGGGGATGTCGAAAATCAGGTCACTGGTGTTGCCCTGCTGCATAACTTCGCCGTTCACCAGGGCTTCCAATTTAATATTATTGATATCCTCCACCTCGTCCAGGGTGACCAGGGCAGGCCCCATGGGGGCGAAGGTGTCGAAGGATTTCCCCCTAAACCACTGTTTGTCCCCAAACTGGGCTTCCCGACCGGACACATCGTTTAAAATCATGAGGCCTGCCACATGGTCCAGGGCGTTTTTCCTGGAGATGCGTTTTCCTTTTTTGCCTATGACTACGGCCAGCTCCACTTCCCAGTCCACTTGGCCGGAATGGGCGGGCATGAGCACGGGATCAGTGGGACCGTTTACAGTGTTGGGGGTCTTGCAAAAGAGCAGCGGGGCAGAGGGGACGGACATACCACCTTCCTTGGCATGCTCCGCATAATTTTTACCTAAGCAGATAATTTTGGAAGGATTGGTAATGGGAGGGCCAAGCCTTACATCCATGGTTTCCCCTGCGTCCTTGCAATCCCTCAGTTTATCCACCCAGCCCTGTTCAAAGAATTCTCTGCCAATATCAGGAATATCCTGGAACTGCTTTTTGAGGTCCACAATGCGCCCGTATTTTTCCAAGCCGGGTTTTTCCTTGCCTTTTTCGCCGAATCTAACCAGTCTCATTATTTATCCTTTAATTAAAGGTTTATCGTCTTCAAAGCTAATATCCCAGGGAAAATCATATCTCACCAGGAACTCTCGTGCAATCCGGAAAGATGACCCTTTAAGAAATGCTTGATGGGCTATCAATACACTCCGCCGTTTTCCTTGGTCATGGGTACAAAGCGCACGGGAATAATTTTTTCTTCCCTAATCACACCGTCAGTCTTGGTGAGCAAAACCAGGTTTTGATTCTGGGCTTCTCCAACGGGTATGACCATCCTGCCTCCCTCGGCCAATTCATCCACCAGGGGCTGGGGGATTTCCGTGGGCGCACAGGTGACGATAATGGCGTCAAAGGGGCTATATTGGGGCCAGCCTTTATATCCGTCCCCAATTTTTACATGCACGTTGTCATAGTGGAGGCTTTTTAGGGTTTCCCGGGCTCTGATTCCCAAGGGCTCCACGATTTCAATGGTGAACACCCGGGCTGCCAATTCCCCCAGGACCGCAGCCTGATAACCCGAGCCTGTGCCAATTTCCAAAACTTTTTCAGTGCCTTTCAGTTCCAGTACCTGAGTCATAAGAGCCACGATATAGGGCTGGGAAATCGTCTGGCCCTCCCCAATGGGTAAGGGATAGTCATTGTAGGCTTGGTCCCTGTATTCTTCGGGAACAAAAAGGTGCCTTTTTACGGTTTTAAGGGCCTGGAGCACCCGGACGTCATCCACGCCTCGTTTTTCCATCTGACTATACACCATCTGTCCACGCAGTTTTTCATAGTCACTTTCAGTTTTACCTTCTTCGGCAAGACAACTGGGGGTTAGAAATACGCCCCAGACCAGGAGCATAGCCGCCAAAATTTTTATGTCCATGGTACATCCTCCTTTGGTATCGTTATGGCATTGACTGTTAAAAGCCAATATGCTTATATGGAATATCGTATCTTAATGCGCCTTGCTCTTCTCCTTTGACTTCCTATGGAGGAATCATGGATTTTTTGCAACCCCCCTACGGGCTTTTTGCTCCGGATGTTGACCTTGTGGTCAATCTGCCGGCTTTGGGCAAACTCCGGGAAAAGTTTCCCTCCTATATATTCAGAGCTGAAAAAGCCCAGGCAATGGCCCGAAAATTCGCCATAAATCACATTTTACCGCGTTCTCTGGAAACTGACAAGAAATGCAGCCAGGATCCCACATATTTTGATTGGGACCTATGGCATGCTGCCAACCGGGCAAAGTTCACCGTGGCCTGCCTTCCGGAAAAATTGGGCGGCCTGGGATGGAGCGCCCTGGATAATGCCGCAGCCCTGGAGGAATTCACCAGCGCCTGCATGGCCAGCACGGCGAATTTTGTCTTTAATGTTTTTGGCTTGTTGGGCTCCATGGTGGAATGCAAAACCGGCATTGTGCTGGACATGGTAAAAAAAATGGCCAAAGCCCAACAGGAAGACAAACCCCTGTTTTACTCCTGGGCTATCACCGAGCCGGGAGCAGGCACGGACATGGAAGATGCTTGCGCCATGCAAACCATGCGGCCTTCCTGCCATGCCCAAAGGGTTCCAGGCGGTTACAGTTTGAGCGGAGTAAAATGTTTTATCACTAATGGCAGCATGGCCCATTATGTGATTGTGAACATGCCCACGGACCAGGAAAGGCCCCTGGAAACCATGGCCACCTTTCATGTGCCTACTAACGCCAAAGGCTTTTTCGTGGGCCGGGTGGAACGTAAATGCGGCCAAAAAGCCAGCCAGACCGCGGAAATTTTTTTCGATAAAGTATTTGTGCCTGAAAAGGAGATGTGGGAACCCCCGGGAAAAGGGTTTGACCACACTCGGGAGATCCTTTCCATCACCCGGGGGCTGGTGGGCATCAGCGCCATGGGAATCGCCCGAGGCGCTTTGGAGCGATGCATCCGATATGCCGCCAACAAAAAGACCGCCAATGGCCGTCTCATCGACCAGGACTGGGTAAGGTTCGCCATTGCCGACATGCTCAAGGATTTGCACATGGTCCGGGCGGCTGGGTACAATTTCGCCATTGCCCTGGATACCTTCCATGTCTGGAAAATTTTTGATACAGCCGTTGTGAAGGGGGCCACTTTGTTGCCCGGTAAAATCCTTATGGCCGACTCCCTGGCCGCCCTGGCAAATAACCAATTGGCCAATGAGGCCGGAACCCGGTTCAAGAAAAAGATCGTCACCAATGAGGTTCTGGATTCCTTTGTCAAACACGGCTCGGCCCTGAAGGCAGCCGGGTCCGATCTGGCCATGAAAGTCAGTTCCCGGGTTTTGGACATCGTGGGTCTGGATGGCATGGCCCGGGAATTCGGCATGGAAAAATGTTTCCGGGACGCCAAGGTCACCCAGATTTACGAGGGGTCCAATCAGGCCAATCTTTGGGATTTTTTTCATGAGGAAGTGGGCAGGCTGGTGTAATGCTTTTCAGGAGGCGGCAGGCATGAGTATTCCAAAAGAATATTTTGAAGTGGTGCGGGAAACCGGAAAATTCGCCAAAAGGGAGTTTGGAGAGCATGCACTGGATTGGGATTTGAATCCCGACCCATCCCATATAACAAGTCTTTGGATAAAAAGCCTTGGCCTGGATCTTCCTGTTTTAACCATCCCGGAGGAATTCAGCGGCGTGGGGTATGGCCCGGTTTGCCAAGCCCTGGTGGTGGACGCAATGGCCAGCCGGTGTCCTGGCGTAGCCTCTGTATTTG
Organism: Desulfatibacillum sp.; assembly: GCA_016342355.1. GTDB lineage: Bacteria > Desulfobacterota > Desulfobacteria > Desulfobacterales > Desulfatibacillaceae > Desulfatibacillum. Next base: position 112,562 of record JAEINP010000005.1, read on the forward strand.
TGCATCATTTTGCCGGACTTTTTCCAGTGCAATTTGCAAACAAGGACCAACAGACTGAACTCTGGGGCGCAGCCACAGGAAAGGCGGGCAGGGGTATCGCCGGGGTGGTGTTTGACCATGACGGAGCACTATCCATTAAACCCAGCGGAAACGGTTTTATACTTAACGGCACTTCCTCCCTGACCGCCAATGCCCAGTACGCGGACTGGGCAAGTGTTTTCACCAGCGACCAAAAGGGTAACCCCATTTGTTTTGTTGTGGATAATAGAAGTCCCGGCGTATCTTTGGGCCCCAACCCCGAACTTCCCGGCCTGAAAATCAATCCTTTCCATTCCCTGGTGTTCAAGGACGTGGCTGTTCCAGCTCATGCTATCTTATGCAACCCGGAAAAATCCGCCCAACTGATGGAACAAACCCGGGATTTACTTCATGTCCTGACTGCGGCCACGGCTCTGGGGGCAGCCCGCACAGCCTATGAAAAAGCTCTGGCCTATGCCCGGGAAAGATACCAGTTCGGCAAAATGATTATTGAGCATCAGGAAATCCGCCGCATGATAGGGGCCATGCGCATGAAACTGGATGCGGCCACTGCCAACCTCTACGAATATTTTGAGGAAAACCCAGGTCCATTGTCGCGAGCTGACCGAAAGGCGTCGCTGGTGAAGGCATTTTGTACGGATGCGGCCTTTGACATCATCGTGGATGCAATCCAGGTCCATGGAGGCTACGGCTATATGCACGAACAAGGGCTGGAAAAACTCATGCGTGATGCGAAGGTGCTTCAGGTCTTGGGCGGGTCCAATCCACAGCTATTGGTTGAAGCAATGGAATAGGTTGTTCACAAATAGTGCTAAGAATACAGTGGGTTGCAATGATAAGGGGGAGCTAAAAAGCTCCCCCTTATTGAAATATATTTACTCGATATTAAAGAGTTTTCATCACATCCACCAATTCCTGGACAGCTGCTGCGGAATGCTTGAGGGCTTTGTCTTCGTCTTCGGTGAGCTTGATTTCAATGATTTGTTCCACACCCTTGGCGCCCAACTTGACAGGCACGCCGATAAACAGATTGTTGATGCCGTATTCGCCGCTCAGCAACACTGCGCAGGGGAGAATTTTTTTCTTGTCCTTGAGGATGGATTCGGCCATTTCCACTGCAGCGGAAGCCGGGGCATAAAAGGCGGAACCGGTCTTGAGCAGGGACACGATTTCAGCGCCGCCGCTTGCGGTCCTCTTGCACAGGGCGTCAATGCGTTCCTTGGACATGAGTTCGGTGATGGGAATGCCGGCCACGGTGGAGTAGCGCGGCAGAGGAACCATGGTGTCGCCATGGCCGCCCAACACAAAGGCGTGGGTGTTTTCCACGGAAACATTCAACTCCATGGCGATGAAAGCACGGAAGCGGGCGGAATCCAGCACACCGGCCATGCCGATGACCCTCTCCTTGGGGAATCCGGAGGCTTCCAAGGCCACATGGCACATGGCGTCCAAGGGATTGCTCACCACAATGATGATGGCGTTGGGGGAGTACTTGGCCACTTGTTCGGAAACCTTGCGCATGATGCCCGCGTTGGTGCTCAGGAGATCGTCCCGGCTCATGCCTGGCTTCCTGGGAATACCGGCGGTGATGATCACCACGTCGGAATTGGCGGAATCCTCGTAGATATTGGTTCCCGTAATAGCAGCATCATGTTTTTCGATGGGAGCAGCCTCGGTAAGATCCAGGGCTTTGCCTTGGGGCATGCCTTCCATAATATCTATGAGAACCACATCGCACAGTTCTTTTTCACACAACCGTTGGGCAGCAGTTGCTCCCACGTTTCCAGCTCCAACCACGGTTACTTTCTTATCCATGATACGCTCCTTTGATTTTAGATACTGTTATGGTTTGTTGCCAGGTCATTTCGTATGTTTAACAGGTTCAAACATGTTTCTGCCCGTATTGTATGGAGTTTGCGAACCCGAAAAACCGGGCCGGATTTTCACGTCATTTGAAGGAATGGTATCTTTCCATCAAATGATGGAGAAAACCCTTTCCATTAACCACAGGCATTCCGGGTTGTCAACCAAATAGCGGCAGCCAATTCAGGAAGAGCCTGGAAAATGCCTCTTGGTGTTTCTTCGAACAAATTATCCGGTCCTGTTGCGTTCCTGGCAAGAAAAAATATGCCCGGACCGGGGTTGCATGACATAAGCCCGGGATATATAGTGCGGGGAGTATTCACAATTCCGGAAGCCATCCTTTCCAGCTTCCTGTTTCCCTCAACCTAAACAATCAAGGCGCGGTTTATGTCTGCATCCCACTTATTGGTGGACCAATACATGAACTTTTTGTTGGTGGAAAAGGGCTTGGCCCAGAACACCCTGGAAGCCTACAGCAAAGACCTGGATGTGTTTGTGGGATTTCTGGAAGAGAATAAGGTCAATGACCTGCGGGAAGCGGACACGCTTGTTATAGTGCAGCATTTAATCAAGCTCCGGTCTTTGGGATTGGGCGCCAGAACCCGGGCCAGGCATCTGGTGGCCATTCGGGGGCTGTTTTCCTTCTTGGAGCAGGAAAAAGTCATTAAACACAATCCGGCCAAGCTGGTGGATCTGCCCAAGTCGGGCATGCGTCTTCCCGACGTGATTTCCGTAGGAGAAATCGAAACGCTGTTGGAGGCGCCCAATGAAATGGACGTACTGGGCGCCAGGGATCGGGCCATGCTGGAGTTGGCATATGCTTCGGGGCTTAGGGTGTCGGAACTGATTCATGTAAGGGTTCAGGATATCCATTTGGATGCCGGATTTGTGCGGGTTATGGGAAAGGGCTCCAAGGAGAGGATTGTTCCCATGGGCAGACAGGCCAGGGAGAAAATTCAGTCTTACATGGAAAACGACCGGCCCATTCTTTTAAAGGGCAAACCCGGGGAGTATTTGTTCGTGGTAAGGGGAGGGCGTCCCATGACCCGCCAATCCTTCTGGAAGCTGATGAAGAAATATGCCTTAAAGGCCGGAATAGCCAAGAACATCACTCCCCATACCCTGCGTCATTCCTTTGCCAGCCACTTGCTGGAAGGAGGGGCGGATTTACGGGTGGTTCAGGAAATGCTGGGTCACGTTGACATTTCCACCACCCAGATATACACACACGTGGCAAGGGAACGCCTGATCGAAATACACGAACGTTATCATCCCCGGCACTAAGGGTAAAAGCCGGGTTCATTTAATTTGCGAGGAAGATTATGAAAATCTACCAGTACCCTTCCCAGACTGCGGAAAAACGTTTTGCATCCCTGGTGGACCGGGGAGTTTCCTTTCGCACCAAAGACGTGAAAGCTGTTACAAAAATCCTGGACGACGTGCGGAAAAACGGGGACCAGGCGGTCGTGGATTATTCCAACCGTTTTGACGCGGGCGGCATGTCTGTGGAATCCATGCGGGTGACCGATGAGGAAATGGAAACGGCCCTGGCTCAGGTGGAGCCGGACTTTCAAAAGGCCATGGAAAGGGCGCACCGCAACGTGGCGGATTTTCACCGCAGACAGCTTCCAAAATCATGGATCACCACGGACAGGCCGGGTACGGTCCTGGGCCAGATGATCCGGCCTGTGGACGCAGCCGGGGTTTATGTGCCGGGAGGGCAGGGGGGCAGCACGCCGTTGGTGTCGTCCGTAATTATGGGCGGCGTTCCCGCCAAGATCGCCGGAGTGGAAAGAATTTGCATGGTCACGCCTCCCAGGGCGGACGGAACCGTTCATCCCTATTTACTGGCGGCCGCAAAGCTCACGGGGATTGACGAGGTTTTCAAGATAGGAAGCGCCTGGGCCATTGCCGCCATGGCTTATGGCACGGAAAGTATAAAAGCCGTGGACGTGATCGTAGGGCCGGGCAATATTTATGTGACCATCGCCAAGAGTCTGGTTGCGGGTACGGTGGGTATTGATATGATCGCCGGGCCCAGCGAGGTGTTGGTGATCGCCGACCATACCGCTAACCCGGACTGCGTGGCTGCGGATCTTTTATCCCAGGCCGAGCACGATCCCATGGCCAGTTCCATCCTGGTCACTACGAAAAAGAAAATCGCCTTGGATACCCGGAAGGCTCTGTTTGAAAGGATCGCCAAGCTATCCCGCCGGGAAATCGCCGAAGCCTCGGTCAAGAAAAACTGCATGGCCTTTGTGGTGGATAACCTGGATATTGCCGCAGACCTGGCCAACGCCATCGCCCCGGAGCATCTGGAATTGCTGGTGGAAGATCCTTTCGCCTATTTTCCCAAGATCAAGCACGCCGGAGCCATGTTCCTGGGCCAGTACACGCCCGAACCGGTGGGGGATTATGTGGCAGGCCCCAACCATGTATTGCCCACCCAGGGCACAGGGCGTTTTTCATCCGCGTTGAATGTGGATAACTTTTTGAAGAAAACCAGCCTGTTGTATTATTCCAAGGAAACCTTTGAGGAAGAAGCGCCGGATATCATCCGCCTTGCCGAGGTGGAAGGCCTCACCGCCCATGCGGAATCGGTAAGGGCCAGGTTAAAGAAATAAGGTTTCAATTACCTGAATTTGCCTGCACTCCCAAGCAGGAGCATGGGAGCGAGATGAATGATCTTATGCTGTGGTGGAGGTTTTCCCTACACGCTTCCGCCCAAATGCCTTGCAAGATTGCGGATGGGTGTCATTTTTTCCTTGGAAGTCAAGGCGAATCCGCAACAGATATCGCTGCGACCGCCCATGTATTTGGCGCCGCTATGGACCACGATATCAACACCCAGAGCAAGGGACATCTGGTTCATGGACGTGGCGAATGTATTATCTATCAATGTAAATATCTGATAAATATATAAATAATAGTCGTTTTGGGGCATGCTCTGCATAATTATAGCGGTTCATGATTCAGATTGACAATCATAGGGGGCGGGAGTAGCTAATGGAAAGAGTTTCAAACAAAAGGTTGTTCAGTGCAAGCGTCTGAATATCTACAATATTCGGATGGTTCTCTAAGGAATACAGAGACTTTAACCAGGAGGGTAATCAATGCCGCGGAAAATGTTTGTTTTTGTTTGCATTTTGCCCTGGTCTTTATGCTTCTGATTTTACATTTAATGCGGATGGTAAACTTGATCTTGGGGACGCGGTTAACATCATGCAGGTGGTTTCCGGCATTCGGTGCGATTCGGAATGGTGCTGCCAACCGGATGACGAGGCGAACGGTATTTACAGTATCTGTAATTATTTTCCTTTGGAGGGCGGCAATTTCTGGAAATATAATACCGGCGCCCGGGTAATCATTTCCGAGAAAAAGGATTGCAACGGATATACGGGGATTCAGTATGGCACTTCCACCTATGAGTATTCCCTGTTCATGGACAACGGGAAGAACGGGTTGCTCATGAACGGTTGCGAGTACGAGCAGCCCGAGGGGAATCTCAGAGACATGGGCACTGCCATCAAGGTGGCCAATGAACAAATGTCGATAGGAGATCAGGTGCAAACCACCTTTGAAGGGGGCGCGATTGTGGTCAACAGCACTTTTCAGGGATTTGAAAACGTGACAGTTCCTGCGGGAACCTTCAACGCCCTCAAACTCAGGCTGGATATTGACGACGAGGGAGGCGGAGGAACCAAATGCGATTCCTTTGTTGTGACTCTGTGGCTTGCCAAAGGGATCGGCCCTGTCAAGATTGCCAGGACCAATCCCGTGCCTGCCAATTGCCTGGGATGCGTGTTTCTTTGTAATCCAGAAAATAGCCTGACCATTTTGAATACCTCCGCAATTCTCACCCGGGCGGCCATCAACGGACAAGTCTATCCTCAATAGATTTCAATTTTAAAATGTTTTCGGCAGGAATCCTGGGCTGGTAATGCTGCTTCAGGCCCTGGATTCTGAAGAGCCCCCAGCTACATTTCATTGCGTTCACCTAACAAAACGGTTTCGATTTCACCTGTGCGATATTCTGCAATACCGGCTAAGGTATATATTCCATTGACCTAAACCTTCATTTTTGACAAATAATGTGGATGGAATCCAAACACGCCTTAAGATCATCTGTGGAAATGCCATGAGCATACGAAGGGAAGAGGATAGCCTGGGCGCCGTGATGGTGGACCGGGAGGCTTATTATGGTCCCCAGACCCAAAGGGCGATGGATAATTTTCCCATAAGTTCCATTCGTTTTCCTTATCCTTGCATATTGGCCATAGTAATGGTCAAAAGGTTGGCAGCCAAGGCGCACCTGGAACTGGGTTTGCTGGACCCGAAAATCGCCGGGGCAATTATGCAGGCGGCCCGAGAGGTGGAATCCGGGTCTTTGGCGGACCAGTTTGTGGTGGACGTATTCCAGACAGGGTCCGGCACCTCGTCCCACATGAACGTGAACGAGGTTTTGGCAGGCCGGGCCAACGAAATCCTCACGGGGGTCCGGGGCGGCAAGCATCCCGTCCATCCCAACGATCATGTCAATATGGGGCAGTCCTCCAATGATGTGGTCCCCACGGCCACACATATGGCCTGTTTAAAAAACCTGGACAACCAACTGATTCCCGGTCTGAAAATTCTGCATACGAGTCTGGAAAGACAGGCCAAGGCCTTTTATCCGGTTCAAAAAACCGGACGCACCCATTTTATGGACGCCTTGCCCGTGAAGCTGGGCCAGGAGTTTTCGGGATATGCCAGGCAGGTGGAGCTCTCCATGGAGCGTATTCTGGGAGTGTATTCCAGGCTGGGAGAGCTTGCTCTGGGCGGTTCTGCTGTGGGGACCGGCGTGAATGTTCACCCGGATATGGCACGGCGGGTGATAACCCAACTGGCAGAGGAAACCGGTTTGCCGTTTACCATTGCGAAAAACCGTTTTGAAGCCATGGGTTCCAGGGACGCTTTGGTGGAGACTTCCGGCAACCTCAAGACTATTGCTGTAAGCCTGATGAAAATCGCCTCGGACATCCGGTTACTGTCCAGCGGTCCCCGCTGCGGAATAGGGGAGATTCGGCTTCCGGCCCTTCAGCCCGGGTCGTCTATTATGCCGGGCAAGATCAACCCGGTAATTCCGGAGGTGGTTTTACAAGTGGGCGCTCATGTGATTGGGAACGATGCCGCCGTGTCTGTGTGCGGGCACATGGGGAGCCTGGAGTTGAACACCATGATTCCTGTCATGGCCCACAATGTGCTGGAAAGCATAAAGTTATTGGCGACTGCGTCGCGGGTGTTTGGAGAGAAATGTATTGACGGCATTGAGGCGAACACGGCAAGATGTGAGGCCAATCTTGATAAAAGCATCGCCTTGGCCACTTTTTTAGCTCCGGATATAGGATATGACAAAGCCGCCTTGCTTGCCAAGGAGGCTTTTGAAACCGGTAAAACCATCAGGGAATTAGCCCTGGAAAAGGGACTTCTATCGCCCAAAGAGTGGAAAGATCTCTTGGAAGGATTATGACTCATGAAAATTCTGGTAATTCTGGCCCACCCTGACAAAGAGAGTTTTAATCATGCCATAGCACAGGCCGTGGTGGATCAGTTGGAGTTGAGCGGTCACAAGGCATTTTTTCATGATTTGTATGCAGAGGGTTTTGATCCGCTACTGCCTGCCTCCGAGTTTTCCAGGGACGCCAAGCTGCCACCTGAAATTGATGCCCATTGCTGGGAGCTATCGCTGGCTGAAGGCATTGTTATTGTCCATCCCAACTGGTGGGGGCAACCCCCTGCCATATTAAAGGGATGGATAGACAGGGTGATCCGACCGGACGTTGCCTATCAGTTTATAGAAGGAGACGGTGGCGAGGGGATTCCCGTGGGGCTTTTGAAAGCTCGGACTGCTGTGGTCTTTAATACTTCCAATACACCCGGGCATCGGGAGGATGAAATTTTTGGCGACCCTCTGGAGTCTTTGTGGAAGGACTGTATATTCAAGTTATGCGGCGTGGAATCCTTTTACCGGAAGATGTTTCGTGTTATCGTAACAAGCACTGAGGACGAGCGCCAATCCTGGCTGGACGAGGTTCGAAGCATTGTTAAAGAAAATTTTAGTGTTTGATATAAAATAGTTACAATACAAAATTAAATTATTGCATGAAGTGAATGGGGGGCTTTTGTCAATAAAAACCGCAATACAAGCTGTCGCCTATGAACTTCCGCCCATACGCCTCTCTTCCCAATCTATTGAAGAACAACTTCATCAGACCATGGACCGTCTGGATATGCCCCAGCGTATTATCGAGGGATTGACAGGCATCCGGGAAAGGCGCTTATGGAACCCTGGAACCCTGGTAAGCGACTCCGCCACCCTGGCAGCCAGAAAGGTTTTGGAACAGGCTGGAATCAGTCCCCGGGACATTGGCTGCCTCATCAGCACTTCCGTATGCAAGGATTATGTGGAACCTTCGGTGGCCAGCATGGTCCACGGCAACCTGGGCCTGCCTGAAACATGCCTCAATTTTGATATTTGCAATGCCTGCCTGGGCTTCATCAATGGCATGGAAACCATCTCCCTCATGATTCAATCAGGGACCATTGACTGCGGGCTTCTTGTCAATGGAGAAAGCTCCAGGGAACCTATTGAAGCCACCATTGAAAGGTTGAATAGTCCTGGCGTCACCGCTGAAACATTCCGGGAAAACTTCGCCACCCTCACATTGGGATCAGGTGCTGCGGCTATGCTTCTATGCAGGGAGGATCTTGCCACAAGCGGCCACATTATCAACGGTGGGGTAAGCCTTGCCGCCACACAGCATTGCAGGCTATGCCTGGGACAAAAAGATGGCATGACGGCGGACGCCCCCAGCGTGATGAAACACGGAGTTGAGTTGGCAAAACGCACATGGGAAAAGGCCAGCCAATGTCTGGACAACTGGACCGATTCCACCATAGACGCCTATATTCCCCATCAGGTAAGCGCCCGCAACACCACAGTATTATCCAGGACTTTGGGGCTGGATTTGGAGAAGATGTATTTGAATTACCCCTTGCTTGGCAATATCGGGCCTGCGGCCATACCCATCACTTTGGCCATGGCCCAGGAAGTGGGAAGAGTAAAATCCGGGGATCATGTGGCCTTGCTGGGAATCGGGAGCGGACTCAATTGTTCCATGATGAGCCTTACCTGGTGATTTTTCGGCCACGGATTGCCTTTGACGGGACAATAGTGGTATTCATAATACGGGTTATAGACAAGGGAGTGAATGCTTGGGAATAATCAGGTATTCTATTCCTTAAACGCAACCAGGAACTTTTTTCAAAATGCTGGAGACAGGGTCGTTATGAAACTTTCGGTTGTAATTCCGGTGTACAATGAAATTGATACCCTCCGGGAACTCCTGGACGCGGTTTTTGCCGTGGAACTGGACCTGGAAAAAGAGATCATTGCCGTGGATGATTGTTCCACAGATGGGACAACTGATCTGCTCGTAAAGTTAAGCGAGGAGTTGGGCATTAAAGTCCAGTATCATAAAATCAACCAGGGCAAAGGCGCAGCCCTTAGAACCGGTTTTAATGCTTCCACTGGTGATATTATCATCATTCAGGACGCAGATCTGGAATACGACCCCAACGAATACTCCAAACTCCTGGCGCCCATTATTAAAGGAAAGGCGGACGTGGTGTATGGCTCCCGCTTTATCGGAGGCGAGTCTCACAGGGTCCTGTATTTCTGGCACTCAATAGGCAATAAATTCCTGACCCTTCTGTCCAACATGTTCACCAATCTCAACCTCACGGACATGGAGGTCTGTTACAAGGTGTTCACCAAGGACGTTCTTTCCAAATTGACGGTTTGTGAAGACCGGTTTGGATTTGAGCCGGAAATTACTGCCAAGGTGTCCCGGTTGGGTTGCCGAATTTACGAGGTGGGCATTTCCTACTCAGGCCGTACCTATTCAGAAGGCAAAAAGATAGGTTGGAAAGATGGAATCAGAGCCATTTGGTGTATCCTCAAGTACAATCTTTTTACCTGAAAGCCATATCATGAAAAAAGACAAAGCGGCATCGCTGCTCATTGGCCTGGGCTTTTTGGCATATCTTGCGCCTGTGCTGATTCTGTGCGCCACCCCGCCCTTTGCCAGGGACGCCTTGATTCATCATTTGGCCATCCCCAAAATATGGTTGCGTTCCGGGGGGATGTGCGAAATCCCCTGGGCGCCGTATTCCTACCATCCCATGAACCTGCAGTTGTTGTATTGGGCCTGCCTTTTTTTCAAGTCTGACATAGCCCCCAAGTTCGTCAACATGGCTTTTGGCCTGGGAACAGGCTTATTGATTTTTTCATATTTAAGGACAAGGGTTTCCTTGGCCTGGGCCGGATTCGGGTCTTTGTTTTTCCTCACTGTTCCGGTTATTCTCAAGCTCCAGACCACCGTGTACGTGGACTTGGGCCTGGCTTTTTTTATCAGTGCCAGTGTGCTTGTTTTGTTAAAATGGATGGACCAGGGCTACGGGTTCAACCGGTGGCTTGTGTTGGCCGCCTTTTGCATGGGGCTGGCAGTGGGAACCAAGCCCAACGGGCTGCTTGCCTGGGGGCTGGTGTGCATGCTTTTGGTTTTTTTCGCAGCTCGGGATAATGCCCAATCGCAATGGAAGGCGATATGGTGGGGCGGACTGTTTTTCCTCATAACCCTGTTAGTGGTAAGCCCCTGGTATATAAAAAATTACCTATTGACAGGGAATCCTTTTTATCCCTTGTTTGCATCAGGAAGTTCGGCCTATCCCCTTTTATCCAATGACAAAGTGGGGGCTGATCTCAGCATATTTTATCTCAGGCAACAACTGTACGGGGAAGGGTTATTGGATTATATCCTGATTCCGGTACGGTTGTTTTTCAGCGGACAGGACGACACTCCCCAATTTTTCGATGGAGTGTTGAATCCCCTTTTACTGGTTTTGGCGCCTTTTGCTTTTGGCTTGAAATCCCAAAGAAAACATACTGTTTTCATGGGGCTTTTCTGTCTGCTTTTTCTCATTCTGGCTTTTTTGAAAAGCGTGCCCAGAGTGCGCTATGTGGTTTGTATAGTCCCGTTCTTAGCCATTATGGCGACCATGGGACTGGTTTACATGCAGACCCTGACTGCCCGTGCCGGATTAGGAAAAAAAATCTTCCAGGTCTGGTTGCCTGTCCTGATAGCTGTTCTTGGCTTGGGCTATAACGCACGGTATCTGCACACATATTTTCTTAAAGTTAATCCCATGCCTTATGTGCTGGGACAGGAATCACGGGACACATTCCTGGAAAAGCATGTAGGGGAATACAAAGTGGTCAAGTTCATTAACGAAAATCTGCCCAAGGATGCCAGGATCATGCTGCTGTATATGGGCAGGCGCGGCTATTATCTGGATCGGGACTATTTTCATTGTAATGTTGGGGGATTGCGGGAAGTCACTCAAATAGTCCAGGATGTTCTGGATGGAAAATCCTCTGCGGAAAGGCTGCGCTCATATGGAGGGACCCATGTGCTTATGAAAACGGATTTCCTTTTGAAAGAGGTGGCTCACAAGTATGACCAAGCCCAGGTAGAGCTTTTTGTCGACCGTTTTCAAAAGGAAAATACGTTTCTTTTTCAGGATTTCCCATATGCTGTTTTAAAAATTGGGAGAGCCCCCGGCCAACCTATGGAAAATAGATAAAATCATCGAGTTGGGGCCTGACAAATCCCGGATTTTTGAATCTGGCGAAAACCTCCTTGTTAAACGCGTTATCCCGCAAAAAAAGAATCGCCGTGTCGTCCGCATGGAATATTTTCCAAGGCCCGTTTTCATTGGCGACTTTTCGAAAAAAGCGGGTATTAGGAGCCAGGAGAATATCCCCGGGATATTTTTCCAGACGATTCCAATGGCCAGGGTAGGCAAATGCGATAAAGTGGTCCTGGATTACTGATTCGGGGTAGGAGGTTCTGAATCGTCCGTCGATGGAAATCTGCATGTTGGGATACAAGTGCCATAGGGCGAATTCCCCCCAGTCAAAGGGAAGAATAAGATTGCCCTTCACGTTGTTCGCTTTCAAATACCGGACTGCTTGCACGGGATAGTAATTAGGGTCCACCAGAATACGCATATTCGTATTCTGGTATATCCGGACCAGCTTGTATGATTGAAAAATGCCTGCAGTCGCAAAGGCCATTACCAGAATGCCCAGAGTGAGGGAGGTTATGACCACGTTGGGAAATTTTTTTTTCAGATCCGCCGCCACTTCTCCAGCCCAATCAACCAACCACGGGGCGGCTATGATGGCGAAAAAGGGCAAGTGCCGTACATGGCGCATGGCTGCGTACATGGTGAATAATATGCAAACAGTCTCCCAATGGCGGATTTTTTTTGATTTTGTGACAATGGCGCCCAGAAATAAAAGCATCAGGGCTTTGCCCTGCCAATGGGAAAAATCCGTCAAGAACAAAGGCTCCCATTCGCTGATGGGGCGGGGTATGGATAAGGTTTGGACAAAAAAAACCAGCAATTTGTATCCATAGGGATTAACAAGGGGAGCTGCAAAGGTGAGAATGGTCCAGAACCATAAGTTCTTTATGGAAAAGTTCTTTTTGCCTGTCACCCATTGCATGAGGGTTTCCCATCCTGCGGCCAAACCCAATACCACCACGCCCATCAAAAAGCCCCCGTGCAACTGCACCCATAGGATGGTCGCCAAGGGTAGAATAAAGAGGAGGTTTTTCCTCCCTGAAAAAAATTCTCTCAGCACCACAACAAAAACACCAAAAAACAGGAAGGAAAACACCTGGGGCCGGACATTAAAACCCGGGGACACAACAAACACGGCCAGGGAGACTATAAGGGCGATAGCCACGGGCGGCTGGTTCCGGCTGGCATAAAAAAGCAAGGCCGCCAGGCCCAGGCCAATCAGCAGTTTTCCCATAAGAAGACCGGCGTCTCCCAGATTGTCGTAGGTAAGCCAAAATAGCAGCTCGGTCAGCCATTCATGGTTGATCCACAAATGGCCAAAGGCGGTAAATGAGTATGGGTCCGTGGCATGAAGCCCTCCATTTTCCACAAGGGCTTGGCCGAATTTTAGGTGGCCCCACAAGTCCGGGTCTGCCATGACCAGGGAAAAAGAACGCAAAGCGCTTGCAATTGTCAAAAAATAGGCGGCATATTTAAGCAGCTTGGCCCACGGGGAGGAATTGGAATAAGCAGGATTCAGAAGATTTTCCATGGTTGCGGCTCAGCTCAAAAGAGTTTTAGGGTTGTTGCGCAAGACAATTTTTTTTACTATATCACAATTAATACACTTTAAAAAAGGATTGATCATTGAAGATAGAAATCCCGGCCACCAGGTTTATAGCTGTGAGCCTTATTTTGGGGTTGCTTCTGATTGGATTCATGCCTGTTATGTTTAACCAATCCTTTGTCTGGGATGATGAATTAAATATCTGCCAAAACAGCCGGATGCTCGCTCCGGATTTGGAAGGCATTTGCGGATTCTGGACGGCGCCGTACATGAACATGTACATCCCAGCCACCTATACGGCGTGGAGTGCTGTTTCCCTGGCAGGCCAGGCCTTGGGCCTACATGACTCGGGAGGTCCCCTTAATGCATGGCTTTTTCATATCATCAATCTTTTTCTGCATCTTATTAATGGGGTATTGATTTTTATCCTGTTGGAAAAGCTAGTAAAAAATCGATTCGCCGCCTGTGTGGGAGCGCTGTTTTTCGCCCTGCATCCTGTCCAGGCAGAGGCTGTTTCCTATATTACAGAGTTGAAAACCCTTTTGGCCTTTGCCTTTTCCTTTTTAAGTATTAACCTTTATTATTCGAACCGACTTAAAACGGAAAACGGGGAAAAGGTCTTGGGCTCCCATGTCCTGGCGCTGGCGCTTTTTGTGCTCGCCTTGCTTTCCAAGCCCGTAGCCGTGGTGGTTCCATTTTTTCTATTTGTAATCAACCTGTTGATCTTCAATCAGGACTTACGCAAGAACCTCCAGACCACTGCGCCTTGGTTCTTGATCGTCATCCCTTTTATATTATTGACAAAAAATGTCCAACCCCCGTACTCGTTCCAGTTTGTGCCATCATTTGGGCAACGCATTTTATTATATGGGGATGCAGTAGCCCATTATTTCTACAAGGCTGTTTTTCCATGGCCGTTGGGCCTAGATTATGGCCGCACGCCGGAAAAGGTTCTAGGACAGTGGTGGGCATATGCCGCCTGGATCGTTCCGGCCCTGGTTGCAGGAAGCCTGCTGCTTTCCGGCAAACGAGCCAGGCCGTATTTGGCGGGAGTGCTGATTTTTATTATAGGTTTCGGGCCTGTTTCCGGTTTGGTGCCCTTCATTTTCCAAACCATATCCACCGTGGCGGACCGGTACATGTACTTTCCCATGTTTGGCCTGGGCCTGACTGCGGCGTTTTTGTTGTCCCGGCATTCAAAAAACCTGACCAAAGGCATAGCCATAGGGGTTTTGATTCTGTTGGCAATGGGCGTTAATGCCCAGGTACGGACATGGGGCGACAACCTAAGACTATATACCCAAGGAGTAAAAGTTAATCCACGTAGCGCCATTTCCTATAATAACCTGGCAGCCAATTACGTTCACAATTCATTCGAAGGGGTTATCTATTACCATCGGGCTTTAACCATAAAGCCCGATTATCTAATGGCTGCCCGCAACCTGTGCGCCAGTGTGCTGTTCCTGAGAAAGGAGCAGCCCGGAGTAAATCTGGACCTTTTGATAAAACCGGATAAAAAGGCGGAGGCTGATTTGTTTTTCCGTAAGGCTGTGGAATTTGCCGGGGCAGGGGACTATGCCCGAAGTTGTCTGTGGATGGGTAAATCCATGGTTATCAATATGTTTAATTCCAAGATATTAAACAATTACGCAGTGCTAAGCTGGAAATTGAATGACTTTAAAACCGCCCGGCCACTCCTTGAACTGGCTGCGGACCTGGCCCCGGACGATCCTGACATTGCAAAAAACCTTCTCCTTACTTTACCAGGGCAGGACTCAAGTGATACAAAAGCCGAAGACTTTATATTTTTCAATACACCATAAATCAGGATGAGCCATGAACGTTGACCTCATGCGAAAAATCGACCGCTATGCGGGCATTCCCTTATGCTTCGCCATGACCCTGCTTACCAAAGGCCTGAGGGCCGTCTGGCCTGCCAGGCGAAAGCCGGTCAAGAACGTCCTTTTTGTTGAATTATCCGAAATGGGCAGCGTGATCCTGGCAGATCCTGCCATCAAAAAGGCCAGGGATGTTCTGAAAGCCCAGGTATATTTCGCCATATTCCAGCGTAACCAGAAAAGTCTGGAGATTTTGAACACCATTCCCGGTGAAAACGTGTTCGGAATCCGAAGCGGTTCTTTTTGGGAACTTACGGTGGACTGCCTGCGCTTTTTGGCCTGGACCCGTAAAAAAAATATTGATACCGTTATAGATCTTGAATTATTTTCACGGGTTACAGCTTTACTCTGCGGCATGTGCGGCGCCGATAAAATTGTGGGATATCATGCCTTTCACACTGAGGGGTTATATCGGGGCGACATGATCACCCACAGAACAGCTTACAATCCCCATATACATATTTCCAAGAATTTCATTGCTTTGGTGAACGCGCTCAAGACCGCCAATCCCGAAGAGGTTCCTTTTTCAAAAACTTTGATCAAGGACGAGGAAATCCGCCTGGACAAGGTGGTTCCCAAGTCGGAAGCCCTGGACTTCATGCGCCGAAAGATCGCGGATCTGCATGAAGGGTATGCCCCTGAAACCCACCGGCTTGTATTGGTCAATCCCAATGCCGGGGAATTACTGCCCCAACGGCGTTGGATGCCGGAAAATTTTGTTGCGGTCATGAAAATGGTCCTGGAAGCACATGAGGACGTGTTGGTGCTCATTACCGGAGATCCTTCGGAACAAACCGAGGCGGACGATCTCAAGGCGCGGGTGAATAGCGACCGGTGCGTAAATTTTGCCGGACAATGCCAGTTGACAGAGTTGCCGGTGCTGTATTCGCTTTCAACGCTCATGCTTACCAATGATTCCGGGCCCGCCCATTTTGCCGCAGTGACCTCCATGCCCACTTATGTGATTTTCGGCCCCGAAACTCCGGCCCTGTATGGTTCCCTGGGCAATTGCATACCTATATTCGCCGGTTTGGCCTGCTCGCCGTGCGTGAGCGCCGCTAATCATCGCAAAACTCCGTGTACGGATAATGTCTGTCTCAAGGTCATCACCCCGGAATTGGTATTCGGGCTTTTAGGCCAAACCCTGGAAGGGGGAATCCAAACCGGGTCTTGACAGTCAGCGTTGACAATCATATTGATAATTGGCAATACACACATAAAAAATGACGAGGGTTCCTGGCAACAGGGCTCGATAAAGGGGTCTTAGTTAGTGACTATCAAGGAGGATACTATGGATTGGGGAATGGCAAACCGCATGGCGCAACTTTTTAAAAATGGCCGTTGCATGTTTATGCCCATTGATCACGGATATTTTCAAGGACCCACCAGAAAGCTGGAATGCCCGGCTGAAACAGTGGCGCCCCTTATGGATTACGCGGAAGCCCTGTTTGTGACCCGGGGCGTTTTAAGATCCTGCATTGATCCCATGACTTCCAAACCCGTTGTTCTGCGGGTATCCGGCGGTCCCAGCGTGATCGGTCCGGACCTGGCTGACGAAGGCCTGACCACGGCCATCGAGGATGTGATCCGCATCAATGCCTCGGCCATGGGCCTCTCCATTTTTGTGGGAACGCAATACGAAAAGCAATCCATCCTCAACTTGGCCAAACTGGTCAACGAAGGGGAAAAATACGGCATTCCGGTCATGGCTGTCACGGCTGTAGGCAAGGAACTGGAAAAGCGGGACGCTCGTTATCTGGCCCTGTGCTGCCGCATTGCTGCGGAAATGGGCGCACGGGTGGTTAAAACCTATTGGTGCGAAAATTTTGAAAAGGTTATCCAGGGATGCCCCGTGCCGGTGATTATGGCGGGCGGCCCCAAGGTGGCGGACCGGGGAGTCCTGGAATTTGTCCATGACGGCATGTCCAAGGGCGCAGTGGGCGTGAATCTGGGCCGGAACATCTGGCAGCACGACTATCCCGTGCCTATGATGCGGTCTTTGCGGGCAATCATCCATGAGAACGCTTCCGTGGACGAAGCCTGGGAAATGTTCAACAACCTTAAAAACGAGTGTGTCTGATTTATGCAAGTCGCCAATTATTATGCCAATAACGATATCAGGCTCGAAGAGGTTCCTGTGCCGCAAATCGGGCCGGGCGAAATTCTGGTTAAGGTCATGGCCTCCGGCATTTGCGGCAGCGATGTGATGGAATGGTATCGTGTCAAAAGCGCCCCCAGGGTGCTTGGGCACGAAATCACCGGGGAAATCGTGGAAGCAGGGGAGGGCGTGCAAAAATTCAAGGTAGGGGACCGGGTATTTGTATCCCACCATGTTCCTTGTAATACCTGCGAATTTTGTCTGGCCGGAAAAGAAACCCTGTGCAATACCCTCCATTCCACCAATTTTGATCCGGGCGGATTTGCGGAATTTCTCCGTGTCCCCCAAATCAATGTGGACCGGGGGACCTTTTTGTTGCCCCCGGGCATGTCCTATGAAGACGGAACATTTATCGAACCCCTGGGATGTGTGATCCGGGGGCAGCGGACCGCCGGAGTCAAGGCTGGCCACAGCGTGCTGGTCCTGGGCAGCGGTATTTCCGGTTTGTTGCATATCGCCCTGGCAAAGGCTCTGGGTGCGGGTTTGGTGGGCGCCACGGATGTCAGCCCCAATCGAATTGAAGCCGCCAAAAAATTTGGGGCGGATCTGGCTTTGAACGCTACTGAAAACATTGGTGAAGCCTTTAGAAAGGCCAATAATGGCAGGCTGGCGGACGTGGTGATTATCGCCACAGGCGCCTATTCCGTGTTTTTACAGGCGCTTGACCTGTGTGAATCAGGGGGGGTGGTCCATGTATTCGCGCCCTCGGACCCGGACAAGGAAATGCCCATACCCATCAACGAGTTTTGGAAAAGGCAACTGACGGTCAATGCAACCTATGCGGCGGCGCCCGTTGACATTGGGGCGGCCATTCAGCTTATAAGACATAAAAGGGTGCCTGTGCACGATATGATTACCCACAGGCTGCCTTTGTGCGAGGCCCAGGAAGGATTCAGGCTCGTGGCCCGGGCTGAGGATTCCATGAAGGTGGTGATCTTTCCATGCAATCAGATAAGATCCTGAGTGAATTAAAGGGACTTGCTGAAAAAATTGGGATCAAAGTAACCGAACAGGTGCTTAAATCCCCGGGAATCCATGTGCGTAGCGGTCTGTGCAAGGTACGGGGTGAAGACCGGTTTATACTGGATAGGAAGCTGAACCTCGGCGACAAGGTGGAGCTTTTGGCGGATTGCCTGTGCCTGCAGGATACCAACGGGGTTTTCCTGGTGCCTCAACTTCGTGATTTGTTGGTCAAACACAGGAGAAGAGTGGCTGCTAAACAAGAGGAAGAAGACCTGGGCGAAAAAAACAGTCTGGACAGCATAGCGGATGACTTTTTTGAACTTGAGGAAACGGCTGTTCCGGAAGACCAGGTTGCTGATCCCGGTGAAGGAGACGAGTCAGAAATAACCGGCAAAGAGGGACTGCCGGACAAATCTGACAGTTTGGAATCGGAGACAGGTCCTTTGACATGATTTTCACCAACAATATGGAGTTGGATATTTTCTGAAAATCAAAGTTTACATAATATATATTATTGGACATTGAATATCAGCCAAGAAGTGTTTACGAAACACGACTCATAAGGAGTGCTCACCAACTACCCCATGAACCTGGTCCAACATACCACCAAACGACGCATACACACCGTCTCCCAATTGACTGCAGTCATCAAAAGCGTCCTGGAAGACGCCTTGCCCTTTGTGTGGGTCACCGGCGAAATATCCAACCTGAAAATGCCCACGTCAGGCCATTATTATTTCACCCTCAAGGACAACCAGGCCCAAATCCGTTCAGTCATGTTTAAGGGCCATGCCCGCAATCTGAAATTCGTTCCCGAAGACGGAATGAACGTGGTCTGTCTGGGGCGAGTGGCCGTATACGAACCCCAGGGAACTTATCAGGTTCTGGTGGAACATATGGAACCTGCCGGCGTTGGCGCCCTGGCTTTGGCCTTTGAGCAACTCAAGGCCCGTCTTGCCCAGGAAGGCCTGTTTAACGCTGAACACAAAAAGGAAATCCCATTTCTGCCCCGGATAATAGCGGTAATCACAAGTCCAACGGGCGCAGTCATTCATGACATCCTGAGGGTTCTTGGATACCGGTTTCCAAATGTCCATGTTCAGGTGTGGCCGGTCAGGGTTCAGGGGGCGGATTCACCGGATCAGATTGTTTCGGCTTTTTCGCAAATTAGTGCACAAAATCAGGCAGATGTCATTATTCTTGCCCGTGGCGGAGGCTCCTTGGAGGACATGGCGTCCTTCAATTCCGAAGCAGTGGGCCGGGCTATATTTGCCAGCGAAATTCCGGTTATTTCGGCTGTAGGTCACGAAACCGATTATACCATTGCGGATTATGTGGCGGACCGCCGGGCGCCAACGCCCAGTGCAGCCGCCGAGATTGCGGTTCCCGAATATGAGGGGCTGGAACTGCTCTTAACGGAACAAGTCTCCCGATTAAAAGGCGCATTGAGTCTGTTAATCCAAAAAGAAAGAGACCGTTTTTTAAACTTGAAAAAACGCCTGCCCCCTCCTCGCAGGCAGGTTGATGATTGGCGTTTACGCCTGGACGATTACAACGGGCGGGTGAACCATTTGTTATTCCGGTATTTACAGGGGAAGCGCACGGAGATTTCCACCCATTTATATAAGGTTAACAGATTGTCACCATTACATATAATACCAAATCATAAAGCGATACTTGAACTGAGGTACGGCCAGATTCGATCTCTTATCCGCCAGGCCGTGGCTGCCAACCAGGCCGCCTTAAAACAAGCACGAGCCAGCCTGGATGCCTTAAACCCCGCTTCCATCCTGGAGCGCGGTTACAGCATCGCCCGAAAAATTCCTGGCATGGAAATAGTGCGGAAAGCCTCTAATCTTAGCGCTGGAGATGAAGTGGAAATCACCCTGGCCTCGGGTAAAGTTGCCGCCGTCATAAAAAGCATTGAAAAAGGAAACAAATCATGAAAAAAAACGCTACCTTTGAGTCGGCTGCCAAGGATCTGGAACAAATAGTTTCCGATATGGAAAAGGGGGATCTGCCCCTCGAAACCGCCTTGGCTAAATTTGAAGAAGGCATGAAATTGTACGAATACTGTTCCAAAAAGCTGGACGAAGTTGAAAAAAAGGTTACCCTTATATTGCAGGATTCCCAAGGGAATCTTAAGGAAGCTCCTTTTGGAACAGATTAACCAGGACTTACTCGCATTCCCGGACAAACCGGGTAAGATAATAGCACGATGACGACTTTGCCAACTGCGTTTGATTTGAATTCCTTTGATCTCAAGACCTACCTTGCGGAATACGGCCAGTTGGTCGTTCAAGCCCTGGAACGGAACATAACCCGATATCCTTCCGGGAACAGGGTCACACACGCCATGCGCTATTCCCTGTTTGCCGGGGGGAAACGGCTTCGCCCTATCCTTTGCATGGCGGCTGCAGAAGCCGTGGGGGGCAACAAGGACGATGTAATGGACGTGGCCGCAGCCCTGGAGTTCATCCATACCTATTCCCTGATTCACGACGACCTCCCTGCCCTGGATGATGATGATTACCGCCGGGGAAACCTCACCTGCCACAAGGCCTTTGATGAAGCCACCGCCATTCTGGCTGGTGACGGCCTCCTGACCAGCGCCTTTGAAGTGTTAGCCCGGGCAGCCGGGTCCGGGCCATTTTCTCCTGAAAAATTGCTTAAGGTGATCGCCCGCATAAGCCAGGCCGCCGGATGCAACGGCATGATTTTAGGCCAGATGCTGGACATTGAGGGGGAATCCAAATCCTACACCCAGACGGAACTGGAGAACGTCCACAATAAAAAAACCGGTGCCATGATGGAAGTGTCAGTATTTTCAGGTGCTTACTTAGGCGGAGGAACGCCGGAGCAGATCAGCGCCCTGGACACTTACGCTGTCCATACTGGCTTGGCTTTTCAAGTGGCGGACGATATCCTTAATGTAGTGGGGGACCCGAAGGTAATGGGTAAAGCCGTGGGAACAGACGCGGCCCGGGATAAAAGCACCTACCCTGCCCTCCTGGGTCTGGACGGTGCAAGGGACTTTGCTGATCAATTGATTAACAAAGCCTTGCAAGCCATTGTTTCCTTTGATAACAAATGTGATCCGTTGCGTTCTATTGCAACTTACATAATTACTCGGAGCCGCTGATTTTTCTTCTCCCCTCATAAAGGGGCCTTGATGCCGGTTCCAGGGATAAACCGTAAATGGGCGCCACTACTTATCTTAAAAATATTCAATCTCCCGAAGATTTGAAAAAACTTCCCATCGAACTCTTGCCTCTGTTGGCTGCGGAAATACGGGAGTTAATAATAGAAACCGTTTCCCGCACCGGCGGGCATCTGGCGCCCAGCCTGGGCACGGTGGAACTAACCATCGCCCTGCACTACGTGTTCAATTCGCCTCAGGACAAAATTATCTGGGACGTGGGCCACCAATCTTATACTCATAAAATCCTGACCGGACGGGCAGAGCGGTTTTCCACCCTGCGATCCCATGGAGGGCTGTCCGGGTTCTGCCGCAGGAGCGAAAGTCCTTACGACGCCTTTTCCGTGGGCCATTCCAGCACCTCCATCTCAGCAGGCGCGGGAGTTGCCGCAGGCAAATGCCTGAATGGGGATCGGTCCAAGGTGATTTCGGTCATTGGGGATGGTTCCATGACCGCAGGCTTGGCTTACGAGGGATTGAACCATGCCGGGGATCTGAAAAAGGACCTGATCGTTGTTTTAAACGATAATGAAATGTCCATTGCCCCCAACGTGGGGGCGTTGTCCAATTTTTTAAGCCGAAAGCTGACCGCCAAAACCTTTCAGGACTGGCGTAACGAACTCAAGGGCATGCTCCGCCCTGCCCCGAATATTTACAATTTATTCAAGAGGATGGAGGAGTCTTTCAAGGCTTTTGTAACCCCTGGTATGCTTTTTGAAGCCTTTGATTTCCAATATATAGGCCCCATTGACGGGCACAGGCTGGACCATTTGATCAAAACCCTGGAAAACGTTAAGAACATAGGGACTCCGGTTCTTTTTCATACCACCACAGTCAAAGGCAAGGGGTACGAACCTGCAGAGAAAAATCCCAGTTATTTTCACGGGGTGGGCTCCTTTGAAGTGGCCACGGGCAGTTGCAGGAGTTCCGGTAAAAAAGCCCCTTCCTACACCCAGGTGTTTGGGGATACCATTGTGGAACTGGCCAGGGAGAACAAAAAAATTGTGGCTGTCACCGCAGCCATGCCCGAAGGCACAGGCCTCACCCCGTTCCATGACGAATTCCCCACCCGTTTTTTTGACGTGGGAATAGCCGAACAGCATGGGGTGACCTTTGCGGCAGGCTTGGCCACCGAGGGGTTCCGGCCGGTGGTTGCCATATACTCCACATTCATGCAACGGGCTTTTGACCAAGTGCTTCACGACGTGTGTCTGGAGTCTCTGCCGGTGATTTTTGCCATGGACCGGGGTGGCTTGGTGGGGGAAGACGGCCCCACCCATCACGGAGCCTTTGACCTTTCCTTTATGCGGTGCATCCCCAACCTGGTTATCATGGCTCCCAAGGACGAAGACGAACTGCGCCACATGCTTTTTACGGCCCTTAATCACAACGGCCCGGTGGCTATTCGTTATCCCCGGGGCCAGGGATTGGGCGTGCCTTTGTCGGGAAAACCTTGCCTCCTTCCCATGGGCAAGGCGGAAATACTACACGAAGGGGATGACGTGGTTTTCCTGGCTGTGGGACGCATGGTGTGCGAGGCCCTGGAAGCCCGGAAACTGCTGGCGGAGCGGGGTGTTTCGGCTGGCGTGGTGAATTGTCGGTTTATCAAACCCGTAGACGGGGAAACCATCGCTGAAGTCGTGAAAAAAGTTCCCCGTGTGGTCACGGCTGAAGACAACGCCCTTATGGGTGGTTTTGGAAGCGCGGTATTGGAATCTATCCAGGAAAGCGGCATCACGGGGGTGCGCGTGTCCCGCGTGGGCCTGCCGGATCGTTTTGTAGAGCACGGCGCGCCCGGTATTTTACGGTCCAAATATGGTGTGGACGCCCAAGGTTTGATAAAGGCAGCCACTAATCTGCTTAACGATTTTCCGTTAAAATCCAATGGCTAAAAAACAACGCCTCGACACTCTGGTTACTGAGCTGGGCCTGGCCCCTTCCCGAACCCGGGCCCAGGCCCTGATTCTATCGGGCCAGGTTTTGGTGGATGACGTGCCTCACGACAAGGCCGGAGCCATGATTTCGCCGGAAAGCACGATCACGGTCCGGGGCCAGGATATGCCCTATGTGAGCCGGGGCGGATTGAAGCTGGAAGGGGCGCTGGATCAACTGGGCTTGTCTGTGGAGGGTCTGGCCTGCATGGACGTGGGAGCTTCCACGGGCGGATTCACTGACTGTCTTTTGCAGCGCGGGGCGGCCAAAGCCATAGCCATTGATGTGGGGTATGGCCAGTTTGCCTGGAAACTCCGTCAGGACTCCCGGGTGCATGTAATGGAACGGACCAATGTCCGCCATGTGACGCCCCAGGATCTTCCCTGGACGCCGGAATTGGCGGTCATCGACGTTTCCTTTATTTCCCTTAAAATTGTAATTCCAGTGCTTCTGGATCTCCTGGCGCCTTATTGCCGGATAATTCCCATGGTCAAACCCCAGTTTGAGGTCGGCAAGGGCGAAGTAGGGAAAAACGGAGTGGTGAAGGATCCTGAAAAACACGCTATGGTTTTGGAAAGCATGCAAGAATTTTTCCAGAACCTGGGGTTGGAATGCATAGGGCCAGCGCCCTCCCCTATTCTGGGTCCCAAGGGCAATAAGGAATTCTTTTTTCTTCTGACCCGGAATCCCCTTTAATCCCGAAGAAATGAGCGCCCAGACTGCTAAAACCCCGAACATAATTCCATTTTAGGCTAAACCCTGGCAAAATTGCATGTTGAAAAGACTTTGAGGGGTATGCCGGAAGGAGGGGGCCGACACACGAATTTCCACACCGCATGCGCGTTTGGGACTGTTGGATTTCCTATTCTTTCTCGAGACAGCACATGAATAATTTAAATATGCACGAGAGCCTAACAATAAACAAATACACGCCCAAAAAGAGTTGATTTTTTTATTGTTTGAGGCTACGTTTTTGCTTTCTTTATGACCAAAAGGCTTATCGTACGGGATCAAGGAGCTACCGATTAAAATAAGCATAGGCCTACCAACCTAAGGTTCTAAAATATCACCAAAAAGGAGACCGGGTATTCATGAATGAAAAACTAAGAAACGTGGCACTGATAGCCCATGGCGGCGCAGGTAAAACATCGTTGGCCGAAGCAATCCTTTTCAACGCGGGCACAACCAATCGTTTGGGCCGGGTGGAAGATGGAAATAGCACCATGGACTTTGAACCGGAGGAGTTAAAACGCGCCTCCAGTATCAGCACAGGTTTTGCGACGTGCGATTGGAAAAAGCACGAGTTTAGCATAATGGACACCCCTGGCGACCAGAACTTCTTTACCGATACGCGGATGTGCCTTCAGGGAGCTGACGCCGCAATCGTTGTGATAGACGCAGTGGATGGTATCAAAGTCCAGACCGAGCAGGCCTGGGACCTGGCGGACGAATTTAGTTTGCCCCGTTGCATCTTCATAAACAGGCTGGACAGGGAGCGGTCCGATTTCGCCAAAACCGTGCAGGATACGGCGGATTCTTTTTCCATCAAGCCTGTCATAGTACAGATTCCCATCGGAAAAGAATTGGAATTCAAAGGGGTTGTAGACCTTCTGAAAATGAAGGCCTATATCTATGATGAATCCGGCAAAGCCACTGAATCAGACATTCCCGCAGACATGGCCGAAGAAGTGGACGCCCAGCGCGAAGCCTTTATGGAAAATGTGGCCGAAGCGGACGATGAACTCCTGGAAAAATACCTGGAGGGCGAAGAGCCCACCAACGACCAGTTAAAGGCCGCCCTGAGAAAAGGCACCGTGGAGCATCATTTCGCTCCTGTGCTTTGCGGCTCCGCCACCAAAAATATTGGCGTGGATCTGCTCATGGATTTCATGATTGATTCCATGCCCTGCCCTTACGACAGGCCTGCCATTAAAGGCTATTTGGATGGTACGGACGAAGAAGTCACCCTGGAACCCGATCCGGATGCGCCCTTTGCGGGCCTGGTCATCAAGACCATGGCCGGTTTTGCAGGCAACCTTAGCATTATCAGGGTTTTTTCCGGCTCCCTGGGCAGCGACGGCGGTTTTTACAATGTAAACAAAAGCGCCAAAGAGCGCTTCAGCCAATTGCTAACCGTTTTCGGCAAAGATACCAAGACCGTCACCCAGGCCGGCCCGGGCAGCATTGTGGCCGTAGCCAAGCTCAAGGATACCAAAACCCGCGACACCCTGTGCGATGATTCCCGCAAATTGATCATCAAGCCCGTTGAAATCCCCAATCCCCTGATTTCCTATGCAGTGGTTCCCAAATCCAAGGGAGACGAAGAAAAGATTTACGGGTCCCTGACCAAACTCACTGAAGAAGATCCCGCCCTCCAATTGGACCGCAATGCCGAGACCAAGGAAATTCTCCTGCGCGGCATGGGCCAGGTACACATTGAAAATGCGGTTGAAAAAATGAACCGGAAGTTCGGTGTGAGCGTGCTCTTGAACCTGCCCCGGGTTCCCTATCGGGAAACCATCAAGAAGAAGGTGCGCGTTCAGGGCAAGCATAAAAAACAAACCGGCGGCCATGGTCAGTTTGGCGATTGCTGGGTTGCTTTCGAGCCCATGGAGCGGGGCGCAGGCTTTGAATTTGTTGACGCTATTGTGGGCGGCGTCATTCCCAAAACCTACATTCCGGCCGTTGAAAAAGGCATTATCGAAACCTGCATAAGAGGCGTACTGGCAGGATTCCCCACTGTGGACTTCCGGGCCACCCTGGATTTCGGTTCTTTCCATCAGGTGGATTCTTCAGAAATGGCTTTTAAAATTGCGGGCGCTTTGGCATTTAAAAAAGCCATCCCCGATGCTGGCGCTGTCTTGCTTGAGCCCGTTTATAAAATCGCTGTTATGGCCCCGGATGATTTTACCGGTGATATTATGGGCGACCTCAACTCCCGCAGAGGCCGGGTTCTGGGAATGGATTCCAAGGGCAAAAACCAGGTGGTGGAAGCCCATGTGCCCCTGTCGGAAATCCTCACCTACGCACCGGACCTCAACTCCATGACAGGCGGCCGTGGCATGTACACCATGGAATTCTCTCATTATGATGAAGTTCCGTCTCAGATTGCCCAGAAAATTATCGAGGCAGCCGCAGCGGAAAAGGAAGAATAATTCCTGGTTCTCATAGGATGATTAAAAAAGGGGAAACTTTCTTTTGAAAGTTTCCCCTTTTTACTTTCATGGATGGGAGGCCTTTTTTTACGAAAGGATTTATCAGACCCCGCAGCATCTCTTATATTTTTTTCCGCTCCCGCAGGGACAGAGAGAGTTTCTGCCCACCTTGTCATCCTTGCGCTGTACTGGCTTTTTAGGGACTCCTGAACTTCCGTGGGAGAAGGTCATTTCCTGCTCCTGGGGTTTTACTTCTTCAATGGCCTCGGGCTCCTCAAAACGCACAAAGAAAAGTCTTCGGACAACTTCTTCCTGTATGCGGTCAATGAGGTCCTGGAACATTTCATAGCCTTCTTTTTTGTACACGATCAGGGGCTGCTGTTGGGCATAACTTCTGAGTCCAATGCCTTCCTTCAGGTGATCCATGGACAGGAGATGATCTTTCCAAAGGGAATCCAGAGTCATCAACATCAGTCGTTCTTCCACCATTCGGAAAAAATCCGAACCCACCGCTTTTTCCTTGGCGTCATAGACCTCCATGGCGGCTTTGTACAATAACTCTCCGAATTCCTTGGCTTTCAGCGTTTCCTTGGATTCATCGTCCATTTCCACCCGGATGCCGAACTGGCTATGCATCTCGTCATGGATGCCATCCCAATCCCAGTCTCTGGCGTGGGAACGTTCATCAGCGTAAGAGGCCGCGATGGCTTGGGTCTTGCCCTCAATCATTTCTTCGATGGAGGGACGCAGGCTTTCACCGCTCAGGATTTCACGGCGTTGGCGATAAATCACCTCCCGCTGCTGGTTCATGACGTCGTCATATTCCAGGAGATGCTTACGACCTTCAAAGTTATGGGCTTCCACCTTGGCCTGTGCGTTTTCAATGCCTCGGGAAAGGATTTTCGCCTCAATGGGCTCCCCTTCTTCCATACCCAGGCGGTCCATGATGTTGGACATGCGCTCTCCGCCAAAGATGCGCAGCAGGTCATCATCCATGGAAAGGTAAAACCGGGAGGACCCGGGATCTCCTTGGCGTCCGCTCCGGCCTCTCAACTGGTTGTCAATACGACGGCTTTCATGGCGTTCCGTACCCAGGATGTGGAGGCCTCCCAGACCGGTAACCCCCTCGCCCAGTTTGATGTCGGTTCCGCGGCCAGCCATGTTGGTAGAGATGGTCACCGCACCGCGCTGGCCTGCATTGGCGACGATCTGGGCTTCTCCCTCATGATTCTTTGCATTGAGGACATTGTGAGGGACGCCCCGCTTTTTGAGCATGACGGCCAGTTTTTCGGAATCATCAATGGAAATGGTGCCCACCAGCACAGGTTGCCCTTTTCGGTTCAGCTCCTGAATTTCGTTGATTACCGCCTCATATTTTTCCTTTTTTGTGCGATAGATGACATCGGAAAAATCTTTGCGGACCATGGGCATATTGGTGGGAACGACCAAGACGTCCAGGTTGTAAATCTTTTTAAATTCAGCAGCTTCTGTATCCGCCGTACCAGTCATGCCGGAAAGTTTTTCGTACATGCGGAAATAATTCTGGAAGGTGATGGAGGCCAGAGTCTGGTTTTCGTTTTCAATCTTGACCTTTTCCTTGGCTTCCAGGGCCTGGTGCAAGCCGTCGCTGTAGCGCCTACCGGGCATCAGACGGCCCGTAAATTCGTCCACGATAATGACTTCACCCTGTTTGACGATATAGTCCACATCCCGCTTGAATAGAGTATGGGCCTTCAGGGCCTGGTTCACATGGTGTAGCATTTCCATATTTTTATGATCATAGATGTTCTCTATCCCCAGACCATTTTCCACCAATTTAACGCCATCGTCCGTCAGAATCACCTGCCGGGCTTTTTCGTCAATGGTGTAATGGTCCTCTTCCTTAAGGCGTGGAATGACCACGTCCACCTGATAGTATAGTTGGGTGGATTTTTCGGCAGGGCCGGAAATGATCAGGGGGGTTCTGGCCTCGTCGATGAGAATACTGTCCACTTCGTCCACAATGGCAAAATGGTGGTCCCGCTGCACAAAATGGCCCCGGGAATATTTCATGTTGTCGCGCAGATAATCGAACCCGAATTCGTTGTTGGTGCCATAGGTAATGTCTGAATAATAGGCGGCGCGCCGTTCCTCATCGTCCAGGCCATGGAGAATGGTGCCAACACTCATGCCCAGGAACTTGTAAATCTTGCCCATCCACTCGGTATCGCGGGTGGCCAGGTAATCGTTCACTGTCACCACATGGACGCCTCTTCCAGTCAGGGCGTTCAGATAGGCAGGGAGGGTGGCCACCAGGGTTTTCCCTTCACCGGTTTTCATTTCAGCAATGTTTCCCCGGTGGAGGACCACGCCGCCGATAAGCTGGACATCAAAGTGGCGCATTTCCACGGAGCGGATGGAAGCTTCCCGGACGGTGGCAAAGGCATCGCACAGGAGGTTATCCAGGGTTTCGCCATCCTTAAAGCGTTGCCTGAACAAATCGGTTTGCGCCCTAAGCTCATCGTCGCTCATGGCGTGGTATTTAGACTCCAACTCGTTGATGCGATCCACCAGCGGACTGATTTTTTTGATCTCACGACCGTTTTTGGTACCAAAAATTTTTGCAAGTATTTCGCCTATCATCGGAAACTTTGCCTTTCAGAATGCACTTCTTGATCAATGGGTTATGCCCGGAAACTCGGATTGTCCGCCATAACGCGGGAGCAATGATCTTTGGGGATGGTTGGCATGGCCTCTCCGGTTCACGAGTATGCTTAGGGGGTATATCAAAACCTTGGTTCATTCACAAGCCCTGGTTTGGTATGGAGTTAATTAGGATGGCTCACAAGGCCAGGATTGCAACAGGAACATACTCCTGTAAAGGTGGCTATTCCAGGGAAAAGCGCATGAGGTGGCGCTTTTCAAACACCCATTCCGGGGTTTTGAGATTATCCCCGAAATCGGTTCCGTACCAGGGAGAAATATCTGAATTATTGAGGTTTTTTAAAATGTGTATATCCTGGGCTGGCATAAAACTTTGGGCCAGCAGAAAGACCTTTTGTCCAGTTTGAGTGTGAATTGCCGTGTCCGCCACAAGGACTGCATGTCCGGGAAACCCGCCCTGGATAAAAACATCCCCGGGCCGAATATCTTCCACACTGTCGACAGGTTTTAGCTCCCTGCTCAGGGAGGCTGTGCCTGCGTACATCATGACAGTTTCCAGATAGGAGCGGAATTGTGAATAAGATGAACTCTGGTCTCCCTGTTGAACCCAGGTAACCTGGCTTCCTTGAACCACAGGTCGAAAGCCGTTGGCCCATCGGGTGAATTCAGCCCTGTCTCCGGATGTGAAATTAAAATGGATTTGATCGTACCTGTCTGAAAAAAACAAATACTCGGCGCGCAGTCTTATCACCGCATCGGCGCATTGCTGGAGGTCTTT
Organism: Desulfatibacillum sp.; assembly: GCA_016342355.1. Classification (GTDB taxonomy): domain Bacteria; phylum Desulfobacterota; class Desulfobacteria; order Desulfobacterales; family Desulfatibacillaceae; genus Desulfatibacillum. Next base: position 142,426 of record JAEINP010000005.1, read on the forward strand.
GGTTCCCACATCAATGTCCAAAACCGCGTAATGGACGTTTTGGTTGTGCTTTTTTTCCCCGTTATACAGGGTGACAGGAGGAGAACCGGGTTTTACGGGTAAACTCCGAAGCCAAAACACAAAACTGCCGGGCTGGACTTCCGCCCGTTCGTACCCTTGGGGAGCGGGGATCTTGTCTGCCAATACCTGGGTTTTTTGGCCCTTTTCCAGCCAGGGAAACATGGTGGCCCCGGCCAGGGCTGGCACGGACAAAAGGAGCAGACAAAAGATGCCGGTTTTCAGGTAGCGAAGCATCCGGCCCCCTCCCCTATTCCACATCATAGCGGTAAAGTTTGCATTCAATGGGGCCGTTGAAAAAGGTGCTGGCCTTTCTTTTGCCAAGGCCGATGTTTTTGGCGACATCCGGGTTGCCGGTGATCATGGCCAGTTTGTAGCCGCGAAAACGCTTCCTTAGAACCGCCCCCAGTTCCTGGTATAGAGCTGCCAGTTCATCCGACTCCCCGATCCTTTCACCATAGGGGGGATTGACCGCCACCAAGCCGGGCTGGGTGGCCCGCATAGGCGGCCGGGCCTTGGACATTTCGCGTTGTTCGATCTTCACATATCCCGCCATGCCTGCCCGGGCCACGTTCGCCTTGGCGTATTCCACGGCCTTGGGATGGTGATCGGTGCCCAGGATGGGAGGAATGCGTTTTTTGCCCTTTTCAGCAATCAGGGCGGCCTCGCCAATCATGCCCGCCCATAAGGATTTGTCGTGGCCTTTCCACCCCAGAAACCCAAAATAATTCCGCAGGAGTCCCGGGGCGACATTCCCGGCCATCAGGGCGCCTTCAATTACAAAGGTGCCGGAACCGCACATGGGATCAATGAGAGCCCCCCCTGCCCTGGCTATGGAAGGCCATTCCGCCCGCAACAGGAGGGCCGCAGCAAGGTTTTCCCTGAGGGGCGCTACGCCGCCGTCCTGGCGATACCCCCGTTTGTGGAGGCTGTCCCCGGAAAGGTCGATAGCCACCACTGCCTTGTCGTTTTGCAGATGGACATTGATCCGCAGGTCAGGTCTTGTGATGTTGACCATGAGCCTGTCCCCAACTTCCTCTTTAAACTGATCCACCACAGCATCCTTGACCCGCTGTGCGCCGAACAGAGTATGGGTGATAGCTGAACTGGTAGACGTGAAATCCACGGCAATGGATTTTCGGTAGTCCAGGTGCTGTGTCCAGTCAATTGCCCGGACGCCTTCGTAAAGGGATTGGGGATTGTCGGCATCAAAGCGGCCCACGGTTAACAGAACCCTGGAAGCCACCCTGGACCATAATATGACCTTATAAGCCGTGACCAGGTCACCGGAAAAACGGACACCGGCAGCCGATTCCGCGACTTCCACAATCCCCATGGCTCGAAGTTCGTCTGCCAGGATGGTGGAAGTTTTCCTGGCGCAGGTGGCGAAAAGCTCCATGGCTTGTCCCGAGGCTTTACTATTTGACGTATTTGAATTGCCTTGTGTATTCATAGGGCACACATAAGCAAATTTTTTAATAAACACCAGCAAAAAATTTTTGCCTCCTCCACTTGAAAAATGGTATGAAAAGTAAATTCAAGCGTGTGAGTGGTGTTCATCGGTTTTTCGGAAATGCTATTGGCCGGAGGGGAAAATGACTACCCAGACCATCGTGTACCTGTTTTTTCTTATAATTTACCTGCTTATCCTTGTGGCTTTTAACAAGGCCCGGACCAAATACGCCGGTGGCAAGGTGGGGGAGATGATCAATCTGATCCTGGTGACCACTCTTCTCTTATTTTGTTCGGATTACGCACAGGTGCTTCAGGGATTGTTTCCCGAAAACGTCCTTTTCGCTGTCCAGGTGATATTGCGTGCAGCAGCATTGTCTTTCCTGGCTTTTGGGGGCATTCGCATAGGAAGCGATTAATGTGGGGATAACCGGGGGTTATTTTTTCTTGAAGCGTCCAAACAGGCCCCCGGATTTTTTGTCCTTTTCACCGGACCCCATTCTTTCAATGGATTCGGCAAGGACCTCCTGGATATGGGATACCACATAGTCCTTTTCCTCGGAATCCTCATGGTATTTATCCACGTATGAGAGAACCCGCTGAGCTTCTGCAATGGCGTCCTGGGTCAGGGATGCACCAATTTGATCCCGGGTGTTGTCCAGCACAAATTTCAGGTAATCGTTCAGGGCTTCCATTAAAAATTCCGTAGCTTTTGCAGCATCTCCCAGTTTCAGGGATTCCAGGCCTTCCCGCATGACCTGAACATTGGTGATGGCCGGGTTGGAAGGGCTGTACTTATGGAAAATTATGCGCATTTTTCCACTGAGTCTGGATTTGGAATTGTCAAAGACCGATTCTGACTGGTGCCCTAATTCGGTTTGCAGGGCCTTGAAAATCACCCCTAAAACGTCATTGTGCAGAATGATAAGGCCGGACTGGTCTGAAACCTTTCCATTTCCGGTAAGGGCGACTGTTTCCACTTTTCGAATAAGTCCTGATGAAAGTAATGAAAACAGTAGTTTATAGACAGGATATGTTTCGTAACCGCTTAGCTGGACAATTTGTCCCACATTTTTCTTGCCGTCTATCAAGGACAGGACATGCCATTCATTGGCGTCCAACTTGATTTCCTTTTTATCCGGAAAGGCGTCGGAAATTTTTAGGACTGCGGCTTCATCCGGGAGTTGCTTTTTGATGATATCCAATTCATCAATGCGTCGGGACGCCTCCAGGATGACGTCGATGGTATTGAGGTTGACCACCACGTCCTCTTCCAGCTTCAGAGGTGTTTCCTTGAAATGAAATTCCCCTTTTTTCCAGAAAAACAGATTAAACAGGATTTCCTTGATTTGTTTTTCAATGAATTTTTTGAAGGCGTCCGAGGAAATGTAGCCCTTTTCAACCAGAACCTTGCCAAGCAGTTTTTTCTCCTGTCTGGCGGTTTCGGCGCACTTTTGGAGTTCCTGCACACTGATAACCCCCTGGGTCCTGAGCAGGTGGCCCAGACGGGCTTCCTTAAGAGAACCAACCGCGTAGATTATGGTTCCATCCTTGACAAAAACCCGGGCTTCCTCCTGGTCATCCACGATGCGCAGGACACCGGTGAGTTTCTCGCGTGCCAGATGCTGCAACAGGCTGGCGAAAAAGAAACTGTCGAGATTACCATTTAGAGCCATCATCCACTCCACAAAGAATATTGACAGGAACACACGGGCAAGAAATAATATAAAAATATGGTATGCATATAGCATATTTTTTTATTGAACGACCAGGAAATTTCCCATGCCGTTATTGTTTGGAAAAAAAGAGCCTGTCTCTGAAAACAAAACCTTTGTCTCCCTCATCCAACTGGCCCGGCAGGATGCCGGGTTCAGGGAGCAAATCCTGACCATTCTTTCCCTGGACAGGTTTAACAGACAGTCAGCGCTTCACTCCATAACTGATACCATGCGCATGCAAAAAGCCCCTAATGATCTGGTACAGGCCCTGGAAAGCCTTGCCAGCGATTCTGTGGCTGAAAGGGCTCTGGAACTGATCAAAAATGCCTACTAATATTTATCCTGATTGTCACACCGGACATGGCTCTGCCCAGCATTCCCATAATCTGAGTATCTTTCACATAGCGGACGGCCTGGCGGACGGCCTGTCCCATTTTTCCGGCGCCAGCCGTACGGCCCTAATCTACGGGGTAAACCCTGGCGATCCCTTAAAAATCTACGATCCCCAGAACCTATTGGATGGCCATGAATTGTTGTTAAAAAAAATCTACCTGGAATCGGAGGATTGGAAACAGAACGCCGACAAAGCAGAAACCCTCAAACTCTTTGATCCTGTGATTCCCGCGGAAGACTTGGGGCTGACCGGTCTTATCTCTTTTGGGGGAATGTCCCAGTCCGCCTTTTACCAAATGTGGTTTACCGAACACCATCCGGATATTTGCAATACCGGCCCCACCAAAAGATGGCTGGAGCACGCCACATGGCTCCTGTCTCATGATCTGGCCACCTGCAGCGAGTTTTATTCGTCCATGTCCGACTATATTCTTAGGGAATACGCCACCCATGCCGTGCGCGATTTTTTAGTGGACGAACTCAATGTCCGGGTTGGATGGGATATTCAAATGCGTGTCTACCCTGTATTGGATGCGGTCCTGAACATTTCCAAAACCATGGAAGAAGGAGCATGGCCACGGGGCAAACTGGCCTTTGTGCTCCGGTCATTAATGGGCACTATTCAGGATTTGGTGCAGTTTCCCGAATTGGAACGCCCCAGCCTGAGTAATTTCAAGCATGTGCGCAAGCTCCTGCAAGCGGTGGAAACCTCGGAGCGGTACCTGGTTTCGGATGGTTCCCTTATTGTGGGCATTGGCACTGGCGAATTGCCTCCCCACGCCATTGTGGCGGATTATGCAGGAACTCACGGTTTTGTTTCCTTTGAAGGCGAACTGATATGCAGCTTTTTTGACGGAAGGTTTCATTCAAGCACTCGAAGGGCCAACCTGGTGCAGGTGGAGGAAATCCTCCTGGAGTCTTCCATGGAAACAGGCCAATCCAGCGAGCTTTTGCAGACCATCAAAAAACTGGTGCATTACGCAGAGGACCATAAACGCGGTTGCACCCTGGTAATCGACCTGAACCAGGAACCCATGAACATCTCGGGCCAGAAACTGCAAGATCCCCTGGACCTTACAACCGAGGCTCACCTTGACCTGGCCATGTCCCTCTCCAAGGTGGACGGAGCCCTGCATCTAAGGCCGGACATGAAACTCTTCGGCTTCGCCTGTATTCTGGACGGCCGCGCCATCCCCGGAGAAGACAGAGCCAGAGGCGCCCGGTTTAACTCAGCCCTGCGCTTCACGGCCATGAACGATAACATAGTGGTCATTGTGGTCAGTTCGGACAGGCCCGTTTCCATCCTTCAGTCAGGGGTGGAATTGACGGCCCATTGCTATTGGAAACCTGTATCAAGCTGCATGCGCACCCCCCCTACCCTAAAAGATTGGATAGACAGCAGGAGCAGATGAACGGGCACGGCAAGGTTCAGGTAGCCTCATTCCATTGGGACGCCAACATCCTTTCCGGGGCGACCTCTTTATCTCCGGTGTGGATCGCTCTGGTCAGGTCCTCGTTTGCCAATAGATTGTCAATGAGCTCAGGGGATACATTTTTGGCTTCCAATACTTTTTGTACCACAAAACGGACGGCTTCCAACTGAACGCTTTCCGAACTCCAGGAAAACAAAAGCATTTCGGAAAGCCTGCCCTTTTCAGCGGTTATCAGGTCGTACAAGGAAACCTCCCGGGATAACCAGTCCACGAATTCCTCATCCTGAATGAATTCAGACAACCTGGCCTTAACCACGCTATCCAGGCGGTTAGAGTCAAGCAGGATGGTTTCGCACAGCTTCCGGTCATTGGACTTGTTTCCCATTTGATCATATCTGTTGGAATTGACCTGTTCCCTTAAATTTTTAAGATTTTCCAATAAATAGGATTTGGATATGAAGTTGGTCAATGACTTGGGTAGGGCTCCGGCAAAATCCAGGCTGTATTGATAGATTATACCGGTCTTCTCCCGTGTGATGAACTCGATGGTGTAGCGTCCTTGAAAAGCGGGCACCCGGATAACGTCCGTATTAAGCATCTGGTAATGATCCGCCTGATTGGTAAGGTCTATAAAGGCCCGCCCATGGTCCAGGTCATAGGAAACCCTGGCGTTTAGGAACACCTCACGATCCGTAACTGGCCAGGGAAGATCCAGCAATACGCGGACATTGGCGTCGTCTCTGTTACCGGCAAGAATCTCCCCTTCCCCGCAATAGGGCATCCAGTTCACATATCCGGGGACATCCCGGATCATTTCCCCCACGTTTTCAATGGGCGCATCCACCACCATGACAGCTTTGATTTCCAGCAGTCCGGTTCCTGAAGCCTTGCGGCAATAAGATTGGATGCCTTCCTTGTTATTCACCAGGGTCCAGTCTTCCTCAGCATGGGCCAACCCTATTGTCAGCATCGCCGCAATCCCCACCATTAGCCATTGCAAGCACTTCATATGATACGCTCTCCTGTTTGAATTGACCGGAAGGTTTGTTCAGCCGGTTTTTCAAGGCCTTGACCAACCATTGCTGAACATAGTCATTTTAAGTAATGAAACAATTATCATTTTTAACTAGTTAATGCAAGCTATTTATGACGCAACGCGTCTTATGATCGGGGAGAGGAGGGCGCGGTCCACCATGTGTCCAGGCAGCGTTTACACGGGGAATATCCCTGGAAAAAGGCATCCCACAGGGAGGGAAACAAGACTCGGTTTTTAGTATGGATTTTTGCAAGAGAGGGGCATTGGGGCAGATGGAAACGTTTGGTGCGGATATTTCCTGATAGAGTCAACTTTTTGTAACGCCAGTCCGCCCATACTCCCTGGCCTGCTTGCATGGCCTGTTGTTGGGCAGCAAGTAAATCCGGGAAATGGGATGTGTTGGGAGAATGATACAAGCAGTGTGCCATGCCCCGGGCAATCATTTCCCGGTTCACAAAGGCGCCGTCTTTGAGGTATACATAGGCAAGACTCCTGCCGTAGTGATCCTTGAGGCTTTTGTCGGTTTCCAGGCGGATTTTTTTACCTTCCACCAGTTTCCGGTTGAGGGCAAGAGCTTTGTTTCCAAAGGGTTCCGCAGGTCTATTATCATGCATTAATTCAGGGGCGTTGATACCAATATAACGAATGTGGCGGCCGTCCTCCAGGATAATGGTATCCCCGTCCAGCACATATTTGACTCTGATCCAGTCCGGGCTGTTCAAGGCGCTTAGGACCAGGAATGCAAGGACGCCCAGGATGAAGAGGCCGAGGATCTTTTTTTGTGTGGAAAACTGTGGCATGGATGTCCCGGCCCTTTGCCTTAAGGATAACGACCCATGAAAAAAAATCAGTTCCGAATCCTTAAATTGGGTTGTGTTGCCGCCATGGCCTGGTTCTGTCAGATTTTTTTTCCTTACCCGTTATGGATTCCCGTTTGGGTAGCCCTGTCATGGGTCATAGCTTTTCGTGTGCGACTGGACGGTAATGGAATAGCGGGAGACTCACCTTCCCGGGAACCCGATCCTGTGTCCAGGAAATCCCGGGACAAACCTCACTGGGGAAAATTCAAATGACCGCCAGATTTTTAGCCCGGAATTTAAGGGGCCTCCACAGTGCGTAATCTTTCCAGAATTCGAGAGCCCTCATGGACCGGAGTCGGAGCGTAGCGCTTTTCATGATAGGGAAGTCCGGCCTCATTATATTCCCGGGCTTGGGGAGCTGGACCCGGAGGCGCCTTTCCCGTGATGGCGGTCCACAGGGCCGAGTCAACCAAATGTACAAAACACCGACTCGTGTTTTTGTGGTCCCACGCGTCAAACCCAAAGGGGTCCAGACGAATATCCTGTCCCAGAAGCCCGCCCAGGCCAAGCCCCATTTCCGCCCTGAACGGGGCCTGTTCTTCACTAAAGCCGGTGAGGGAAAAAGGGTTGTCCGCCCAGGCTGACAAGCGCTGGAATTCTTCCGGCTTCATAGGATAGGCGCACACCTGGATACCGCCGAATTTCGCCGTTGTGGCCAGTTGCTCCTCGGCCGTATATCCCAATCCCAGGGGCATGGCCAGAAATTGACGGACCACTCCCCTGCCCACGCAATATCCGTCTATCTGTTCCTGTGGAGGCGAAACCGCATAATCCTGGGGATGGGGCGTCAGATGATTGATCCACTCGTCGCCAGTGAGGGCGTTGACCTTTCCTGCAGCCAGTTTGATGGCAAAAGGATAACTGGTTTTTGGCGATCCGCCTCCAAAGCGTACCAGAAGGGCCTCGGACTGGTACATGGGCAGCATAACTCCACCCCGCTCCAGCCAATGGGCAGGCACTGTGTCCTCGAAGTCGTCCACATGAACCATGGGGTACAAGCCCATTTCAGGCGGTGTGGGATAAGCGGAGCCATCATCCGGGATACGGAGAGTGCGGACAAAGGAAACCTCCAGGCGGGCCCGGGGGTGGACATGGGGGAACAAAAAGCGCAGGGAATCGTTCATGAGCTCGATCATGGGTCTCCTCCCGTTTACCAGTTGCCGTCGCGTACCTCCCTGATAATTCTCAGGACGGCGTTATCCGGCATATCCTTAAGGTCCCGAATCAACTGGGCGAACAATGCCGGTCTTTTGCGGATAACATCCTGTATGTCAGAAGACACCTTGCCAGACAAAGCCAGGAGCACGTCTTCATCTTCTCCCAAATCCCGGGCCAACAGCACGATTTTAGCCTCGGACGGTGGGGGTTGTTCTCCTCGTTCCACCTTGCTCAGATAGGATGGTTCCACCTGAATGCGCATGGCGACCTTGCGCAAGGAGTAGTTTTTATCCGTTTCCAGTAAGGTCAGGCGTTTTTCCCTGACAAATTCTCCAAAGACATTATTTTTGGGGAGCATGAAAAAAATCTTCCGGACTGCCATTGTCCTATGAAATGGGGCCATACCGCTTGACGGGCATGTTTTACCGGGACCCCTTGATTCCGTGTTTTTGCAGTAAGTGATATAGCCGGGACCTGGACAAGCCGGAAATATCGCAAGCGGCCAGAATATCCCGGCTGGTTAAAAGCATGAGGTCTTCCAGATATTTTGCTTCCGCTTCAGAGACAATGGCGTCCCGGTAATCCTTCAGGGACGGCAAATCCTGGGGAGGCGCACCAATGTCATGTCTGTTTTTACCTATCGCGCTTTGGCGCAGGGATTCCCTGGCCAGTTTCACCCGGATATGGGTGGGCAAATGGTTGGGGAAGAGTGTGGGTTCTTCGGCCGAGGCTATGAGGGTCCGTTCCAGAGCATTGATGAGTTCCCTCACATTGCCGGGCCATTCATAAGCTGTGAGGGCCTCCATGAATTCCGGGGAAAAACCTTTAGTGCCTTTTCCGTATCTTTCGCATAGTTTGCCCATGTAAAAAATGGTCAACTCCTTGACATCTTTAGCTCTACTGCGCAAAGAAGGCAGGTCTATGGTCAGGGTTTTAAGCCTGTACAGAAGGTCCTGCCGGAAAAGTTTGGCCTCTGCCAGTTCTTCCAGGTTTCTGTTGGTTGCGGCAACCAGCCTGAAATTACTGGTCACTTCTTTTTGACTGCCCACCGGTCGGAATCTTCTTTCCTGGAGAACCCGCAGGAAGGGTTTCTGGAGGGACAAGGGAAGTTCGCCCACCTCGTCCAGAAACAGGGTGCCGCCATCGGCCTGCTTCACCAGGCCGGGATGGGCCTTATCAGCGCCAGTAAAGGCCCCTTTTTCATGCCCGAACAAAACACTTTCCACCAGGGTGTCTGGAAGAGCTGCACAATCCACCACGACAAAATCCTTGGAGGCCCGGTCGCTGTTGGCATGAATGGCAGTGGCAAAGAGTTCCTTGCCTGTGCCTGTTTCCCCGGTCAGGAGAGTGGTGACATCGCTGCTAGCTGCCTGGGCAAGGAGATTCAAGGCAGTTTGCATCTGGGAGCTATTTCCCACAATACCTTCGGTCTTAATCAGGATTTTCGAGGAATTGCGCTTTTTTTCCTCCCTGTATTGCAAGGCCCGCGACAGGGGGAGCACAATCTCTTTAAGGGACGGTGGCTTGGCAATATAGTCCCAGGCACCTGACTTGATGGCCAACTCTGCTCCGTCCGGGTCTCCCTGGCCGGTAAAAATGATTACCTCAGGGCAATTGTCCAGGCTCCGAATCCTAGGCAGGGCATCCAGGCCATTGCCGTCCGGTAGACCCACGTCCAGGAAAACCACATCATAGCTTCCTGAAGAAGCCTTCCTGTACCCCTCTTCCAGGGTATAAGCGCAAGTGTGTTCGTGGCCCATTTGTTTTACACGGCGGGACAGGATGTCACACAAAGCCTCGTCATCATCAATAATTAGAATATTCGCCAAATGATTTCCCCCCTCTTAATTTACCCTAATCTACTATTTATAAATTCAAGCTCAAATTTTATGGCATTATCATATTGCTGGAACATCTTTTCCAGGGCCCTGAATTTGGGAGTGTGGATTCGCCTCCGTCCCCCTTTCCCGGTTTGCTGGGGAGGAAATATGGCATGCAACAACTCATGGTACACGACGAATTCCACAAAGTAGTCCGGTATTGCAGGACTGTCAAGAGCAGGATGAATTCTAATCAATTTTTGGGAGGCGGAAAAACTTCCAAATCGGATGGAACGCCTTTTGCCCCGGGTATTCCCCGGCTTGGACCAGGCAATCCTGATGTCTATAACACCAAGACCGTAGTCGGATGTCACCTTTTTGAGAACCTTTTCGAGGTCCCTGAATTTCCCCTTGTAAACAACTGACTGCATTTTGGCCCCGGACCTGGAAAAAAACTTTACAAGATCTTGTTTTTTTGATAAAAAATTGTCAATGGTTTGGGGGTTAAACCCCTTGCCGTCTACAAAAAACGCCAGGGCCTGCATTGTGGTGAAATCCGCTGCTCGGAAGGCGTGTTGTAGTCGGAGCGTTTTTTCGCCTTTGCTGTTTGTCCTGACGGATATCAGTGTGGACCGATTGGACGTAAAAATAATCTGTACGGGAGATTGGATCATCTTGGATAGTGCGCTACGAAACGCCTGTTCTCCCATCAGTTGACCGAATAAACGAGTCTGCTGGTCTTTGGAAAAAGTATGATCTTTGTGCAAAGGGTCCTGTTCTTTCCAGTAAGTAAGCTCGGCCCGGCCAGAGCAAAATACGCCATTGCGCAGTGTAAACAATAGTAATCTCTCCAATTCCATTATGATTCTGGAGAGGGCAATATGTTTCACAAGTAAAATATCAGGCTTATCTGTATCGTGCAAGGTCAAATAGGGCTAAATTATTCTTCAAAACAGCCGATAAGGTTAGGGCAGAGGAATGATTTACTCGCGGACAACAGACCTGATACCGCAGCTAACTATTATCAAAAAAAAGAGAGCTCTATGGAAGAATTGGTAATTGTCACGAATGGAGACTGGAGGTTCCTTTTGGAAGGAAAAGGCAAGGATATGGTCGTGTGGCCTTACTACCAAGACGATCCTGTTTATGTGGAAGCGAAACGTAACGGAGCGTTGCAAAAAAACATCCATTACCGAAAAATTTTTCCCTATCCCAACAATTATTGGGAGAAATCCACAAAAATCCTTGCCTGGTGTAAACGGTTTGCCAAGACCAGGAAATTCCGGGAAGGGGAAATCAAAGACTTTGAGGATGAGATATTAATTAATCCTCTTAAATCCTGAACCTTATAGATATAAACAGTTCCTTGATCCATGACTGTGAGAGGATCAGCTATAAGTTTCCGGAACCGGATTGGCCTTGCTGCATGAATTACCGGCTATCATTTCCATGGTCTTCCAAACCCGATGCAGGGAGGAGTTTGGAAGACACTATTCCTGCGAAAAAGGACATTTATCAGGAAAAGGTTTTGATTGGCTAACTGTTCTGTCAAAATGTAATAATGGAAAAATTATCCTTTGTCCTGACCACTCCAAACCCACCGGGCATGCACCCCCAGTATAAGAGTCCATACAAGCACAGGCCAGTAGAACCACACCAAGCCAGGTGTGGTGACTAAATCCACGCCGGTCAGAAAGCCATTCCCCACAAAAAACAAAGTTAAATGTTTGAAAAAACCCAATTTAGCATCTACACTTTTTTTGGCCAGGGCGAATTTTCCTTCTAAGTCCATTGGGGTGTCCATGCCTTTCTCTCGAAATGAATAAACTTTCGGACTTTATCTGCCGATAACAATATCAGAGCGATTCCATTGGTCGTCCGGGGGCAGTATAGATCATTTGGCAGGATTATTGCAACCCGAGATAGACAGGTGTAAAACAATCCCATACTCTGTCGCCATGAAAAAGGGGAAAAAATCATGGACTTCTTTAAAAAGCTATTCAAAGAAAATCCCCAGCCAGTTCACGATATAACCCACATGGGGCGTACCGTGGCAAACAAGATCGATAATCTGGTCATGGACATTTTTAATGCGCACCAAGGCCGCCTGTGCTTTGAACCAAGCGGTTTTATTGTACCAGCCGTCTGGGGTGGACAAGAACGGGGCGAGCTTTCTCCTGTGCAACTGGAAATCTATCAGAAGGTGGCGCCGGCCATTGATGAAATCATAGAAAACCTAAAGCTGAAAAAACTGGATGACAACCAGGAATACGCCATAGGCCTCATGCTGCGATGGATTTTGATTTCCAAGATCACCCATATGGTGGAACTGCGTAAAAAACGGCGGATCGACAATCTGAGTTCCACCACGGAATCCACTTATCACCTGGACTCCATGGACCCCATGGGCACCTGCTGATTATTCCCAGGCCCGGCCGGAAAACTCTTATAGTTTCAGTCTTCCAGCTGCCAGGCCCGAAAAAAGTCAAAAAATCTTTCAAACCTTAAAAATCAAGCACATACCGGCGGACGGCGTTGAGCCCAGGGGCAGGCTTGCTCCAACTGGGAAGCCAGTCTGAACAGGGTAGCTTCGTCCCCAAAACGGCCTACAAAATGGGAGCCTATTGGCAGGTTCTGGCTATTCCAAAACAAAGGCACCGACATGGCCGGCTGACCCGTGGCGTTCACTTTGGCTGTGTAGGGAGTGAATTTGGCGATTCGCTTCCATGCAGCCATGGGGTTTTCTTCCGGGGCGTCCAGTTCTCCAAGCAGAACCGGAGGCTCGCCTAAAGTTGGGGTCAACAACAGGTCATAGTCCACAAGGAATCTGGCTATGTCCCTGGCAAAGCGTTGAATAACAGTCAAAGCCCGAAGATAGTCCGAGGCAGACTGTTTGCTGCCGATTTCATGCAAGGCCATGGTGAAGGGCTCAAAAAAATCCGTTGAAGGCGTAATTTTGCTTATACTTACAATGGCGTTAATGGTGCTGGCCACATTGGATGTCCACAGGGTGTCGAAGGCCCGAAACAGATCGGCAGGGGCTCCCTGAACAGTGGGAGAGGCCTCTTTTACATCGTGCCCCAGTTCCCGGCACAAACGTACGGTTTCTTCCACAGCCCGGACGCAGTCGGGGTGAGGCTTTTCGTCTAAATGGGTTGACAAATCCACGGCTATGCGCAGTTTGCCCGGATTGGCGCCCACTTCCTCCAAAAAGGGCTTTGTGTTGGGCGGAGCCCAGTATGGATCTCCAAGGTCCGGGCCCGAGGTGGCGTCCAGGATGGCCGCGCTGTCCCGCACGGACCGGGTAAGTGCATGCTCGCTGATAAGGCCGGAAAGAAGATCGCCAAAATCCGGTCCTACGGGATTTCTCGCCCGGGTTGGCTTGAGCCCGAACACCCCGCAGCACGAGGCCGGGATGCGAATGGAACCTCCTCCGTCATTGCCATGGGCCACAGACACCATACCCGAGGCCACGGCCGCGGCGGCGCCGCCTGATGATCCGCCCGGGGTGCGGTCCAGATCCCAGGGATTGTGAGTGGGGCCGAACGCCACCGGCTCGGTTGTGGGTAATATGCCGAATTCCGGGGTGTTTGTCTTGCCCACGATAATAAAACCCGCCTTGCGTAAACGAACCGTCAATTCGCTGTCATGGTCCGGAAAAAACATTCCTTTCAGAATGCGGCTTCCCAGGCAGGTTTGGACGCCCTTGGCCATGGCGCCGATATCCTTTAATAAAAACGGAACTCCGGTAAAAGGTCCTTCTGGCAAAGGGCCTTTGGCCTCTTCCAGGGCTTGCTCGTACATGGGGGTGATCACCGCATTAAGCTGGGGATTGAGCTTTTCGATCCGATTTATGGCTCCCTGTACCAATTCCAGGGGGGTGACTTCCTTGTTTCTGACCAGTTGGGCCTGGGCGGTGGCGTCCATGAATGCAATTTCATTGAAGTCGGGCATGTTGATCTCCTGTATGGTGAGGGTCTTATAAAATCACGTATTGGGGAATTGCCTGCCGAAGGCTTTAAAACTCACAAGCCTAAATCATTTCGATAGGTTGTACTTTAATCTGTAAAGTGGTCCTGTAAGTTCATGCCAGCCAAAATGGCGTTGGCGGCGGCCATACGAATGGGCTCGGGCGGCTATGGGATGGTCCTGCGGTTGACGAAAAACACCTCTGTCAGGTCTGTATTTTTCTCCAGAATCAAATCCGCAGCCGTAGCGCCGTTCAGATGGGTAAGGCTTATACCGTGTCCCATGCAGCCAAGGCTGTACACCATGCGCTCGTCTCCAACATATCCCATGGCTGGCGCCATGTCCACGGTTATGGAAACCGGGCCGCCCCAACGGTGTGAAAATTTCACCGTGTCCAGAGAAGGAAAATTTTGACGCACGTCCGCTTCCAATCCTTCAAAAACCCGGGGACCCGAAGCGGACGGTAACGTGCTGCTTGAGTAAACAGCGACCATATGGCCCCCTGTACATCGATGAAAGTACGCATAACCGAGACCGGAGAGAGCGATTCTTTGACAATATCCGGCGTCGTGGCGGTGAGGTGATTTATGGCTGACTGGGAAGATACATTTGAAGGGGCAAGCCTGGACGCCAAATGGACCCTCTGGCCCTTAAGCGCTTCATGTTCCGCCACCATATCGAACGGCAAGCTGGACCTTTTCGCGGACGGCCCAACGGACGGGGCGGACACCATGATGGTCGTTTATCAGCAACAGGCGTCCATATCCTTTCCATTGGACGTTATTGTGAATGTCTCATGCCCTGTCCTAAGCCTTCCCCCGTCGTCCGATTTCACTTTCCTTATACTATATGGCGGTGGCGTAGCCGCTTCCATGACCAATGCAGCCGGGCTGTTGTGGACTTCTTCGGGATTCGTCCAACCCCGCATGTCCGGAAGCACCCCGTATGATTTGCACGGTGGGGATGGCAAGCTATGCTTGGACAGCACTATTGATCTTAAAATTTCGATAGATGCCGATGGGCTTGTGTCACTCTCTTATAAAGGCGAAAACGAGAGCGATTTTACATCACTGACTCCGGCAGATGGTACGCCGTCATTCG
>JAEINP010000054.1 GCA_016342355.1 Desulfatibacillum sp.
GATTTGCCGCATGCTACATGTCCGCGTCTCCCTACTGCAACGCTCCCATCAAAGCGGTGAGGGATCATGCCGAAATGCTGGGCTTTGTCGTGGGCGCTGACCAGGATGTTTCCCTGTTCGCCCTGGACGCCAAAAGCCAGATCAACTCGTTAAAGGAATTCAAACCCGACGTGGTCTGGCATGGCAACACCACCATGAGCGTTTCCGCAACCATGCGTGACGCCTATTCTCTGGGACTGGGTGCAGACTGGATCATCAATAACTGGGGATTCGATGAAAACCTGCCCCGTCTTGCAGGACCTGCCGCGGAAGGCGCCATCGGCGCAACCCCTTGCGCATTTTTCGGACAAAAACAGGCGGACGGCAGCTATTACAAGAATATGGATAAAGTGGTGGAATACGCTGCAAAGTTCAACCCCGGCATTCCGCCTGAAAAGCGCCTGATCCGCACAGTCCAGGCATGGGCCGACGCCCTTATTTTCTGGGAAGCGGCCAACAGGGCGGACAAAGCCGGAAGCCTGGATGGCGAAACCATCAAGACCAAGGGTTTTGAAACCATGGATAACTTCGACATTGGCCTGGGTTCTTCTCCGGTCAGCTATTCGGCCACGGATCACAGGCCCACCACCGGCTGTCTGGTTCAGGAATACCGTAACGGGGAATTCAAGGAACTGGCCCGGGTTGATTTAAAGGCTCGTTGGCCCCAGGAATGGGCCAGCAAGTGGCAGGGCTGGTAGAAATGAATTATCCACTCCCATCCTTGGAGGTTACAGGCTTGGAAACGCAAGAGCCCATTTTGAAAATCAGCAATATCGAGGTCAAGTACCATGAGGTGATCCTGGTCCTCAAAGGGGTCTCCATCGAGGTGCCGCAGGGTAGTATTGTGGCCCTGTTAGGCGCCAATGGAGCGGGCAAAAGCACCACCCTTAAGGCCATTTCCGGATTGCTAAAAACCGAGGACGGCAAGGTGACCGACGGATCCATTGAGTTCGAAGGGGAACGCATCCACACTCACGGCGCCGCCAATATCGCTCGCAAAGGCATCATCCAGGTCATTGAGGGACGCCGGGTTTTTGAGCATCTCACTGTGGAGGAAAACCTCAAGGTGGGCGCGCACCTCCGGAAATCCGGCTCTGTCCGTGACGGGCTGGAGAAGGTCTACCACTATTTTCCCCGACTCCGCGAAAAACGCAATGAGACAGCGGGTTTCATATCCGGCGGGGAACAACAGATGACGGTGGTGGGCCGCGCCCTCATGACCGAGCCGAAGCTGGTGCTCCTGGATGAACCGTCTATGGGCCTGGCGCCCATGCTCATCCATGAGATTTTCAATATCATCAAGCAGCTTAATGATGAGCAAGGCATTTCCATTCTATTGGTGGAGCAAAATGCCAAGCTGGCTCTCAGCGTTGCCCCTTATGCCTATGTCATGGAAACAGGCAGGATCGTCATGGACGGGGAGTCATCCTCATTGATCGAAAACGAAGACATAAAGGACTTTTACCTGGGCCTGACCGACAAGGGCGGCAGGAAGAGTTTTCGGGATGTCAAACATTACAAGCGCAGAAAGCGTTGGCTTAGCTGACTGGAGGTAGGCAAGGTTTTCCACGCGCTTATACGGAGGATACATTATGAAAAAACTGACATGGTTCCTCATCATATTCATGTGCTTGGGCTTGGTTTCAGCCTATGCAATGGCCCCTAAGCCGAGCGTCAAGAATTTTGTGGACCCCGTCGTGACCCTGGAACTTTTTGAAGTTCCCCAATACGACGGATTCTGGTATTATTCCAATAAAAATGAGCCTACCAAGGGCACGGCAGACAACCGGGGAGCACCGCTTCCCATGAGCTTTTTGTTTGCCATAGAAAACCCCAACCCTTATCCGCTCAGTTTGGAAGGGCTTAAGTTTACCGTGACTGCGGATGGTTTTGACCTGGTGACAGTCAACAATGACGACACCTATCTTATCCCAGCCAAATCCACGGACTATGTTAGGGTCACTACCATGATCACGGCCCGTTCGGCTCTGCTTTCCCTCATGGTCACCGGAGGGTTCCAGCTGCAGGAACAAGGCATGACCCCATGGGAGGCCCTGGAAAAATGGTGGACCGGTCTGGCCGGGTACACCCAGCCGGTAGTCCTGAAGGGCGGGACCGCCATCTTCAACGCTGGAGAGGTTTCCAAGGTACTGCCCTTTGAGCTGACCTCGTCTTAACCATTATGCGCGCATTTGCCGGAAGCCCCGGTTTTGCCGGGGCTTCTGTATTTTATTTTACTGTTTTTTCGGAGGCATAATATGCTCGTAAAAGATGTCATGACTGCTAACGTAGTCACCATAACCAGTGACACATCCCTTGCTGACGCAAAACGCATCATGGAAGCCCATAAATTCCAAAGGCTGCCTGTTGTGGACAAAGGCAAACTTAAAGGCGTGGTTACGGAAAAGAGACTGGAAAAGGTTTCCCCTTCCGAGGCCACCTCCCTCACCGTCTGGGAAGTGGGCTACTTGCTGGAAAAAACGCCTGTCAGCAAAATCATGGCCAAGAACGTGGTGACTGTCACCCCGGATATGACCGTGGAGGAAGGCCTAGCCCTTGCCCAGTCCAACAAGGTAGGCGCCTTGGTTGTTCTGGAAAATGGCAAGGTGGCGGGCATTGTCACCACCAACGATTTCTTTTACAAAATCGCCAACAGGGTTCTGGGCATTGGGGAGCCAGGCACCCGGATCTTTGTTGTGGAAGGCGGGGAGGGACCAGAGCTGGAAAAGGTCTTGCACAATATTAACAAGCATCAAATGAAAATTGTCACCATCCATGTGCTTACTCCGCTGGACCAGGAAAAGCACGACGTGGTCATTCATGTGACGGCCAAGGATGTAAAGGCACTGCTCACCGATCTGCGGGCGGACGGGTTTAAGGTAGCTACTCGGAGCCGTTAATCATTTTTAAGATTGAGCCAGGAAGGCGGGTTATGCCGGAAATAGTCACAATCGCCAGACAATTTGGAGCCGGGGGGCACACCCTGGGAGCGATTTGCGCTGACAGGCTGGGTTATTCCCTGATCGACGAGGAAATGGTCAATGCCGTGGCTGATAAAGCCAAGGTATCCCCGGAATGGGTTCAGTCCGTAGAAAAGGACCGTGGAGACTGGCTGCTGAACTTTTTTTCCAAGCTGGTCACCCCCTCCTTTTTGGATCGACTGCTGGATGATGAAAACCGGGGCCATATCAATGAAAATATTTATGTGGACCACCTCAGGGAAATTATGGAGGAACTCGCCCGGGAAGGCAAGGCCGTAATCGTGGGTCGGGGAGGGCAATATATCCTCCAGGGCCATCCCAGAGTTTTGCATGTGTTGCTTATCTCCGATCTGGAGCACCGGATCAAATTCCTATGTGAACATTACAATATGACGGAACAAAAGGCCGAACTGACCGTGCATCGGGCTGACAAGAGGCGGGCTAATTTTTACAAAAAACTGGGCAAAAAGAATTTTGACGATCCCAAACTTTATCATGTGGTCCTGAACCTGAGCAAAATCCAGTTGAAGCAGGCCGAGGACATCGTGTGTGAACTGGCTGGTTACGGGTGTTGATGACGCCAACCCGTTGGGAAGCGGCCCTCCCCTCCCATGTCGTGATTCGGGAGGTAGGCCCCCGGGATGGATTTCAGGCAGAGGATGTCGCCATCCCCACGGAGCACAAGGTCAAGGCTATTGAGGACCTTGCCAAGGCCGGTATTTCCCATATCCAGGCCGTTTCCTTTGTGCACCCTAAACGGGTTCCCCAAATGCAGGATGCCGAAGCTGTGCTTTGGGCGCTGCAGAAGCAGCCCGGGGTTACATACAGCGGTCTGGCTTTGAACCTGGCAGGGGTAAAAAGGGCGGTGGCCACCCAGGTGGACGCTCTGGAAATCAGCGTTTCCGCCAGCGACGCCCACAGCCGGAAAAACACCGGTATGGGGCGGGACCTTGCTGTGGAGCAGGCGGCTGACATGGCTGACATGGCCAGGGAAGCAGGGTTGGAAGTCATTGCCGGAGTCCAGTGCGCCTTTGGCTGCGTGTTTGAGGGGGCAATCCCCGAAAAGCAGGTTCTGGGCATGGTGGAGGCTTATCTTGCCCTGTCGCCCCAGGCTCTATGCATTGCAGATACCACGGGCATGGCCGGCCCTTTGCAGGTCCAGGAGTTGATGACCCAGGTATTGACCCTAAGCGGAGACCTGCCTGTTTTTCTCCATCTGCATGACACCCGTGGCCTGGGCCTGGTCAACATGACGGCGGCCATTATGAGCGGCATTCATCATTTCGACACATCTTGCGGCGGCATGGGGGGCTGTCCCTTTATCCCCGGGGCTGCGGGCAATGTCCCCACCGAGGAGGCGCTTTATCTCATGGAGCGCCTTGGCATTGCCACAGGAGTGGACTTGAGCCAGGTGTCCGCCTGCTCCCGGTCCCTGGAACAGTTTCTGAGGCGCGTTCTTCCCGGTAGAATCCATCGATTAAATTAGACGGCTTTTTCACACAAAAAATACAGTATTGGGCACATTATTTTCCAGGACGCGGGATTTTTTCCTTTTTTCTTGACAGAGGACTCGCCTGTATTTAGAATTCAACTCATAGATCCGTTCGATTTTTGAGCGGTATTCATAAGCGGGGCCCTGACCATGAGCAATCCCGAAAACAAAAAACAGGCCATCCTCCATTCAGCCACCCGCCTGTTTTCCCAACACGGCTTTTCCCAGGCAACCCTGCTTCAGGTTGCCAAGGGCGCGGGCATCACCACGTCAGGTATATACAACTACTTTAAATCCAAAGAAGAAATCCTCTTTGCAATCATCGAAAGATTCATGACACTAAGCCTCAAAGGCCTGGAAGAACACCTGGAAGGTATCCAGGGGGCCGAAAACAAACTCCGCAAAGCCATCTGGTTCCATTGCCGCACCTACTCCCGGGGTAAAAAAGAAATTCAAATCATCCTGGAGTCCCGGTCCTACACCGCCTTTTACGAATCCCGGGCCTATCTGGCACTCAGGGACTACAGCCGGGTCATCACCCGGGTCATTACGGAAGGAATGGAGCAAGGTGTGTTCCAAAACCTTTCCCGGCCCGGAATATTGCGCGACATGATCCTGGGCACGGTAGACCACCTCGCCCTGGACTGGACTATCAACAACGCGCCCAGTCCTCTGGAATTCGCAGACCGCCTGTTTGATATCATCATGGCATCCGCCACCCCAAAGGCCCTGCACCCGGAAGAAGACGACAAAAAGGAGCGGAAGAAAAAGCTCATCATCGACTCCGCCAGCCGACTTTTTGCAGCCAACGGGTATGGCGGCGCCAACATGCTCGCAGTGGCCAAAGAAGCCGGGGTGGCCGAAGGCACCATTTACGAATATTACCAGAATAAGGAAAACCTGCTGATCAGCATCCCCAGAGCCAAGCTGGAAGAACTGCTGGACCATATGGACTTTGAAGCGCCGGAACGCAACCTCCGCGAAAGCATTTTGAGCCTGTTTCGGTTTTATTATCAGGACCGGGATTACTCCACCATCCTCGTTCTCATGCTGCGACCCAACCGGAGTTTTTACAGTTCCCAAAGCAACCAGAGCCTGGACAGGATATTCTCCCTCATGGAAAGGGCTATCATTCAGGGCCAGGAGCAGGGACTTTTTTCCCCCACCCTGGACATCAGCCTGTGGAGAAACCTGCTTTTTGGCACTATTGACCACATCCTTATTCCCTGGATCATTTTCAAAAGGGATTACGACCTGATGCAAATCGGTCAGGAAGTCACCCAATTAGTCATCAATTCCCTAAAAACCCATGGAAGCCATGCTTCCACAGGAGGCTGACGATGGAAGAAGAGTTGGTATTGTCCCAAACCGAGGACCAGGTTCTCACACTGACATTGAACCGCCCTAACGTGATGAACTCATTCAACTTTGCAATGCTGCAAGCACTCAAGGGGGAAATAGACAAGGCCAGGTTTGATCCCGAGATCCGCATCGTCATCATTACGGGATCAGGAGACCGTGCTTTTTGCGCCGGAGCCGACCTCAAAGAAAGGGCCACCCTGACCCCGGTTCAGGTCAAAGAGTTTATATACACCATCCGCAATTTGTTCACGGACATCGAAAATCTTCCAAAGCCCGTAATTGCTGCAGTGAACGGCATTGCCTTGGGAGGAGGGACTGAACTGGCCCTGGGCTGTGACATCCGCTTGGCCGCAGAAACCGCAAGCATGGGCCTGACCGAAACCACCCTGGCTATCATTCCCGGCGCCGGGGGTACTCAAAGGCTTCCCCGGTTGATAGGCAAGGGTAAGGCCAAGGAGCTTATTTTTACAGGCCGCAGAGTAGATGCTCAAGAGGCCTTGGAAATTGGCTTGGTGAATAAGGTCGTTCCCGGGGACTCTCTTTTGGAAGAAGCCAAGGCCATGGCTGCGGCTATCCGGAAAAACGGCCCCATTGCAGTCACCCAGGCGAAATACGCCATCAACCAGGGCATGGAAACTGACCTGGCCACGGGTCTGGCAATAGAAAGCAATGCTTATTGGATAACCATCCCCAGCAAGGACCGTCTGGAAGGGCTGGCCGCTTTCAGGGAAAAACGCAAACCTGTGTACACAGGCGAATAAGGAGCTCCTATGTCTGCTACCAACTTAACAAACAGGGAACATTGGGAAGCCCGGGAAACGGAGCTTGCCCAATTGGTGGAGTCTGCCCAAAACCCCGGCGGGGAAAAGGCAGTGGAACGGTTAAAAAAACAGGGAAAACAACCTGTGCGGGATTTGATTGCCAAACTCATTGACCCGGATACGAACTTTTTCGAACTCTCCCGCATCGCCGGTTTCGGCGTGGACTATCCGGGCGTGGCGGACGTTCCGGGCGGCGGCGTGGTGACCGGTGTGGGCAAAATCCATGGCAACTGGACCATGATCATTGGCAACGACCCCCGGGTTAAAGCAGGCACCTATTTTCCCATCACTCTGAAAAAACACATGCGCGCCCAGGCTATTGCCGAACGCTGCGGTCTTTCCACGGTCTATATCGCAGACAGTGGCGGCGCCTTTCTGCCCATGCAGGCGGATGTCTTTCCCGATGATCAGCATTTCGGCTCCATGTTCTACAACATGGCCCGCATGAGCGCCATGGGCCTTAAGCAGGTAACCCTCTCTACAGGCGGCAACACGGCCGGAGGGGCCTATATGGTGTTCATGGCCTGCCAGGCGGTAATGATCGACAAACTGGCCTATTCCTTTTTGGGGGGGCCTCCCCTGGTAAAGGCAGCCACAGGCGAGGAAATCTCGGCAGAGAACCTGGGAGGCGCCAAGGTCCATACCCAGATTTCCGGAGGGGCCGACCACCTTTGCAAAAACCAGGAGGATGCGGTGGAGCGAGTGCGGGAAATCCTGTCTCTGGAGCCTCCCCAGCCGCTGGCCGTGCACCGTTTTGAGGAAAAACCGCCCAAACAGCCCATGACGGACATTTACGACAACCTTCCGGTCAATGTGCACCAGGGCATAAAAACCCGAAACATTCTTGCAGCCATTGCCGACGAAAGCGAGTTCCTGGAGTATAAAAAGGAATACGCCAAAGGCCGGGGTGACAACATCATCACAGGGAAAATCCGCATCAAGGGTATTCCCGTGGGTGTGATCGCCTCCAATAATGCCGGAATCATCTTTGTGGAAGCAGCCCGCAAAGCCACGGAATGGATCGTCAGGTGCAGCCAGGACAAAACCCCCCTGCTTTTCATCCAGTCTTCCCCGGGATACATGGTGGGTTCGGCCTCCGAACACATGGGCATCGGAAAATACGGCGCCGATATGGTCCGCGCAGTAAGCTGCGCCCAGGTGCCGCGCATACAAATCGCCATAGGCCCGGATAACGGCGCTGCAAACTACGGCATGTGCGGCCGGGCTTACAAGCCTCACTTTCTTTTCCACACCATGCGCTCCCGCACCTCTGTTATGAGCGGAAGGGCGGCGGCTTCTGTGCTTTTGTCCATTGAAGAGCGCAAACGCACGGTCAAGGGCAACCCCATGACCGAGGAGGAAAAGGCCGCCTTCCAGGCGAAAATGATGGAAAAGTATGATGGCGAGGCCCATCCTTTTTATTGTGGCGCCCGGCTGTTGTCAGACAGGGTTTTATATTTCTCAGAAATCCGGGACTGGCTGGCCATGGCGTTTGAAGTAAGCCTGCTCCAACCCATTGGCGACCCTGCCTTCGGCAACTTTAGATTTTAGGATGAATCGGCGAAAATCGCTTTAAAACGATTATCGTTGTATTGAAAGGAGACAACCATGAACGAGTTAAAATATCCGAAGAAAGTGACTTTGGGAGACATTACAGTCCGGGACGGTTTCCAGCACGAGGAGAGATTTATCCCCACAGATGCCAAGGTATGGGTGGCGGAACAATTAATCCTGGCGGGTTTCAAACGGATTGAAACCACCAATTACGGCCCCCCAAAACTCATGCCCCAGTTCCAGGACGCGGACGAGCTCATGAGAAAAATTCGTAACTCCAAGAAAATCAAACATCTGATTGATGACGTGGAGTTGACGGCCATCACTATCCGTGAGAAAGCCGCGGAACGCGCCATCCAGGCAAAACTGGACGGAAACGGGCCGGACCGTATTTTGTTTATGGTATCCACCAGCGAATCCCACCACAGGACCAACTCGGGCACCAGCCTGGATGCCTATTGGAAGATGTGCGAAGAATACATTCCCAAGGCCCATGATGCCGGGATCAAGGTTTGCGGGACTGTAAGCACTATTTGGGGCTGCCCTATCGAAGGCCCCACGGAATTGCAGAAGGCCGTGGACTTTACCAAACGCTGGCTGGACATTGGAGCAGACGATATTGAACATGCGGACCATGACGGCTCGGCCGCGCCCAACAGGGTGTATGATTATTTTTCCATGATTCTGGACCAAATACCAGACCCCAGCCTGCACTTGGCCCATTTTCACGTCACCAGGGGTTGGGGCTGCGCCAATGTGCTGGCGGCTCTCCAGGCGGGAATCACCCACTATGAATCCACCATTGGCGGATTGGGCGGACAGCCCGCTAATTTCGTGGACGGCGTGCCTGTGGGCGGCACCGGCAAATACTATTACGAAGACGCATCCATCGTGGGCCTGATCCCCACTGAGGATATGGTTGTCATGATGGACGAAATGGGTATTGATACGGGGTTGGATGTGGAAAAGGTCCTGGATGTGGGAAGGATGATGGAAAAAATCGTGGGGCGCCGCCTGCGTTCCGAATGCGCCCATACGGGACGGATTCCCAAGACCCTGACCGGAAGAATTTAAAACAACAGATTTACATCAAAATCAAAGCGCCGGAATGGAAGGCCTCCCATCCCGGCGCTTTTTTGCGTCTATAAATTCATCCGCACTTGATCAATTATCGCCATCCGTGCCGACCCAGGGTGTGGGAGGGCCAATAAGTACAAAGGGCGCCGGGTTACGCTTTCCGCCGCTCCAGTCCATGTATCCGTATCCCAAAAACAACCGGGGATTGATCTGCCGGATTTCATCCTGCATGGTGTTGAGCATGCCATGGTTATGGGGAGCATAAGTCAGATGAAAGGAGTCCTTGTCGTCAAAGACGGACGGCCCCACATGGGTATCCATTCTTACCAGTCTGGCCAGGGCGTTTTCACCGCCCTTACTAGAGGAAAAAAGATTATACCCCCACCCCTCGGTTTTGGTTGCCGGAGTGAAAGCCTTGCCCTCCCAATGGCCGGGACCCATAAGGTTGTGGGTAAATATACTGGAAGCCTTGGCCAGGACCCCCTTATCAAGCAACCGGGCTTCGAACTCACCGTTCATGACGCTAAAACGGGGGGCGGAAGCTGCATGGAAAAGCTGCATGATATCCGCCTTGGACAGGGCGTTGATATCCTCCACCTTGGCGGAGGCCGAACTCTTGCCCAGGATTTCATCCATGGTTCTTCCGTCAGGGCCACCGATCCCGTTTTGCAAAATATTGATGACCACCGGGGTTGCAAGAATAATGGCCAGCACCAACAAAAATATTAGTAATTTTTTCATGACAATCTCCTAAAACTGCATGTATCCCTTAGGAACCAAGGCCACATAACGCTCTTTTTTAATGGCTGCCTGAATAATAATGTCTATGTTCTCCAAAAGATCACCAACCT
Source organism: Desulfatibacillum sp. (assembly GCA_016342355.1). Lineage (GTDB taxonomy): Bacteria > Desulfobacterota > Desulfobacteria > Desulfobacterales > Desulfatibacillaceae > Desulfatibacillum. Next base: position 10,178 of record JAEINP010000054.1, read on the forward strand.
CTTTGGAGGCCCCCCTGTTACTTTCCTTCCAACCACGGATCAATGATCGGATTTCCTTAAAGCTGGTCGCCATGTTGTGATTCCTGGCCAAATGCTTGGATTCCGTATCGCGATACCTAAACAGAATCTGATCCAGCAAAACCCGAATAAAAGGCAAACTCTTTTCCAGGGCCGACTTCAGTTGTTCCGAGGTCATGGTCACCAACTGGCAGGCTGAAGCAGCTTCCGCAGAGGCCGTGCGCGGCTCCCCGGTGAGGATGGCTGTCTCGCCCAAAATTTGTCCCGCCTTCAGGTGAGCCAAAACGACCTTCTGATTATCCTCCATACGGTAAACGCAAATCATGCCGCTTTTAACCAGAAAGACCCTGTCCCCCGCATCTCCCTCGCTGAAAATGCGTTGTCCCCTTTTGTAATTGACTATAGGAAACCGTTGGTCTTCCTGTTCCATGTTCCTGGATCGCCCTATTCAGCCAGTTCCGGTATATTTCTATAAAAATCCAAGGCCTGGGGATTTGCCAAGGCGTCAGTGTTTTCCACAGGTTTATTTTCGATCACTTTTTTAACAGCCAGCTCCACCTTTTTCATGTTCAGGGTGTAGGGGACATCCGGCACCTCTATGATTTTTGCCGGCACATGGCGCGGCGACGCATTCTTGCGAATACCCGCCCGCAGCTTGTTTTTGACTTCGTCGTTCAAGGCTTGGCCTTCGGCCATTTTTACAAACAGGATAACCCGCACATCGTTATCCCAATTCTGGCCCACCACCACGGAATCCGCCACTTCCTCAAAGGTTTCCACTACCCGGTAAATTTCCGCCGTTCCAATCCGCACCCCGCCGGGATTAAGGGTTGCATCGGACCTGCCGTACATGACTACCCCACCCCGTTCTGTGACAGTTATGAAGTCCCCATGATGCCAGATTCCAGGGTATTTGTCAAAGTATGCGTTGTGGTATCTTTCGCCGTCAGGGTCATCCCAAAAATAAATGGGCATGGAGGGGAATGGCTTGCGACAAACCAATTCCGCCTGCTGGCCCACCACAGGTTTGCCTTGTGCGTCATAGGCGGCTACGTCCATGGCCAACCCCCGGCATTGGAGTTCCCCGGCATAAACAGCCCCCATGGGATTGCCAAGGGCAAAGCAGCCGTTCAGGTCGGTTCCTCCGGCAATGGAAGCCAACTGGATGTCTTCCTTGATTTCCCGGTACACATATTCAAAACCTTCGATAGAAAGGGGCGAGCCCGTGGAAAGAACCGCCCGCAGAGAAGAGAGGTCGTAATGTTTGCCCGGCTGCCCCCCCATGTCCATGAGGGCGCCGAGATATCCCGCGCTGGTGCCGAACACCGTCACCTTTTCGTCCTGGGCCATTTCCCACAAGGCTTCGGGGAAGGGATGAAAAGGCTGGCCGTCATACTGGACGATGGTGGCGCCCACCCCTAAGCCGGAGGTGAGCCAGTTCCACATCATCCACCCGCAGGTGGTGAAGTAGAATATGTTGTCCTCCCGCGTGAGATCCGTATGGAGCACCAGTTCCTTGAGTTGGTGAACCAATATCCCTCCCGCACTCTGGACCATGCACTTGGGGAGTCCGGTGGTTCCCGAAGAGTACATAATGTATAGGGGATGGTCAAAGGGCAGTTGCTCGAACTCCACTTCCAGGCCGTCCTCTTTGGAAATAAAATCCTGATAATGCACTGCAACGGGTAGGCCTGAGATATCGGCCCGGTCCCGGGTGTAGGGCACAACCACCAGTTTTTCCAGGGAAGGAAGTTGATTGACCACCCCGGAAATTTTCTCCAGGCAGTCCAGGTCTTTGCCCTTGAAACGATACCCGTTGGCGGTAAAAAGCACCTTGGGCTTGATTTGTCCGAAACGGTCCAGGACTCCTTTGATGCCAAAGTCCGGACTGCACGAGGACCACACAGCTCCTATACTGGTTGCCGCCAGCATGGCTACCACGGTCTGGGGCATGTTGGGCATAAATCCCACCACTCTGTCACCTGTGGTTACTCCCATGCCGCGCAGGGAACAGGCCAGGCGCGCCACCTGATCGTAAAGCTGGGCGTAGGTGATGCGTACCGGCTCGGCGCCTTCGCCTTTGAAAACGATAGCAAGGTGGTCGTCCCTGAATTTAAGGAGGTTTTCGGCGAAGTTGAGTTTAGCCCCTTCAAACCACTTGGCCCCGGGCATTTTTTTCGGGTCGTCCACCACCTGCGTGTAGGGGGAGGAAGCCTTGACGCCCACAAAATCCCACAAGGTCGCCCAAAAATCCGCAATATTCTCCACAGACCATTGGTGCAACTCGGGGTAGGATGCGAAATCCTTTCCAAACCGTGCGTTGACTTCGCCCATAAAGCGAAACATGTTGGTTTGTTCAATGCGCTCTTTTGACGGGGTCCACAAGAGTTTGCTCATGGCGGGATTCCTTTCCAATCAGTTGACGGATTCGCCCAATGCCATGCGGCAAAGGTCGGTTATAAAATAGGGTATCAGACCGGCGTCCTTGCATTTGGGGGATAAAGCCTGGAGACACATGGGGCATAAAAAGGCCATGCCAGTGGCTCCGTAATCCAGGGCGTCGGCAATATTGGCATCCTGAAATTTTTCCGTGCCTTTGCGGGATGGCATGGCGTCGCCCGCATTGGTGCAGCAGCACAGGGCGTTTTTGCGATCGTATTTCCTGTCCACCCGGGTCACGCCGATCAGGGAAAAGATTTCGTCCAGCAGAGGCTCTTTTTCCGTGGAATAACGGGAGGCGCACGGGCGTTGGTAAGCCAGGGTCAGGTTCAGGGGGCTGATCTGAGACTGGTGCTCCTTAAGCTGGTCGCGCAGGTACTCGAAAATATGGACCGCCTTGAAAGGCAGTTCAATGCCATTCTCTATGGCTAATTTTATCATGGAGTAGCAATCGTCATGGACAAAGACGATTTCATCCGCGCCCGTGGCCGCCAGACGGCTGATTATGGCGGGCATTTCGTCCAAGATGATGCTCATGTTGCCCATGTGCAGATACAGGACATCACAAAAGAAAAAACGCCCCCTGAGCAAGGTGGCATCGTCGAACAACTTTCCGGTAAAGGCATCCTTGTCCAGCACACTGTAAATTGTGCAAAGGGATATTGCCCTTCCTTCGACCTTGGGCGGGGTGTATTCGCCCTGGGGGGAAAAATGGGCGTGCATCATGTCCACCAACTCTTTGGGAAGGTACTGGCCGCCCTCTTCCTGGCGCTGGCAAATGAGGTCAAAGGGCCGGGCGTCCTTGTCGCAATATTCGTTGCAGGCAAAGCATGTGACGCATTGATTGATCCAGGGGGATTCGTCTCCGTTTATGAGGGCTTGAAAGGATTTTGAGGCAGATTCTTTACTAAAATCAAGAAATTGGCATTGTTCCAGACAAATTCCGCACACATCACACTTGGAAGGATCAAACATGGTTCACTCCTTATGTTAAATGGCTGGCCAAGGCGTTCCTTAGCATAACATTTTTTGAGCGAGGAGCAAGCAATTTTGAGCGTTTGTGAGATATTTAACAGGAAATACGGTCCATAATAACCTTGGCTTTTTTGTACTCGGTCTTTCCGTCCCGGGCTGCCCCGGGAAGAATGATTATTCTTTGAAATTTCTTGTTGTTACGGGTAAAATGAACAATAAAGATCCCTCGAAAGCCCGTGAGGGGTGGATTAGACTCAATCTTTGAAATTTCTGAAAGTGCAATTCTTCTTGTTGCAGATAACAGCCTGTTTTTTATGATGCCTCCAACTAACAGAACAGAAGAAACCAATAATACCAACCCCACATTAACCTGACCATCTACAAGAAAAAAAACGCCATTGGCGAAAATTATAAGGCCTGCCACTAGGTACATGCCAAAGGTTTTGGCTATGGTGGGGCCGAACAGAGCAGAGGAAAGCCTGCCCGCCACGGTTTCCCGGGTGATCACAATCTCCGTGTCCGTCACCTGACACACGCCGGTTTTGGTCAGGAACGTGTTCTCGTCATTAACAGTATCATTTGCATCAGTCATGGGGCTTCATTCCCGTTATCTTGTTTTTCATTATGGTGTTCCGCGGCCCAGGCCAACACTTCGGCGTAGGGATGGTCCTCCAGACGCCCGAACCCCGGAAGGCCTTTGATCTTGTTGGTTGCAAAAAGGGGCGAGGCCAAACCGCACAGAAAGCGGGCCGCCTTGATGGGGGTGACCTTGCCGTCCAGGTTTTCGTATAGGTCGTCCGTCAGTTCCCCATAGTTGTATTCGGGCAAAGGCGCCAGCCTTTTATAAGATTCCAGCGTGGCGGGGCCGCTTTCGCACACCGAGCAATGGCCGCAAGGCGCCACCCCGTCATCCCCGAAATACTCCGACAAACACTGGCTAAGACACTTGGTTTGCTGATAAAAATCAACCAAGGCGTGAACCCGCCCGATTTCCGCCCTTTCCTTTTTGGCAAACAGGCCGTGCAGGTCCTGGCATAGGGCGTCTTTGTCAAATTCCCTTTCCAGGACGCGGTACACATCCACGGCTCCCGAGGCCTTTATTTCCATCCATCCCTTGCCCTCAAGATAGTCCAGGGCGGACAGAATCCGTTCTCTGGAGGAATTGGCCTGCTCCATGATGACCTCTATATTGGGATAAGACCATGTTTTGGAAAGATTGGAGTGGTCAAAAATAGTTTGCACAAAAGCCCGGCGCTCTCCCTGGAACCGTGCGGCTATGGAGCTCTGTTCCTCCAATGCCTTGAAACCGATAGTCTCGAAATAGGTTTTGACCGGCTGGATAATCCCTTTCATTTCCAGGTAAACCAGCAAGGTCTTGAGGGCAAGAGGTCGTATATCCGTTTGCTTGGATAGGGAAATAAGGCGCACCTTCCATTCATCGGTCTTGCGGTTGTGCAGCCTGTTCACAATGGAGGCAACGCCTTGGCGTTCGGGAGTATCTCCGTACACATAATTTTCCAGCACCCGCAGCCCGTCCAGGTTGGCCAGCACCTGACACAGGGACGGCTTCCCGTCCCTGCCCGCCCTGCCGATTTCCTGGCTGTAACCCTCCAATGACTTGGGCAGGTCATAATGGATGACGCGCCGAATGTCGGCCTTGTCGATACCCATGCCAAAGGCGATGGTGGCGGCAACTACATTCAGCCTGCCCGCCATGAAATCGTTTTGTACCTGATCCCGGTTCTCCTGCTTCATGCCCGCGTGATAAGCACTGGCGGAAAAGCCCTTGGTTCCCAGCATGGCGGCCACGTCCGTCGCGGTTTTCTGGCGGGTTACATAAACAATGGTGGGCGCCTGGGGTTTTCTGGCGATGATGTCCGTCAGGGCCTTATCCTTTTGGATGTCCGCCATGGGCGCCACACGCAGGAACAGGTTCTCCCGATAAAATCCCGTGTTAATGATGCTTTCCGGCGCTATTCCGAACTTCTCTCCCATGTCGTCCCGCACTGCCGGAGTGGCGGTGGCTGTTAGCAGCAGGACCTGGGGAATGTTGAATTCCTTGACATAAACAGGAATCTTGAGATATTCGGGGCGGAAATTATGGCCCCACTCGGAGATGCAATGGGCCTCGTCCACCACCATCAGGGAAACATTCCAGGTTTTCAGGTGGGCCCGGAATCGTTCGTTGCGGAATCGCTCCACGGATATCATGAGGATTTTCAACGCGCCGGATCGGGCCTGATCCAAGGCCTGGGTGTATTCCTCCCGGCTTAGAGTGGAGTCCAGCCGGGCGGCTGGCAGCCCTTTTTCCAGGCAAAAGTCCAACTGGTCTTTCATGAGGGACAACAGGGGAGAAACCACCAAGGTGAGGCCCGGCATGGCTATGGCGGGAAGCTGATAGCACAGGGACTTGCCCGCGCCCGTGGGAAACAGGGCCGCGGCTGACTGGCCGGACAAAACCAGGTCTATGACCTCTTTTTGCCCGGGCAAAAAACCGCTGAACCCAAACCGCTCCAAATGCTCTTGCGTGGCCTGTACCTGATCCATGGATGAGCCCTCCTTGCTGAATATGGCCTGGAATTGCGGGAAGGATGTCTCTTATCATTACGGCTTCCGTATAATTCCATCCAACCATATCATATGCAGAGTGAACCCAAAAGGGTTTCATCCCATCTGACCAGGGAGGACTTCCCACCCAAAAAAAGCCCGGATCAATACCTCCTGGGATAACTCATGTCGCTGGTCTGGTGCAGGTGCAAATAAAACCGGGTGGGCAGAAACGCCGATGTCACCGAAATAGCCACTTCCGGACAGGCCGCAGCACAGCATCCACACCCAATACAGCCGGTAATGCCCGGGACAATTTCCTCCAGATAGGGCAGGGGCTTGTTCTTTTTATCCCCCCCCCTTTCCATGATTATGGATCCGCCCGGGCAAATGGTGGTGCACAACCGGCATCGGACGCATTTTTGGTCTGAAAAATCCAGGTTGGCGGTGACCAGTTGATTGGGATCAAAATAGTCCGGGATATTGAACCTGTCCATAAATTGCAATTGTTTCATATCACCCTCCCTGCCTTTCGATCCTGGGCGGCGAGTCCATGCCTCCCTCATACCAGGTCACCAGTTGCATTTCCCGTTTGACTTCTCCGTCAAAATCTCCCTTGGGCCATCCCAGAGCGATGCACTCATTGCACTCGTAGGGCCATTTGATATCAAAAAGTTTTTTCCATTTGGGATAATAAAACAGGAGCTTGACCAAACCGATCCAACAGGACCCCGCGCCCATGGAATGGGCCGTGAGCACCATGTGCTGGCCGCAGATGCCCATGTCCAGGGGAGGGCACGATACGCCCCGTTTGTCCTGGAGAAGCAGCACCAGGGTGGGAGCCCCGTGAAACACCCTGGCCTTGCCCTCGGCGATGAGTTTGAGCAGGGAAAAAGGCACGGGATGCAGTTCATTGGGCAGCATCCGGATCATGAGTTTGGTGTACCAGGAAAAATACTTTTTTCGGAACCCGCTCCGGGAATTGTCCAGGAAAAACATCATCTTCTTGGCCATCCTGATGGCGTCCTGCTCCATCTCGGCCAGGATCTCCGGGTTATTCACCACCAGAAATTTCCAGGGCTGTTGGTTGCCCGCGGACGGGGCGAACCTTCCAGCCTCCAGAATGCGGCGGATCATGGAATCGGGCAGGGGCTCCTTTTTAAAGGAACGGATACTGCGCCGTTCGTAAATGACTTTCTCCACCGGGTTCCATTCCATCCCCTCCTTGTATTTACCCAAGGGAGACAGATCCTCCATTTCCATCTTCCTGCGCGGCATGGTCCCTCCTTTGTATATTGCGCTATTATATTTTTGCCGAACCCGCGCCCCCCACGGCCTCCTTGTACTGTTGCAACAGCGCGGCGGTATCTTTTTTTGATTCCCAGTTCTGCTTGATGGCTTGGCGATGGGCCGCCAAAACCTGGCCGTAATTGTCCGCTATCTCCTCGGCAGTCATGGACCCGGACAACCATTCCTTTGTCAGAGCCCGCTTGATTTCCACATGGCGACGCACGGTTTCATCGTCCACCCTGTCGTAAAACGCCTTGACCATGCGCCTCCGTATGGTCCGGGAGGCGTTGGAGTACAGCATGATGACCATGTTGCCTGTGGCTCGGGCGATACGTTCTTCCGCCAGCAGGTCCAGTTCCACAACCGCGTCCCTGTCATCCGCGCATTCCAATTCCTGATCCAGCAGAGCCATGAGATCCCGCATGTCCCGGGAAGAAGCCTTTTTGGAGGACATTTTCAACAAAACCGGAAAATAGGCCCCCCAAAACTCCCACATCTCGTCCATCAAATAGTCGTCTACCACTGTATCCGCGCTATCCAAGTCATCCATCTCCACAACCAATTGTAAAAACTCAGGCCCGGCGTGGTGCGTGAAATCCCGCACATAGATGCCGTCTCCCTGGCGAATATCCAACACCCCCATGGACTCCAGATGCTTGAGAGCCACCCGCAGGGAGGTTCGGTCAATCTCCATATCCAAGGAAAGCTGTCGCTCGCTGGGGAGCTTGTCCCCCGGGTGTAAACGCCGGGTGAATATGTCTCTGGATAACTGCCTCATTGCTTGTTCGTGTTTTTGCATCCTGCATTAGACCCCTCTGTGTTTTAACCAACTATTTTTTTGCTTGACACACCGTGTCAGATTGGTTTAACCAATTAACCAGAATCAGTTCAATGAGTCAAGCAAAAACCCAAACCAACCTCAGCGGCCAGCTATCGCCTTGGTATTGGCCGCGCCCCGGTAAGCAATCCTGTCTTTAAAATACTACCGGGTAAAAATGAACGCCATTTCGGGGGAGTATACCATGCGCGATGTCTACGTGGTGGGCGTGCACACCATTCAATTCGGAAAGTACCTGGAAAAAAGCATCAAGGATTTATCCATCATGACCACCAAGGGTTGCCTGGAGGACGCAGGCATGGCCAAGGAGGATATTCAGGCCCTATGGTTTTCCAATTCAGGGTGGGGGGAAAAGGGGCAATCGTGCATTCGGGGTCAGGTGGCGTTGAGGCCCATGGGCTTGGACAAAATACCCATCACCAATGTGGAAAACGCCTGCGCCAGCGCCTCCACCGCCATGCACAACGCCTGGATGGGCGTGAGCTCGGGAGTGTACGACATCACCATGGCCGTGGGCGCCGAAAAACTTTATCAAACCAACAAGACGGCGGTTTTTGCTGGTTTTTTAGGCGGCATAGACATTGAGAACTGCGCGGAAATCGTGGAGGGTCTCACGGATTTCCAGCTAAGCGCCGATGATCTTCGCCAGATGGATGAATTCCGCAAACGGTACGCATCATCCAATGGCTCGGGAAAAAAGTCCCGGAAAAAGCCCAGCCTGCCCCAGCGTGTCAAGTCCCGGGCTTCGGATTTTTGGGACACCCTGACCGTAGGCATTCGCCTGGGAGAGGCTATTGGATATGACCAAGTCAGAAAGCTGGCTGCGATAGGCTCCGGCGACCATTCCCCGTTTATGGACGTATACGGGTTTGCGGCCCGCCAACATATGAAGCGGTTTGGAAGCACGGTGGAGCAATTGGCCATCATCGCCTCCAAAAACCATTTCAACAGCACCCTGAATCCCAACGCCCAATACCGGTTTGAAGTGAGCGTGGAGCAGGTTCTGGCGGACCGTTTGGTCACCTGGCCTCTGACTCGGGCCATGTGCGCGCCAATCGGCGATGGCGCGGCCTCGGCCATTTTGTGTTCCGGCCCTATGGTTCGCAAGCTGGGTTTACAAGGGCAGGCCGTCAAGGTTCGGGCATCCATATTGGGCTCGGGCATGGATAGGCCTCATGGGTTTGACCAGCCTGAAATCGGGGAGCGTCTTTCCAAAATCGCCTATGAAAAGGCGGGTGTGGGGCCGGAGGAAATCAACCTGGCTGAAGTCCACGACGCCACGGCCTATGGAGAATTGCGCCAAGCTGAGAATCTGGGTTTTTGCCCTATTGGCGAAGGGGGAGTTCTGGCGGAAACCGGCGCCACCAAACTGGATGGACAAATCCCCATTAACACAAGCGGCGGGCTCACCTCCAGGGGCCATCCCATCGGAGCCTCGGGTCTGGCCCAAATTCATGAACTGGTAACCCAACTCCGGGGCCAGGCAGGTCCCCGGCAGATTGATAATCCCAAACTCGGTATGGCGGAGAACGGCGGAGGCGCTTTGGGCGCGGAAGAGGCGGCCATGTGCATCCATATTCTGGAAGCCCCGTCAAAGTAAGGAGCCAGGAAAACATGAGCGAACAAATACAGGAAATTAAGTTCCTTGTCCAAAAACTCAGGCTGGCGCACAAAGGCATCAGCTCCTTTACCAGGTTTCTTGGGGCCGAGGCAAAGCGAGGGTCTTTGGTCGAAAACCTGGCGGGGCTTCGCCAGGGAGGCATGACCAAGGACATGGCATGGTCCGAACTGCTGGAGGAAAAAGCCCGGAAACACCCGGACAGGACCATGCTCCGCTACAAGGAGGAGCGCCTGACTTACATGGAAATGGACGATAACGCCAACCGCACGGCCAATTTCCTGCTGAAGCTGGGGGCCCGGCAGAAAATGGGGATCGGTATTTTCATGCGCAATTCACCCCGGTTTCTGGATCTGTTTTTCGCCGCCCAAAAACTGGGCATGTATGTGGTGCCCATCAATTGCGAATTGCGGGGCGACGGCCTGCAATATGTAATCAATCACAGCGATGTGCAATTGATCGCCTGTGACGCCGAATTGCTTGATCCGATCCTTGCAGTCAGGGATCAACTTGAAAATATACGCAATATTATTGTTAATGATATTGAGGAAGAGGCCAGGGAGTTCGCCATACCCCCGGATGTTGATTTGCTTTCCCGGGCCTGGCATCCCATGGCTTCCTGCCGCAATCCCAAGGTGGGATATGCCGCAGGATCTGACATGTGCATGATTATGTACACCTCCGGCACCACCGGACGGCCCAAAGGGGTGGTGTATACGGTTAACGCCTCCCGGGTGAAGATTCTTACGGTCATGGCCGGGGTCCTGCTAAAGAAAAAGGATGTCTATTACACGGCCTTTTCCCTGGCCCACGGCAACGCCATGTTGTTGACCGTCACCCTTTCCATGTCCATGGGGACCACCATTGCCCTAGCCCGCAAGTTTTCGGCCAGCCGCTTTTGGGACGATATCCGCAAGTATGACGTGACGGTGTTCAACACCATCGGCTCCATCATCCCCATTCTCATGAAACAGCCCGAAAAGCCCAGCGACCGGGACAATAGGGTCCGTTTTGTTTTTTCCGCAGCCTGTCCCGCCGACATGTGGAAGGCCTTTGAAAAGCGCTTTGGCGTCACCATCTACGAAGGATACGGCGCAGTGGACAGCGGCGGCAAGGGCATCATGAATTTCGCCACCGCGCCCGTGGGATCGCTGGGCAAACCGTCCAAGGGTCTGGGAGTATTCCGGGTTGTGGACGATCAGGGCCGGGACTGCCCGCCGGGCGAACCGGGGGAGCTTATTTTTGAAGCCAAGGGAAAGGGCCAGGGCATCCCCTATTATAAAAACGAAAAAGCCACCAACGAAAAGGTGAGGGATGGCTGGATGTACACCGGCGACAAGGTCCGCCTGGACAAACGGGGCTATGTCTATTTTGTGGGCCGCAATACCGAGTCCATGCGCAAAGGGGGCGAAAACGTGTCGGCCTACGAGGTGGAACATGTGATCATGAAGCATCCCGCCGTGGAGGATGTGGCCGTGTACGCCGTGCCTTCGGACCTGGCAGAGGATGAAATCATGGCCTCGGTCAAACTGGTTAAGGAAGCGGATTTTTCCCCTGAACACTTAAGGACCTTCCTATCCGACAAAATAGCAAAGTTCGCCATCCCCAGATATGTGAGGGTTGTGGACGAATTTCCCATGACCAATTCCCATAGGGTCATCAAGGGGGTCCTGGAGCAGGAGGGCGTTACACCGGACACATTTGACGCATTGAACCCATTATAAACAACCATAAAGGCGTTAAGGGAAAGCCCATGAAATACAAACCATGCACCCCGGACCATGCCCAATGTGCTCCGAACTTGAACGATGTGGCGGCCAGCCTGGCTTTCGCCCATCAAACCCCGGCGGCGCTTATTCGTGAAACCCGGGAAGTGGTGGACCTGGCCCGAAAATTCAATCGTGAAGTGGTCCGACCCTATGCCCTGGAGTTGGACCGCAAACTCCATGAGGACCCGGATTTCCTGCCCTGGGAATTTGTTAAAAAGGCCAATGAATGGGGTTTTTACACAATGTGGTTGCCAAGGCTTTTTGGAGGCAAGGGATATTTCATGCACTCCATGAGCGCCTTTATCGAGGAAGTCAGCTCTGCCTGCCTCTCCATGGGAAACCTCATCGGGGTTCATTATCTGGGCATGGCTACCCTGGCGGCTACGTGGAACGCGCCATTGTTATTGAAAATTTTTCGCGATGTGGCGGCCGGAGAAAAAGCCGGGGATCCCCGGATTATTTCTCTGGCGATCACTGAACCCGGCGCTGGAACCGACGTCGAGGAACCCGACCTGATCGACAAGGGCAATATAACCTGCCACGCACAAAAGGTGGACGGGGGCTATGTGGTCAATGGGACCAAGGTGTTTATCTCCAACGGGCATGTATCCAAATGGCATGTGGTCATTGCTTATTCAGACCTTGATCTACCCTCCCAAAACACCGTGTGCCTGCTTGTTCAAACCGGTCAAAAGGGTTTTTCCTTTGGCAGGCACGAGAAAAAAATGGGCCAAAGGGCCTGCCCGGCCAGCGAACTGGTTTTCAAGGACTGTTTTGTGCCGGACTCCATGGTCGCCATGGATTCGGAACAAATCAAGGGCCTGAAAAAGGACGCCAAGGACACTTTCCAGCAGGTCCTGGACTATGTTTTGGGCGCTACACGGGCCGGGGTGGCGGCCTTTGGCACAGGCGTGGCCCGAGGGGCGTATGAAGAGGCCCTGGCCTTTGCCAATGAAACCGAAGTGGAAGGCAAACTGCTTGCCAATCACGAATGGGCCCAGTGCATGCTGGCGGAAATGTACAAGAATGTGTGCATCGCCCGCCTGGGCTATGTGGAAACCAACCACCACAATGCTTCTTCCGGCATTTATAAATCCATGCTGGCCAAACCGGCATTTTATTTTATCAGATATGCTCCGGAATTTTTAGTTCAAAAGGTTTTTCCCAAGCTCCTGGGAACAGACGCCACCACCAGAGCCCTCCGAAAGGCTAATTTTGACAACCAGACAGAAGAGGAAATGAACAGAACCTCGGGTTGGGGCTCCATGGCCAAGTTTTCGGGCACGGACCTGGGCATGAAAAACTGCCACATGGCCCTGGAGCTTATGGGTCAGGCGGGGCTTCGCCATGACCAACGGGTGGAAAAGCATTTTCGGGACGCCAAACTCCTGCAAATTTATGAGGGCACCAACCAGCTTAACCGGCTCAATCTTTTTAAATGTCTGGTTAGCGGGGCATGCCCCCAGTCCTGTGTTTTTCACGATAGCTGATATCCCGGGGGCCTGCAAACCGCCCCTGAGTTCAATAATAAGGAGGACCTATGCTTTGCAGGGCAGACAAAGAATTAAAGCTGGTGGACGGCGCAGCAACGGATTTCGCCAATAAGGTATTGGCGCCCAACCGGGAAGAATATGACCAATATCCCTTTGGCCAGTTTTGGGACGGTGTTGTCAAAAAGGCCTTTGATTTGGGATTTTTCCACTTAACCCTGCCTGCTGAACTGGAGGGCATGGGTCACGGTCTGGCCGGATTGAGCGTGGTGCTCAAAAGCATTTGCGCCCAGGATGCCAGCCTGGGCGGCATGCTGTTTACCAACGCCATGGCCCAGGAAATCCTGCTGGCCGCCAAGGCCGAAAAGCTCCTGGAGGAAAAAATCGTCAAGCAGGAAGATGTCTATAAATTTTTGCTGGCGTTTCCTGCGTTTAATAACCCCTCAGAGGTCAGGCATGTGGCCACGGTCACCAAAAGCAAAGGGAAGCGCCTCCTTTCCGGGGATGTGCAATATGTTGTTTTGGGCGGGCTCAGCGCATATGCCCTACTTCCGGCCAGCGTGGAGGGAAGCAAGGATTTTTCCTTTTTCCTTGTGGATCTCGCATCCAAAAAAGTCTCTTTGAGCGAGCCCATATTCAGCCTGGGTTTGCACGCCTGCCCGGCGGTGGACATCACGCTGGATAAGGCGCCTGCCGTGCTTGTGGGAGAGGAAGGCGCAGGGAAAAAATATTTTGACCGTGTGGCGGATCGCATGGCAGTGGCCCAGGCCGCCATGGCGACCGGCATAATGGAAGGGTGCTTTGCCGAGGCTTTGGCCTATGCCAGGGAAAGGGAGCAGGGCGGGCAAAAAATCGTGAACTGGTCCGAGGTGCGGATGATGCTGGCCAACATAGCCATCCAGGCCAAGTCGGCGGAAATGATGCTCTCTCGGGCTTGCGAAGCCGTGGACCAAAAACAGCCCAAATGGGAGGCGGCCGCCCGCGTCGCCGCCATTCAGGCTTGCGCCTATGCCTGCGAGGCCACCACAGACGGCATACAGGTGTTGGGTGGTGTGGGGTACATGAAAGATCACGGGCAGGAAAAGCGCTTTCGTGACGCCAAGCAGATCCAGGCCCTGATGGGGATCGCCCCCATGAAAAAACTCAGGCACATCCGATCCATTCTGGAAAAACGGTAACTTTTTCAGGGTTCTAATATTCTTCAAGGGAGGGGGCTATGCATGACCAGTCTTTGACAGTCCAAAAACTGCAAGGCCTGAAACTGGGGAAGATTATGGAGGTCTTTTCCACACTTCCGGCGCCTGGGTTTTTCGAAATGAACGGTGAGTACAAAGCCAACCTGATGGATCACGGCAACTTCCTGAATAATATGGCCTCAAACCTCTTGATCGGCACATCTCTCTTTGACGGGGTATGGCTTTGCAAGTGTTTTACTCCGGAATCCGGGACACAGGGGTGGGGGTACAACTCCTTTCGGAAATCCGGCAGGGTTGTGCGCAAGTATCCTATGAAGACCAGCATTGTGAAATCCCGCTTTGACGGCCGGGATGTATTCCAACTCTATTACCCGGGGTTCAAATCTCGCATAGGCGCCATAAATATGGTGGATGAAGTCCGAAAGGTGAATGACAATCTGTATCTGGGAGTGGGAACCTGGGGATTTACAAAAAAACAAAGAATGATCCCTTTGCCTTTCACTCTGTCCGGTCCCCCGGAACCTTTTGTTGGCGTGGACAAACCCTTGAAACATGCGGAGCAGTTAACATGATCGTTGCCGGTTGCGATGTGGGTTCTTTGACTGCGGAAGCAGTCATTATCAAGGATTCAAAGATATTGGCCTCGAAAATCATGGGGGTGAGGGCAACAGCTGAGAAATCCGCCATTTGTGTAATGGACTTGGCGCTGGCTCAGGCGGGTTTGGATTACAGCGACATAGACGCCTGTTATAGCACCGGATATGGACGTCAGGCCATTCCGTTTTCCCAAAAAAACATAAGCGAAATTTCATGCCATGGAATGGGCGCGTATTGGGCGGACAATTCCATAAGAACCATTGTGGATATAGGAGGACAGGACTGCAAGGTCATCTCCATTGATGAAAAGGGTTTGGTGCAGGAGTTCATAATGAATGACAAATGCGCGGCCGGTACGGGCAGATGTCTGGAAGTGCTGGCCAAAGCCCTGGATGTGGAATTGCACCAGCTTGGGCCGCTGTCCCAAAAAGCCCGAAAGCCCATAAGCCTCACCAATAAATGCAGCATCTTCATGGAATTGGAAGTGATGCAGCACGTTTATAAAAAGCGAAGACTCAGGGACATTGCAGCCGGAATCAATAACGCGGTGGCAAAACGAGTGGTTTCCCTGTCCCGTTCCGTTCCCCTAAAGCCCGGTTTTGCCATAACAGGGGGGGTGTCAAAAAACGTTGGGGTTGTGAGCCGCATGGAAAAGCTGCTGGGTGTCCAGTTCACGCAATTATCCGTGGATCCGCAAATAATAGGCGCTTTGGGCGCCGCCATTTTTGCCCAGAAGGAAAACGGAAATCATGATTAGTGCGGGAATCGATGTTGGAACGAGATTCGTCAAGGCCTGCATTGTAAAGGATGAGGCGTTGTTAGGGTGTGCGATAGAGGACGTGTCCAGGGACATCGACAGGGTGATCGGCAGGGTTTATCAAAAGGCCCTGGACAAAGCGGGAATTAGTAAACGGCATGTAAAACGGCTTGTTTCCACGGGGTATGGCGCAAAACTTGTTAAAGGAAAGTCCTTTTCCATGTCCTGCACTCACTGCGTCGCCAAAGCGGCCTTTGTTCTGGACCCGGAAGTAAGAACAGTTCTGGACTGCGGCGGGCTTTTTATTACAATCACATCCATTGATGAGCGAGGCGTATTTGAACGCACACTATCCAACGATAAATGTGCAGCTGGAAGCGGCAAATTTCTGGAAATGTCGGCCCAGGCGATTGAAATCCCCTTTTCATCCATTTCCCAGTACGCAGAACGCTCCAAAGAACCATACTTAGTATCGAGCAATTGCGCCGTATTCGCCGAAAGCGAAGTGATTACCCAGGTTAATTACGGCAGGGAAAACACGGACATTATTGCAGGAGTGCTCAAGTCCATTGCAGGCCGGGCTGCAACCCTTTTCGAGAGAATTCAGGCGCAAGACAAGGTGGCTTTGGCGGGCGGACTGGCGACGGTAACTGCTTTCAGCAGTATGTTTGAGCAAATGACGGACCGGAAAACGGTCTCACTGCCCATACCGCCCCAGAATCTTGGGGCCTTTGGAGCCGGTTTAATGGCTCAGCAGGGCAAACCATCCAGAGGGGGGGTCTAAGCGAAAATGAAAAGGAGGGCATTT
Source organism: Desulfatibacillum sp. (assembly GCA_016342355.1). Lineage (GTDB taxonomy): Bacteria > Desulfobacterota > Desulfobacteria > Desulfobacterales > Desulfatibacillaceae > Desulfatibacillum. Next base: position 26,520 of record JAEINP010000054.1, read on the forward strand.
GAACATTCACTCTTCAGAAAATTTTTCAATCAGCCGGGCCGCTCTTCGGGCCTCCAGCATGGGATCATTGTTTTCCCGATATCCCCGCGCACTGGGGTGGGTGAAACGTCTGATGCTGCCTTTGGCCTTGGAAAAGGAAACCGCCTTTAACAGACATTTCCGGTTCTTCATTCTCATGGCAGGCTACGCCATGTCGAACACTGAAGATATAAGGGCGCTTGGTGTACTATCGAGGGATTTCCAGGACTATTTGGAAAATGTGATTGATGAAACAAGCGACAAGCCCATGGTCTGGTCGGAATGGAACTTGTCCAATGAAATTTTGCGGGCCTTTGACGTTCGCCAGTATGTTCCGGAAACATTTGCAGTCGTCGCCCAGATGGCGGGGTCGGACGCCGCCGTGGACATTATTGAACTGGCCGAGGAAGAGGGCATGGCGCCTGAACATTGTTCCGCCGCCAAGACGGCTGTCGGGGCGCTCCTTGCCAATGAAGCGCCCAAACCCGACGTGATCATATCCAGCTCCCATCCCTGCGATTCGGTGACTTCAAGCTATCAGGCGCTTCAATACATGACCAAGGCGCCAATGTTTGTAGTGGATACTCCATACTGGGATGATGACCAGTCGTTTAAGCATTATGAGAACAACCTATGGGACCTGGTTGCATTTCTGGAAACGAACCTGAATCAGAAGCTGGATTGGGACAAGCTCAGGGAGGTCTGTGAGAATGTAAACATTACCAACCACTATCTCCAGGAATTGTCTGAAATGTCCAGGGCCGTGCCTTCGCCCACCAGCGTGGAGCCTCTGCTGCTGCATTGGCTGGGGCGCATGGCGGCTTTCGGGTCCCCGAACGGCATGAAATTCGCTGAATTAGTGCATAATGGCGCAAAGGAGCGCCTGAAAAAGAAACAAAGCATCATTAGCGAGGAAAAAATCAGGATGATCTGGTATGACGTGCCCCTGGTTTTCGCCCCCCTTTTTCCATGGCTGGAGAAAAAATTCGGCGCCGTGGTGGTCTCAGACTTCATGGGCCGCATTCAGACCGTTCCCATAGACACTTCCTCAAAAGAAACCATGATCCGGGATCTGGCCAGAACCCACCTCTACTGCACAATGGTCAGACACACCCGCGGACCCGCCGAATTTTACATGGAGGAGTTCCAGAAGATCATTGAGGAATACTCAGGCGATTGCTTCATTTTTATGGGGCACCAGGGGTGCAAAGGGGGATGGGCCCTGCGGAAATTGTTCAGGGACGTTTGCAGGGATGCAAGGCTGCCCAGCTTGTTCGTAAGTTCGGACATCTTTGACAAGCGGCATGTTACCGAGGAGGAAGTCAAAAGGCAATTTGAAGATTTTTTCAGGAGCAATGGACTGGCATGAGCGACATACTAAGCACAATTCAAAAACTGGCCGAAGCGCAGAAAAATGCATACATAACCAAAGCCGCGGACGAAGGAAAAAGGATTTTGGGCTATATGTGCTCCTTTGTTCCCGAAGAAATAATCCACGCTGCATGCATGGTTCCCTTCAGGATGACGGCGGTGGGCAGCACCGAAACCCGCCTGGGAGACACCTATTACTCCGCCATCAACTGCAGTCTTGTACGCCATATTTTCGACAAAGCCCTGAAAAATGAATTCTCGTTTCTGGATGGCATAGTGTTCATGAACGGATGCGACCATTCCAGGAGAATGTACGACAACTGGCGCGATGCGTTAAAGACCCAGGGATTGGGGCCGGAATTTCTTTACATGTTCGTAGCGCCCCACACCACCATGGAAACTTCTCTTAATCGCTTTATTGACGAGTTGAACGGGTTTTCAAGCGCTTTGGAAAAAAATTTCGGGGTGAATATCACAAAGAATGCTCTGAAAAACTCCATATCGATTTACAACAGACGCCGGAAACTGTTTCGGGAATTGAATGAAATGCGAAAACAGCCCGAGCCTCCCATTTCCGGGGCGGAAATGCTTGCGGTTCAATTGGCCATGACCTCAATTCCCGTTGAAAATGCTGTTGACCTTCTGGAGCAATTGACCGAGCATGTCCATGATAGAAAAATGGACTGCAAGGACAAGCTGCGTATTGTGGTGACCGGCGGCGCAATGGAGGAAATCGACCATGTGAAAATGATTGAAGACTCCGGCGCCATAGTGGTTGCGGAAAACCTGTGCACCGGAGGCCGTCATTCGGACGTTTCAAGTGATGAGGATGGCGACCCGGTTATAAGCATTGCCGAGCGGTATCTGTACAAGGTTTCATGCCCGCGCATGGTCGATGAATTTGAAAACCGGTCCTCTTTGCTTGAAAAAACTCTCAAAGAATACAGCGCAGATGCACTTATTACGGAAAAGCTCATGTTTTGTGATATTTGGGGAGGGGAAGTCTTTTTACTTAAGCAGGAGGCCAAACGGATGGGATTTCCCTTGCTTTCCCTGGAGCGGGAGATTTACGGCGGCGGGGCGGGCCAAATGAAAACCAGGGTGCAGGCGTTTTTTGAAACGGTCAGAAATATACAATAATGCCTGATCGGATATGGGCCGAGGGGGAAAAATGACTCAAGACTACGAATACATCATAGTGGGCACGGGGCCTGGTGGAGCGCCGGTGGCCAGGGATTTGGCCAAGGCGGGCAAAAAGGTTCTTATGGTGGAAAAGGGACCGCGCCATGAAAAAGCCTTGGGGTTTCCTTTTGGCCCCAGAATTTTGGAAGGCGGCGGTTTGTTCTGCCGGTCCATGGAAGGCGTTTTTATCGCCAGGGGCATTACAGTGGGTGGATCTTCCATGGTTTATAACGGCAATGTATTCAATCCCCCTCAAAAAGTTTTCGAACAAATGGGGCTGGATTTCTTGCAGGAAGTCGAGGAGGTCAGGGAGGAAATTGGCGTCCGAACCCTGCCCTCCCATTTTTTCGATCACTGCGTCGGCGGAAAGCGCATGATTCGCGCAGCCGAAGAAATGGGCATCCATTTCAGGGAGCAGGACAAGTTTATTGATCCCTCCAAATGCAAAATAGGATGCGATTCCTGCATGCTTGGCTGTCCAAGAAGCGCCAAGTGGACCACAAGGGCTTGGGTGGATCAGGCGGTGGAGTACGGAGCGGAGTTGAAGGTTTCCGCCCCTGTGGAGAAAATTCTTGTGGAAGGCGGAAAGGCCAAAGGCGTGGTAATCAAGGGGGGGGACGTCTTTCGCGGCGACAGGGTGATCGTGGCCGCGGGAGGAGTGGGAACTCCTCAAATTTTACTAAAGTCCGGCCTTAAAAATGTTGGCGAAAGTTTCTATATGGACCCCATGGACATTGTGGTGGCCCAGGCAAAAGAGCCGGGCGAAGGCGCCTGGAAGGAAATGTCGTTCACACACGCCATTGAAGAATTCAAGGAAAGCGACCATTTCATAATCGGCAATATTTCCGCCATGGCGGCTATAATGACCGGTTTCATGCGGCTAAATGTAATGGGGAAAAACTTCTCCAGGCTCCCTTACGCAAAAAGAGGCATGGGGCTTTTTGTGAAGCTGGGGGACGAGCATCAGGGCAGGGTTTATGAAAACGGGAAAATCAGCAAGCCCCTTACAGACCGGGACAACAAACGCATGCAACGAGGCGTGGATCTTTCCAAGGAAATCCTGCTGAAAGCCGGAGCCGCGCCCTCGTCCATCGCCGTGGGCAGAGGCATAGGCGGCCATCCGGGCGGAACTGCCGCCATGGGGGTGGTTGTGGATCAGGATTTCATGACCCAAGTCCGGAACTTATATGTGTGCGACGGCAGCGTATTGCCCCAATCTCCGGGAGTGCCTCCTTCCCTGACCATTCTTTCCATGTCGCGGTTGTTTGGTAAAATGCTGTTGGGAAAGGTTATGGCGGAGGAAAGAAAGCCAATAGCCTGACCGCTAAAACACTTATTTCATTGAGGGAGATGGGGAATGGGGGAAGGTGGTGAGCCTTCCCCTATTTTTTTCACGGCCTCTTTCCATTTGCTCCCGGAAATCCGGGGCAGGCTGGATCAAATCAAATATTTTTCATAATATCAGAATTCTATATAGAAAATGCGATTGCAATTTTTTTGACAGGATGTGGTCATTTTTATTAAACTGTTAAAATAGGTTCAAAAAGATTTGAAAGATCCGTC
>JAEINP010000055.1 GCA_016342355.1 Desulfatibacillum sp.
CCCCCCCCCCCCCCCCCCCTCTCTCTCTCTCTCACCACCGGGCATGTGCTTCCGTACCACGGCGGTTCATGTGACGTGTTGAAGCATGCGGAGTTGATCCTGCAGCGACACGAGTCCAGATTCATTGTATCTCTTGGGGAAAGCCGGATTCATTTGCGAAGCCCCGGAATTCCACCCCGGGCCGCACCCGTTGGCGATCAATCTCCAGGCATGCGCACCAGACTCCGTCCCATCAGCTTCTTTACTTGCATTGAAAAAAAAGAAAATCCAATGGGGCACAAGTCCTCAGCCTTGCCCCCTACCCTGCCCTGCCCCGGTTGACTCCGGCCCGGTGCAGCCTTATTTTCTATTGAGAACCAATAACCTGACGGAGGAAACCATGCCCATTTACGAATTCAACTGTAAAAAATGCGGTCGGGACTTTGAGGAAATCGTTGGAATGTCCGACAAGGAAACGCCCCCGTGCCCCAAATGCGGAGCAAAGGAAACCGAGCGTCTTATGTCGTGCTTCTCCAGCCGGCTGGGCGGCTCGTTTCCTAAAACATCATGCGCCCCCCCCGGCGGTTCTTCCTGAGGCCCCTGATCTTGTGCGGCGGTCCGCCGCGCTTCCGTTCCATCCTCCCCGGCCTGGATTGCAGGCCGGGGCCATTTTTCAATTCCAGGCGATTTTTCCACAAACCTGGCCTCCTGCCAAATCCTTCTTTTCCTTTTACAAAAAAATATGGCATATTTCATTAGGCTATGCTAAAATTACATCAAGCGTTGGAATAAGATGATGGAACACGCCAACGATAAGCGCTATACCTTTTTTAAAGCCCCTGGAAATACAAGGAATTCATTTTTCAAAACCAGGCGGAAAGATCCGGTTTTAAAGGCTTTGCCACCCGGGAGTATGGCTACATTTTTTATTTGTTCAGGGCGACACGCCTCTGGCCTGCCGATGCCAAACCTCAAAAGTTGATCGGTTGGAATAATTTCACCCCCAGAGGCAATACATATATTTTTTTTGTTTACCCATAACCAACGGAGCGGATGTCTACCATGTCAAACAATGCACCGACCCTAAGCCCTAAAGGCGAAGGAGAAAAACTTTTTTCCGAGTTTTCCTTCCCCAGCTATCAGGAATGGTACGATGCGGCGGTGGCCAGCCTCAAAGGGGCGCCCTTTGAGAAAAAGGTCATCACCAAAACCTACGAGGACATTGATTTGCAGCCCATGTACTGGCAGCAGGAAATCAAGGATCTGCCTCACATCGACACCATGCCGGGAAGCGCCCCCTTTGTGCGCGGCACAAAGGCCGAAGGTTTCCTGATCCATCCCTGGACCATTTGCCAGGCCATTTCGTGCTCCAGCCCCGAGGAATTCAACAAGGCGGCCTTGCATGACCTGGAAAAAGGGCAGACCGGCCTCCAGGTGGTCTTGGACCCCCCCACCAAGAGGGGACAGGCCCCCGGACAGGCCAAGGCTGAGGAAGTGGGGGCTATGGGCCTTTCCGCAGCATGCGCGGGCGATTTCGCCACGGCCATGGCCGGAGTGGACACCGCCAATATCCCCTTGTTTTTGAACGCGGGCGCCGTGGCCCTGCCTGTGGCCAGCCTCATAGCGGCCGGGCAACTCTGCACCGGCAAATTCGCCGCCAGCCTGGCGGGCTGCGTGGGCGCCGATCCCCTGGGGGAACTGGCCGCCGAGGGTTCCATTCCCGTATCCCTGGCAGGAGCCTACGACTCCATGGCGGCCCTGCTCATGTGGGCCAAGTCCAATGCCCGCCATGTGCGGACCATCATTGCCAGCGGATCGCCTTACCATGACGCTGGCGCCAGCGCCACCCAGGAACTGGCCTTTGCCATGGCTACGGCCGCGGAGTATATCCGGGCCATGCAGGCGCGGGGCGAGGACATTGACGTGATCGCCCCCAAAATCTGTTTTTCCTTTTCCGTGGGCGGCCATTTTTTCATGGAGATTTCCAAGCTCCGGGCGGCCCGGGTTTTGTGGGCCCAGATTGTGGAAGCCTTTGGCGGCAACGAAGAATCCCAAAAGATGTTCATGTTCGCTCGCACTTCCGCTTGGACCAAAACCCTGTGCGACCCCTACGTGAACATGCTCCGCAACACCACGGAATGCTTTGCGGCAGCCATGGGAAGCGCGGACATGGTGTATGTGGCCCCATTTGACGAGCTGGCCCGCCAGCCCAACGAATTCTCCCGCAGGGTCTCCCGCAACGCCCAGATCGTACTTCAGGAGGAATGCCGTTTCACTCAGCCTGTGGACGCCTCGGGCGGTTCCTGGTTTGTGGAAGTGCTCACGGACAAGGTGGCGGAAAAGGCCTGGGGAATCTTTCAGGAAGTGGAAAAAGCAGGAGGCATGGCAAAGGCCCTTGAACAAGGCCTGCCCCAGAGCATGTGCGCGGACGTGGCCGGAAAAAAGGCCAGCAACATCAAAAAGCGCAAAGACGTGCTTGTGGGCACCAACATGTACGCCAACCTGACTGAAAAGGTCCTGGATGTTCCCACGGTGGATCATGCAGCCCTTAAGTCCCAAAGGGCCGCCCAGGTGGAAGCCTTTTGCAAAGAAGCCGGTAACGGCGGAGACATGCTCAAGACTCTGGCGCAAGCCATGCAAGAAGCTCCGGCTGCTCCCGAGACCATGGACAAAGCCGTGGCCGCAGCCCAGGCAGGGGCCAGCCTGAGCGCCATCATGGGAACCATGGACACCACGCCGGCCACGGTCACGCCGTTGAACATCCACCGGGGCGCGGAGCTTTTTGAAAGCCTGCGCACGGCCATGGACAGGCATGTGGCGAAAACAGGCGGCCGGGTGAAAATTTTCCTGGCCAACATGGGTCCCATACCCCAGCACAAGGGCCGGGCTGATTTCGCCCAGGGCTTTTTCATCCCGGGCGGGTTTGAAATCGTGGACAACACCGGGTTCCAGACTCCCGAGGATTGCGCCCGGGCGTTCGCCGACTCCGGGGCTGAAATCGCCATTATCTGCTCCACGGACAAGGCCTATCCCGAAATCGTCCCGCCCCTTGCGAAACTGCTTAAGGAAAAGGTCTCGGGAGCAACCGTGCTTCTGGCCGGAAAGCCCGCCAAGGACCTGGAACAATCCTATCGGGACGCTGGCATGGACGATTACATCTTCCTGGGGGCCGACTGCCACGCCCTGCTTTTAACCCTTCAGAAACGGAGCGGACTGACTCATGAATAAGACACCTGATTTTACTGCCATGGCTTATAACCCGCCCAGATCCAAGGCGGGAGTGGCCGAATGGAAGGCAGCCCTGGATCAGGCTGCTGCCGACACCATAGATTTTGAATGGATGACCAACGAGCAGATCCCGGTCAAGGCCCTTTACACTGGCGAGGACGTGGAAGGCCTGGAGCATACCGGGTTTGTGTCGGGCATTCCCCCCTATCTCCGGGGACCCTACCCCACCATGTTCGTCACCAGACCCTGGACTGTCCGCCAGTACGCGGGTTTTTCCACAGCCGAGGAATCCAACGCCTTTTACCGCCGGAACCTGGCCATGGGCCAGAAGGGCTTGTCCATTGCCTTTGACCTGGCCACCCACCGTGGCTACGATTCGGATCACGAACGGGTCATGGGCGACGTGGGCAAGGCCGGGGTGGCCGTGGACTCCATTCTGGACATGAAGATTCTGTTTGACGGCATCCCCCTGGACCAGATGTCCGTGTCCATGACCATGAACGGCGCGGTTCTGCCTATTTTGTCCTATTACATTGTGGCCGCCGAAGAACAGGGCGTATCCCACGAGCAGCTTACGGGCACTATCCAAAACGACATTCTCAAGGAATACATGGTGCGGAACACCTATATTTATCCGCCCACCCCTTCCATGAGGATCATCGCGGATATCTTTGAGTTCACCAGCCAGAACATGCCCAAGTTCAACAGCATCAGCATTTCGGGCTACCATATGCAGGAAGCGGGCGCCACGGCGGACATTGAGTTGGGCTACACCCTGGCCGATGGCTACGAGTATGTAAAGACCGGCGTGGCCGCGGGCATGAGCGTGGACACCTTCGCCCCCAGGCTTTCCTTTTTCTGGGGTTCGGGCATGAACCACTTCATGGAAGTGGCCAAGCTAAGGGCGGGCCGTTTGCTGTGGGCCAAGCTCATCCAGGGCTTTAATCCCAAGAATCCCAAAAGCCTGGCCCTGCGTACCCACACCCAGACCTCGGGCTGGAGCCTTACCGAACAGGACCCCTACAACAACGTTGCCAGGACCTGTATCGAAGCCATGTCCGCGGCCCTTGGCCATACCCAAAGCCTGCACACCAACTCCCTGGACGAGGCCATTGCCCTGCCCACGGATTTTTCGGCCCGGATCGCCAGGAACACCCAATTGTTCCTCCAGTCCGAAACCGGAATATGCAAGGTGGTGGACCCCTGGGCCGGTTCCTATTACTTGGAAACCCTCACTTCCCAGATCGTGGATCGGGCCTGGGGCCATATTTGCGAAATCGAATCTCTGGGCGGCATGTCGAAAGCCATTGACACAGGCCTTCCCAAAATGCGAATTGAAGAGGCTGCGGCCCGCAGGCAGGCCCGCATCGACTCCAAAAAGGAAGTCATTGTGGGTGTGAACATGTTCCGGCCGGACACGGAAGATCCCATGGAAGTCCTGGAAGTGGACAACACCGCTGTCCGGGATTCCCAAATCAAACGTCTGGCCCTGCTCCGAAAAGGAAGGGACGAGGCCGCAGTGGCCCAAGCCCTGGAAGCCATCACCAAGTCCATGGAAACCGGCGAAGGCAACCTGTTGGATCTGGGTGTCAAGGCTGCACGGGTCCGGGCCAGCCTGGGCGAGATTTCCTCCGCCATTGAAAAGGTTACCGGGAGGCACAAGGCAGTGACACGGAGCATATCCGGCGTATACAGCTCGGAATTCGGGGAAGAGACTGAAGTGGCCGCCGTTCGCAAAATGACGGACGAATTCGAGGAAAAAGAAGGCCGTCGTCCCCGCATCATGGTCGCTAAAATGGGCCAGGATGGCCACGACCGGGGCGCCAAGGTCATATCCACAGCCTTTGCCGACCTGGGCTTTGACGTGGACATCGGACCCCTGTTCCAGACTCCCGAGGAAGCAGCCCTCCAGGCCGTGGAAAACGATGTCCACATTGTGGGCATGAGCAGCCTTGCCGCAGGCCACAAGACCCTTTTGCCCAAGCTGGTGGAAGAGTTAAAAAATCTTGGCCGCGAGGACATCATGGTCATCGTGGGCGGGGTTATTCCGGCCCAGGATTATGAATTCCTCCGGGAGCACGGAGCGTCCCTGATTTTTGGTCCCGGCACGGTCATTCCGGTGGCCGCCCAAAAGGTCATGATGGAGTTAAACCAAAGGCTGGCCTGATCGCTTGCCTGATTGATAACCGGAAGGGGCATGACCGCAATCCGGGTTATGCCCCTTTTCGTTTTTATAAAGCAGAGTGCGCATGAAACCAGGCAAACGCCCGGAATGGGCTCCCCAAGATTGTGAAGGCGAAGGCTTTGCGTCCCGGGTCATGGACGGCGTGGAAGGCGGCCATGACGGCATGCCCGGGAAATCCTCCCAGCCCGCCCCCCCCATGGTTCGCCGCAAAAATCTGCGGGTCAAGGATTATGTCAAGGGCGTGCTGGAGCGGGACCGGACCGTCCTGGGACGCGCCATCACCCTGGTGGAAAGCAACGCTCCCGCCCACATGGAGCGGGCTCAGCGCATGCTCAAGGAGCTGATTCCCCATACGGGCAATTCCACAAGAGTGGGCATCACCGGCGTGCCCGGGGCTGGCAAAAGCACCTTTATCGAAGCTCTGGGAACTCTTTTGTGCAATCAGGGACACAGGGTGGCCGTACTGGCTGTGGACCCCTCGTCCTCCCTGACACGGGGCAGCATCCTGGGCGATAAAACCCGCATGGAAAACCTCTCCCGGGAGAAAAACGCCTTTATCCGCCCCAGTCCCTCCGGCGGCGTTCTGGGCGGCGTCACCCGCAAAAGCCGGGAAACCATGCTGGTATGCGAAGCAGCGGGCTTTGACGTGATTCTGGTGGAAACCGTGGGCGTGGGCCAGAGCGAAACGGAAGTCCGGTCCATGGTGGATTTCTTTTTACTGGTCCTCATCGCCGGAGCCGGGGACGAACTCCAGGGCATGAAAAAAGGCATCATGGAACTGGCTGACGCCATCCTCATCAACAAGGCCGACGGCGATAACAAGCAACGGGCCGAAAACGCCCGGGCCGAGTTCGAGCGCATCATCCATTATCTGCACCCCGCCACCCAAGGATGGACCACCCAGGCGCTTACGGCGTCGTCCCTCACCGGCGATAAAATCACCGATGTCTGGAAAACCGTGGAGGACTTCAAGGCCAACACCATGGCGTCCGGGGTGTTCCAAAAACGCCGCAATAACCAGACAGTCAGGTGGGTCCACGCCATGGTGGACGATTATCTGCGCAACAGTTTTTACGGAAACCAGGCGGTCAAGGCCATGATTCCAGGAATAGAGTCAGACGTGGTGGCCGGAAACCTTTCCCCCACCCAGGCGGTGCAGAAGCTGGTGCAGGAATACGAGGCCCAAGGTCGAGGACGTTCCTGAAAATCCAACCGACAATGATCTAAACCGGATTATTTTGGGGGGAAATTTTACCCCCCCCCTTCAAGACTTTTCTGGTCAGGAGCATGGTTTTGTTGTGCATCGGCATGTAAGCGGTTCAAGCGAAAAACATTACCACCTCAAAATAATCAACTTAAAAAATGATACAAAGCCCCATGTCATAAAAAATGTTACTGCAATGAGAAGGAGCAATTGGATCATGCAACCGATACTCCACCTGTTTGACATATCGTATTCATCAGGCGCTTTTAAGTTTTCAGTGCGTTCAAACCAATCAAAATGAATTTCTGTACCGCGCAAGATCATATAATCCAGGTCCACGTTGATCTGACCATCCCCATTTTTATCAGGGATGGGGTCGTCAGAATAATTTACCGGTTCGGCAAAGGCAGCTTTAAGAAATTCAATCCCAAGGCGCAGATACCCGGCCCGATTGGCAGCAAGTCTACTTTCATCCGGCCCACCTCCGTATTGATCGAGCTTAACGGCAGCTCCTTCCCTGGGAACCAAATGGTCCAAATCCTGGATCAATCCGATAAGTTTTTCCGTGTCCAGTGGCAATTTGTTAGCTCTTTCTACATAAGACTGTCATGGGTTATTGACCGTTATAAAAACAGCCCTTTTCTTCACTTTTTCCGAAAACTACAACCAATTCCTCTGGAATGTCAATATTTCTGGATATTATCTTCGTATATTCGGAGGAAAGGCATGGCCTTGGACCATATTGTCCATTGAATACGATATCAAACATCGAACACCAATCAGGCGAAACAAAATCAGATTCGATGACGTTGACTACGAGGCCAACATTGATTTTTGCATGGCGCAGGGAAAAGCGCAGGGTTCCCTCCAGGCTGTCGGGCCTCCAGAGGACTTGCACCTCCAAGCGAGTGCGCCCGCCGGGCGCACCAATGAAAAACCGGACGCCATTGAAATCCAGGCGTCCGGCATTTCTAAACCACTTGTCTTTATCAGCATTCAAAAAACTACAAATAGATTTTGCTCTGTTTTCTGTCGAGGTCCTGGGGTGTTGTCTTGTCCCCCTCCATTCTTTTCTCAAAAACGCCGCTCATGTCGTTGATCTTCAGGCAATCCTCCGGGCACACATCCAGACAACGCAGGCAGGCAATGCACAATTTAATGTCCGATTCCCCCTTTTCCGCGTTCATGGCTCCAGTAGGACATTGCGTTTCGCATTCCATGCACAGGCTGCACGCCTCCCCGTTTCTGGTGGGCAGCATGGTCAGGGCCTTGAAACGGAATCCCTCAATGGCATCCAGAAATTCCTCGGTGAGATCGGTTTTTTCCAGGTCGCCCAAAACTCTCTCGTCCTGGCCGGAAAAACGGTCGTAAGTGGCAACGGCAAAATCCCTGGCCACCGTAAAATCCGAGGCGTTGGGCCTGGTGGGCACAGCCTTCCATCCGCCCTTATTAAAGGTGTGGGCGCCCAAAAATTCCGCCGAGGAAACCACTGTGAATCCCGCCCCGGCAAGGATCTCCCGAGTGGAATGATGGGTTGGGTGAACGTGAAACCCCCCGTAGGTGAAATACATGGCCGCCTTTTTCCCCTGGCCGTCCAGTGTTTTCATCCAGTCCCTCACTACCCGGGGGGCCCGGAGCGAATGGATGGGCGCCCCAAAAATCACACCATCGTATGGGGACAAATCCAAAGGTTCCTGCCGGGCGGCCTGGGCAGTGATATCAAACTTCTCCACCCTTGCGCCCCTTTCAGTAAATACCAATTCAATGGCCTCAGCCATTTTCCGGGTGTTTCCCGTGGCTGAAAAATAGGCGATGGCAATTCTCATAGTTCCTCCTTTCCCTATTTGACAGGGATGCACTTCATGAATTTGGCGGTTTCCTCTTCTATGGCCCAGGCCCCGGATTCCACAATTTTTTCCTTGGAATTCTTCCGGGGCTGATGCCCGTCATCTATGTACAAAAGCCCGCCAGGCTTGGTTATCCGGTTAAGCTCCTGCAAAAACTCCTTGGGCCTGCTGACCATGTGGAACATGTCCAAAGCCCAAACCAAATCAGCCGCTTCATCTTCCACGGGGCATCTGTCCTTTTGGGCCAAAACCGGCCTTACATTCCCCAGACCCTCCTGCCTGACCCGTTTTTCAATGGCCGCAACCGCCAACTCATGCACATCCACGGCATAGACCATCCCCCAGGCGCCCACCAAGCGGGATGCCAGTTTGATGTACGATCCCGGGCCGCAGCCGTAATCCACTACCGTCATCCCTTCCGTAATCGGAAATTTCTCAAGAAGGGAATCCACGGGAAAAAAACGGTCCCGAATGGAAAATATTAAAGACATCCCCCTGAAGGCCCACCCGGGCATTCGGTCCATTTCCTGTCCAAAATGTTTTTTAACAAAGGCCATGGAATTTATTCCTCCTGTTTAGTATGTATACGCCTGCCGTAAAAAAAATTATCGGGACACAGTAAAAAACAAAAGCAGCTTGTCCAGAAACTCGTCCAGAAAAATTAGTTTGTCCTGGGGCATCCCAAAAAGGTATTCCTTAAATCCCCCATCCATGGTTTCGTGCCAGTGCTGGTGGGCATAAAAGGCGACCTTGCCCTTGGCTGTAAGCTGCACAAGCACCCGCGAACTGTTTGCCGGATCAGGTATTTTGGCGACCAACCTTTTATTCTCCAGCTTTTTCAGGGTCTGGGAAACAGCGCCTTTGGTGACGCCCATTAAATCCGCCAGGTCGGTCACGCACATGTCTTCATTGTGGCCCACCGCTTCCACCAAGTGTATTTCCGAACTATGCAGATCCACGTCCAGGCCAAATTTTCGAGGCTGCTTTTCCAGGGCCTGCCAGGTTTTAATGACCCTGACAAATTTGCCTATGAGCGAGAATGGTGTGGGTGATGTATTTTTCATGGGCATAGTGTATAGCTACTAAACACTCTTGTCAATAAAAATCTTCCCACATAGGTTTCCAGTCCTGGCTGCCCGGGACTGGAAACCCGGGAAGATCTTCCTGCTTTCCTAAACCTTAAACGCCCGGCCATGCTCTTGATCGCCTGCAGGAGAAAAACATCTTCTTCCTGATTGATTTTCTGGTTCCTGGAGATGGCCCCGAAATATCTGAGTTCTTTCAGGATTGCCTCCACTTCCCCACCGATATACCGGTTGTTGGGCCAGGATTCCTGCGCTGCCGGGAAGCAATCCCGCTATCTTTTGTTTTTCTTCCGTATCAAAAACAATAGATCAAATTTTGAGCCTGACTGTTTTCCTTTGCTCCCAAAGCTCAAACAGGGTGGACACCTGGGTTTGATTGTTAAAGCCGCAGGCTGTCCGCCCCTATTTCATCATGTAACCCGAATAAATTCCTTGGGCCGAATTTCTTCCAGGATCAAAGCCTCGTTAGGGCAGGTGGGCACGCAGTTGCCGCAGCCGTAACAGCAGTCCAGGTCGATGCGGGCGATATCGTCGCATTCGATGGCGTGAAACTGGCACCGATCCACGCAGGTTCCGCAACCCACGCATTCCTCTTCGTTGAGTTTTATCCTGAAACGGGAGGGTGCGAAGGCATGGTACTTGATCTGGTTCACCATGAACAGGCCGGTGCAGCAGCAAGAACAGCAATTGCACAAGGCCAGGTCCTCCTTGACGTTGTTCCGGGTCATGTGGACCAGGCCCGCGTCTTCCGCGGCCTTGAGCTTGACAAGGGCTTCCTCTTTGGTAACCAGTGTGCCGATGCCCCGTTCCAGGGCCTCCTGTCCGAAAAGGTTGACGAGCATGCAAATGTGGGCGTCTTCCGGGGCCGGGCAGTCGGGGCTTTTGTTCAATTTGTGGCGGGACGATCGGCAAACGCAGGGAATGACTACAATCTGCCGGGCGTTTTCAATAATGCTGCGGGCGGAATCCACATCCAGGACCGTGGACCGGGAATCCACCGCGGCTTCCACGGGAATAGTCCGCATGAGTGGCGGGATGTTCAATTTCTCCCATAAGGGAAGCGTTTCCGGCATTTCTTCCCGGATGACATGATCCCACATCTCGACCATGGCAAGGTCTACGTTGGGCGTCAATAAGACGGCGTCCCTGAGCTCGATGATTCCCGGATACAGCAGAAAAACATCTTCTTCCTGATTGATTTTCTGGTTCCTGGAGATGGCCCCGAAATATCTGAGTTCTTTCAGGATTGCTTCCACTTCCCCCACCGCTATGCCGGTTTTTTGGGCCAGGGTTGTTGCGCTGGCTGGAAGCAAGCCCGCTATCTTTTGTTTTCCTTCCGTATCAAAAATCGTGGATAGGATTTTACCCATGGTCTCTGATTGGGGGTACCCCAAACGCTTGGCGTAAAACTTCATGGCCTCGGGAACTGGCATGGAACGCTCCTTACAAATAAATGGATGGTGTTAAACAGATTGGAAAAACGCCGGAGTTTCAGGATTGTTTTCCGAAATTCCGGCGCTCTTTCATCAACAATACAGATATCACCCGATCATGGCCAGGGCTTGATTGATTTCCTCCAGGACCGGTCCCCTGGCTGTTTGGGCAAATCCTGTCAACGCGGTTTTAGATTTTTCTCCGCCAAGCCTGCCCAAAGCCCAGGCGATCATTCCCCGGACCCGTTCATCTTCATGATCCCCAAAGGCCTTGATAAGGTCGTCCACATAGACAGCGTCCAGGGAATTGCCCATGACCCGGGCCACGTTCATCTTCCAGCGCCATACATCCTCGTAGCCCATGTAGAACATATGGGGCCATATTTTGGTTTCAAAATACTCCTTGTCCATGTGCAGCAACCTGGGCAGTTCAAAATCATCGGCCTTGGCAAAGGCTTTTTGGTTGGGAGGCAGCACCTTGCTCAGCCACGGGGCATTACGGGGGCATACATTCTGGCACCGGTCGCACCCGTAGACAAAGAGGCCCATGGCTTCCCGGATTTCCAGGGGCGTGATGCCTTCTCCGAAATAGCTGAGAAAGGAAATGCATTTGCGCGGGTCCAGCCTGCCGTTGCCTTTCAGGGCCTTGGTGGGACAAGCGGCGATGCAGGCGTTGCGGCACCAGTCCGGACATCCAAACTTCATGGTGGGCTCGTCCGGGGCGAATTCCTGATCCACCACCACGGCGATGGGCAGGTTAAAGGAACTTTGTCCTCCGACCCGGCTGGAATAAAACAGGCAGTTTTTTCCCAGGGTTCCCAAACCGGACCGCGTCGCGGCGGCCCGGTGTGGAACGTGCATGGGAACTTTGGAATCCACGCCGTTATCACGGAGAAAGCCCCGGAACGCCTTTATCCTTTGAAAGAGGCCGTCCCTGGTAACCCGGTCGTCGTCCAGATAGCACCGGCCAAAATGGCTTTCCATGGAATGGGGATAGGATTCCCGGAAATAGACCTCCAAAAGCACAATGATAGACTTTCCCGCAGGCATGACGGTCAAGGGGTCCGTTCCGCTCAACAGGTGCAGCCCCACCTTTTCCGTCCATCCGTATTCCTCCTGGTGGGCTTCCAGGTATTCTTTGGAATTGTTAAAAGGCTCCACGGTTGTGAAACCCACATCTTGAAATCCATTGTCACGGGCTGCTTGAATCACGTCGGCTTTTGTGATCACGATTCTCTCCTAAGTGTTTTGGGATCCCATTGTCCATGGGGCGTTATCGCGCCAGGATAAAATATGCCTTTTTTGGAATGCTTTGAATCCGGCCAAAAAAACCATTCCCTCCATGCTTTGCAATCGGCGTCGACCTTCCAGTCATTGGGATGCTTAATCTCTGGTTTTCAAACGCTTTTTGCACTGATTGCAATTCCGGACCGGAAAAAAAGGGGCTTTGGCAAAAGAATAAATGGCTTGGTGTTTGGGTGGAGATTGCCTCCCCATCCAATATACCGTTCGGTATAGTATTCACGATTGGGCGCCGGATGTCAATTATCTTTGCGGGCAGGGCCACAATTATATCGCGCCCTGCGGTTTGGTACTGGTTGGGACCGGATTTGAAACCAGATGAACCTTTTTTTTGCCGCACCTACTGAAAACCGGTCCGGGATAAGTGATAGCTGATTGTTAATGGCAAGGAGATTGCCTCCCCCGATGAATAACACAAGATTTCGGTTGATGCCATTTTTAGGCATTTTATCAGAATCTTATACAAATGGCTGATTGGGAGTGAATAATGGAACCCTCCACCCTGTTTTTTCATGCGTGGTGATCCATCTCCCGTTTTTGCGTTTTTTTTCTTGCCCTGGTTTTATTAGCATGCTATCAAAGCTCCAGGAGACAAGCCATGAAAGTCAAAAATTGCGTGTTTTTTCAACTCACCAAAGCAGCCCAGACTGGAGCCGGGTTCTGGGCCAACCGCATCGCCCACCTGAACGTGACCCCGTCCCAGGCCATGGTGTTGAACGCCCTCCGGGAAGAGGACCGGATACCTTCCCATGTGCTGGGGGAGAAATTGCGGATCACCAGCGCCACCACCACAGGCATCCTGGACCGGCTGGAAAAAATGGACATGGTGGAGCGGGCGCCCCACCCTGACGACCGCCGGGCCATCCTGGTCTGCCTCACCAAAGAAGGAAAACAGATAGCCAACAAACTGGAGACTCTGCTGGAAGAAGCCAACCAGGATTTTTTAGGCTCCCTGTCAAAGGAAGAGGAGTCGTTTTTTCGGGCTTTGCTGAAAAAGCTCATCAACTGATTTTTTTTATCCTATTTACTTGCATGCTATCTAATAGTTAACAATCAAAAAAAGGAGGTCCCCGTGAAACGCAATTTTTTAATCGTCACCTTGACCGCATTTTCAGCACTCACCGCAATGGCCCTTTGGCGCCACGGCTATTGGGGCGTTTTTGAACCGCACTTCCAGAGTTTTGGGGCGGCCCAGGTCTTGGCGGATCTGGTAATCGCCCTCAGCCTGTTTCTTGTCTGGATGTGGCGCGACGCCAGAACTGCGGGACGCAATCCATGGCCGTGGATGCTGCTGACACTCACCACGGGTTCCATAGGGCCGTTGATTTATCTGATCTTATACAAAACAACTGAAAAACCCCATGAACAGACTCGCTAACCGCTGCAAGGAGACGCCCATGACTGGATTTTCCCAAAACACCGTTCTGGATTTCCTGAAACCCCGGGTCAAC
Source organism: Desulfatibacillum sp. (assembly GCA_016342355.1). Classification (GTDB taxonomy): domain Bacteria; phylum Desulfobacterota; class Desulfobacteria; order Desulfobacterales; family Desulfatibacillaceae; genus Desulfatibacillum. The sequence continues at coordinate 13,715 of JAEINP010000055.1, forward strand.
AGGGTGGGATTCGCCCCTGTGTCCCGTTTTTCGCAAGCCCCGGATGAGCACCATCCCCAATACGCCCTGGACAATGCTCAGACCGTCATTGTCTTCGGCATGGCCGTGCCCAGAGGCATTCTCCACAGCGCCAACAGGAGTTTGTATGCTCTCCACCGGTCCTATCATTCGGTCTACATGCTCATCGACGAAATCAGTCTGTCCCTGGCCAATTTCATGGAGGGAAAGGGCGGCGCCCTGGCAGTGCCCGCGCCGTCCTATGCGCCCATGGTTTTCCACGATATGGAGCCCTGGGGGGTTCTTTCATTAAAGCACGCGGCTGTGCAGGCGGGGCTTGGCCATTTTGGCAAAAACCAATTGGTGCATAATAAGGACTTCGGAACCATGCTGCGTTTTGGCGCTGTGGTTACCACCGCCCAACTGGCAGGGGACCCGTTGGAGGAGCTGGACCCCTGCCCCAAGGGATGCGACTTATGCGCCAAGGCCTGCCCAAGCCAGGCTATTCTGGAGGACGGATTCAGGAAAATGAACTGCCTGGGCCATACCATCAAACACGCCATATACCCCCTGGCGCTGAACACACCGGAGGGCATCCGCAACATTGAACGGGTTATCAATACAGCCGGGCATAACTACTGGATTACCTGCCACGAGTGCCTGAGCGTTTGCCCCGGCAACGCCAGAAGTAAAAAGGTGCGGGGTTAGGCGAAAACCAACCCAAAGGCCTTTGGAGCTGCAAAAAAGGGGCAACCCCGTCATGGGATTGCCCCTTTTTTATATTGTCCTGAACAGTTTGCCAACAGCCGGATCAGGCGGATTTTTTTTCCGCAACCATCTGGGCTGCCATGAGGGCCGCGCCCAAGGCCCCGTTGGTCTGGGGATCGGTTTCCAGGAATTTCAGTTCAATGCCCAAGGCCTTTTCCAAAGCCCGGGCCAGTCCCTTGTTCTTGGCCACGCCTCCGGTGAAGGCCACGTCGCTTTCCATGCCAATGCTTTTCGCCAGGGCGGCAACGCGTCCGGCCATAGCCTTGTGGAGGCCCTTCACGATATCTGGAACCTCATAGGCCTTGTTCACCAGGCTGATGACTTCGGTTTCGGCGAAGACCACGCATTGGTTGGAGATGGAAACATCCCGGGTGGCTTTAAGGTCCAGGTCTCCCATGTCTTCCAGGGGAACTTCCAGGGCTTCGGCCATGACTTCCAGGAACCGGCCTGTTCCGGAAGCGCATTTGTCGTTGTATCCGTAGCGCTCCACATTGCCGTTTTCATCGATCCGGGCCGCCTTGGCGTCCTGCCCGCCGATGTCGATGATGCTGCGCACGGAGGGCAGGTTCCAGACAGCTCCCCGGGCGTGACAGGAGATTTCCGACTCCACATGGTTTACAAAATCAATCTGCTTTCTGCCATACCCCGTACCCACGGTGAATGCCACGTCGTCCTGGGACAGGCCTGCCTGAGCAAGGGCCATGTCCATGACAGCCTGGGCGGACTGGCTTGGGGAGGGAGTGGCCCGCAGTACGGCGCTGGCCAGAATCTTGTCGTTTTGAAGTATCACGGCCTTGGCCGTGAGAGAACCCACATCCACACCTGCTACAATCATTTTTACGCCCTCCCTGCCATGGTATCGCTTGCCAGAACCGCCGCGCCGATAGCTCCGGCCAGTTGGGGATCCGCCTTCCTGATAATGGTCACCTTATGTCCGATGAGTTTTTCCAGGGCCTTGACCACCCCGGGATTTTTAGCCACTCCGCCGGTCATGGCCACTTCTCTTTGGGCATGGACCGCATTGGCCAGGGTGGCCACCCTGCCCGCCATGGCGTTGTTGACGCCAGCCCCAACGTCCTCCAGGGGAATGCCGGAATTGACGTACTGGATCACGTCGGCCTGGGCCCACACCGTGCAGGTGGAAGCCAGGGTCACGGGCTCGCGGGATTTTTTGGACATCTTACCCAAATCATCCACGGTCACCCCCAGAAGTTTGGCCATGACCTCCAAAAACCGACCGGTGCCAGCCGCGCATTTGTCGTTGGTCAGGAATTTTTCCACCCGGCCGTCCTTATCCAGGCGGATGGCCTTGCAGTCCTGGCCGCCTATGTCGATAATGGTCTTAGTGGCGGGCGCCAGCCAGACCGCGCCCCGGGCATGGCAGGCGATTTCTGACCGGGATTCGTTCACAAAGGCTATTTTATCGCGGCCATATCCTGTGCCCACGCAGTATTCAATAGCATCCTGGCTGATTTTCGCTTGTTCCAGAGCCTGGCCCATGACCGTTTGAGCCGAGGCTTCGGGCCTGGAACTGGACCGCAGAATGGCGGAGCCGATGATTCTGCCGTCCCGAATAATGACGGCTTTGGAAGTCAGAGAGCCTACGTCACAACCTGCTGTTATCATACACCAATCCTCCTTAGATCGAGAAATTCCTCAAATCGGGCCTGGGTCATGCTCCAGGACTCCACCCTTTCGTCGAAAACGTCTGCGTTGATGATGAGGGTGGGCAGTCCTTCCTTTTCCAATTCTCTGGCCACCAGCTTGACCATGCCCCAGGTGTTGCGGCACCCGGGGGTGCCCATGTATACGGCAACATCCGGCGCATAAAGCTCCCGGAACGTCCGAATTTCCTCCAGCCACATGTCCGGGGCGTCGTAAGGGCCGCGGATTTGTTTTACCATGGGCATGCGGGAGTTGAGGGCCGCCATGGTGTCTATCATGGAATCCAGGTCCGTGGAGTCCACCACATAGCCTTCCCCCTCCTTCACATAGGGCGCCGCCTGCTGGTAAAACCGGTCAGCAATGCATCCCAGGTGGGTGATTCCCCGGCTGTCCAGAAAATTCCACAGGGGAAGACCGCCCCCGTAGTGATCAGTGTAAATGAACAACGCCCGGGCCTTTTCTTTACCGCCCCTCACCCCTGCTCTGCCCTCTTTGACATTTTGCCGGATGACCTTGAGCATGGCCTCCAGGGCCTGGGTGCCGTCGACCGTGCCTCCGAACAAAAACCGGAGCAAATACATAAACAGGTTAAAAGACGTGGGAATGGGACTGGGTATCATGCGTTGGTAGTCCTGCATTTCCACAATAAGTTCGTCCTGCTTTTGTATTTCAACCAGGACATCTCGAAGTTTTGCCGGGTCCAGAGGCTTGCCGGTCTGTTGGGAGATGAAATCAATCATGGCCCGGTAATCGTTCCGGTGATATTCGTCGGCCCTTTCTCCCCGCATTTGCGGTGGAAAATTGCATTGGAACAGGGGCAGGTCCAGGGCTTCCGCCGCAAAGGCGAAGGCGCTGGTGTTGGTGTCGCACACCCCGCTCATGTTGCACAAAACAAAGTCCGGTTTTCTGGCGGCCCCTGCCAGGTAAGCGCCCATGGCGCCCCGTTGGGCCGAGCACGCGGTTTCGGCGAAGCCCACTTCCAGGCAATAGTCCATGAACTCGCCCATGCCGAACTTCCGGGACAAGTTTCCCACGGCGGTGATGGGCTCTATGAGCAGTGGGACCACATCCATGGCGTAGCAAAGCGCCGGGGACATGCAGAAGGTGGTCAAAGCCACCTTTCTACCGTCCTTCTGGGCGTTGACAATATTGTTGATGTATTTGGCCGATCCTCCTGTCATGGCGCGGCCCACTTCCTCGTATTCATAGAAGAGCTTCATGACGCTGCCAAAGGTGGGGAACCGGGACCTGGCTCTTTCAAATTCCTTTCTGGTTCCATCAAGGGAGCGTGAGCCCTGATCGAAAACCCGTTGCATCGCCCAATCATAGTCGTACTCAAGTAAGGCTTGTCTCATAAGGGACTCCTTTATTGGTACATTACGGTCTGATTATAACAGTCTGCGCAATTCCAGAAACTCTTCAAAACGGTGCTGGGTGGCTTCCCAGGACTCCACCCTTTCATCAAAGGCGTCGGCATTGATAACCAGGGTGGGAAGACCGGCGTCTTCCAGTTTTTTGGCGAAGAGCTTGACCATGCCCCAGGTGTTGCGGCACCCGGGGGTTCCCGAATACACTGCAAAATCCGCGTTCATGCTGTCCTTGAGGTACAGGGCTTCCTCCAGCCACATATCCGGGGCGTCGTAGGGTCCCCGGATCTGCTTGACCATGGGCAGCCTGGAGTTTTGCTCGGCCAGGGTGTCTATCATGGTGTCCAGGTTCGCCGAGTCCAGGTGGTATCCCCCCCCGTTGGCGTAAAAGGCGCCTTCCTGATAAAATTTTGTCAGGATGCACCCCAGGTGTGAGATTCCCATTCTGTCCAGAAAGGTCCACATGGGAACATTCGTGGCGTAGTGGTCGATGTACACAAACAAGGCCCGGGATTTTTCCTCCACCGTGCTCAAGCCGGACAACCCCCTTGCCGCATTGGCCTTGGCGTGGTCCAGACATGCCTTGAGCATTGTGGTGCAGGGTTCCTGACCCGCCATGGTAAAACGCAGGGCGTAGATGAACAGGTTGAATATAACCGGAACCGGGTTAGGCCGGAGACGCTGCAACTCCTGGAGTTCGCAAATGAGGTCATCCTGAACCTCAATTTCCTTCATGATTACCCGAAGCCTATCCTCGTCCAGTTTGTTGCCGGTTTGCTCTTCCAAAAACCTGATGAAATTCCTGTAGTCCGATCTGTGGTAATCTGCGGCCCGTTTATCCGTCAGGGTGGGAGGATAGTTGATCTGGTAAAAAGGGATGTTCATGTAGCTGGCGGCGAATGTGAAAGAATTGGCGTTGGTGTCGCAAATTCCTCCTGTGTCGATAGCCACAAAATCCGGCTTTTCGGCCAATCCATACAGGTAAGCGCCCAGGGCGCCCCGTTGGGAGGAGCAGGATGTTTCGGTAAAGCCTGCCTCCACGCAAAAGTCCATGTACTCGGAGGTGCCGCCCTTGCGGACCAGGTTTCCCAACACGGTCATGGGTTCCAGGACAATGGGCACCACGTCCATGGCCCAGAATATGGCCGGAGACTGGCAAAACGTGGTCAAAGCCAGCTTTTTCCCACTCTGGTGAGCCGTTGTGATGGCCTCGGTGTATTGGGAAAAGCCCTTCATGAACAAAGCCCCGGCCTCGCCTAGACCAAACACAAAGTCAGCCAGTTCTTTCATGTCCCCAATCCGGGACATGATGCGATCGTATTCCTTTTTGGTGCCGTCATTGGCCTTGGACGCCGCCGTGAACAGGCTATGGAGCGTCCAGTCAAACGGATATTCCGTATATTCCTTCCTCATGGTCTACCTATATCTTTCCTCTGTCATGCAGCAGGTTTTTCGATGTTTCCAACGGAAACGCTTTCCAGGAAAGCGCCTATCCTCATCCGCAGACGGCCTTCGTCGGCCATGGCCCCATACTCCCGTTCCAGGCGAATGACAGGTATGCCCATGGATTCCAGTTCCCTTTCGAACAGGCCGTTTTCCGAGCCGTGGAGGTCGCAAAAACGGATATTCTGGAGGATGACCCCGTCGACGTTGGCCTGCTTGATCTTTTGCAAGATAAGCCCCATGCGGTCCTTGTAATAGCCGAACATCCGGGGACAGAACTGGTGATGAAGATACCGGCCTGCAATGGTGAGCATGATGGGGCTGTCCTCGGGAACCAATCCTTCAAAGGAGCGGGACCCGAAACACACGGTGTCGGCCACCACAACAGCCCCTTCCCCTTCGATGACGGATATGAGGGAGGGGTCGTCCACCACGCTGCCTCCCAGGAGGATGCGCTTTTTCCCGCCATGGTGGGTTTTCCGGGTTTTCAATTCGGCCAGAGTTTCTTTGAGCAGGGGGTTGTATACCTGCTTGGGCAGGGCTGTGCCAGCCAGGACAATGTCCATGGCTTCCTGGCCGGAAAGGGGTGTTTCCTCCATGGCCCTTATTTCGTCCAACTCCTTGAGCAGGTCCCGGGTTTCATTGTACAAGGCCACGGCTTCCAGGAGTTTTTCCTCGGTAATCTCTACGCCAAAATGTTCCTCAATGTGCGTTTTGAACAATTCGATTTCCTGGGAAAACCATTTGAGGCTGTAGTCGACAGCCTTGTGGGGCACGCCCAGATAATGCCAAAATCCGGGAAGAATTCCCGGATAGTCTTCATTGGCTGCGCGCCAGCATTCGTCCAGGCGGCGCATGGAATCGCAGCTTTGAACCATGACGGCGCCGTCCAGGAACTTGTATGCCCCCTCCCCTGCCTTCTGGAGGATGGCCTTGGGGCAACTGCAGATAAACGGGCCAAAATAGGTGTCGCCAATGGAGGTGGTTTCGGACTCGATCCCGCGCAGGCGGTAGGGCATCATGCCTGCTGCGGTGATTATTTCCTCGGGAACATGACTGCATGTATGGCCGATGACCTTTTTTCCCCGGGCTTTCCAGTCCCTGATCACCTGATTGTCAACATGAGCTGCGGCTTCTTTAAATATGGGATTCATCAGTCAGCCTCCTTGGGTTTCAGGAGTTCACGCAGGGCGTCCAGGGCGTTTTCCACCCCTTCCTGGTGTTCATCGTTTTCCGGGGACAGGCAATCGCACAAGCCTTCCACCACATGAGGGAACACGGACCGCACCAAAGGTTTGAACGAAGTCGCCACGTCCCTGGTGAGCCATTGGGCCATTTCCCCCAATTCGTCCAGATCCACTGAATAGGCAAAGGATTCCAGGATGCTCATGGCCAGGTCGGGTTTGACCTTGCGCACCCGGTTCGCCACCTGGGCATGGAGGTTGAGGGCTTCGGCCAGATCCTGCATGTCCAGGCGCAAGGCGCCCTCGGCCACGGCTTCGGCCATTTCCTCTTCATCCAGTTCTTCCAGGAGGGACACGTTGGTCAAAAGGGCCTTGATCCGGGAATTCAACAGGACCGGTGATTCCTTTAACTGCTGAATGAGCATATTCGGATTTTCCCGGAGCAGGGTGTACTTGGCGTTTTCCCTGGCATCCCTGACTTCCGAAATAGCCTGTTGGCCCTTCCACCAGACCTCGGTATCAATGACCGCCACAATCTCCTTGAGCTTGCGGGTGAGTTCCTGGGTAAACATGGGATGGCCCGGGGGGCCAAGCAGGGAGCTGCCCGTGTGGATCTTGCGGAGCAATTCATGGTGATAATTGATGGCCTTTCCAATGGCAGCCCCGTCAATGTCTCCCATGAGGGAAAGGATGACCTCGGTAAGCAGGTCCGGGGGCATGTTGTCCAACTGGGAAGTGGCTTCGTTCAGGATGGCTACAATCACGTTCATTGTGGCGGGAACCAACCCCAGGAGGCAAACCACCTTGGAAGGATACCGGTCAAAGACCTCATTGACGGCCCTGACCACGCCCACCAGATCGTTCTGGGAATGTTTGATGACGTCTTCCACATCGGCGAAATCCAGGTTCTCCACCAATTTTTGAAAAGGCGCCTGAATTTGTTCGGAAACAAAGGTGGGGTTGGTTTCGTGGACTTCGTTCACGATGCGAATAAAAGTGGCCAGGGTTTCGCCCAGGGAGGCTGAATCAATGGCCTGGAGGGCCTGACCTATGAAAGCCTGTTTTTGTTCGTCGGGAAGGTTGTCCAGGGCCTTGCTGATCCCGCCCGTGCCCTTGATGCCCGTATTGAGCAAGGCCGGCACCTTGGCCATGAGGAGCCCTGCCAGTTCAAGATCCTCCCATATGTTAACGGGTGGGGTGTCTCCGTTCACCTTGGACAGCAGGCTTTTTCCAAGGGTTTTGGCTATCTGCTTGGAAATAATTTTTCTTAAACCGGAATCCCCGGCCCAGGCTTTGAGGACTTCGGGCATGAGCATGCCGGTCATGTCCTTGAATTCTTTGGTCTGGAGCAGTTTCTCCACCAGTTTTTCCATGGCGGGATCGCGTCCGTTGCTTCCATCCCCCCCATTCTTGGGAGGCGGTTGGGTGACTTTTTCCTGAGTTGATGTGTCCTGGCCTTGCATCAGTACGATACCTCCTCGGTCTCGGTTGAATTGTGGTCGGTCATAAAGGGACACAGGTTGCACAGCCTGTTTTTGGGGTTTTCGTGTTCACCCAGGTAAACCATGAGGACGTCCTTAAGGAGGTCCAACTGCTCACGCAGGGAAATGGAGCCGGGCACCAGCCTGTTTTGGTAAACCAGTCCTCCCAGAAAAGTGGCCATAAACTCGGCCATCTGGCTGGGCAGTCTGAGATACACGGCCATGTTCCGGATATAATAATCCAGCCATTGGCGGGCTGTCTGACGGGCTTCCATGGTGTCGTGACTCCGGACAAAATCGATGGAAAGGAGCAACATCTTGCCGAAGGCCGATTCCTTGGCCCGGAAAAAATCCAGGAAAAGGCCGATCCTTTCCTCAAAGGACCCGGATAGGGAAGTGGCCTGAACCCCTTCCTCCACGTCCTTTTTGCCCATGTACTGAAACAACTGGTCCAGGATGGATTGTTTGGTCGGAAAATAATGATACAAAGCTCCGGTGGATATGCCCAGTTCCTTGGCGATCTGGCGCATGGTCACGTTGGAGTAGCCTTTGTCGGAAAACAGTTCAAAACACCCCCCCAGAAGCTCTTCCCTGTACTTGTCATGGTCCACAATTTTGGGCATGAAAACCTCTTTTTAGGCTGCTTGGGCCTGGGAATCCTGTTCCTCGGTTTTAGGTTCGGCTATAATATGCCTGGCCAGCCTCTTACCCAGAGCCACCAGGGTCAGGGAGGGCGGCAGGCCCCAGGCTTCGGGGATGACCGAACAGTCGCAGACATATAGATTGTCGTATTGGGTCTGGAGATTGGAATCCACAATATCGCCGATCTTGGCAGTCCCGCCAGGATGGGCCGCGATGTACCAGGATTTAAAAATGTCCTTGGCGCCCGCGTTTTTCAAAATCCCGGTGGCCCGCTCATAACCCTTCATGAGCTTGGCGTTGTCCTCGGGAATAAGGTGCTTGCGTACCCCGCCTGAATCCGTGAGCTTTCCTCCCAGGGTGTCCTTGGCCTTGATCATGATCTGGAGGGTGCGGGAATGGGAAAAAACCTTGTGCACCCTGCCCACCTGAGCGGCAAAGGCCTGGTAAGCGCCCTTGGGCACGGTCATATCGGTCATCACATAACCTTCCTCCGGCATGTGCATGCCTGTGGCCATGGGAAACTCCCTGCCTCCCAGGTCCTCGGGAATGGTTCCCATGACACAGATGAGGGGATCGAAAAAATAGTCGTACCCGGCGCCGTAAATCTTGCTTTCCCGAAGGATTACAGGCGTACCGATGCCTCCGGCCCCCAGGATGACCACCGGCGCATAGGCCTTTTGCAGAGTTCCGCCAGCCACAAATTCCACGCCCACCGCCGTGTTGCCTTCCACCAGAACCCGGCGGGCCTTGGCCCGGGCAATGAACCTGGAATCCCTATTCTGCTTGAACTCGTCCACAAACATGCGGGCGCTCCATTTGGCGCCGTAAGGACAACCCAGGTTGCACTTGTCGCAATCCACCCGGCATTTGTCCTGGTAGACGTATTTGTTGAGAGGATTCCAGTCGTAACCCAGTTCCCGGGCGCTTTCCATGATGCGTTTGGCCATGGGGCCGATCAGGCGATCCTGCAAGGGAGCAATGGGCAATTCCTCCTTGACCTCCCGAACCTCCCGCTCGATGTCCACCCCATAAGCCTTGAGCATGTCTAGGGGCGGCTCAAAGGCGGTGCCGTAATACAGCACCGAACTTCCCCCGGCCGTAATGGCCCTCACCATGGAAAGCCCCTTGTAGGTGAACAGCATGCTCTTGCCTGGCACCCCCCCCATTTCCGCTGCCTGGAGATAGGTCCCCTTGATGGGTTCGTCGCCTCCCCAATCCATCATGAGGACCTTCTTCCCCTTGTTGGCCAACTCTTTGGCCACCGTGGCCCCCCCGGGCCCGGAGCCCACGACAATGGCGTCGTAGGACTTGCTTGCATTACTCATGCTTCCCTCCCTGATTATGGGTCTTTGAGCAGAGCGTTCGAGTTATCCCGAACGTTCGGTCTAAAAAAACTTGACAAATTTTCAACCCGTTGTCCGGTCCTTGTTAGCAGCCTTTTTAAAATAGAAAAATCAAATGCTTGTAGTTGAAATCAGGCCTTTGCGTTGACAGAGCAGGGTTGATATGACAGTACTAAGAACTACCACACTGTGGGAAAAGAATATCAACCATGACACGGTGTGTCAAGAACATTTTTACCGAATGTCCAATAGAAAGTTCAGGCCCCATGACCGATAAAGGTTTTGCCAACGCCCGCAGCATCCTGAAAAAAACCCAGATTGAAATGGCCCAGATTCTGGGAGTCTCAGTTAAAGCCGTGCACAGTTATGAACAAGGATGGCGCAATGTTCCAGCCCATGTGGAAAGGCAGTTGTATTTTTTGCTCACAAGGCGCAGGGATGGAAAAACACCCCGAAAAGCCTGCTGGACGCTTAATAAATGCCCCAACCACCTGAAAATGAAGTGCCCAGCCTGGGAGTTCAAGGCGGGCACATTATGCTGGTTCATCAACGGCACGGTTTGCGGGGGGGAGGTCTGTTCGGACTGGGGTGAAAAAATGGCCCGGTGCAGGATATGTCCTGTCCTGATCGCCATGCTGGGGGAGTGCGCCCGGGATGTGCTGGAAACAGGCCCGGAGGTATTGGAGACAACTGCGACAGTCCTATAAACTGATAAAGGAGTAAATGATGAAGATTTGCAATTTTTCGGATATTGAACCCAAGGTTTTCCCGGAGCCCGCCAAGGGCGCCAAAGGCAGGGTGTTGATCGGCAAGGAGGACGGGGCGGAGAATTTTTGCATGCGCCTGTTTGAGCTTCCCCCGGGAACCACCACGCCCCGGCATACCCACGCCTGGGAGCATGAAATATTCATCCATGCCGGTCAGGGAGAGGTGTATCGGGAGGGGACATGGACCTCCGTGCCTTCGGGCTCGGCGGTTTTCATCCCCGGCGAGGAAGAGCATCAGTTCCGGTGCACGGGTGAGGAACCCCTGTTTTTCGTATGCCTCATCCCCGCTGGCCCGCCCGAGTTGTAGGACTGGTTTCTGAATTCTTTTGGCGCAAGGGGAATGCAGCCGCCCCCCTTTGCGCCTTTTATTCAACACCCTTTCTTTAATTTGCTTATCCGGCAGATCTCGCCACTATTCTTTGAAAAACTTCGCCAAGCCTGCTATTATGTTCCCCCGTTCGCCTTGCATCAATTCGGCGTGATTCCATTGCACACCCAAAAAGGGAATGCCTTGTGACGCTTTCCAATAAAAAACAAAAATTTATCATAAGGAATCATGAATCTCTGCCTGTTGAGGAGATAGCGGCTCAACTCAGAATTTCCCCCGGGGAAGTGGACAAGGAAATCAAGCGATTGTCTGGTGAGAAGGATAGGATTTCTCTTGCTCCCGGCCCCATCCTGGATAAGATTTCCTTTGGCCTGCTGGGCCTGCTGGTGATCCTGATCCCCTTTGCCATCCGCCAGAATCTGTTTGACATAACCAACCTTCCCCAGACGGTTTTCGCCCTATCCGGATCCCTGGCTCTGGTTGGGTTGCTTTTTGCGCGAACTTGTTTTGGGGATACCGCCCTATTTCTGCCAAGGGCCACTTTCCTGCCCATGGCCTTGCTGGCGGCCTGGGCCGGATTGAGCATGGCGTGGGCGCCCAACCATTACGAATCGCTGATCACATGGACGCCTTTGGCTGCGTGTCTTGTGTTTTTTGTGGCCGCTGTCAACATCCTGGATTCCAAAAAACGGTGGGTCTGGCTGCTGAAGGCCTTGTTTTTCTCCGGCTTCGCCGTAGCTCTGCTGGGCGTTATGCAGCACCTTTTTGAGGTGGACTGGGTAAAGCAGGCCGTGCCTCCGGCCTCCACATTTGCCAATCGGAACATGGCCGTACATTTCATTGTGCTGACCCTGCCTCTGGGCGCGGCATTTTTTTTACGGGAACGCAAAGGGTTGATTGGGGCCATTTACCTGGCCTGCGCCACCCTCATGCTCAATTATCTTTTTTACACATCCAACCGAACCGGATGGATCTGCCTGTTTTTCCAGCTTATTGTGTTCGCCAGTATGGCGCTTTGGTTTGGATGGAGGCCGAATTTTTCCTGGTCCCCGGGCCGTGAAAAGCGGATTGCCATGGGCGCCTGCCTGGTTTTGTTTCTGGTTTTGTTCAACATGACTCCGGACGGGCCTGAATGGCAGTTCGGCAAGGTGTTCCACCGTGTCCGGGTCGCCGCCCAACAGGCGGCCGACAGTGCGGCCAAGCCTTTGGATGAAATAACAGAAACTGCTTCAAAAAATAGTTCGCAAAAGGCGGCTGACACTTCCCTGGAGTTGCGGATTCATATCTGGCTCAATTCCCTGGAAATGATCAAAGAACACCCCTGGCTGGGCGTAGGGGTGGGCAACCACAAAGTGCTGTATCCCATTTACTCACGGCGCGTAGTGGTGGAAAAGGTTTTTTCCGAGGACTTCCAATTATCCAACGTGCACAACGATTACATACAGGCTGCAGCGGAATTGGGCCTGATCGGGCTGGCCCTGGCCGCCTGGCTGGCCCTGGCAACATTTTTGGCGTTACGCCGAATTTTGCTTCACGGAGGCGGGCAGGATAAATTCCTGGTTTTGGCCCTTGCCACCGCCCTGGCTGGCATTATGTTGAATGCCGCGGCATCCTTTCCGTTCCAGAGGATGGTTCCTCTGCTTGTGGTGACCGCCTATCTGGCTGTGATTTCAGTCCTGGACAGGAATGAAGGCCGTAAAAGCTCTTTTGCTTTTAAACTCCCCGCCCGGGTTTCGGTTGCTGGTGGTTTTGTGTGCCTGGTTTTGCTTGTGCTCTCCCTATGGGCAGGACACCGGGCCATGGAGGGCGACAGGCACTTCAAAAGGCTGGAAGCCGCAGAAGCCAGGAGCGCATGGGACAGGGCGATCCAGGAGGCCAATTTGGTTCTGGCGAATGACCCTTATCGACTCAAGGCCTGCTCCTATCTGGGACGGGCCTATCTGGAAAAACAAATGCCCGATCAGGCCATTCCGGCTTTGGAAAAGGTTGTCCAGGTTTATCCATATCACATGAACGCCCTGCTGAACCTGGGTGTGGCCTATGCTTCCGGGAAAGACTATGACAAGGCCCTGGAAGTGTATGAAAGGGTGCTGAAAATCAAGCCGGATTACGCCAAGGTCCACAACAACCTGGGCAATATCTTCATGGAAATGGAAAACCCGCAAAAGGCCTTTGAATCCTTTACCAAGGCCTCGGAGTTGGACCCGGTCAACCCCATCATATGGATGAATCAAGGAGTTGCTGCCACCCACATGAAGGCTTATGAAAAAGCGGCCAAAGCCTTTGTCATAGCGGCCCGGCTTGATCCCAAATGGGTGCGGGCAAACCGAAACGCGGGCTATATGCTCCAGCATACCGGCAAAATGAAAGAAGGTGCAAAGTACCTTGGAAAGGCCGAGGAACTGGAGCAGGCCGGACAGAAGGCAGGGGTGCAGCACAATTAGTTTTCAGAAAATTTTTTCCCGGTACGGTGTGGAAGCTATGAACAACATGGAATCCTCCAATGGCCCTGACAGTCTGGTCCCCGTGATTCCCAGTCATGGGAGACAATTCGTTTGCCAGGCATGCGGCGCAACCCAAAACATGGGCCGGAGAAAATATTGTTCCCGGGCCTGCCGCCAACGCCTTGTATGGCGGCTGGAAGTGGCTTCCAATTTGCTCAGGGCCTTGCATACGCGCTACGCCACCTTTTCGTTCACTCCCGACACTCTGATTTTTCATGTGGTGGCCTCGGGCTCTCCCCATGTATACAGTTATTTATGGAGACGCACCCCTGGCAGAAAGCCTGCCGACGACCTGGGGGCGTTGGTGGAGCAACTGGGCAGGCAATGGTGGAGGGAGCATGAAAGGCGGCGTTCCCGGCACCAGGCTTCCAAGACGGTTTTGGAACAGGCCCATACTGCCGTTGTGAGTCCCGGGCAGGTAAGGCCCCTTGACTCGGCCAGCCCCAAGGTAAGCGGGAAGCATCTCTCTATTCTCAAGCTCAGCAAGGCGGAGATATTGGGGACTGATGCCCGTGAGGCCGTGAAATCCGCCTACCGCAGGCAGGTGATGACCCATCACCCGGATCATAACGGGGATGCGGCCTTGTTCCGCAAGGTGCATGAGGCTTACGAAGAAATGAAGGAGTGGCTGGAAAACCCTGTAATTCGCAACCAACGGGGGCTTCCTGACAAATGGAGTTATGACGGCCGAAAATGGGCTCCGCCCATGAATTCCCCTACCCCAAGAAAAATCTAAAGCCTGACTGATCCACGGTTTGGCGTCCTGGCCAAGCCGGGCAGAACAAAACAATTGGATATAGCCTGCCGAACCCATTGTGTGTACCGGTAATACCAAATTGCTATTAACTGAGTAAGTTCCACGAATTGGGGAGGCACGATCTTTATCTCAACAACTTAATTTTATTAACTATTATCGCTACTTCAAGAGATAAGAGTCGTGTCCCCCTAATTCGAATCTACTTTTGTGAACGCAACTTGGTATAAAATATTCGCTCGTCCATTTCCCTATTAAAATTTTACCTTTGCGGCGGCGCCTTCTGCACTGACCCTCATACACTGACGGTGCATCCCATTTCGGCTTAAGAATACCGGCAAAGTTTCCGATACCCCTATAGACTCTTGTAACGATTTACGCCGAAAACGATTTGCCTGTTCATGTACTTCAACCGCATGTTTCCAAGGATCGAATGGCAAAACAGATACCCATGGAGAATGGCATCATGACAAACCATAAGGCCACTATTCTGCTTGTTGATGACGAACCGGCCATTCATCGCATGATGCAGCACATATTTAAGCGGGCTGGCTACGATGCGATTTCCGTCCATTCGGGTGAGGAAGCGCTGAAAACAGCCTTGCATGGGCATATTGACTTGGTTATTTTGGACCTTTCCATGCCGAAAATGGACGGATTCCAGGTGGCCGCAGAGATGAAAAAACACTCCCGGACCAAACAGATTCCCATCATTCTCTTTACCGGAAGGGACACGGTGGAAAACCACGCCAACGCCCTGGAATTGGGCGTGGATGATTTTCTTGCCAAAACCGAGCACAGAGATATCATCCTCGCCAGAGTGCGCCTGCACCTGAAATTAAAACGCATGCACGAACAACTGACGGACTATCAACACAACCTGGAGAGAAAGGTGGCGCAGCAGACCCGGCAGCTTAAAAACGCCTCCCTGGAAACCATCGTCAAACTGGCGGCGGCCTCTGAGATGCGGGATAATGAGACAGGAGCGCACATTCTCCGTATGAGTCATTATGCTGCAGCCATCGCCGGGACTCTGGGCCTGGGAAAACGCGTTGTGGAGTCGATTTTATATTCGGCGCCCATGCACGATGTGGGAAAAATTGGAATTCCGGACTCTATCCTGCTTAAGCCCGGGCCCCTGACACCGGAGGAATGGGAGACCATGAAAAAACATCCCTCCATCGGCGCCGACATACTATCGGGAGCAAAAAACGGATTCATAAAGATGGCGGAAATGATCGCCCTGACCCACCATGAAAAATGGGACGGCACGGGGTATCCCAGGGGGCTGAAGGGCAAGGAAATCCCCCTGGCCGGCCAGATTGTCGCCATGGCGGATGTCTTTGACGCCCTCACATCGGAACGGCCTTACAAAAAGGCCTTTTCAGGAGTGGAGGCCATCAGGATTATCCAGGAGGGAAGAGGCTCCCATTTGGCGCCTAAAGTGGTGGACGCATTTTTTACCGCCTTGGATGAAATTCTTGCGATCAAGGAGCGTTTTAAGGATACGGACGCAGACAAAAAAATCCCTCGGGTATGGAGCGGACAGAGCATGGCCCATGGAAGCCTTATGCAAACTCAACAGACTGCTTCCGCCCCCCCTAATATGGACGCATCGGAAAACAGAAAATCCCGGTCTTCTAGTTTTGGCGTGGCCCTGCCTGCCCAGGCTGTTTCCCAGGCCAGTTTGGGTTAGGCGGTATTTTTTAGGTATTTAAAGATGTTTCAATCAGGGCCGGGCAGCCCCAAAGCCCGGCCCTTTCACCAGAATTTCGTTAACAAATAACGAGGGGCTTTTCAGCCCCCCGCTTGCCTTCAATCCACTAGAAATCCTTGAAGTCCTCATCGTCCATGGGAATCACGTGCTGGGGCTGTACCTCCCTGGCGCCAGCCCGGGCCACAGCCTTTGCCTTGGGCGCTTGCCCGTGGGACAGGGCTTTGGTGGTCCTGGCCTTACCCGCCGCATTGAGGCGTGAAGCAGGCTCGTGAAAGCCCGGATGCCTTGATGCGTGGCCGCCCACCATGGCCATAAGGTCTCCCACAATATCTTTCATCTGTTCCGCCTGTGCGTTCATTTCCTCGGACGCAGAGGCAGACTCCTCGGCATTGGCTGCGTTTTGCTGGGTCACCTTGTCCATTTCGGCGACGGCCTTGTTCACCTGGTCAATGCCCTGGGCCTGTTCGTTAGAGGCCGCGGCGATTTCCCCCACCAACTCGCCCACCTTTCCGGCGCTGGTGGCCACTTCCCCAAAGGCTTCGTTGGTTTTATTGACGAGTTCCGAACCATCCGCCACTTTTTTGACGGTGCCCTCAATAAGATTGGCGGTGTTCTTGGCCGCCTCGGCGGCGCGCATGGCCAGATTTCTCACTTCATCCGCCACCACAGCAAATCCGGCCCCGGCCTCGCCCGCCCGCGCTGCTTCCACAGCGGCGTTCAGGGCCAGGAGGTTGGTCTGAAA
>JAEINP010000056.1 GCA_016342355.1 Desulfatibacillum sp.
CCTTTCTGGTTTGGTCGCCTTAAGAAGTATACTGCTGGCCCACTTTGTCAAGCCCCGGCCCCCCTCGGGGGGCCGGGCCGATGCGTTGGGACGCCTTCAGCAGTCTAAAGCGGGAGCCTCTGCTTTCACGCCACCCCTTTAGTCTGGAAAATGGTTTAATATCCATAAGAAAGGGCGTCCCGTGTTTGTTTGAAAACGCAGGACGCCCCATTTTATTGGAAATAATCCAATCAAACGTTTGAAAAACATATGTATTGGGTTTTATTTCTTATACCACTTGCCCGAGGGGTCCTGAAGCCATATGCCAGGGTCGGCAATTTCGGCAATCTGGGCGGCCCGGCGTTGGCCTACGAAGTCGGCGGTGATTCCCTGCTGCTGGGCGATGTGTTCGTAGACCGCTTTGCGGTCGGTGTTTTCTCCGGTCACTATGTCCTGGCCTTCCCGGGATTCCGTACGAAATTCCAGGTAGCCCTGGTTGTTTTCCCCTATGGTGCCCTTGGCTTTGAGGTCTCCAATTGCCGGAATGCGGGAAGCCATGCGCTGCTTGATGTTTTCCCCAAAGCTGGTTCCTGCAAAGGCGAAGGTCGCTGCCAGTATCATGGCAATAATCGCTGCATATATCCTTTTATTCATAATGCTTCCTCCTGTCCGTTGCCTAATCACTGTTTCGAAGGTGTGGGGGTAGATGGCTGGGTTTCTTCCATTTTGTCCAGATCTCCGAAGAAATCGTCCAGGGCCCTGTCCACCTTGACGTTAATATTGACGTTGAGGTTGACCTCCATGGGCGCCACCTCAATGCGGTGTTCGGTCTTGCATCCCGCACAGATGAGGAGGAGGCCCGCCGCCGTCAGGATTAAAATTTGTTTGGTCATCTTTGTTCTCCCGGCCTGTTGGGTAATGGGCATTTGCCGTTGATAGCCGCCTGTTAACATCATGCTGCGGTTTCTCTTTGGCTCTGCCTTAAAAGTAATCCTTCAATTTGATGCCATATTTCAATAAAAGGTCCAGGGGCAATTTGATGTTCAGGTTCAGCTTGATGCCTTGGAATACCGCGCCTTTTTCCGGACTATCCACCTTTATGAAGTTGCCGGTTTTGGGATCGGGTACCAATGGTAACGGACCCGTGGGTTTGCCGTCAAGCTGGAGTTTCAGCAAAAGGTTTTCCCCTTCGGAATTGATTTCCAGCTTGGCCCATTCATATTGATAATCCTCCAGGGCCAGCTTGGCAAGGGTCAACTGGCTTTGTTGGGGCGTACCTGCGGCCAGACCGCCCATAAAATCGTCACCCCCTTTGATGCGTATCGCGCCTCCTTCTCCGGGCGAAGAATAGAGGTGGCCCTGGTCAAAGCGAAACTGGCCGTTGGTAATGCGTATGGGAACGATTCCGTTCAGGCTTCCTGAGCCTTTGGCGCTTGGAGCGCCCAGTTGTCTCAGCAAATCCACAAAATCCAGGCGATCGCAAAACAGGAGGAATTCATAATCGGAAACCCCTGCCTGCAAGTGCACCGCCGGGCTGTACACGCGCCCCTTGCACCAGCCAAAGCTGCTGCGTTCCACAAAAAAGGACTGGGGGCTTTCCACAATGAATTCCACCTTGCCCTTGGTCACTTCCATATTGCCCAGCTTGACGGACTCAAAGGAAAACACCTGCCGGGGAGCGCTACGGACCGCCACAAGGTCATCCATGAGCAGGGAAAGGCCTATTCCGGTCATTTCCATATTGTACT
This sequence comes from Desulfatibacillum sp., assembly GCA_016342355.1. Taxonomy (GTDB): domain Bacteria; phylum Desulfobacterota; class Desulfobacteria; order Desulfobacterales; family Desulfatibacillaceae; genus Desulfatibacillum. Next base: position 1,728 of record JAEINP010000056.1, read on the forward strand.
CGGGAGCCTGGATTTTGCCCTGGCGCATGCTGATTTCCATGCCGGTATCCAGTTTACCCTTTTCCAGGGACGCGAAACCCTTGACGGTCAAGAGGCCGTCAAAGGCGTACCCCTTGAGTTCCTTGGCGAATTTTCCCAGGTCCAGAGCCGTGATTTGATGTCCCTTCACCCCAAAATTCGAATGGAGCTCAAAATCGCCCCTGTCATCCAGACCGGCATTGCCGGAAAACTCCATGGACAGCCCGGGAATAAGGGTGTCCTGGTGGCTGCCCTGTAAGGACATGAGCAGACCTTTGCGCTCCAGGTCCAGAGTCACCGGGCCTATTGCTTTTCCTCCTATACTGACGGAGCCTATGGACATTTTTCCCCTGTCCGTCCGTGCCGGGTGTGTAAAGGGCATTTTTCCGCGGATATCGGACACCCGGAATTCCGGGTTGATTCCCCAGGCCTGCCCATCCTTGAATTCCGTTATAGCGTTCAATACCGGTTCATGCCCTTCCTTCAAAACAAGATTGCCTGTAACACCCAGGCCGGGAATGCGGGCCTTGGCGCTGTCTGTCTCTACATTAATGACGGGAAAACTCAGGGAAAAGTCTACAGTAAAATCGTTTGGGTTCTTGCCTGCCCCCCGGATTTTCCAGACAGGTTGGGCAATGTAGGCTATGGCCGCGTCGTGAATGAGGACAATATCCTGTTTGGGCGGGTCGTTTTCAATGGAAAAGTCCAGTTTGCCGTCCAGGGATTTATCAGCGGAAAAAACAACTTTTGCCTGGGCCGGATTTTCCATGGACACGGAAAAATTGGGCATGGCCCGGACGGCATAGCAAAAATTGCCCTTGGCGGATATGCCCGTGTCTGTCAGGTCGATGCGGGTCTGTATGGCAGGAATTTCCAATACCACAGGCTCGGCAATGTGGATGTTCTCCAAAGACACGTCGGCCCGGTTTTTGTGAAAGGACACTTGAGCGGTCAAGGGCTTGTCAGACGGGGAGACAAGTTTAAGCGGGCTGGAAAGAATTTCGCCCTTGCCAAATGACAGGGACGCCAAAATCGGTTCCAGGCCCGAGGCTTTTAAACCGCCTTTGCCTTGGATGTCTATTCCGCCATTTACTAACAAACCGGCTATCCTGCCGGTGAGATCGCCAAAGCGTCCGGCTTCCAGGGTGTCTGACTTTAGGGTGACAGACACATTCTGCCCTGGCAGGTCCGCCATTACATCGCATTTGACGGCCTGGCCCCGGGGATGGATGGTCAAGGCGCAGTCAAAGACTCCGGCGTCCCGGCGCACAGCCTGTGCTTCCAGGGGCAGGCGATAGGCCTTTCCGTTCCAGTCCAGGTTCAGCGACGCGCTGTCCAGGCTCAGGAAGGCAAGGTCCACGGGCAATTCCCGGGGCAGGGCAGGGGAGGGTGCGTCCGGGTTTTCGTTCCTGCTGACGGGGAAATCCATGCCCCTGAGGGAAAGACTCTGGCCATCCAGGCTCGCGAAAACCTGGACCCCCGCAACCCGGACGGATTTGATTTTCTTATGGATCAGGTCCCAGGGGGAATAGTCCACCTGCGCCGTGGCCACGGTGAGAGCCGGAGCCCGGGGATCACCCAGGACAACGGAGCCCAGGTCCGCCTGGAACAGGCCGATTTTCCTCACCTCAAAGGTGAGATTTTTCAGGCCAGCCTCTTGGGCATAGAAGGGAACGCGCCTTTCCACCATGCCGGGCAGGGAAAACCAAAGGCCCAGGCCTGTGCCCGCCACCACAAGCAGGAGAAGCCAGAGGATCAATCGGATTTTGGAACCTAAAGCCATGGCTTTTTCTCTGTTAACCGGGACCCTTCATCGGGGATGAATTCAAAGGCGGTAAAACAAAACACCTGAGAAACCTGAATTGTAAATATAGTCAATTGAACCATTGAGCAATTGAACTATGGTCCCAGGCGCGGCATTCTGTCAACCATTTCGCGAACAGGGCGGGGAATTTAGGGATAAAAGGAAAAACAGGGAAGCCAATATTTGGAAAGGCCTCCCTGTTGTTGAAAACACCTCGTTTCCCTAGCTGGGATCGAATTCGGCCAGGAAAAACAGACGGGCTACTCGTAGATTTTTTCGTCCGGGGCTTCGGCTTCTTCGGCGTCCAACTCCAGGTCCCGGGTGAGGTTGGCCTGTTTGGTCTTGGCGAATTCCCTGTACCATTCGTGGGCGATCACCATGGACATGACTTCGTTGGAGCCGGTCCAGATGGTCGCCAGACGCAGGTCCCGGTATATTCTCTCCACGGGGAAAACATTGGTGTACCCGATGCCGCCCATGACCTGCATGGCGTTATGGACGACCTTTTGGCAGGATTCGGTGACGAATTTTTTGGTTTCGGAAACCATGCGGCGCGTTCTCCCCGCATAGGGCTCCAGGTCGGCGGCGCGGCCCGTGGTATAAACCATGGAACGGCAGGCGTCCAACAGCATGGCGGCTTCCGCCACCTGGAAGTTGACCCCCTGGAAATTGTTGATGGTCTGGCCAAAGGCCTTGCGCCTTGTGGTGTAGCCTGTGGCCACTTCCAGGGCGGGTCTGGCCGAACCGATGGTCATGGCTGCAGTGCCCAGGCGTTCCGGGATCATCATGGTGGTGAACACCGGATAGGCCCCGTGGATTTTGCCCACAATATTTTCCTTGGGCACCTTGACGTCCTTGAACACTATGCGGCCTGCGCCGCCGCCCCGGCATCCCAAAAGCCCGTACAGGTATTCCACGTTCACACCCGGCCCCCGGTCCACGATGAGGCATGACAAGGATTCCTGGGGCTTGGCGTCGGGGTTGGTCTTTGCGTAAACCAGAAAATAGTCCGCGCCTTCGGCGCCCACGATAAAGCGTTTTTGGCCGTTCAGGATAAAGTGATCCCCTTTGTCCACGGCGGTTGTGGTGGAACCGAAAAAGTCCGATCCACCCCGGGGTTCGGTCAGGCATTCGGCGGCGAACATGTCACCGGCCAGCAGAGGCTTGACGTATTTTTCCTTTTGTTCGTCCGTGCCATGAAGGCAAATGGCGTCGCAGACCAGGTCCGCCCCGACCCCGAAGGTGCAGGAAAAAATATAGCCCAGGGCGCCGATTTCCTCCACAACAGCGGCGGAAGTGGCCCAGTCCACGCCCCGGCCTCCCCATTGTTTGGGATGGCGAACGCCCAACAGGTTGCGGCGGCCCGCCTCCTGGAGAAACTCCTTGGGGAACTTGATTTTATCCGCGTCCATGTCCAGGATCATCTGGCGGGGAATGCTTTTGACAAATTCCCGGGCTTCGTCCCGAACCTTCAATTGTTCCTCATTAAGCAGAAAATCATGCATGTTATTTACCTCCTTGAAGTTCATTCAGTTTTTTTTGCAGGCGTTGGCCTATGGCCAAAATTTCCTTTTCCAAAAGCAATAATTCTTCCTTGCGAATGCGAATTTCTTCCAGTTTTTGAACGCCAAAGGCCATGGTTTTTTCAATCTGATCCTTTTCGTCCATGTCCATGTTTGCCATGCCGATCATTTCGGCGATTTCATCCAGGGAAAAACCAAAGCGTTTGCCCCGGAGTATGAGGCGGAGCCTGGCCCGGTCCTTGCGCGTGTATACCCTTTGGTTTCCCGGAGTGCGGGCAGGCGAAAGGAGTCCCTTTTGTTCGTAGAAGCGGATGGTCGGCGTACTGATATCCAGTTGTTCAGCCAGTTGGGATATGGTGAAAACAGGTTTGTTGTCCGTTGGTTCTTTGTTCATGGGGCCTCCTGCAATTAAAGTTTAATTTAACTTTAATGGGGCGGGGGGCTCAGGTCAAGTTAAAAATTCAAGGACGCCAATCCCCTGGATAGGACAAAAAAAAGGGGCGCCCCGAAAAGCGCCCCCTTTTGCTCAGCAAGAAAAGAGTTGAACAGAAAATTTTATGGTTTTACGGAAGCTCAATGGCCCCTATGTCTCCCCGGTCGTTGACAGGCCGGGCCAGACCCAGTTGGTCCAGATTTTCCATGATGCTTTTGTATCCGGAAATGGACCAGATTCTCATGGTGATGTTCGGGCTTTCGGCTTGTTCACCCGAATCAAAGAGGGCGGCCCAGGCATTGTCTCCCAGGATTTCGGGTCCCATGCCGGGAATATTCTCATCGGCCAGGGCTGCGTCCAGGCGATGCCAGAAGTGTATATAAGGATAGTTGCTGACTTCCTTGGGCCAGGTGTCTGCCGGGCCGAACCACAGGGTGTCGGCCAGGGTCAGGATAGGATTTCCGTCCGGGTCCGTATAATGCTGGACGCCGTCTGTCTTGTCGTCCGCATCCACCGTGGAGAGAAAGGTTTCAAAGTCCTCGGTAAACCCGGCGGCAAAGCCCTCCAGATTATAATAATCTTCCAGACGAGCCAGGAAGAATTCCAGGAAGTTGTCTTCCGTGTCCTGGTCCACCCAATATTCGGCAAAGACTTCCTGGATGTAATATTGGGGGGCCGGAAACTGGTCCAACGCCTGACCCCGGGGCTCATAATACAGGGGAACCGGGTTGCCCGCATCCACGCCTGTGGACAGGATGGAGGCGTGTAGTACCGGTCCTGCGACCATGTCCAGCACGTCGTCCAGGAGCACGCCGCTGGCGTCTCCGGTTTTGGGGAAATGTTTCCGGCACAGGGAGGCCCAGTTTCTTTCACCCACGGGAACCAGAATCTGGCTGAAGTCCACCACGCCCAAGCGGTTGTAGCCCCGGCTTCGGAAATAAAACACAGTGCCTGTAAAGACGTCGTGGTCATAGATGGTTCCACCGGTTTCATGGACCGTATTGCCTGCAATGATGCAATGCTCGATTTTCATGTCATCCACAGCATGGGCGTTGCCGATGGTCGCGGCCACTCCACCCGCCATATTGGACTTGCCTAGGCTGTCCGTGCGGGGAAGGCCATGGACCTCATTTTCCACAATGGTGCAGCTTTTGAGGGTCAGGCTTCCGTTGGAAATGTATACGCCCCCGCCTCGCCAGTAGCCCATGCCCAATAGAAAAGGCTGTATGCCCGATGCGTCCGCCAGGTTCCGGGCGATGGTGCAGTTGGTCAGCCGGAGTTCCTTGGAATTGCCAATGCTGCCGCCGTCCGAATACACTCCCCCTCCGTAGGTCATCGCGGCGCTGAGATGGTTGCCGGTGATGGAACACCGTTCGATGGTGGAAACGGTTTCCTTGGATTCGGCGCCGGTCACGGAGAAGACGCCGCCGCCCGCTGCTCCGCTTCCATAGATGGAATTGCCGCTGACTATGCAGTCCTGCAGATGGACGATGTCGGTATAAACACCGCCGCCAAAAGCGCCCCGATCCCGAGCTTCACGGCCAAAATCCCCTTCGCAATAGTTTCCGTAAAGCGTGCAGTCTTTCAGGGAAGCCACGCCCCAGACAGCCACGCCGCCGCCCCGGCCAAGGGTCCATGGTTGTTCTGCGTCCACGTCTCCCCCGGAAATATCCTCCGCCACACTTCGGCCGCCGGTGACGGCCACATTGTTCATGGTGAGGTCGCCATACACGGCCAGGACCCGGGCGTCTTCCACTCCGGCCCATTCCAGGGTGATGCCGTTGGGGAGTTGGGAGGCGTCCAGGATCACGTTTTTGCGGGCGTACAGGGCGGACTTGCCGTAATCCCGGTCAAAATATCCCTCAAGATAGGATACCGGACCGCTTTCCTCTTCCCGCATGCCCATGACCTCGCCCTTGAGGATGGTATGCCCGTCACCGACAATGGTTAGTTGGATCACGCCGCCGTCCAGGCTGGGATGAAAGACAATGGGCTGGTTTGATGCTGCTGTATTCAAGGCGGCCCGCAGAGTCATGCCCGCCTTGCGGGTGAGGGCCGCATCCGTGAGGCTGTTGACCACGATAGGGGCCAGGGTTACAGCGCCGTTATTGTTTTTTTTGACCGTTCCATCATCATCGTCATCACTGCAACCGGAAAAGACAAGGATAATGCTCAACAGGAATGTCAGGATCAATAAAGATTTTTTCATGTTTCAATCCCTTTTTGCGCCGTTATGATTCTTGGGGTGATTTTTTTTGTGCGGAAAGTATAAGCCATGCTGAATTTGTGTACAAGGCATTTGTTGACCCAAAAGCGGCAAAGTGCTTATGTATGGTTCCGATTGAGAGGGGCCGATTTTTAAAACAAGGAGGGAGATCAATGGAAAACACATTTTTCAGCGAACTGAAAAGCATCCGTGTGGGGCACGCCCAAGACCTGGAAGCAGGCACCGGCTGCACTGTGATTATATGCGACAAGGGCGCAACGCCCGGGGTGGATGTGCGGGGCGGCGCCCCCGGCACCCGGGAAACCGACGCCCTGGATCCCGTGAATTTGGTGGACAAAGTGCACGCGGTGGTGCTTTCCGGCGGCAGCGCCTTTGGCCTGGACGCCTCCACAGGGGTGATGGCCTATCTGGAAGAGCAGGGGGTGGGGTTTGACGTGGGCGTGACCAAAGTTCCCATCGTGGCCCAGGCGGTTTTGTTTGATCTTTTTACAGGAACCCATACGATTCGGCCGGACAGGGAAATGGGCTTGGCCGCCTGCAAGGCCGCTGCAGTGGGAAATCCCAAGGAAGGCAACGTGGGTGCGGGCACAGGCGCCAGCGTGGGCAAGCTCTTGGGCATGGACCGGGCCATGAAGGGCGGCCTGGGAGTTTCCATGCTGCGCCAGGGGGATTTGCTGGTGGGCGCCATCATGGCTGTCAACTGCCTGGGAGACGTGGTGGACCCCAAAAAGGGCCACATCCTGGCCGGGCTGTTGAAAGAGGACAAAAAATCCTTTGCTTCCACGGAAACAGCCATGGCCGAGTTTTATAATCAGGACTCCATTTTTCCTGGCAACACAAGCATAGGGGTGGTGGTGACCAACGGCATCCTCCAAAAGCCCCAGGCCGCCAAGATAGCCTCCATGGCCCATAATGGCATTGCCCGGACCATGAGCCCGGCCCACACCATGGTGGACGGGGACACCCTGTTTGTCATGGCCACAGGCGAGCAAAAGGCTGAGCCCAGCGTGGTGGGCATGATGGCGGCCAGGGCCGTGGAAAAGGCGGTTATCCGGGCCATCACCCAGGCGGGGTCATTGTACGGCCTGCCGTGTTACCGGGATTATTTTTTTGCTTAGCAGTTCACCCGGTTAGGGTTGGTTTCAAACCTGCCCTGCATTCAGTATTACTCAGTCCTTATGATTTCCACCTTGGCGGCGGAGGTCAGGGAATAGAGGTCGGGCCTGCGGTCGTGGAGGGGCCGGACCGTGGCCACATGCCGCTGCTGGGTCAGGGTCGACAGGGTTAGCTCCGAAACCACGGCGGCCTCCACGTTGGGGTCCGCCTCGCCTTCCACCCCTTTTTCCGGAAATGAAAAATCGCTGGGAGTAAGAATGGCCGACTGGCTGTAATTCAGGAACGAACCAGCCGGGGTCTGCATGTTGCCCACGTTGCCTGTCATGACTACATACACGAAGTTTTCCACGGCCCTGGCTTGGGAGCACAAGCGAACCCGGTAATAGGCCTTTTTCTCTTCGGTGTAATAGGGTACAAAAATAATTTCGGCGCCGGCCAGGGTCAGCAGGCGGGAAGTTTCTGGAAATTCAATGTCATAGCAAATCTGAATGGCAATCCTGCCGTACGGGGTTTGGAAGAGACGAATGGCCCTTCCGGGCTGTATGTTGGCCTCCTGCCGCTCCGCCGGGGTGATGTGCAGTTTTTCCTGGGTGTAGACATTGCCCGAGGGCGTGAACAAATGGGCTGTGTTGTAGATGTAGCCGCCGTCCAATACCGGATGGGTTCCTCCGATGATATACAGGTTGTATTTTTGGGCCAGGCCCTTGAACATTTCCAGGTAGCGTTCCGTGTAAGCGGTCAAGCCCAGCACCAAACCTCCGTAGGTCGTTTCCTTCATGCAACTGAACATCTGGAAAGTGAAATATTCGGGGAATACCAGAAAGTGGCAGTGATAGGAACTGCTGAAATCGGCGAAAAAGGTCACGTTCCTTTCGAGTTCCTCCCACGAGGCCACGGGCTTCATGGCGTACTGGGCTGCGCACACGCGCATGCGTCTTGCCGGATGTTTGACCGACACGGATGATGAAATCCGTTTTTTGGTCAGGCTGAAATCCGGGTTGGGCATTTCCAGGTAGGTGCTGTAATTGAGGCTGGCCTTGTCTATGGTAATGTCCAGTTGGACCTTCCTGACCTGGTACCCGGCCTTCAGGTGGGCGTTGAGGGCCTGGTCCCGCAACTCGCCCTGGACAACCTTGTCCACATATTGTTCCGCCGTCATCTTGCCCGCAAGATCCTTATAGCCGGGTATCCGTCCGAAGGCGATCATGCGCCGCAGGTTATGGCGTTTAAGCAAGGCGCGCCGCCTTTGGTACAGTAGCATGGCTACGCCCTTCCGCTGGTAGTCGGGATGGACCCCGATGTCCGCCCCGTAGAGGGTGTCCCCGTCCTGGTTGTGGGTGCTGAAGGTTCCGGCCCCGGTGATTTCATCCACGTCATACCAGTAATCGTCATCGATATTCACAATGATGGCAGTGCAATAGCCCACGATCCGGTCCTTGTGAACGGCGACGAACTGGCCGTCCGGAAAGGCCTTGAACTGCATTTCATACTGGCGTTGGTCATATATGAATTCGGGCGGATAATCATGATAGATGGCCCGGCTGCATTCGATGATCTGGGGAATATCCGACTCGCGCCAACGGCGGGTCGTGATTTTAATGCGTTTTTCTTTCATTGTGGTTGTCCTCGTGTGCGGGCCCTGGTTGTTGTGACAGGCGCGCATGAAAATACGCCTTGACTATAAAAATCGCCCTTTACAGGCAACGAAATTATTAATCAAGAAATTATAACAGGTTTCAGGCATTGAAGGCAAAAAAAGGCCTGCCAGGAAAAATGGCGGGCCTTGGATTATGGCGGGCATAAAAGCAAGCTGGCAAAGGAGGGAGAGCGGCTTATTCCAGATCTGGAAACCGGGCCTTTTTTTGCTGGCGAAAAATCACATGAAATATAGCCAGGAATCCGGTCACCCCAAGGACCAGCCCGGCGGGCCATCCCATGATTTTAAACGCGTAATACGCCAAGGCGAAGAACACCATGCCTATGAAAAATTCCAGGATTTCAAAGGCTTTCATTTGAGCCTTGGTGGCGGTGACCATCTGGGCGTTGGCGTCCATAATGCGGTTCATAAGGATGACCCGGTCCTCGCAGGAGTCCTTACAGGCCAGGCCGTTGTAGACTTGGGCAAGGCATTCCATGCAAAGGGCTTTTCCGCAGGACTGGCAAATGCCGACAGCCGGGGTGTCCTGGTGATTGAAGCAGTGCATAAGCCTCCCTTGGAACCATTGCAGGGCTTTTTAAGTTTATTACCGATGCACAGGAAGCAGTGCGGCTTTTTACTCCACGTAAATCCTGTCGCCCGAATAGATAGGCTCGTGTTCTTTCAGGGTGTTTAGTTTGCGCAAGGTATCCAAAGGCACATTGTATCGTTTATGAATGCTGTACAGGGTGTCTCCGGCCTGGACCACATGGTAACGCCGTTCGGCCGGGGCTTTGGCCACCGGGGCCGGGGCTGGCGCCGGAGCGGTCCTGGGTGCTGGCGTCACCGCAGCCACGGGGGCGGGCCGGGCGGCAGCCTGGCGTTTGACCTCTTCGATCCTGGCCATGAGCTTGGTGTTCTGGTCCAGGAGGGTCTGTTGATTTTGGTCGATGCGGTCCAGTTTGATGTTCCATGCGTTAGCGTTGGCCTCCAGCTTGCCCAGCCTGGATTCCATATCGCGCACCTGCTTGGATACCCCGGAAAAATCCCCGGCAGGTTCGGAGCTTCCGCCTATAAAAAAGAACAAAATGGCAATGATGACGAGGACCAGCACACCGCCTCCTATCCAAAAGAGCATTTGCCGTCCGCTGCTGTCCTCCAGAAAGGACTCATCATCCTCCCAGTCGTCTTCACCTTTTTCCCCGGCTGAGTCCGGGTTGGAAAAACCGGTTTCCACAGGTTCGGCATCTAAAAAACGATCTTCCGGCATTTGGGCTCCAAATTGGTCATCCATGCGTTGTTGCTCCTGATCGGCCATGTTTTCCCCCTTGCTTTCCGCCACTTTGTTTGTGGACTTTCTACGTCTGTAAATCGCGGCCATTTTACTTCTCCCTGCACTCATTGTCAAATGGGACCCCAAATTATGATTTATGGGAAATTTTTAATCCCTTCCACCAGTCAGTGGGTTTTGCTTCAATGGCTGCAATGGCTATGGCCCGGGCCAGCTCCGTATGGAGGCCTGCCAGGTTGTTTTCTATCCAGTCCTGGACGGGAAATCCCCGCTGGAGGTATTCCTTGGCTGTGAGCAGGCATTCCAAGTGGTCGGCGTCTGCCACAATGCGTGATTCCAGGCTTGTTTCCTCAAAGAGTTCCCGGGCCAGGGAGGCCATTTCCTCCCCGATTTCCCCGGGCAGGCTGTTAGCCTGATCCGTGGCGGCGTTCACATTGGCTGCGGGACAATCAAAATACCGTTGGGCCACCTTGTGCAGGTCGTTGATGCGGGCTTCGGGAATGTCGTGGTACAAGGCCATGGTCAGGACTTTTTCCCTGTCCGCCCCCATGAGTTTGGCCAGTATGCCTGCCAGAACCGCGGTGCGGAAGCTATGCTCGGCAACGCTTTCCGGATTATCCACCCCTGCAACCCACCATCCCGAGCGGTCCACGCGCCTTAGTTGTCCGGCTTCGTATAAAAAACGGGCGATTTTTTGGGCGGAATCCTTGTCCATGAAGCTCACTCCAGGGTGTCCGGGTTTATGCCGTACAGGCGGCAAGTGTTGGCGAAAACCGATTGCGCCAGGGATTTCACGTCCTGGCCCCGGACATCGGCGGTTTTTTCCAGCACCCTTTTTACAAAGGCCGGTTCGTTGCGGCGAAATTTGTTCCGTTCCGGAGACGGGGTTAGGTAGGGTGCGTCAGTTTCCACAAGCAGACGGTCTTCAGGGATTTCATGAACCATGGCCCGAAGGTCCTTGCCCCGATCCTTGTGGGTGATGACCCCGGTAATGCCGATGTAAAAACCCAAGTCCAGGTAGGCGTGCATTTCGTCCCTGGAACCCGAAAAACAATGGACCACCCCGCCTGCTTCCAAGGGCGATTCCGTCCTCAATATCTCCAAAAGCCTACCCCCCGTATCCCGTTCGTGGATAATCAGGGGCAGTTGGGTTTCCCCGGCCAGTTGCATTTGGCGGACAAACCATTTTTCCTGGACATCCCGGGGGGAAAACATGCGGTTGAAGTCCAGACCGGTTTCTCCCCAGGCTTTTACCACAGGACTTTTGGAAAGCTCCTTGAGTTCGGCCAGGGCTTCCTCGGTGCATGACTTGGCGTCGTGGGGATGGATTCCCACGGACGTAAAACAATGGGTCCTGGCCTCGCACAAAGGCACCGCCTTGCGGCAGGTTTTGAGGGTGATGCCCACAAGCATGCAGGCAATCACCCCGTTATCTTTGGCGCGATCCAGGGTTTCCTGGAAATCAGCATCGTAGGACTTGTCGTCTATATGGCAATGGCTATCGAAAATTCGCATTAAAAAAGACTATACCTCAATTTTCCGTTTTCAGGCGGCAGCCTCATAGCCCAGGTCAAAGGCTTTGAGATTGGACTCCAGAAACGCCTTTTTGGTGCTATCCTGGATGGCCTGTCTGGCGGTTTCCGCAGAAATGGGAATCATTCCGGTCCGGATAAGGGCGCCCAGAAGCACCATGTTCAATCCCAGGGGATTGTTGGCCTCGTGGGCCAGCTTCAGGGCGTCAAAAGCCACAAGCCGGGCTGTTTTGGCGGAAATCAACTCCAGCATTTGGTCCAGGGGCGGATACACCCCTTTGCCGATAGCCGCCGTAAACGGGGGCAGGGGGCTGGTGTTGGTGATAACCACCGTGTTTTTATTGCAACGGTTCAGGGCGCGCAAAGTCTCGGCAGGCTCGAAGCCCAGAAGAATGTCCGCTTCCGCGTCCGAGATAATGGAGCTTTGGGCGTCGCCAAACACAATGGCGGATTCCACCACGCCGCCCCGTTGGGCCATGCCGTGGATTTCACTCATGTGAACGGGAATGCCCGAAGCCAGGGCAGCCTCTCCCAGAACCCGGGCGGTCAGCAGGTTGCCTTGCCCTCCCACGGCCACAATGATCAGTCTTACAGGGTCCATGTGCTATATCCTTTCTTATGAAAGAAAAGCCCTGTTTGGGGGCTTTTCCTTATAATCCTTAATCCCTGATGGGAACGATTGCGTGTTCCGGGCAAACCTGGGCGCAAACCGCGCAGCCTGTGCACGCGCTGGGTTTGATGGCCACCTTGTTGTTTTCCACAAACATTGCCGGGCATCCCAGGGCATCCACACATACCCTGTGGTCCTTGCATTTATCCGTAATGCGGAAAGGTTTCCTGGCGGGCCGTTTCAACGCCTTGGCGTACAGGGGGCAGATTTCCTGGGCGATGATAACGGAAACACCCTTGAAAGCCAGAGCTTCCTGAATGGCCTCGATGCTTTTTTGCACCTTGTAGGGCTTGATGACGGTGATGCTCTCCACGCCCAGGCCCCGCACCACGTTTTCTATGGAAATGCGGTGGAATCCCTCCTGGCCCATGGCTTCCCGATCCACGCCCGGATTGGGCTGGTGGCCTGTCATGGCCGTGGTTCCGTTATCCAGGATGACCATGGTCAGATTGTGGTCGTTATGGACCGCGTTGACGAGGCCCGGAATGCCGGAATGGAAAAAAGTGGAATCGCCGATGTAGGTGACCACTTTTTGGTCAATGAATTTGGAGAACCCGCAGCCCGTGCTTACGGAAGATCCCATACAGATGAGAAAATCCGCGGAGGAAAGGGGCGGCAGCACGCCCAGAGTGTAGCACCCGATATCCGTGGGGTGCATGATTTCCATGTCTCCGGCAGCCTTTTTGACTTCGTAAAACACGGCCCTGTGGGTGCAGCCTGCACACAGGTTGGGCGGCCGTGCGGGAATTACGGGCAGGTCGGAAAGATCCAGGGATCCCGCGGGCTTAATGGGAAAACCGAAAAAATTGGCAATAGCCCTTCTTACCCCGGCGGGATCGAACTCCCCTTCGCGGGAGAAAAGCTCCGGTCCCTTGCCCTTGATGGGGATGATGCAACCCACTTCCTGGGCCATGGAACGGATCGCCTCTTCCATAAAGGGCTCGCCTTCCTCAGCCACCAGGATTTTTTCCTTGCCCTTCAGGAATTCTGTTACTTTTTTCAAGGGCATGGGGTTGGAAAAGCCAATCCGCAGGATGCTGACTTTGTCCGCCACCCCCAGGTCTTTGAGGGCGTCGCACACATAATTATAGCTCACGCCATTGACCACGACTCCCAGGGAACCGCCGCCTTCCACAAAGTTGAATTCGGTTTCGTCCGTGATTTTTTCCGCAACCGCCATTCTTTGGAGCAGGCGGGTATGGAGCCTGCGGGAAACCGCCGGGATAGCCACCAAATTAAAGGGGTCCTTGGTAAAGCTCCCCTTGGTGTTGGGCTGGGTGATTTCGCCCAGGGTAATGGCTCCGGTGGAATGGTTGATGCGGGTGGTGGTGCGCATGATCACGGGCTCGCCCAGTTTTTCGGATAGGTCAAAGGCGTACTTGACCATTTCCTTGGCTTCGGGCAGGGTCGAAGGCTCCAGCACGCACAGTCCGGCCATTTTGCCGTAATACCGGTTGTCCTGCTCGTTCTGGCTGGAAAACATAAAAGGATCGTCCGCTGTCAGAATCACCAGTCCGCCCTTGACGCCAATATAAGCCAGGGTCATGAGGGCGTCGGCCGCCACGTTCACACCCACATGCTTCATGACGCACATGCTGCGGATGCCCGCATTGGCCGTGGCCGCCGCCACTTCCAGGGCCACCTTTTCGTTGGTGGAATATTCAAAATACAGGTCGCTTTCCTTGGCCATCTGGAAAAAGGCCAGGGATAGCTCCGAAGAAGGCGTGCCCGGATAGGTGGTGGCGCAAGCCACACCAGCCTCGATGGCGCCTCGGGCTATGGCCTCGTTTCCCAGAACAAGCATTTCCTTTCCTGGTTGGTCTAACAACAGCTTGTGCATGGCAGATTCCTTTTTGGGTTCTGTTGGTTTTAAGGTTTCCTTGCAAAATATTTGGCGCATGGGGGCGTTCCCCTGGCATATTCAATAAAAATCCACGCGTTCCGATTATTGGGTTCGCGTTGATTTAAACCTTATTTTCATATACGAGGATATGGGGCGTGTAAAGGCTTTTCCAAGAATTGTCCTGATCCGGGGAGCCGATCCAAAGCCGGGCGCCTTGCCGAAACAGGTCGCTATTTGGTGCGGTTTTCAAGTCTTGACGCCCAAACATTGCCATATTGCCCTGAATAATGATATTCAAGGATTCATTTACGATTACGATACTGACAGCAAGGAGAAAGTTCATGTCCGCACCAAAAATGATTGTGGTTCTTGCCACGCGCAACAAGGGGAAAACCCGGGAAATGATGGAAATTCTGGAAGGCTATCCCGTTATTATAAAAAACCTGGATGATTTCGGCCCCATTCCCGAAGTGGTGGAAGACGGCGCGACCTTTGACGACAATGCCTATAAAAAGGCCAGTTTTACGGCACGGGTTCTGGGATTTCCCGCCCTGGCCGACGATTCCGGCCTGGTGGTCAAGGCCCTGGGAGGCGCCCCGGGTGTTTTGAGCGCACGGTACGGAGGCCCGGGACTGGACGATTTCGGGCGTTGTGAAAGACTGTTGCAGGAAATGAAAGGGAAAACCGACCGCGCCGCGGCGTTTGAGTGCGTTATCTCCCTGGCTGTGCCCACGGGAGCGGCCCTCACTTACGAAGGCCGGGTGGAAGGCGTCCTCACCGAGGCCAGGGAAGGGGATAACGGTTTTGGCTATGATCCTGTCTTTTTTTATGAACCCTTTGGCAAAACCTTCGCCCAACTGACCGCCGAAGAAAAAAACCAGGTGAGCCACCGGGGTACAGCCCTCCATGAAATGGCCCGTGAATTCGACAAGGTTCTGATTTGGTTGAAACAGCAGCTTGGCAGCATGCCGGGCCAGGGCGGCCAGTGCCTTAGCGGAAAATAAAGGCGGCGGGCGCCCTTTTCTTAACGCCGTCGAGCTGGCGATATAACATAGCAAAACCGTTAATTATGTTTTGGGAGGATAATTATGTCTATTGGAAAAACCGCATTCACAATTATTTTTTCCCTGGCCTTTTGCTTGTCCGCCTATGGGGGCCAAAGCATGTATTTTGACGCCAATGGAAACCCAATTTCCGAGGCCCAATACAAACAACAGGTCGAGGCTGACCGGGCAAGGCAGGCCGCCCACCAGGAGGCTGTCCAAAAAGCCAAAATGGAAAGGGAACGGGAGAAAGCCCGCAAGCGCCAGGAACAACGGGCTGCCGCAGAAGCCCGGGCTCAAAAGCCTGAAAAGCAGGCTTCGTCCGAAGCCCGGCCAGGCCAGCAATCCGGCAAGCCCATGTCGTCCATTGATCAGATGATACACACCCAGTATACGGGCGTGGATACGGACGCCCCCCAGACTTCCAAGCTGAATACCTATGATTGCTACACGTACAAAGAGTTATTTGCCCTGGCCGAGGACCTGTATGTGGAATATGAGAACGGCAAAAGTGTGCCGAAAAAAATTCTCATGAACGGAGTATGGAGAAACTCCGAACCCTGCGGGGAGAACGGGTACAAGGTCGGCAAACGCCTGCCCGATCTCAAGGATATCAAATGGAGCCATAATAAGCTCAACCCAAAACACAAAACCGGCGGGTACCGGGGGGATTGATTGCTCGGGAAAAGCAATTCATACTGTTTTTTCAGCCTCTATTGTTGTTAAGAGATTTTTCTCATGCCTGACTTGCAGGTTCCTGAAAAAATAAAAGAGCGGCTTTACCCGGTGGTTCTGGATCTGTTTTCCAGCCAGGATTTCCATCAGGTGAATATGCGGGAAATCAGCCGCAGAACCGGCCTGAGTTCCAGCACTCTCTATCGTTACTACCGCTCCAAGGAAGCCCTGGTTTTCGCCATCCTGGACGACAAAATTTCCCAAATCGGCGACAGTGTCCGCCAACAGATCAAAGGCCTGGAAAGCGCCCGGGAGATGATCCACATGAGTTTTTGGGTCACCTTTGATTTCTACGACAATAATCCGGGAGTGGCCATCACCGCCTTCATCACCGTACCCATGCGCACCTGGATGCAGACCCCCACCTACCGCAGCGATGAAACGCGCGGCTTCATCGGGCGCATTGTGGAACACGGGCAGGCAAGGGGGGAAATTTCCCCTGAAGTCACAGCCTCCCAGGCCCTGGACCTCTACTATATGTTTTGCTACCGCCAGATTCACAAGTGGTATTTCCACGGACGCAAGTGGAAACTGGTGGACACCATCCCCCGGTTTTTCGACCTGTTTTGGAGAGCTGTCTCCGCCTGATCAATACGATTTTTCAATTAAGTTTCAGACTGTTTATAATCCGGCGTATGACGGCCCGCCTTGATCCTTTTGCGCCCTTCCTCGAATGCATCTATCGTTGTCTGAGGGGTGAGCTTTGCAGTCATATTATACCGTTCACGCAGAATACGGACCATGATGCTGAAGGAATTGTGGTCCATTTCCCGGTAAAAAGTTTCATATAAAGAACGAGATTCATGCTTTAAGGCAGTATAACATTTGCCAGCCTGTGCGTGATCTTCCTGTTTTTTGTCAGGATTCATTGTGTATTGTAGGGCGAATGCGACACCGGCTATCACCGAAAACCATCCAATCCAGTTCGGCAATCCAGAAATAAGGGCGGCACCGCTGACGGCTGCAGCTATTGCCGGTATGACCTTTACCCAAAAGCTTTTTTTCCCTTCATCGGAAGCCATTATGTAATGGGCTTCTGCAGTGTATTTGCAATCGTCCTCTATTTGCATGCATTCGGAAATCAGATGGTTTGTTTTATTTTCTGCCATTAGTACCTCATCACTTTTTGAATAGATTATACGGGCTTGAGAACAAATCCGACAACGCAGTCCCTATAGCGCCTGACGATACCGTTTCAGATGGTTTTGGTGATGGGTTTGCCAAAGCCTCTAACAGACAATTTTTAGCAGCATTTGATCTCGGTATGCCTAATACACCAGGATTGGAGTTCGCCAATGCATCAAGCAACGCATTTTTAGGATTCCCACCAAGGAAACCTGTCGGCTGCTGCTTTAACAATGCATCCCTAATGGTCAGTGCCGGTTCTGTTTTCGGGGGAACAAGAACAGGTTTTGCAGGCATCGGCTCCGGAGAAGGAAACATCGAACCAAATAAATTGTTATAACTTCTGTTTGCTGCGATATTACTGCCCCTGACGTAAAAATCGTAGGCTCTCTCTGCCTTTTTCAAAGACATTTCAAGTTTTTTTCTCATCCGGGTGAGCTGCATCCTATTTTGATAGAGGTATTCATCAACATACTTGTAAGCATGCCCAGGTTCAGGAATGAATGGACTATTGTTTTCAGAAATCCAAATCGTTACGCAATACAACCAATCAAAAATTCCCTGTGGGTAAGATTTTATTTCGGTAATGGCATTGAACACCCTTTCGGTCAGGAGTTCCAGGTGGAAAGACTTTAACCCGATTTTGTTTTTTCTGTTCCACTGCTTGAGAATTTTGATAAGTGGGATGAACATCTTATTATTCACTTGATTGCTGGATGACAACCATTTTGATGGTGCATTTGGATAACACTGCATCCATTCCCGGGAGCCAGGAGCAGGAACATTATATAACTGAGAGTCGTTTTCATAACCAACGACCGGTACTATCTCAAACTTGTAATCCCTAAACTCTACTACTACACAGGGCGAATCGACCTTAACTTCGGTACGGTTGCCGAATTTTTTACAGAGTGCATATTTTATCAATAACAAAATTGAACGGGGAGATTTATTGACGCAGTGTTCGCCGTAATGGACTCTGACATAAAGGTCTATGTCATCGATAGGTCGAATGATTGTGTTTCTTCTGTAAGAACCTGTTAGAAATGAGGGTTGCTGCTGTGTATTGAGGAATATTCGCTTGTCGTTTGCGAGGACGGAATCAATGGTCTCTCTATTGGTCTGGATTCGAATTCGCTGTTTTTCTGTCGGATTCAGGTTGCTTACAAATTTTTGGAAGCTCTGTTCGACAGTTAATTTTTGCGTCATATTGTGTTTTAGCCCTCCGGGGGATACGGATCTTTCCCATAAGTATGCTCGGTTTGAATTTTACCATTCTGGCCGTGGATCTTGATTTGGCCGAGTGTCGCTCTCTTTACCAGTTCCTTCCCTCTTTGGACGGCTTCTTTCTTAGTGCTAAAAATTCCTGAAGGCCTCTGCCCGTCTTCCTTTTTCACATTCCAGCCGCCGCCCTGATTCTTTGTCACATGATACGTTGTTCGTTTTGCCATTTAATGACTCCTTTCTCTACTATGGGTTAATTTTACCAAAAGTAATTATCATTCAAGCTACGTCAAGGCCTTTGACACGAAATATAGTGAAATTTTTTCATATAACCCCCATATATGGATAATCTTAATCAATGAGAATGTAACTCCCATCATCATAACATTTTTAAATCATTTAAAATATCAGTAAGTTACATTTTTTCAATGAAATCAACGCATTTTCACCGACGATGGGATATCTGTATTTTACAGCGTAACTTACGAAGTTCGGCATGAGCTTGCGCGGGTGGCGCTGACGCCACAGAGCGATAGTTGGGCGCCCGTGGCAACGTTGTTTGCTGCCGGGGTCCGTATTTATTGCAGGGCCTCATATGCAGATAAGGAGATGCCATGGCAGTCAGGGAATCTCGAAGGCGGATTCATGGTAAAAAAAGGGCCGCATACATACCCAGGAAAAGCGCCATGCGTTCCCAGAGCCCGGGCTTCACATTTTTTCCAGACATATCCCCCCTTGATTTTCCCAACGCTCCGTTTGAACTGTATTTTTTAATGATTGACGATCATACGTCGCCTGCCGCAATCTTTCAAGTCGTTTCCGGGAGTTGCAGAAACACAAAAGGCCCGTTTCCCCATGATTCCAAGGAAACGGGCCTGTTTTTATGCGTCAAAAAGCATGGGGCTATTCCAGCACGGCGCCCTTGGCCGCCGAGGAAACCCATTTCACATACCGGCGCATGTATCCCGGGGGGATTTCTCTTTCCACGGGCTTCCACTGCGCCCGCCTGTTTTCCAATTCGTCCGGAGACACATGGAGTTTCAACGAACGCGCCGGAATATTTATGGAAATTTCGTCCCCGTCCCGAACCAGGGCGATGGGGCCTCCCGCCGCCGCTTCCGGCGACACATGGCCGATGCACGGCCCGGAGGTCGCCCCGGAAAACCTGCCGTCCGTGATGAGCGCCACCTGTTTGTAGCCCGCCATGTCCAGGCCCATGGTGACGGCCAGGGTTTCGGGCATGCCCGGCCCGCCCTTGGGACCCTCGTTGCGAATAACCACCACGTCCCCCTCCTGGATGACGTTTTCCCGGACGGCTTTCAGGGCGTCGTGCTCCGACTCGAAAACCCGGGCCTTGCCTGTAAATATTTTCATGGAATCCACCACGGCCGATTGTTTGACCACCGAGCCTTCCGGGGCAAGGTTGCCGAAAAGGGCCACGGTTCCCCCTTGGGGCGAAACAGGCGCGTCCTTGCTACGAATGACCGAACTATCCTTAACCTTGGCGAATGCCAGGACATCCTTGAGCGCGCCTCCGGCCACGGTCATGGTATCCGTATTCAGATCCTCCTCCAACATTTTCATGACGCCCTGGACTCCCCCGGCCATATAAAACTCCAACATACCATGGGGGCCGTTGGGGGCGATGCTCGTGAGGGTTGGAATTTTGGCGCTGTACTCGTTGAATACCTCTAGGGGCAGTTCCATGTCCAGTGCATGGGCGATGGCAGGCAAGTGGAGGGTGGAATTGGTGGAGCCGCCGATGGCCAGGTCCACCATCACGGCGTTCAGGACCGATTCCCGGGTAAGCACCTGCCGGGCGTTTAAGCCTTCTTCCACCAAGCCCACAATCCGCTTGCCGGTCTTGCGGGCAGCCACCAGTTTTTCGGAATGAAAGGCAGGGATGTTGGAGGAACCGGGCAGGGTCATCCCCAGGGCTTCGGCCAGACATTGGAAGGTGTTAGCCGTGCCCATAACTTCGCAGGACCCGCAAGTGGCTGCTGTGGCGCAGCCCAGCTTGGCTTCCAGATCATCATAGGACTGATGATTCACGCTGTTTTTCATGACGGGCGTGTAACGGATATTCCAGGCATTGGGACCGCCTGTCAGGAATATGGAGGGCAGGTCCAGCCGGGCCGCCGCCATGAGCATGCCGGGGATGATCTTGTCGCACCCGGCTATAAAAACGATTCCGTCATAACGCATGCTGCGCACATGGGTTTCGATCATGTCCGCAATGAGGTCGCGCTGGGCCAGGACATAACGCATGCCCTCGTGGCCTTCGGTGATGCCGTCGCACGGGGCTGGCACGTTGAACTCAAATGGAAGCCCGCCCGCTGCATGAACCCCGTCCTTAACCCTTGCCGCCAGGTTGTGCAGGTGCATATGCCCGGGATTGATGTCGGTCTGGGAGTTTGCAATGGCGATGAGGGGTTTTTGTCCGGCCTCCTCCATGTCCGTCCCGGTTCCCTGAAAAATGGTCTTGCGCACAAGGCTTATGGGAAAATCGCTGTCGTCAAAAATGGCCTTGCTTTCCGGCTTTTTCATATTTCATACTCCTATGCTTTCAGATCAGGCTTGCTTCCAGAGGGTTTCCGTCGAAATGGGCAACCACTTTTTGTAGAGCACAATGGCTATTAGTCCGGCGACATACATTTCAAGTCCAAAAACCCCTGAAACCACAAACATGGAACTGAAAAAATCCCCCATCTGATCCTGAATCAAAATTGCCAGGGTCATGGCAAGGCTTGAGTTGCGCAACCCGGTTTCCAGGGAAACCGCCCGCACCTGATAATTGTCCACCCCAAAGAGTTTGGGAACCAAAGCTCCCGCCACCATTCCCGCCACTGTTAAAACAAACACCATGAGATAAAACTTCAGGTCATACCGATGAATGTCGGCGAATTTATCCAGGTTGCTTAATACGCCCGCAACCATAATAAACAACACGGTCACAATGCCCAAGGCGGAAAAATAGGGGGTTGCCTTTCTGGCGAATGTCTTCCATTTACTGCGGATCAGCATTCCCAATATCAAGGGAAGGATCACCAACACCGTAATGGTGGAGGCGACGAGCCCCACAGGAATTTCTACCTCCGGCACGTTGGTGCAATACAGGGCCAATAGCAGGGGAGTAAAAAACAAAGACAAGACTGTGGAAAAGGACGTGAGGGATATGGACAAAGCCAGATCCCCTTTGGCGAAATGGGTCATGAGGTTGGAGGTGACTCCTCCGGGACTTGCGGCCACCAGTATCATGCCGATATAAATATAGGGATAGGCTTCATAATACCCCGCAACCCGGGCAAAGAGAAAAGCTAAGAAGGGCATAACCCCAAATTGCAGCAAAACACCCAATAACACGGCCTTGGGCTTAAAAAAAACAAGTCTGAAATCCTGGAGGGTCAAAGTCATTCCCATGCCCAGCATAATAAAAAAGAGCATGAGGATTATGGAGATTTTAAACACCCGATCAAATACCGGTTGGTAGGGGGTGGCTGTAAACCGGGCAAAGGGATAGTCCCGCCCGTTTACCTTTGCCTGGACAACCTGCACGGAAAACCTGAGCTTGTTTTGCATTAAGGTCTCCGGATTTTCCAGAAAGCCGGCGCCGCCGCTTTCAGAGAGTATAAAAAGCTCACCGGAGAGTTTGCGTATCAACAAAAGTTGCGCTCCAGCCCCCCCATCCACCTCCGACCCGGTGTGCAAAACCCTGAGGTTGCCCTCGAACTCCTGCGTCAACCCCTGTTCCCAGACAAGCGATTCGGCAGTTTCCTTGAATAAACGAAACTGGACGCTCCCCTGCTCAGACTTGGACACATCCAACAACTCCTTGTAAAACGCCTCTCCCGAAAGGGTCTGGCCAAAGGCCAATACGGGAGCAAAGAGAAAGAACAAAAAAAATGCGACACAGTAGATTACCCTGTCCCGGGATTTGCCAAAGCGTGATTCTGTTTTCATTTTCGCCTTTCTGTTGAATGCGTGTCCCAGGCAATGAATGTTGCGCCAGGGAATGTCATGGACGCCCATTATCCGAAAAAATGTTCACTCTACTCATTCCCGGTCACATCAATCCATTCCAGCCAGGGCATTTTTTCTTCGGGAGGGCCTCCGGCGTTTTTCAGCTTGTACGTCAAATGAGCCAGCACATCGTCCACATGGCGCAGGTACCGGGGTTTTTCGTCCAGGGACTGGCAAAAGTCGTCCCAGTGGGTCCAGTAGATTTTTTTAGGATTCACGTAGCCCGCGGTTTCCTTATACCACGTGTCCCAGTAGTCCGCCTTGTGGAGGTCCAGACCGCCCACCCCCAACAACGCCACGTCCGCGTTGTATCCTTTTAAGGAGCCTTCCACCCAGTTGGCGCTGCCCTGGTTGAAAAAGGTCCCGGATGGGTGAGTAAAATGGAGGGCGTGCACCTGCCCTTCGGCCCAGGCGGAGCTTCGAGCGGGCGGACGCAGGGGGGAGGTGATCTTTCGGCCCGGGCGCAGCAACAGTCTCAGGAGCCAGGGAAAGGCCAGATGGATTCCCGGGATGAACTGAATGGAAAAATCGCCCACAACCACCGGTTCTTTGGGGTTCACCACGGAAATTTGGCTTTCGGGAAGATCGCCCCCCCGGCACACGTTGGCCACGGATTCGCACCCATAGACCGTAGCTCCGGTGGCCCTGGCCACATGGGCAAGGTCCAGGACATGGTCGAAATGGGCGTGAGTGATCAGGATGGCGTCCGCCTGATCCAACTCTGCATCATCCAGGGCCTTTTTAATACGGTCCGGGTCTGGTTGGATTTTTTTCAAAAACACAGTGCTGGCGTCCACCCGTGTGAAATAGGGATCCACCAGGATGGTGGTTGGGCCATCTGTGATGACCAGGGAATTGGTTCCCAGAAAACGCGCTTTGACTTTGGCCGGTTTTTTATCTTCCGTGATATTAGCCATGGAATTCCTCGCTCTGTTGAAGGGCAACCCTGGCCCTGTGTTCTTTTTGGGTCAACAGCACCATAAGCGCCGGGGCCAGGGTAAAATCCGCCAGCAAGGCCAGCAGGATTATCAGGGCCGTGAACATGCCGAACTGGATGGACGTACTGAGGCTGGCCGCCAAGAGCACCAGAAAGCCTGCGCAAAGCACCAGGGAGGTGATCACCATGGCCCTTCCCGTGCCCAGGAGGGTATTACGCACCGCCCGTTGGGGGTCCATCCCGCTGTCAAAAAATCGTCTGAAATTATACATGAAATGCATGGTGTCGTCCACCACAAGACCTATGGCGATACTGCCGATCATGAGGGTGTTCAGGTTAAGTTTCACCCCGGCGAAAGCAATCAGGCCCATGACAAGCACTATGGGCAGAAGATTGGGAAACATGGAAATCACCCCGGTTTTCACATGCCCCACCAACAGAATCATCATGACGGTGATCACCACAAAGGCGATGGCATAGCTTTTGGCCATGCTCCGCAAGGCTGCGGGAATGGTCTTGGCCATAAGGGCGGTTTCGCCTGTGACAGTCAGGGATGCGCTTTCGCCAAAAACATCTTGAAAAGCATCCCGGATATGCTGAATCATGGCCTCATACACCACCGAATCCTCCCAGGGCGCCTTGATGGTGATCCGGGTTTTGGAAAACCGGGTGTCCACAATTTTCTCCAGGTCGTCGGCCCCGCTGTTTTCAAACAAAAGCAGTTCCTGGGCTATGGCTTGGCGCGTGTCCGGGACCGTGTAATAGGCCGGGTTGTTTTCGTTTAAAGCCTGGTTGATTTCCCGCACCACGTCCAGGAGGGAGATGATCTTGCCCACATGGAGCCCTTCCAGGCGAAAGGTATGAACTTTTTCACAGAATTCCGTGATTTTGCCCATGTTGGCGGGGTCGTACAAGGCCTCGGGATGGCCAAAATCCACCACCGCCTCCACGGTAATGACTCCGTCCAGTCTTTTGTCCAGGTCCAGGATATTTTGTTTGGCTTCCATGCCGTCGGGCAAATACTGCACAATGTTGTCGGAAAAAACCAGGGTCTGTAAATAGAAGGCCGGGACCACAAAAAGCACCATACACACCCCCACCACGATCCAGGGACGGGCTGTGGATATCCGGGCGAAAAAGAGCAAAAAACGGTCCATGAGCATGGTGCGACGCCCCTGCGTTTTTGCGCGCTTGATGGGAAAAAGAGCCAGCATGCTGGGAAGCATGGTCAGGGTGAAGATGAGGGCCAGGATAACCCCCATGGCCGCAAAAATCCCCAATTCAGCCAATGCCGTGAGTTCCGCCATGGCAAAGGACAGCAACCCGGCGGCCGTGGTCATGCTGGTCATGACAATGGCCAGGCCCGAATGTCCCAGTGCATGGCAAATGGCGTCTTCCTGGCTGGCGCCCGCATCCAGATTCCGGTAAAAAATGGCCAGAATGTGCACGGAATCGGCCACCCCCACCGCCACCAGAAAGGCTGGGATGATGGACGCCGTCAGTTTGAACGGCACGCCAAAAAGCGGAAAAAGGCCCATGGTGCATAACAGGGACGAAAGCACTATAAAGGTGGGATAAAAGACCCCGGAAACCCGTCGAAAAACCAGGGCCAACAGCAGTATATTGGCGATGATGGCCAAAAGCATGCATAGGCGGGTATCGTCCATGACCGCTTTGTTGAAGACCACGGCCACGGCAGGCCCGCCCGAATACACCAGGTCAAAATCCTTAGCTTGGTGGCGGCGGACAATCTCCTTGACAGCCTCGTCCACCTGGATGTTTTCCAGATTGGAGAAATACCGCAGTTTGGGCGTGGTCCCGTCTGCTTGGGAAAAACCATCCTCAAAGGCATCGAAGCTGTCACCGTCCCCCTGGCCTTCCGCCACCACGGCTTCGGTTTCGATGATGATAGCCGCTGTTTTCAAATCCTTGGAAATCACATGGTTCAAGTACAGGGGGCTTTGTTCCACGCGCTTTTTTAAGGCGGCGAAATCCTCCGGTGTGAGTGGCCATTCCTCGGTAAGGTCCTCCACGATCAGCTCATCGCTTTCCCCCCGGGTGTTGCGGATATTGATGAGGCTGGTGACTTCCTTGACATAGGGTACGTTTTCTTCCAGGTCCAGGGTAAGATCCCGGAGTCTTTCAAAAAAGACCGGGGTGAAAATATCCTCGGCCTCGGCCCCGATTATCACCACCTCGGATCGCCCAAACTGGTCCCGGAACGCGTTGAAATCCATCCTGTCCGGATCATCCTCATGGAGCAGGGCCTCTGCCGAGGTATCCACCATGGTCCGGGGGATCTGTATGGCCAAAAGGGCGATGAATGCAAAAAGCACCGCCAGTACTTTTTTGGGATTTCTGTAAAAAAAGTGCCCGCTCCGTTCAAAAGACTGCTCAATTCGCGCCTTCGTGTTTGCCATGGATTCTCTTTCTGTTCATGTTCGCCTGCGCCGGGAAGGATTCAAGGCCTGATGATTTCCCGGGCAAGAGGGGGTTCCGAGACAGTGTTTCGGAACAATGGAAAGGTGTGGACTTCTATCACAAACAAGCCGGTATCACAAGGATGTGGAAAGATAAAGGGGGATTCCGGGGATCCCAAAAAGGGGGCGGATTTTTTTCCGGGGGGATCTTTCCTTGCCATTTCACCTTAAATTTTATATTAGCCAGAGTTCAGAAACTGGCAGTATGTTTTAGTTTTGCTTGATAAATATGATTCCACGAGTATGGGAGAACGGTTTATGGGAGGCTTGTTTGGCTGCGTTTCAAAAGATGAGTGCGTAAGCGAGGTTTTTTACGGCACGGATTATCATTCCCACCTTGGCACACGCCGGGGGGGCATGGCTTTCATGGATGACCGGGGTATTCACCGGTCCATCCACAACATTGAAAGCGACTATTTCCGATCCAAATTCGAACCGGACCTGGACAAGTTTTCAGGAAACAAGGGAATTGGGGTGATCTCGGATACCGACCCTCAGCCCCTGGTGGTGAAATCCCACCTGGGCTCCTTTGCCGTCTGCACTGTGGGCCGCATTATCAACATCGACGAGCTGACCCAAAAGGCGTACGCCTCCCGCCAGTTCTTCACGGAATCGCGAATCTGGGGCGCCAGCCCCACGGAACTGGTGGCCATGCTCATCTGCCAGGAAGAGAGCTTTGAGGCGGGCATCCGCAATGTGCAGGAATCCATCCAGGGATCCTGCTCCATATTGCTTTTGACCCCCCGGGGCATCTGGGCCGCCCGGGACAAACTGGGCCGGACTCCTCTGATCGTGGGAAAAAAGCAAGGCGCCTTTGCCGTTGCTTCGGAAAGCAGTTCTTTTCCCAACCTGGGTTTTGAGACAGAACATTTCATAGGCCCGGGAGAAGCGGTGTTTATCACCGCGGAAGGCTGGGAGCAAAAACTGGCGCCCGGCGACAAAATGCAGGTTTGTTCCTTTTTGTGGGTCTACTACGGATATCCGGCTTCAACCTACGAGAACATCAATGTGGAAGCGGTGAGATACCGGTGCGGGGCCGCCCTTGCCTCCCGCGACAATGACCAGCCCGATTATGTGTCAGGCATACCCGATTCAGGCATCGGCCATGCATTGGGCTATGCCAATGCAAAGGGGATTCCCTACAAGCGGCCTTTTGTAAAATACACCCCCACTTGGCCCCGTTCCTTTATGCCCCAAAACCAAAAGGTCCGGGATTTGGTCGCCCAGATGAAGCTAATTCCCGTGGCCGAACTCATCCAGGGCCAGGCTCCCTTGTTTTGCGATGATTCCGTGGTGCGGGGAACCCAGCTTAAGGGAACTATCCAGGGCATCTTCTCGGCAGGAGCCAGGGAGGTCCATATGCGCCTGGCGTGCCCTTGCCTGATTTATCCCTGTGATTTCCTCAGCTTTTCCACCTCCAAGTCTTCCATGGATCTTATTGGAAGACGGGCTATCATGGCCATGGACGGAAACCTGGACAATGTGGCGGATTACGCCAGTTCGGGCAACGGCAAAAAGCAGGCCCTCAACCACTGGATCGGCAAGGAAATCGGACTGAACTCCCTCAAATACCAGCG
Organism: Desulfatibacillum sp.; assembly: GCA_016342355.1. Lineage (GTDB taxonomy): Bacteria > Desulfobacterota > Desulfobacteria > Desulfobacterales > Desulfatibacillaceae > Desulfatibacillum. Next base: position 28,962 of record JAEINP010000056.1, read on the forward strand.
TTTGGAGGATCTGGTTCAGGCCATTGGCCTTCCTAAATCCCGGCTTTGCACCCATTGCTGGGATGGCTCCAGTTATTTTTAATTATCCAACCCATAATTTATAAATACGGTTCTTCTCCCGATTAGTTGGAGTGAAAAGCCTGTATGACCTTCAGGGAGAAGTATTTATGGTCCTGGAATCC
>JAEINP010000057.1 GCA_016342355.1 Desulfatibacillum sp.
AAAATACTAACTAACATAAAATATTTAGTTATTTAAATGATATTATGATCCCTGCATACTTTTTGCCGGGCCATCAATATTGATAATGTAAATATCCATGAAGGCGTCCAAGGGTAATGAAGATATTACATGAGGATCGATAGGGTTCGAGACATCAAAAATCACTAATTCAGCACCTATAGAGCAGTAAACGTTGGCGTCGGATATAGTGATGTGCCAAAGAGGAGTTGGCTCCTTTTGGCTCCCAACCAAAATCGGATTGGCCGGAATGCGAATGTCATAAATCAGAAGTCCCTTTTCTCCATCCGCAAGATATAAATAGTCTCCGGAAATGGCCAGGTCATTGACGGACGTGGAGTTCTCCATCGCCCATATAATTTGCGGGGCGCCTGGATTCGCAACATCCACGCAAAGAAGCCCGTCCACAGAGTCCAATACAAAAAGGTAATCTCCCAAAGCAGCGAGGGTATATAAATTTCCCTCTGTGTCCACTGAGCCCGCGATAAAAGGATTGGCGAGATCGGAAACGTCAATGATCCAAAGGTCGCCCTTTTCGGCAAGGGCATAGACAAAATCGCCTGACGCAATTATTTTCTTTGCCTTTTCCGGAAGAGCTATTGTTCCCATAAAATTGCGCTTGATGTCGGTTAACCGGGCCGTGTACCCGGAATCCTGATGAATTGCTCCCGTGCATTCTACCAGAAACGCCTTTCCTAAATGGGTTCGATCCTGGCCCGTTACCGGGTCCCACAGCATGGCGTCGGCCATGTCAATGATTCCGTTTCCGTCCAGATCATCTTTCAGAACCGCGGTCGCATACTGGCGGATGGACTGAAGGATGTCATTTTTGGGATATTCGGCCATCACAAGATAGGCGACCTTTTGATACAGGATGTCCGTGAGGATATTGGCCTTGTAGTCCCCGGCCCGGATCTGCTCACCCGTGGCCAGAAGATGCAGGGTCCCCAGGTTGGCAGTCGGGGGATCGTCGGCTATGCCGTCGTCGTCTGCGTCCAGGTCTAATCCGCCGCTGATTTTGATCAGGTATAGGCCGTTGTCCTCGATTAAGCGGTCAGGCACAGCAAAAAATCCCGCCTTATCCAGGTCCGCGGACTCGACGGTGGTAGTGATATAAATGGGATTTTCCAGGTCGGTGTATAAATAGACCCTTACCTCCGCCCCGGACAAAGGCCCAAGCACCGCCAGACCCTTTGTGGCGGCGCGATCCTCCGGCGGCGGATAGCCCCCGTCATCGCACGCTACGCAGCACATCAACATGGCCGCCAACAGGGCCATAAGCACCCTTTGGACCCATTTGTCTTTTTCGCTTGTTCTCAATAATCCGTGCATATTCCCCTTAATCCCCTCGTAAATGCAGCCCACTTACAGCTTCTTTGAATAGAGATGGCAAAAATTGATATCTTGCTTTCATAGGAAGGTAGCTTAAACTAATGACATTTTATGACAGAAATATAAAGAAAAAGTTTTGTCCATGAGGATTTTTTAAATTTAACCATAAAATCAAAATCTTATGTAACGGTTAGGCTGCCACTGCGTACAGTGAGTCCTGGCTGGGTTCAACCAGAATGGACTGATCGAGTTTGATTCTCGCCCGCATGGGGAAAATGGAGCGCCTGCTCAAGGCTTGCGCCGCCCCTTCAAATGCCCTTTAAAGCCCAATGTGAACGGTGGCGAAAACCGTTATCCTGGCATGCAAGCTTGCCCTGACAAGCCTTTCGGGGTTACTATACCCTCATCAAAAAGGCCCCGATTCCCCATACACCAACCATAGAGAGGCAAACATGGGACAAACATTCATCGATTTATCCATAGCCATTGAAAGCGGGCTCCCCTCGGACCCGGAAATGATGATCCCTAAAGTGGACTTCATCGACCACGCCATGGGCGCGGACCAGATGGAAGCCTTCTTTCCCGGCCTGAAAAAGGAACAACTCCCCAAAGGCCTGGGCTGGGCCGTGGAATTCGTCCAGCTTACCACCCATTCGGGCACCCACCTGGACGCTCCGTATCATTACCACCCCACCATGGATAACGGCAAAAAAGCCCTGACCATTGACGAAGTTCCCCTGGAATGGTGCTTTCAGGACGGCGTGGTCCTGGATTTTTCCCATAAGGCCGACGGAGAACGCATTACCGCTAAAGACGTGGAAGCCGAATTGGCCCGCATCAACTACACCATCAAACCCCTGGACATTGTCCTGGTGCGCACCGGCGCCGATGCCGCCTGGGGCAAGATCGAATACCTGGTCAAAGGCCCGGGCATGACCCGCGAATCCACCCTGTACCTTTGCGAAAAAGGCGTGAAGGTGGTGGGCATCGACGCGTGGTCCTGGGACCGTCCCTTGCCGTTCCTGGCTCAGGAGTTCCAGGAAAAGGGAGATCCCTCCGTTATCTGGGAAGCCCATTTTGCAGGCATTGAAATGGGTTATTGCCACATGGAAAAACTCACCAATCTGGACAAGATTCCCCGGCCCCACGGATTCAAGGTGGCCTGCTTTCCCATAAAGATCACCGGCGCCTCCGGCGGTTGGACCCGCCCGGTCGCCATTGTTCAAGACTGATGCCAAGTGAATATCATCAGGTATTTTCTTCGGGGGGACACGATTCTTATCTCAAGCGTCATACTCGATGGATTTTTTAGCTTATGCAGAGATAAGGTCATGTCCCCCCGAAATCTCCGCCCCTATCCATTGTGACGAAACCAAGAAAGGCCCGACCCATGCCCAAATTCATTCTCAACTGCGCTGTAACCGGAGCCATCCACACCCCCACCATGGCTCCCTATCTGCCCATCAAGCCCAAGGATATCGCCGATCAGGCTGTGGAAGCCATTCAGGCTGGCGCGTCCACCGTGCACGTCCATGGCCGGGACCCGGAAAACGGCATGCCCACCGGCGACCTGGACGTCATTGGAGAGATTGTTTCCTCCATCCATGCCCGCAGCGAAGGCGTTATTTGCATCACCACAGGCGGCGGCATAAACATGACCGTGGAACAACGTCTGGCGGCGGTTCCCAAGTACAAGCCGGAACTGGCCTCCTGCAACCTGGGCTCCATCAATTTCGCCTTGTTTCCCGTGGTGGAGAAATTCTCGGAATGGAAATACGACTGGGAAAAACCGTATCTGGAAGGCTCCAGGGATTTCATATTCAAGAACACCTTCAGCGACCTGGATATGGTCTTCAAGATCATGGAAGAGTCGGGAACCAAGCCCGAATTGGAAGCCTATGACGTGGGCCACCTCCACAACGCCCATTATTACTATGCCACCAAACAACTGAAAAATCCGGTTTATGTCCAGTTTGTCATGGGCATCCTGGGCGGCATCGCCTCCACCATTCCCCATTTGCTGCACATGAAACAGACCGCCCAATCCCTGTTTGGGGACAAGGTGATGTTCTCCACCATTGCGGCGGGCAGGAACGAGTTCGCCATGGGAACCACCTCCATGCTCCTGGGAGGCGGAGTCCGTGTGGGCCTGGAAGACAACCTGTGGCTCGGCCCTGGCGAAATGGCCACCAGCAACGCCAAGTTGGTGGAGAAAATGGTACGCATCGCCAGGGAATTCGGCTATGAGCCTTACACCCCGGACGAAACCCGGGAAATTTTGCAATTAAAGGGCCGCGACAAGGTGGCGTTTTAAGCAGTAATTTTTTGATTTCACAGGAACGGGGCGGCCGATCAGGCCGTCCCTTTTTTTTGCCGCGCTTTGGCCCGGGACGCGGCGCCGTCTCCGGCGAACACCCACAGGGCCGCTAGGTCGTCGATGAACTGCTCCCTGGACATTGCAATATTGCCGTCCAGCCAAGTCAAAACCGCTTCCATGCTTCCCCCAATCAATACGGAGGAGGCGAGAATGTCCAAGGGATCTTCTTTTCCCAGAGCGTCATGGTGCTCATAGCCGTAAGCGGACAGGGCCTTGGCAAGACCATGGATTGTGGCCTTGCGATGCGCCATGGCCTGGGGGCTGGCTGAAACTTCCGTGAATAAAACGCGAGCCCTGCGCGGATCGTCCGTAACGTACTCCACCACCGCGGCAATGGCCTTGCGCGCCAGATCGTCCGTGGACAATTGCTGCTCCCTGGCTTCCTGGACCGCCTGCAACCCATGCTCCAAAAGCCCCTGGGCAAGATCGTCCACCACGGCGGCTGCAAGCCCGTCCAGGTCGGAAAAGCTCTCGTAAAAATAGCGTTTGTTCAGCTTTGCCTGGCGGCAAATCTTATCGATGGTCGCCTGCCGCCATCCGTCGGATGCCAGCAATTCAAAAGCCTCATCCATCAAAAGACGGCGGCGTCCCTGTATGCGCTCCTCGGCGGATTTGCCGAGATATGGTCGTACCGGAGATGTTGTCATAATGGCACCATGGCAAAATGTTCTTGACTTTGCAACGCAAACTTGGATATAGTTGGTACGGTATCGTACCAAGAATGGTTAGTAATCTGATATCACTAATAAATCGAGGAGAAGAAACCATGACAATTCCTTTGGACGCAACATTGACCGCAGCCCTGGGCGTTGCTTTTCACACAGCGGCGGGTAATCGCCTTACAGACCCTGGCATGGCTCCCGGCGACAAAGGCAGCCCGTCCGGCGCTCAATCTTTGTTAAAAAGCCCTTACTATGGTTGGGGCATGGCATTTAACACGGCGGTAGGCATGGGCATCGCTGTGACTGCTTACGCCTTGCAGCCGGACTGGATGTGGATGTATTGGCTGGACGCTTCGCGTCTGCCGTTGTGGGTGACCATTTATGTGTTTTTGATGTATCCGGCCATGTTTACTTTTGGATTTCTGCTTGCCGATCAGGCGAAAAAGCTACGGCCCGGGGGAGGGGCCGCGCTTTTAACCGGGCTTCTGGCCATGCTTCTCTGTTTAATTATTGCAACCTGGGGCCGGATTTGGAACGTGGGAACGATTTCGGAGTGGGACGCCGGGGCGTGCACGCCGTTGATCGGCTCGGGGTTTGCAACCCTGCCTCTCACCTGGGTTTTGTCAATCGGATTTGTTATTGCCGTGGGCTCTCTTGTTTTGCTTTATAAGAAATTCGCCAAGGGATTGCCGTAACGCGGGTGCGCTGCACAATAGTGAGCCTCCGGCGGCACTTTGCAATAGGGGCGGCTCAGTGATTGCCGTCTTGAAAGGTGAGCTGTCAAATTTATTAGAATAACAGCAAATTATACTAATCACCTCAAAGGAGACTTCCCATGAACCAATTCAAGGGCAAAACAGCTATCGTCACCGGAGGCGCCTCGGGCATGGGCGAGTTCCTTTGCCGCAAGCTGGCGGCGGCGGGCGCCAATGTTATTGTGGCGGATATCGCTTTTGAAAAGGCGGGCGAAATCGCCCGGGAAATCCGCGCCGCCGGGGGCCATGCAACCGCATCAGCCCTGGACGTAACCGACAAAGGCGCTGTTTACGCCTTGGTGGAAAAAACAGCTCAGGAGAACGGCCGGTTGGATTATATGTTCAACAACGCCGGAATTCTTGTGGTGGGCGAAATCCGGGACATGACGCCCGGCCAGTGGGATAGGCTTTTGGAGGTCAACGTCATGGGCGTTTTGCACGGGACCCTGGCCGCTTATTCCGTGATGCTTCGCCAGGGCTTTGGCCATATTGTCAACACAGCGTCCATGGCCGGATTGATTTATCAGCCTGTGACCGCGGCCTACGTCATGAGCAAGCAGGCCGCCGTGGGGCTTTCCCTGTCATTGAGAACTGAAGCGGCGGGTTTGGGCGTCAAGGTCTCCGTGGTTTGCCCTGGGTATGTGGACACCTCCCTTTATACCAACTGCCAGTCCGTAAAGGCGGACGTGCAGGATGTATTGGGAATGCTCCCTGTCCGCGCCTGCCGGGCCGACAAGGCGGCGGACAAGATTCTTTCCGGCGCAATAAAAAACAAGGCCTTGATCGTTTTCCCCCTGCACGCCCGCATTCTCTGGTGGGCTTATCGCTTCTTTCCCATTGGCATGCTAAAAATCATGGAAGGCATGGTCTGGCTTTTCAGAAGAAAGGCCCGTACGTCGGAGGCGCATGATTCTTGCATCAAAGACATGTAGGATTTTTTTTCCACGTTCGGGATTAGGATTCATTCTTTACTGCCAATCCATCCTTTAAAAGCACCTGCGCGCCAGCCAAAATTTCACCGTGGAAACGCCGGGCCGAACGGAAACCGAAAAATATCGTCAGGACTGTATTCACCATGTTTGCACGTCCCGCCTTGGCGGACCGGGATGAGATCCCGATTCGCCAGAATGGGGCGCTTTCAACATGGATGCCTTCTTGCCTGCAAAGGTCGGTTCTGCTATAGTTTCCTTTTAGCCATTTCTCCTTGATTTTATTGTGAATTTTAAATAAATTCATTGTATGTCCAGCAGGAAGGCCATTCAGGCCTTTTGTAATTAATTTCAAGTAGTTGTTTCAATCATTAGCTTCGGGCGTATTCCTGAAAGTAGGGCTCTGTTTAAAAGGAAAGTTTGGAATTGTTTCCGCCTCGAAGAGATGATAGGAGCGCAAAGTTTTTGAAAAACGGGGCGGGGGCGCCAGGTGCGTTCATTCCTCAATTCTGGCGTTTGCGGCGCCCCGCTAAGGACGAGGCAAGGCTGGAATTTGTCATCCCGGGCAGGGAAACGCCCCGGGAACCTGGAATATTCCGTGATGTGGACATGGGCAACATGACTGGCGCATAATCCGGGCTCAAAATAAAAAGGCATGGATCCATTATGAATGAAACAGAACAGCAGGAGCACAAATTTATACTCAGAGGTTTGAAATCCAATGATTACACGGATATCAAACGTATTATGGATCGTGTCTATAAAGGAATGGGCGGAGCCTGGAAACCGGATGAATTCGGCACATTGATTAGCCAGTTTCCGGAAGGCCAGATATGCATAGAGGATAACGGCAATGTTGTGGCCGCAGCCCTCACCATTCTGGTCAATGCAGAGGTGTTTGAGAACCGGCGGCATACCTATGAGGATCTTGTCAACGGGGGAGAGATGACGGGCCACGAACCGGAAGGGGATGCCCTTTATGGCGTGGATATTTTCGTGGATCCTGATTACCGCGGCCTTCGTTTGGGTAGGCGCCTGTATGACGCCCGCAAGGAGCTTTGCGAAACCCTGAATTTGAAAAGCATTATTTTTGGCGGCCGGATTCCCGGTTATGGAGAGTATTCCAATGATATGACACCGGCGGTCTACATTCAAAAAGTAAAGGAAAATGAAATTTACGATCCGGTATTATCGTTTCAGTTGTTAAATGATTTTCATATAAAAAAAATATTAAAGAATTACATGCCCGAAGACACCCAGTCTGACTCCTACGGGGTATTGATGGAGTGGAATAATATTTATTACGAAAAACGCCAGAAACTTTTCGGCGGCAGAAAGTCCTATCCGCGCATTGCGGTGGTTCAGTGGCAGATGCGGCCGTTTGATAAATTGGAGGATTTCCTGCAGCAAGCAGAATTTTTTGTGGATGCGGTCGCCGGCTATAATTCCGATATTGTTTTGTTCCCTGAACTGCTCAATGCACCGCTTTTAAAGAATTTTAATCAGGAAAATCCGGCTGAAGCCATGCGATCCCTATCGGAATATACGGAAGAAATTCGTATGGCTTTTGTTAACATGGCGATTACTTACAATATTAATATTGTGACAGGCAGTATGCCCGAGCTTAAAGATGACTCTTTGTATAACGTGGCTTTTATGTGCCGACGGGACGGCACCTGGGATGCGCAGTACAAATTGCATATCACGCCGGACGAGTCCCAGTATTGGGGTTTAAAGGGCGGGGATAATCTGAAAATATTTGATACCGATCTTGGGAAAGTAGGAGTCCTTATCTGCTACGATGTCGAGTTCCCGGAGCTTTCAAGAAATCTTGCGGACAAGGGCATGACTCTGTTGCTGGTGCCGTTTTTGACGGACACCAAAAACGCCTATCTGCGGGTCCGGCGATGCGCTCAGGCTCGTGCAATCGAGAATGAATGTTATGTGGCGATTTCCGGCAGTGTGGGCAATCTGCCCAAAGTTGAAAATATGGATATTCAGTATTCCCAATCTGCTGTTTTTACACCCTCGGATTTTGCCTTTCCCCATGATGCGATCGCCGCCGAGGCCACTCCCAACACCGAGATGACCCTGATGGTGGACCTGGATCTTGATTTGCTCAAAGAACTGCGACAGCAGGGGAGCGTCCGGAATCTGCAAAGCCGCCGCAATGAGTTGTATGAAGTTGTCTGGAAAATGGCGGAAGAATGAAAATCAATTTTGGGACCAAGCGCAAAGGCTGCCTGTCGCTTTTGACCGGCGGGGACATCCGTTACTAAGCAACTAATTCTGTTTTTTTGGATGTTTTGGGGGCGCATCCTGCGGGTTGGGGGGGGGTCTCATTATGAAAGATTCCCAATATGATTTTATGGAAGTTCATCACCCACCACCCTTGGGTGGTGGCCCATATATCCACAGATCCTCTATCCCAGTCTGAAAACCGCCGCCGCATTCCTATAAAGAAAAAGTTCCCGGACCTCTGCGTCAAGCTCCAGGCTGTCCAGGCCCTCCAGACATTTGGCATGGGGGATCATGGGATAATTGGTGCCGAACATAACCTTCTTTTTCCCGTTGGTTTTCATATAATGCACCAGCTCGGGGGGAAACCGCTTGGCCGTGTAGGCCGAGGTGTCTATGTACACGTTGGGATGCTTGGTGGCCACGGCGATCATCTCCTGGGTCCAGGGATACCCGATATGGCCGCAAACCATTTTTAACTCGGGAAAATCAATGGCCACTTCATCAATATAAGGAATGGGCCTGCCCGGCTCGGAAGGGCACAATGGCCCGGTATGCCCCACCTGAAAGCAAATGGGCACATCCAGTTCCACGCAGCGGGCGTATAAAGGATAATAATGCCGGTCCGTGGCGGGGAGGTTCCAGAACCACTGCACCTGCCGCACCCCCATAAATCCCATGTCCTTTACATAATGCGTCAGTTCCCGGATCGCCTCCATGGGCTGCCACAGATTGACCGAGGCCAGCCCCTTAAACCGGTCCGGGTGAGCCTCCACCAACGCCGCCACCTGCTCATTGGAAATCAGCGGCCCTGCCGGTCCGTACCAGGCGCTTAGGAGACCCAGGTTCACCCCGGCCTGATCCATGGAGTCCAGGGTCCATTCCACGGGCAAATCTTCCTCCAGCAGGCCCATGCCCATCCATCGCCGCAGCGAGGCAAACATGGGGTGGTTGACGAATTCCCGGGTGGGTTGCTGCATCCACACGTCGATAATTTTTTGTTCGACCGCCATATTGGTCCTCCATTTTATTAGACGTCTAACTATTTATAGAAAAAAATGCTTTTGTCCTATTTCTTCCCAAAGTTGTTCATGGCCTTTTCCACCAAGTCAGACAGAACCTGCATTTCCCCGGCCTTAAAACCGTCAAATAGGCGTTGGCGCATGGCAATGGAAATGCCTTCCAGGTCCCGCGCCAGGGACAAGGCTTTGTCTGAAAGGCTTACCACGAAAATTCTCCGGTCTTCCTGGTGGCGGCTCTTTTCCACATACCCGTGCTTCACTAACTTGCGCACCAGCACCGTCACCGTGGGTTTGGTGCGTCCGGTCAGTCGGGCCAAGTCCCCCATGGTCAAGGATCCTTGCAGGTGCAATTGCCGCAGAATAATCCCGTGGGAGGGTTCGATTCCCAGGATGCCCTTTTGTCTGAGGGAATCGGTCAGAAACCGGTGGGTGGATTCCTGGAGCTGGGTTATGAGGAATACGATGTGGTCCGGGTTTGCCATGGCGCTCCTATTGGTTCACTCATTTAATTAGATATCTAAGTAAATGTCAAGATATAAATCGTGCTCTTTTCATGAAAACAGAACAGATCATATATGACACGGAAAATATAGGGAGAGAGTCATCCTTCCCCCGGTTGTCTATATAGGGGTGTTTGTAAAACCAATTTCGAGGTTGCCGATTCGGGTTTCCCGGCTTGTCCGTTGAAACAGTTAACCTGTTTATTGAAGGCGAACCAACTGGTTTTCTATGATAAAATACACCGCAGGAATTCTGGCGCCGTTAAAGGACGAAGGCCTTCCCAGGGAGGTCAGGTCCGTGGTGTAAGCACCGGTTTTGGAGAAAACTACTCGGCTGGAGAGGGCGGGATTCTGGTGGTTGGCCTCCATGGCAGGCAGGATGGCGTCCCTGGCGAAGGTGTCTGCCTGGGAACTGGTGCTTCCGTAAACCCGGTGATGGAAAAATTCCTTGCCGGGCTCCAGGCTGGATATGGGGTATTGAAACCCGTTTCTGTCTGCAAGAATCTCCCCGTGCCCCGCAAACACGGAAGCGTCGACAAAAAGCCTGCGCGGATAGCAGGTTTCATCTACATGGAGCACAGAGGTTAAGGTAATCGCCGCGTTGGCTACCAAAAACCGGCTGGGTTGAGCCCACAGGCGGGGAAGGAATGGGTAATAGTCCTGGATGGCCTTGTGGATGGTGGCGGCCACAGTGTCTATATCGGGCGCAGGAGTGTGATAGGAAACAGGAAATCCTCCGCCAATATGCAATATTTTCAGGAAGGGTAACTCCCTGGCCAGCCTGCCGCAGGAGGAGATGCCTGACTTCCAGTTTTCCAGAGGGGTGCATTGGGACCCGGGATGAAAACTCAATCCGCACACATCCAACCCACTTTCCAGAGCATATCTGATAAGGCTATTCGCGTTTTCCGGCTCCACCCCCAAACGATGGTTTTCGCAAAAGCTGCTGCCTGTATTGGAAGATGCAATACGGATGAATATCTCGGCGCCGGGGGCGTTAAGGGCGAGGTTGTCCACTTGGCAACGACAGTCCGCGGTAAAGCGCCTGACACCCCGTGAGAACATTTCAAAAATATCCTGCGCCGGGGTGATGGGTGAGGTGTTGATAATATCATCTGAAGACCTTTCCAGGCACTGGGTCCTCTCCTGCTCCTGCAAGTTATTCACATCCAAACCGCAATGGCTATCTCGAATGGTCTCCAGGACGGGATGTAGGGAGTTGCATTTAACGGCGAAAAAAGTTTTTTCCGGCTTCAGGGCGTCTTGAAATTGTCGGATTTTTTTCTCAATGATCCGGAGATCGAACACAAAACAGGGGGTCTCCAGTTCCTCGCGCCGGGTCTGCAAGACTTTATAAAGGGTTTGGAAGTCCATTCTGGTTCCGGTCTGTTATGTTATATAGTGGTAAATATTTTCATAGGAATCACAATACACTATGGGGGTGGTGAATGCAAGATGTTATTGAAATTATTATGAAAAACGATTAAAAAAGCCATTTCAAACTGCAATAGTATGAAATTTCATTTATTTCCCCCGACAATGCCAAGGATATTCCAGAGTTTTATTTTGAATTTTTCAATACTTCCTGGTATGTTCATAGACCGAAACCCATGGGAGAACGCCATGCTAAACCAAGACCAAAGTACGGGGGACGCCCGAGAAGCGCTTTGCAGGGCTTTTCCTTCCCCCAAATTCTTTAGAAATTTCAAGGAAAACGACCTGAAAATTTCACCCCGTGCCCTGAAGCGAATCCTGGGCCTGGCGGAATCCGAAGGCCTCAGCATCCCGGAAAATCCTGATAGCCTCCAGGACCGGGAGTCGGCTTTTTTGGAATTCCTGGACAGGGAAACCACGGAAAGACGGAGGCCTGCGTCCCCGGCTCCAGGCCTGGGCTTTGCAGGATTTTTAAGGATTTTCTGGGATGAAACCCATATCAAGTCAGCCGCCTCCCTGGTGGAAAACCTCAATGAAGTAGCCCGGGACCTGGACATGGCGCCTGTTCAGGAATCCATGGTTAGCCGTTTGAAAACCCGATTCAGCCTCAATACCCCCAAAAAGAGAAACTTCATTCGCCTTTTATGCTTTTGGGTCGGGCTGTATGCATCCCATACCCTGAATTGGGATTACCAAACCTTTCAAGAACTGCCCGCGGGAAAAATACCGGAACCCCTGAGCCCGGAGCCCGAAGGGGTTCGAATCAGCATTATCGTGCCTGACAGGAAAAGGGTGGACTGGATTCGCCGTGAGTTGACGGGATGCCTGAAATATCTCCAACTCCATCACCTGGATGCTCGAACAGTGGGGCATTTTGAACGCATTGTCTCCATTGACCTGCCCAAACTGGCGGGGCCTCCTCGGGAGCCGAAATTATACGGAAAGGCCATCGGGGAAGCCCTGGCCCTGTGCCATCAGGTGGTGGTCCGGTGGCTTTTGTCGGATTTTCAAGATCCTGATAATCGTCTCGCCGTCCTCATATCCGCCGGGATATTTGACACCATGGAATCCAATATTCCTCTGCTGTTGCCTGCTTCCAGTCCCATGGGAGCAACAATTCGTATTAGCGCCTTCGCCAGACTCTGCGCCTGCATGGCGGAAGCCAAAGTGGTGTTCAGCTCCACACCTGAACAGATGGAATTCAGCGGCTACATTGAAGAGGTCTGGGAGATTAAGGGTTTTTGGCCTTCCTATTTTGAATTTGTGCCCCAGCTTCTTGAACATAATATGATTCCCAGGGAAGAAAAGCTCTACCAGTCCTTCAAAGAATCGCTTTACCTGTGCAGCCGCCATTCCACATCTCCGTTCAAGGCCGTGGCCGCCATAAACAGGTACCCTCAGAATTCCTTTGTCATTTTGGAGATCTTCAAAACCCTGCTCCACAGGCGGATGTTCCAGGAAGCCAATGAGGTCCTGTCCACCCTTTTGGCTGTCGATCCCACAAATATTATCGCCCGTTCCATGCGCATTGTGGCATTCTATCACTTGGCCATGAAACACGCTTCCGACCCGGGAGTGTCCGACATGCACTTTGACCGCGCTGTCCTGGAGGGGCGTTTTGTGGAGGCCCATTGCTCCATCGATGACGAAGAATTTCATGGCGAACTGGGCCGTGTGCACCTGGGCAGGGCCTTGCGGGACATGTTGCATTTAAAGAATGGAATCCATCAGAACGGAATTACCTTGCAAGGCATAGTGGATTCCCTGAAAAAAAGCCTGGAATGTTACGAAAAAGGGGTTATCGCCTCGCCCACGGGAAGGGGAACCCAATCCGTCTTCTGGATGATCCATCTTAAATCCCTGCTGGAAATCATGCAAAATGATCCGGATATCCTAAACCGTCAAGGGCCTCTGACGGATGAACAGGGCTTTTATCTTAAAAACGCCACTGAACACTTCACCTTCCAGGGATGGATTGACCCCGGAGATGACCAGCACCTGTTTAAAAGAATCCAGTCCATCATCGATTCCTACGATAATTCCTCCCAATTTAGCGCTATCGTCCCCTACGCCCTGTATGCTTTTGGCGCCTTTCTCCATGATGTGGCGCCTGTCATAACCGTAAGGATTTTAAAAGATATCGTGGCCTACCTGAACGAGGCTCAAAGGGCTGCCTTAAAGGTCCCTCCCTTTGTGGGCCTTTACTCCGTAGGAAGTTGTCTATGCCTGATACAATCGCAAGATAGTTTTGTGAAATGCGCCATCAAGGCAAGGGATGCTGTGAAGGAAAAATATTCGGAATATTTAAAAAATCCCAATGACGACCTGATTATTCCTCAGGAGGAACGCCTGGGTCTCCGACTTTGCCTGATCAACCTGGAACATGATCTGGGCCAGCAGGTGCTTTTTCACGAGGAAGAATCTGCCCCGTGAGACAAGTCATCAGCCTCCCAAAATTCTGATGGCTTTCGGGGTAATCTTGATCCCCATCATGTCTCCGATTTTAGGACACATGAACTTATAATCGTTTTCCGAAAGTAAAACCGTAAAGGGAAGTCCAGCGTCTATCACAACACGGATTCCCTTTTTTTCGTGGCTTAATTGATGGATGCGGCCGTAAAGGCTTTCCGGAGAACGCCCGGAGGAACCAGGGCGGAATATCTCCAGACCGGACGGGTCCAGGGATACCCGGGCCGGACCGGGGGACGCCCCGGATAAGGGAAAGCCCACTCCTTCACCCGAAACAAATACGGTCTCCCCGGACTCATTTTTTACAACGTCGCCGGAAAAAATATTTTCCAGCACCGAATCAACAGGCCTGCCTTCATCCAGATACAGAACCTCATGGGCCAGGCTTCTTGCCCATACCGAGTCATGGCTGGTGAATATGACCGATATCCCCCGGTCCTTGTTGATCCGCCTGAGCAGGCCCACAATAATGGCTTGGTTTTGGGAGTCCACGCTGGATAGAGGTTCGTCACACAAAATAACCTTGGGCGATAGGGCCAGAGCCCTGGCGATGGCGATCCGTTGGGTTTCCCCTCCAGACAACTTGTGCGCCCGGGCCTGGGCGAAATGCTCCAACCCAACCAGGCTCAGGTTTTCCCGGATGATTGTTTCCCGTTGCTCTTTCGCCATCCCTCTCAGTTTAAGGCCGAACTCCATGTTTCGGGCGACGGTGCGGGAAAACATGATGGGGTGTTGGTTGATAAGCACCACCTCACGCCGAAGAGGCTGGACGTGGGACTGGGCAAACCGGACCTCCCTGGAATCATAGGTCATGGAACCACGGGTGGGATAACTCAAAAACGCCAGTATGGAGAGAAGCGTGGTCTTGCCCGCTCCGTTGGGACCCAAAAGGGCGGTGATTTTTCCGGCAGGTATCTTCAGGGATTCCGCGTCCAGAACCTTTCGGTTTCCATATTCCTTGGTGATTCCGTTAAGGGTGTAAAGCATCAGGATTGCGCCCTTGCCTGGAAAATATTCAGAATAAAATTCACCCCAAAGGCCACTGCCAGCAACACGATACCCAAGGCCACAGCCAGGACGAACTGGCCCTTGTCATACTCCAGGGCCATGGCCGTGGTCATGGTGCGTGTGAACCCCTTGATGTTTCCGCCCAGCATCATGGAAACC
The DNA here is from genome assembly GCA_016342355.1 of Desulfatibacillum sp. Classification (GTDB taxonomy): domain Bacteria; phylum Desulfobacterota; class Desulfobacteria; order Desulfobacterales; family Desulfatibacillaceae; genus Desulfatibacillum. The sequence goes on from JAEINP010000057.1 coordinate 14,904, forward strand.
CCAACCTCTGCAATGACGCGCCCAAAGGCTGCGGTAATGGCCGCCATAATGCCGTATCGGGCCTCCGTGGCCACCACCATGGCCGTCTGAAAGCCGTTTGCGCCCAATGTCATGGCTGTCTGGCGATACCGTTTGTCCACTTTTTTCACCGCGGTGATGGTGAACGCAGCCACAACCGGAATGATAAGAATGGTCTGCCCTAAGATCATGGCCTTTTGGGTGTACAACAGGTCCAATGGCCCCAGAATTCCACGGCGCGAAATAAACGCGTACACAAAAAGCCCTACCACTACCGTGGGCAGGGCCAGTAAGGTGTGCAGCACCGTGGTGATCATGGCCCTTCCGTGAAAGCGCCCGAAAGCCACCCAAAAACCCAGGGGCACCCCGGCCAATCCGGCCAAGAGGGTGGAAACCCCTGAAACCGTCAAAGACACCTTGACGATTTCCAAAAGCTCCTTGTCCGCATGGAGCAGGAGAATCAGGGCTGACCAAAAGCTGTCAAAAAGCAGATCCACAATAATCCTCAACGTTAATCAAACAAACAGGGAAGGCATGCCTATCTTCTTAATGTCACAGGAGCATGATATCAGAATTTTCAGGATTGAAAAACAAATGGGGAAAGGCCCGGTGAAAAAAACCTCCTGGCCCTTCCCCATAAAGGTATCTTATTCAGCATCTCCAATGAACAAAGGCTTGCCCACAAGGCGATAATCATTGATGAGCTTCTGGCCGCGGGCGGACACAAGCCATTCAGCGAACTGCTTGGACAGATCATATTTTACATGGGGGAATTTTTCCGGGTTGACAGGAATAACCCCGTAAGGATTGAACAGCAGAGGATCCCCTTCACATAAAACCTCCAGGTTCAAACCCTGTTCCCGGCCAAACTTGTATTTGAGGTAGGTGCCCCTGTCGCTCAATACATAACCGGCTTTTTCCTCGGCAAAGGTAAGGGCCTTGCCCATGCCCTGGCCAATGGACTTGTACCAGTCCCCCTTGGGCTGAAGGGCGGTCACCTTGACTTCCTTATCTCCTTTGACAAGGGTCTGGGTTTTTTCTTCCAAATCCAGTCCGGAGGCTTTCCACAGACCCTGTTCCTTGGTGTGGGTTCCCGAATCATCCCCGCGGGATACAAACACAGCCTGGGCAGTGGCAATTTTCTTGAGGGCGCTGGCTGCGCTGGCGTCTCCCTTGATGCTGGCCGGGTCCGAGGCAGGCCCCAAAAGCACAAAATCATTGTGCATGACCGCATAGCGCTTGGTTCCATAACCCTCCGCCACAAAAGCCTCTTCCCTGCCCTTGGCATGGACAAAGATAACATCCACATTTCCGTCCATTCCGTCGCGAATGGCGGCTCCGGTTCCCTTGGCGATCACCTTCACCTGGATTCCGGTATCTTGTTCAAGTGCAGGCAATAAAATGTCCAAAAGGCCTGAAGCCTGGGTGCTTGTGGTTGTGGACATCTTAATGACCTTGTCCCCGGCGAAGGCGGCAGGCGCCAGGCACAGGCATAGGACTGCAATGGTACATAAGGTGGCGAAACGTTTCATCAGAGAGTTCTCCTTTCATTAGCAAGAATTGCTTGATCAGACTCCTTAAACCGGAGTTTCAGCGAATTTGTTCCTATCTATACTTTTTGGTAATTCTTGAAGCAAGAAGTTTTTTTGATTACTCAAAGGGTAAATAAATTACAAAAAATAACTATATGGAAGGCTATCGCCATTATGGCGGTTTGAGGTTATTCCACCCAAGCTCATGGCGCCTCCTACAGAAGACACCATGCAGGGTTCGTTTAAAAAATTTGGCTTAGAGAGCTTTTGGGCGTACAGGGGACCATGGGCCAATAATTCACAGAGATGACCGCAGATAACACCAAAGACAAATGGGAAATGAGAACATTCTACAATGCTATAACATGATTTTTGCACTTTGACTTAGGATGTTTTGCCACGTCCGCCATGCAATCTGCAAGGCGCCTTGACTCGGATGCCAGTGTGGTATAGGTCAAAAGCCTGATTCATCCCTTAATGACTTTTATGTGGTTTTTGAAACAACGCTTGTATTATTGAGAGCCGTCATGACTGTTTTATCGTCTTTGCATTTATTTTCCATGGTTTTGGGCTTGGCTCTGGCCGTGTTCATCACGGGTAGGGATTCCCGGTCCTGGACCAATCTCTGGTGCGCCGCCCTGTTTATCTGTTTTTCCATTTGGAATGGGGGGATGATTTTCAAACATAGTCCCCTGACTCCTTACACGCTTCAACCCATGCTTTCCAATATTAACGCCGCAGGGTGGATTTTCAGTCCCATGGTGGCCTTGAGCTTTGTGCTGGCCTTTACGGAGCGGGAGTGGATCTTCAAGAAAATGTGGTTTTGGGCCCTGTTCATCGGTGTGCCCGGCCTATTGCTGTACAAACACTATACGGGCCATATTGTGGCGGACCATGTGCTCAAATCCTACGGTTGGTTAGGAGTTTATTACGTAAACTTCTGGACTTGCACCTTCCTCATTTATTTGATCATATGTATAGCCATCCTGCTGATTCTCAACTATTCATACATTACAAAATGCGATTCTCAGGCTAAGAAAAGCCAGGCTCGAATCATTTTCATATCCCTCCTGCTTTCAGCTATCCCCATTACCGCCAATACCCTGGCGGGCATGTTTTTTGGAGCGTTATCCTTTCCCGAAATGGAAAGCATATTTATGCTGATATTCTGTTGCGGCATTGTGGTTGCAATGTCCCGGCACAAGTTAATGAATCTTACGCCGATGCTTGCCGTCAAGAACATTATCTCCAATATGCCCAGCGGTATGCTGCTCCTTGACAAAGAAGGTGCACTGGTTTCCGCCAACGAGCAAGCACGGAGTATGTTGGGCTGGCCAAGTGGAGAAATGGTCGGCCGGCATATCCGCGACTTTTTGAACAAGGACCAGACCACCAATCAGCTTCAGGAAGATATTCTGCGTGGCGATAATTTCAGGAACCGGGAAATGAGCCTGCTTACCAGGGAGGGCCTGCCCCTGGCGGTCAGCCTGTCACGCTCCCTGCTTAAGGATGACGCCGGGGAGGTGGCCGGGATTGTCTGCCTGGCCACGGATTTGACCCTTACCCGGGCCAAGGAAGTGCAACTCCGGGAAAGCGAGGAAAAATACCGGGATCTGGTGGAGAATATCAATGAAGTGGTCTATTCCCTCAGCCCGGAAGGGACGATTATTTATGTCAATCCCCGAGTCAGAACCCTTATGGGATATCACCCTGAGGACCTGTTGGGCAGGAATTTCAGCGAGTTTATCCATCCTGAGGATTTTGATGAACTCAATGGGCGCTTTTTGGATGTTATGGCCGGATACGCCTGGGCCCATGAATTTCGCGTCAAGGATAAAACCGGTGAATTCCGCTGGGTTTATTCCTCAAGCCGTCCGGCGCGTCGGGATGACTCCATCGTTGGGGTGCAGGGAACCCTGATGGACGTGACAGAACGTAAAAAAAACGAGGAAGAAAAGTTCAGACTGGAAACCGAACTCCGCCGATCCCAGAAGATGGAGGCTATTGGCACCCTGGCCGGGGGCATCGCGCATAATTTTAACAACATCCTTTATCCTATCATGGGATACGCGGAAATGGTCCTGGAAGACCTTCCGGAGGAAAGCCCTTTCCGGGAAGAGTTGGAAGAAATCCTAACCGCAACACATCGGGCTAAAGAGCTTGTCAAACAAATCCTGGCCTTTTCCCGAGTCACCAAGGAAGCCTTTCAGCCCCAGGCGCCCTGGCCCATTGTGGAGGACGCCATAGCCTTTATAAGGAATGCCTTGCCCGCCACGATCCGCATAAAAACCCATATGGATAAACAACTGGGTTACGTCATCGGGGATCGCGCTCAGATTTACCAGATGCTCATGAACCTTTGCACCAACGCCTACCAAGCCATGTCCTCCACCGGTGGTGTCCTGGAACTTCGGTTGGAACGCTGCTTGCCCAGCTCTGAAAATACCCAATCAGGGCGTCCTTCCCTCAATGAACCCCATATCAAATTCAGCGTCATTGATACGGGAGAAGGCATGACCCGGGAAGTGATGGATAGGATTTTCGACCCCTACTTCACCACCAAGCCCGTTGGAGAGGGGACCGGTATGGGCTTGGCTGTGACTCATGCCATGGTGGAAAAACATGGGGGATTTATCCAGGTATTCAGCAAACCCGGTAAAGGCTCTCGATTCGATATTCTTCTGCCTGCCAGCAGTAGTCAGGAGCCCCCAATTCCGGTCATTCCGCCGTCAGAAGAAAAACCCCATGGCAATGGAGAACGGGTTTTATTGGTGGATGATGAAAAGGCGGTCCGGGAAGTCACCCGAAGAGCTTTGGAAAGACTGGGGTATGCCGTAACCGTAGCTGATAACGGCCTTTCCGCCTGGGAAGAATTCCAAAAAAATCCTCAATATTTTGACTTGGTCCTTACAGACCTTACCATGCCAGGCCTCACCGGGAGGGTATTGGCCAACCGTATTTTTGAGACCCGGCCCAATTTGCCCATCGTTCTGATTTCCGGCTTTTCCGAATCAGAGGTGGATGAAGCTGAAAAATCCCCGGGAGTATGGGCCCGGGTTATGAAACCCCTGGAACAGGAACAGATGGCAAAGGTTGTCCGCAGAGCCCTTGACCAAGCCAAATCATCCTGATTATCCTGTCAGGAAAGGGCTAAGTCGCATTTCTGTCCAAGGCTTTCCGCACCTCAGTGGCCAGTTGGTCCATGGGAACGGGCTTGCGCAAATAGGTGATTATGCCCAGGTCCACGGACCGGAGTTTTTTAATTTTTTCCGAAAATCCGGTGCATAAAAGAATGGGAATATCGTCCCTGATTATGCGTACCTTTTTTGCCAGGGTATCTCCGGCCAGAAAAGGCATTGTCATGTCTGTAATGATGATGTCAAATTGTTCGGGCGCCTTTTGGAAAGCCTCCAAGGCCTTTATGCTGTCCGTGAAGGCCGCGACCTTGTATCCAAATCTTTCAAGCATTTGGTGGACCATTTCCACTATCTGACGCTCGTCATCCACCAATAAAACCCTTTCCGACCCCCCTTTGGGCGGGGCAGGGACTTTGGCAGGCAAGGGAATAAGGGCGTCCGAAGCAGGAAATAGAACTGTAATCCGCGTTCCCCGGTCCAGGGCGCTTTCTACAAAAACCGCCCCTGCACAGGACCTGACAATGCCGTGAACTACAGACAGACCCAAACCGGTTCCCTTGCCCTGCTCCTTGGTGGTGAAATATGGATCAAAAATGCGGTCGGCAATTGTCTTGCTCATGCCTGTTCCCGTGTCCCTGACCTCCAACTGCATATACGACCCTGGATCCAAGTTGGGGAATTTGGAAGCCTCCCAACCCTCCGGATCAATGGAATCAAGCGAAATATATAGGATGCCCCCACCTTCTTCCATGGCATGGGCCGCGTTGGTGCAAAGGTTGATAAGAACCTGGTGGATCTGGGTGGCATCAGCCAGAATTATCCCCGGGTTCTCCATACCCTGACATCTGATTTCAATGTCAGCAGCAATCGTTGCCTGCAATAGACTGATGGACTCCTGGACAATGGTGGAAAGGACCACGGGCTTTTTTACCATGGGCGCTTTGCGGGAAAAATTAAGCAGGTGTCTAACCAGATCCCTTGCCCGCATCCCTGCAGATTGTATTTCACTGAGCTTGGCAAAGGTGGAACCCCAAGTAGGCACCTCGTTGGAAGCCAGTTCTGCATTTCCTATTATGATGCTTAAAATATTGTTGAAATCGTGGGCAATTCCACCAGTCAACGTGCCTATTGCCTCCATTTTTTGGGATTGCAGCTGGTCCTCTTCCATCAATAACCGCAACGAAATATCCGAAAAGGCGCTAAAAACCGCATCCACCTCTCCGTTTGTTCCGAAAACCGGGGAAGCGCTGGTCTCCAGGGGAACCTGCGTACCGCCTCTGCCTTCCGCAATCAAACGCTCGTTTTCAACAGTTTCGCCAGAAAAAGCTCTGCTCACCGGCAGCCTGTTCCAGGGAACTGGTTCATTGCTGTCAATGTCCAGGAATCGCAATTCCTGGCATTCCTCAAGGGCAAAATCCTCCCGGGTCTGAGCGCCGCAAAGCTGGTCCTTGATCTTTTTGGATTCCTGGTTTTCGATGATCAGGCGTATCTGTCCCTCATCCCTTTCCAATATCTGGATTCCCATGGGGGCCTGTTCCAGGGTTTCGTTTAAAAGACTCAAGGAGGTATATAGGTCCTGCTCTATCTCCTTCCTCAAGGCTATCTCCCTGCCAAGACGCCGGTTCCAGGCGATTATTAGCCCAAGAATCAGGATAACCACCAAACCAATGCCTCCGGCCCAGACAATGATGTCACTGAAACGCAATCCATGCTCATAGCGCAGGGAAAGCCATCTGCTCTTAATTGCGCTTTTCTGCTGCGGTCCCATGGCCATTAGAGTTTTGTTCAGGATGGAGTGCAGTTCAGGCCAGTCGTCCCGGACCGCAAAATGCAGGGTGTAATTTTTGTAAGCCGTGGGAGCCGCAACCTTGAGGTTGGTAAGCCCAAACTTGTCAATATTGAACGAGGCCGCGCCCAGGTTCTCAATGGTGACGTCTGCCTTACCCTCACTCACAGCCCGGAGAGCCTCTAAAGGCGACTCCACGGGCGCCCAGTCAAAGGATATGCCGTCAGCCTCCAGCCAATCCAGCCACATAATATTCTTAACCCCTGAAACCTTTTTCCCATTAAGGTCGGTTATCCCGCCAATAAAACCCGAGTCAGAGGCCGTTAGTATGACCAGAGGAAATGATAAATACGGCTCGCTGAAATCAAGATACTGCCTCCTTTGGTCTGCTATGGCAGCACAGGGAATCCAATCCACTTTCCTGTCCTTTGCCATTTCCAATACCTGGCTCCATGGCAGGTCAGGAATAATCTCGATTTCCAGCCCTATCTCCTTGGCCACAGCCCGCATGGTGTCCGCAGATATGCCTTGAGGTTCCATGGTTTTTTCGTAAAAATAGAAAGGAGGAAAATGCTGAGGGCCTGCCACCCGAACCTTTGGGTGATCACGAAGCCATTCCTTTTCAGCTTCCGTCAAAAAAACAGGCTCGGAAAACGGTGGAATATCGTAATTTGCAGGAATTATTTTTTGAAGAAACGATGTTTTTGAAAAATATACTAGGCAAATGACAACAAATAAGATGGGAAATAGCCATCTAAACCTGATTTTCATTATTAAAATATTCCTTTATATCAAATGCTTATAGAACGAAGCCCGCGGTGGCAGAGCAATCTGTGCATTAAATCTTTTCGGCAAACAACTGAAAAAAATTGAGAGCGAAATGCCTTTTTGCCGCGTTTTTTTTCGGAGAGGGCTTGTACCTATTTTTGATTTTGTTCAGATTATCATAGGTGGTTTGGGAGGGCAATCATACTTTTGTACTTGAATCAGGGATGTATTTGAATAAACAGTTGAAGATAAAAACGCCGGACCAATGTGGTGGCGCCAAAATACAAAACCCTGAAAGCCGGATGGGGCTTTCAGGGCATGTAAATCGATTGAAATGGCGGGGGCCAAAAAGTGCGGCAAACCGCCTTGGAACTGAGGGCCGCTTTAGAAGGGAATATCGTCGTCGTCCACTGTTCCCTGGTCATAGGACGGCCCGGGCACATCATTCTGATACCCGTCATTCTGGTATCCATCATTTTGGGGAGCCTGGGCAGGTCGTTGGGCGGGTCGCTGGGCAGGCTTGGCCTGATAACTGGACTGGCCCTGGCCTTCTCCCCGTCCGCCTAACATGACCATGTTGTTGGCAATGATTTCAGTGGTCCAACGTTTGTTGCCTTCTTTGTCCGTCCACTCCTTGGTCTGGAGACGCCCCTCAAAATAAACCTGTTTGCCTTTGGTCAGATACTGGCCGCAGATCTCCGCCAATTTGTCAAAGACCACGACGCGGTGCCACTCGGTCCGGTCTTCGCCCTTGAATCTTTCGGTGGTGGCCAGGTTGATGGTGGCAATGGCCAACCCGCTGGCGGTATAGCGGATTTCCGGGTCCCTGCCCAGGTTTCCGATCAGCATTACTTTGTTCAATCCAGCCATTCAACGCCTCCCTTTACAGTTTTTGTTTATGAGAATTTTATAGTGAGGTCAGAAAGTATCGGTTGCCGGGTTCTGTGTCAAGCACTTCCCGAAAAACAGATCATCATTGATTAAAGGTTGAAAAGCAGGCTGTCATGCCGTATTATTCTTATTATGGGATATGTGTTCAATAATCAAGATGCCGCCAGCTACGATGACTGGCTTTTTGACCCCTCCAAACGGGCAACCGCCCAATTGGAAATGCGCCTCATGACCCGCATGCTGGGCAAAGGCCAGGGCCTAAGATTGCTGGATATCGGGTGTGGCACGGGCTGGGCTCTGGAGCTTTTCCTGCGCCAGGGCTTTGACTGCACGGGTCTGGACCCCTCCCCATATATGTTGGACAAGGCAAGGGCTCGCCTGGGAAATAAGGTGGACCTTCACCAGGGTTTTGGCGAGTCCCTGGATTTCGACGACAACAGCTTTAACGTGGCCTCCCTGGTCACCACCCTGGAGTTTGTGGAAAATCCCCTGTTGTGCCTGGAGGAGGCCTGCCGTGTATCCAAGGACCAGCTTTTTCTGGGGTTTCTTAACCGGTACGCCATCAAGGGCTTGCAGCGCCGCCTAAAAGGCCTTTTTTCCGCCTCCGTATATAACAAAGCCCAGTTTTTTTCAGTGTGGGAAATGAAATCCATGATCCGCGCCGTGGCGGGGGATGTTCCGATCCGTTGGCGGACCACCTGCCAGTTGCCCGGGGTTTACGGCCAAAGATCCATGCAACTGGAGGAATCGCCCCTTGTGCAACGCTCTCCCACGGGAGCATTTTGCGGCATGGTCGTCACCCTCAATCCCAAGTTCAGAACAAGACCCATTCCCCTGCGGGTTGAACCTGCCCACAAGGAAAAATTAGTGGTCTGCTACCGCGATTATCCGGGGATTTATAATCATGAAGGCATATCTTTACCAACCCATGGAAGACTCCAAGGTTAAATGCAACCTGTGCCACCATCGGTGCGTTATCCCCCAGGGTAAAAGGGGGATATGCGCGGTGAGGGAAAACCAGGACGGCGAACTGGTTTCTTTAGTCTATGCCCAAGCCATAGCCGCCAGCTCCGATCCCATTGAAAAAAAGCCCCTGTTCCATGTGCTCCCGGGCTCCCGGTCCTTTTCCATCGCCACGGTGGGATGCAATTTCCATTGCCGCTTTTGCCAGAACTCCAATATCGCCCAAATGCCCCGGGACCTTGACGGCAAAATCATGGGCCGCTATTTCCCCCCGGATCAGGTGGTGGCGCAAGCAAAGCAAACAGGTTGCAAAACCATCGCCTACACCTACACCGAGCCCACAATCTATTTCGAATACGCTTACGACACCGCCAAACTGGCCGCCCAAGAGGGGCTTCGCAACGTCTTTGTGACCAACGGGTACGAAACCCCGGAAGCCATAGAAAAAATAGCCCCATACCTCCATGCGGCCAACGTGGACCTCAAGGCCTTTTCCCCGGGTTTTTATAAGGAAATGTGCGGCGCCAAGCTGGAAAATGTCCTGGAAACCCTAAAATGCATGCACAGCGCCGGGATTTTTCTGGAGATCACCACCCTGATTATCCCCGGACTCAATGACGACCCCGCCCAACTGGAAGAACTGGCTGGATTCATCGCACAGTCCCTGAGCCCTCAAACCCCTTGGCATGTGAGCCGTTTTCACCCCACATACAACCTTATCGACCGGTCCGCCACCCCCCCCGCCACATTGTTTCAGGCGCACGAAATCGGCAAAAAGGCCGGCCTGCACTATGTGTACACAGGAAATATCCCGGGGCAGGGCGGAGAAAACACCTATTGCCACCATTGCCAGACCCTGCTTATTGAAAGGATGGGTTACACCATTCAACAGAACGTGCTCAAAAACGGGACATGCCCCAACTGCCAAACACCGGCTCATGGATTGTGGAAATAAAACCCGTCCGCCGTATGTCCGGCCAGGGCCCCACCCACTATCAGATATCCGGGACGGCGGAAATACGGAGCCCTTAGCCAACCATAAAAGGAAAGAACGCCCATGTCTGATCAATCCGTAAAAGTAGTGGCCCATCTTAAAGTCAAGGAAGATAAAATCCAGGAATTACAGGATGTGCTCACCCGGGCCATTCCCGCCACACGGGAAGAAAACGGGTGCCTCCAATACGATCTGTGCCAGAACACAGCCGATCCCACCCAGTTCACCTTTTTGGAGGAATGGGAGAATAACGAGTGTCTGGGCGCCCATTTGTCCGCCCCGGCTTTTAAAGTACTTTCCGGCAAACTGGCCGACCTCCTGGCTGCAGCTCCGGATATCAGGGTTTACAAACTCATTATGTAATCCCTAAAATGTCACTTTTTTCCGGGCGAAAACGACCATAGACTCGGAGGGAGTTTATTATCACGTCGTTTCCTTGTCGGAAAGGTTATCCCCTATCATGCGCCTTGGATTCTGTACCAAAATTTTTTTCGTCTGTGTTTCCGCACTGTTGATGTTTTCGCCATGCCTTGTGGCGGGGACGGTGCCCCCCATATTCCGGGTGGATACCACCAACAACAGGCCTGCCCTTGAAATCGGCCAGGAACTAGGCGCCAAAATTCTGGCGCAAGAGCCGGAATTCGCAGCCATGGTGGACACTTTCCTGTCAGATACCATGGATATGGTGGCTTCTGCCTACAACTCCTATTTTGATACCAGCTTCGATGCACAAAGCCTGTTCAACGACATGTTTAACAACCCGGGCGCCAGTGACCGTGTTCCGGATTTCGTGGCGGACATGAAATCCGAAAATAAGATCAGTCAAAAATACCTGGACGAGGTTCAGGGTATGGCCTCCTTCCTGGGACTATCGGATATCGACGCCCTGGGCGACGGCCTTTTGTCCGAAAATGAATTCTGGCTCTATCAAATGAACATGGACGTCCTGATCGCTGCTTCCTGCTCGGGATTCGGGGTGTACGGAAACTACTCCGCCATCGGCAGCCCCATTGTGGGCAGAAACCTGGATCTTCCCTATGTCACCACCGATACCATTAAAATGCAGTCCATTACCGTGTACGAAGGCGACAACCATTCCTTCGCCAACGTTGGCTTTATGGGCATGGTGGGAACCATCACGGGCATACGGAGCGATGGCCTGTTCGGCGCCATCATCGGCGCCAACCTGTTTGGTAAACCAGTCCAGGAAACCGGTCGCCATTCCTTGATTTTTGACATGCGATACGCCCTGGAAAACCTGAATGAAATCGGCGTCCAGGAGGGCGCTACGGGCATCCATCCATACACCCGGGATCATATCTACTATTTTAGCCATAGCCTGCTGTTGGCGGACACCTCCCAAGTCATCATCCAGGAACACCCCTGCGGTAAAACCATAGAGGCCGGAGACCCCCTCCCTGCCAGACTCAGGGGGTGGGAGGCCGACCAATATCCCACTACCGTGTCCTGGGGCAATAAACGTAATATGGTGGCCGTGACCACCCGTTTTGTCCTCCCTCCCATGCTGCCCTACCAGTGTGAAGACTGCCCAAGTGAGTGTTACAAAGGATCCTTTGCCGTGGCAGGCATGGCGAAATACTCCTATTACTCCTTGGACCATAGCTGCGACGCCCCCTTGAACAACACTTGCTACGATTACTCGGAAAATGGTGAGGACGAGTGCCAAGATGCAGGTCCCAAGACCAATTGCTGGGAGTATTGCAACCGGAGCACTGATGAAGATGCCGGGGATTTCTGGCCCGGAACCCCCAACCTTAGTTTTTTTAATGAGAATTTTGACAGAAACGGCTATTACCCCATCGGCGCGTCAGAACAGGGAGGCGCCACGGCGGAAAAATGGGACCGCTTTTACCAGTTGGCCAACTTTACTCCCAATACCCAGACTGACCCGAATCGTGCGGCTTCTTATGCGGATGTGGCGGCAATCATGACCGACACACAAGATACCTACGATCCCATCCTGGCCTATGGAACCGGGATTGTTTACGCGTTGGCAACCATTCAATCCATGGTTTACAGCCCGGTGGAAGGCAGATTTTTCCTCTATACCATCCCCAGCGCCTGGGGCCACGCAGAGTCCCCCTACATGGAGGAAATCAGCCTGTTCAATCCCATGACCGGTGACATCAACGGCAGCGGTCTCCTGGAACTGGAAGACGCCATCCTGTGCCTCCAGGCCGTAGCAGGCGGGAATACACAGAACGTGGAAAAAAACGGGATAGATGAGAAACTGGATATGGAAACCGCCCTCTACGTCCTGCAAAAAAAAGCTGAACTCCGTTATTGATAGCGGTTTTGTCCCGGCGGCCCCGGCTCCTGTATTGCAAATGAAAGGCATGCTTTTGACCCGTCAATGGCGTGGACAGGCATGCCTGCCTTTCATTAAAGCCTTTCATCAACAGCATTGCGGGTAGGGAGAAGGGGGGCTGGAATGCAATTCCGAGACTATTGGCTGTTGACCAGATAAGACAAGGCGCCCAGAGCTTCCACCAGGCTGATTTTTCCGTCCCCATCCCGATCCCGAAGGTTGGACACGTTTTCTACGGGTATCCCCGCCAGGATTTGGAGGGCCAGAATAGCGTCGGCCATGGTTAGCTGATCGTCCAGGTTCAGATCTCCGGCCAGATAATAGTGCATATACCCCGCAGCTTCCAGGTCGAATCCGGCGCTGCCAGTGGTGGGGTATGGATCGTAAATGGGGTCTCCGGTGGTATCCAGACACGTTCCATCTCCCACCACATCTATGAGGCGCACATGGGTGATGCGGTCCAGGTCGACCGTGTTGGAAAGCACGGCGGTGGAAGTGATTAGGCTGTTCAGGTCAAAAGGGGTTCCGTAGCCCACACGGTATTTGGAGGCTAATCCGTCGATATTCGTGGGGTCTATAGTGGCAAAGGCGCCCACCGAATTTGGAGTTAAAGAGTCATTGGGAAAACGCACGAAATTGACTCCGTCCGAGGAAACCTCCACATAGGCCAATTCCAAAAAACCCGGTATTTCGCTGTTTTCAAAAATTGTTAAATCAGGGCCTTCTCCATTGAAGATAATGTTCGGAGAGAAGGTCAGAGTGATTCGTCCTCCTCTGCCCAGACAAACGATATCTCTAACCGCTCCAGTGGCAGCCCCCAGGGCTTTCTCCGGGGTTTGATAGGCGGGATCCACGTTGGAACCGTAGACAAGGTTGGTATACCCTGTGGCCCAGCCCTTGATGGATGCGTCATCCTTGGAAACGGCGGTGGAGCCTGCCTGACCTGCCGCCGGGGCGTAAGGGCCAGCCAGAGTCGCGGGCGTGAATGTCAACAAAACGATTATGGCGAAAACCATGCTTAATGCGTATTTCATGATGCCTTATTCCATAAAAAAAAGCCCTGCCTGTCGGGAAACAGGCAGGGCTATGTAATGCCCCTGAAAAGCTATGGTCACGGACGTAATCTGTCTGCAACCAGCCTTAAACCCGAAGGCTTTCCGACACTCGGAAAAGTTACGGCAGGTTTCCTGGCTCGTGGATCATCCTACTCACCGCGCCTTCCCATT
>JAEINP010000058.1 GCA_016342355.1 Desulfatibacillum sp.
TGGTGGAGGCGGCGGGAGTCGAACCCGCGTCCGGAAATATTCCACGGTGGCATCTACATACTTGTCCCGAATATTAGCTTTCGCCTGGCGAGGCCCATTCAGGCGGGGGCGTCCGGCAGGCTAGCCTGTTTAGGTTTCGCGCGGCGTTGTAACAGGCGAACAAGCCGTGCTATCCCACTAGTCGACGTCCTATCCAAATTCGCGGGAGAAATCCGGGAGGACGATGGCCTTAAGCGGCCATAGCGTAGTTATAATCGTCTGCGATTATTTTAAGTTTCCACCCTTTTTACGAGTTGGCGGAGGGCTCGGTATGCAGCCACGGCTTCCTGATCCCCGTCGAAACCATTTCGCCCCCACGATGCCGATCATGGAGGGTTAAAGAGTCATGCGTCCTTTTAACCAAAACACCATCCTACGCTTACAAACTCCGCAGACAACACTAAATATAACCTCTGTCCGGGTTTTGTCAATCAACAAATGCAGTTGACATGAAAACACGGTATGCTGTAACATTTTCTAATATCCAGCCCATTTTGCACATCCTTCAACAATCCCGAAAAAGGAGACACATTATGGTGAAAACGCTGACAGAGATTGCGGCGGAGATTGTGGCGGCACAGGTTGCCAGTACCAGCATGACCTCCGAAGAAGTGGGGGAAGCCCTTAAATCCGTTTTCAAGATTTTGGTTCAGCTTCGTGTGGCAGAGGGCGGCGAGGATGCCAAGGATCTGGCGGATTCCGCCGGTGTTTTGGGAGAGGAAGGGGTGTCGGATTACTTGGTTGATTTGCGGCAGCGTCCCCTCAGGTCCATTCGAAAGAACAAGGTGATTTGTCTGGAGTGCGGGGCTGAGTTCAAGCAGTTGACCAAGGGCCACCTGCGGGAGCATACCATGGACGCCAAGGAATACCGGAAAAAATACGGGTTCAAGGCGCGTCAACCCTTGTCCGCCCAATCCCTGTCCGCCAAGCGCCGCCAAAGCGCCAAAGACCGGAACCTTGGGGAGGTGCTCAAGGAAGCCCGGAAGCAGGGCAAGGAAGCCGCAGCCAAGGCGGCGGGAAAAAAGGCCGCCCCTAAAAAAGCCCCGGCCAAAAAGAAAACTCCGGCCAAGGCCAAAGCCGGGAAATAGGCAGGCAGTAAATAATGGAAAAAATTTTATCCTTTTCCGGGGAGCCTATCCCCTGGTATGATTCCACGCCGGTATGCGGCCTGTGCTTTGTTATCATGGGCCTGATTGCGGGTTTTGGCCTCATGGGCGTCCATGTGGGCTGGGAGGCCAGAGAGTTTCGGGGAGACCTATGGGTTCCCGGGCTTCTTGTGGTTTTTTCCGGGGTGGTCATGCTGTCCCTGTTGGTGCGCCTTGTGCGCCGCCAATCCAGGGGGAAAGGGTCGTTTCTTTGACCATGTTTGTGATTGCAGATAATCTCCAGATAACCAGACACCGGGTGGAGCAGGCTGTGAGGGATCGCAATCCCGAACCCATCCGGGAGTTGGCTGTCCAGTGCCAGGAATCCGGGGCCCAGGCCATTGATGTGAACACCGGCCCCCTTGCCCGCCAGGGCGAGGAGATCATGCGGTTCCTTGTGGAGGCAATCCAGGACGCCTGTGACCTTTCTGTGTGTCTGGATACGGTCAATCCCCTGGCCATGGAATCGGGGCTCAGGGCAGCCAGAAATCGGCCCATTATCAACGGGTTTTCGCTGCAGCCGGCCAAGCTGGAGAATATCCTGCCCCTTGCCAGGGATTATGAGGCGGACCTCATTGGCTTCCTGCTTCAGCCCGACGGCCATGTCCCGCGCGACGCCGATACCCGGCTGGCTCTTGCCGTGGAACTGGTGGGCCATCTGGAGGCTGTCGGAGTATCCCAGGACCGCTTGGTCATAGACCCGGTGGCCGTGCCCCTCATGTGGGACGATGGAGGCAGACAGGCCGTGGAAGTGGTGGAAACCGTACGTCTCCTGCCCGAGGTGCTGGGGTATGATGTGCGTACCATGGTGGGCCTCTCCAACCTCACCTCCGGAAAGCCTCCCGGGCCCCATCGTCAATTAATGGAACAGACCTATCTGGCCATGTTGGGCGGGGCCGGGCTCAATTGGGTGCTCCTGAATATTTTCAACCCCCAGACCGTGGCCACGGCTCAGGCTGTGGGCGTCCTGGGTTCCGGCGGCATATTTTCCTGGCAGCAATAAAGCGGTCCCTGGCCAGCGGTCGCGCTATGTTTTTCTCTTTTCAGAAGATTACCGCGTTTTTTTTGAAACGATTCCATCCCTCTGGGCACCCATGTCTCCCTGAGGATGTCAGGATTGTTTCCGCACGGTTCCGAGGTTTTTAGGCCGACACATAAGCATTGCGCCGTTTTTTACCAAAGCCAATTCATTCTTGACAAAAAGTTCCTTCCATTTTATCTACCGGCTGGCTGGTCGAAAATTGCCCGCCAACCATCAAAACATAGGATTCGGAATAAGGACGCCTTTATTTTGACCAAACAAAGCATGGAAGATAAAAAAGAGCTCATTGCAAAAATCGCCACCGCCGTGTTCGGTGAAAAGGGATACCGAACCTCTTCGCTGCAGGACGTAGCGGAGAAAGCCAATATCAGTAAGGCTGGCTTGTACCACTATTTCAAATCCAAGGAAGAAATTCTTGCTCACATCCTCCTTAACAATTCTGATTTTTTTCTGGAAAAACTGAAGGCAAGCATTCAGGAAAGCGCCAAAGCGCAATTATCGCCCCGGGAATCCTTTAAAAACCTGATTCAGGTCTATGCCCAACAAGTCAACAGCGACAAGGACCTGCGGTTGATCGTGCTTCGGGAACGACATCAACTATCGACCAAATATATGACAGAACTATTGAAGCGGGAACAGGAGATGTATCATCTGTTGCGGGATGAGTTGCAAAAGATTCCCGACCTGGAAGAGAATATGAATCGCAATGTCATCACCTTCTTGTTCATCGGCATGAGCCATTGGTTGGGTTACTGGTTCAGGGAGGGGGGAAAGGAGGATATGGTCGGGATTATCGATCAAAATATCCACGCAATTTTCCATGGTATGTTGAAAAGATAGGATTCCCGGCGGCGGCATGGCTGGATGTGGATCCGGGCGATACTTTCGACCGGCTGGCCGGTTGAAAATGCCCGGTATGCTCATCGGCCTAAAAACGCTCAATGGGTAATCAAAAACCCAAACTGGCGGGTTCCCGACCGGGGTGAGTGCGTTCCCTTTTTAAACCAACCCTAACCAAGGAGGTTTACCCCATGACACCAGAAACATTGCCCGAACGTTTTGAAAAGGACTTTTTCAAACACGAGAAACAACAGCGCAGTTGGGAGGATCTCGAAGTCGGCGAAGTCTATGACACCGAACCTTTTGAGGTCACGGCGGAACGAATCAGGCTGTATGCGGAAGGTACGGATGATTTGAATCCATTATACTTTGATGAGGAAGCCGCCAAAAATTCCCAGTTTGGGGGTTTGATTGCGCCTCCTACGATCCTGACGCCGATTGTTTTCGCCTCCGTGCCTCCGGATAACTGGATCAAAATGCCAGGAGCCATCAATCCTGGCCAGAAGTGGGAGTTCGGAGTTCCGGTGCGGCCGGGGGACACCATTGTTTGCTCCGCGACCCTGGTGGACAAGATATTAAAGCGCGGTAAAAAATACACCCTTGCCGAGATGATATTCACCAATCAAAAAAAAGAACTGGTGTGCAAATGGACTGGCGGCCTGGTTCTGCAGTTCCAGGGCAATAAAGAAATGAAAAACAAATAGGAACAAGCGGCGTTTACCACCACGCAAGGAGGTATTGAAATGGCTGACAAACTGGAATTTGACAAAATTGAGTTGGGATACGAGATTCCCCATCAAAGCAAGCACATCACCCAGGAGAAAATAAACAGGAACGCCGAGGCGTCTTTGGATTTTAATCCCATTCATATTGATCCGGCATGGGCGAAAAAGGTTAACCTTTTAGGCAAGGGAACCACTATTGCCCACGGTATCATGACCGGGGCCTTCATGGGCAAAATCGTGACAGACTGGGCCTATCCCGGCGGCGCCTTTCTGAAAATGCTGGACGTCAAGTTTATACACTCGGTGCGGCCGGGCGATGACATCACCTCCCATGGGCGGGTGATCGAAAAGCATCCTCGCCCGGGTAATGACTCATTCGTGGTATTGGAACTGTGGTGTGAAAACCAGGATGGTGTGAAAGTGGGTGTAGGACAGAGTGCAGTCACGATCCCCATTTAACCTCTCCTGAATTGGACGCTTTTAAGGAACCGGAGCCTCTCGATCAATAATCGAGAAGCTCCGGTTCCGGGATGTCACAGCCGGATGAACGGCCTACAATTCCAGATACGACGCCAACCCGAAAGGGTGCTCTCTATCGCGACCGCAAAACATGACTAACAGTATGGCAAATTCAAAACTCATCTCTACCTTGCATTTTCTTGGAATATCGGTCCTGGTTGTCTCCCAAAAACTTATTGGCAATGTTTCGCCTGTATGGTAGAGAGACTATTATTTATTCCTAAAAGATGGGAATGTTTGTTGTATATTTGTTGAACGTTGCGTTTTTATGCGTTCCAGGTTCGCCATGAAGTTCTGTTTGTGCATTACTTGACGGCCTGACAAAAAAGTCAGAAAATACCTGCTTTTCGCATCCTAACCTGCTGATTTTGCATATTACTATTTTCCAAAAAAAACTTTTGCCCGGACCATCATTCCTTAAGCCCAGTAAAAAAGGAGAGTTAATGAATACGCTGTTGCGAGCAGTAATAGTCTTGTTTGGCTTGGCGACTTTTTCCTATGCAGCCCCATTTCCATTGAGTTTGCCTGCTGGCGAAATAGAAATGTGCTCCGCTTATGAAATGGATGATATGTATCTTTTTGCAGGAGACGCCGGAGCAACAGTTGGAGATCAATCTTCCCAAGGAGAAGTTCATGTTTTTAAAAGAACGGGAGGTAACACCTGGGCTTACCAAACCACCTTACACGCCCCGGATGGAACTAGTAATGATAATTTTGGAAGATCACTGGCTTATAACGGCTCCGGAACTTTGATTGTCGGCGCACCAGTTGCACCATGGACAGGGAGAAGCAGAGGTGCAATTTATAAGTTTAATCTTGATAGTGGTACCGGAACCTGGGCGCATGTTGCTACATACGGTAATGATTCATGCAGCAGTTTGGCAAGGTTCGGAACCTCCGTGGATGTTTTTCAGGATCGCATTATTGTAGGGGCTCCCTCTCACTATGCAGCAGGATATATCGGAATGGTATGTATAATGGATATTTCCAATGGGGATATCATAAGAACAATTACAGGAAGTGTAAACAGTGGTTCCTGGGGAGCTTCTACTTTGGGATACAGTGTATCCATTAATGGAACCTATGCTGTTGCATCTGCTCGTGGTGATACAAATCCGGCGTCCAATGATGGGCGCGTATATGTTTTTGATAAAAATATAAGTGATGGCGATGCTGATTCCTGGGGGCTTAAGCAATATATAGCCAATCCTGATACCTCATCGGAATATTGTGAGTTTGGGGCCACGCTGGCATTGTCTCACACAACAGAAGATCTTCTGGTCGCTGATTCCGTTGAAAGCAGTATCGCGGAATATGCCGGGGTAACTCACAGGTATTCTCTTAATCCCATTAATTCAACCTGGGAGTTAAGGGAAACATACAGGGGAAATTCTCAGGCCCATCAATATTTTGGATCAAGTGTTGGAATATATGGGGATAGATTTTTGATCGGGGCGTCAGGGTATTATGATGACCCGTCAGAACCTGTAGGCGCAGTATTCAGGTATAAAAAAAATGTCGATTGGGTCTATGAAGGTATAATGAGAGATGAAGAATACGGAACGGTGAAAAGCAAATTGGGCTCAGTGCTTGATATTTCAGAAAATTATTATGTTATCAATAGTATTGTTCATAAAAAAGGTGAATATGTTCCTCCTGTTGTCGTTTCTCCAGGGGATGTCAATAATGACAGTATCCTTAATTTAACCGACGTTGTTCTTTCTCTTCAGATTGCGGCGGGAATTATTCCATCTGATACGGTTTATGCAGGCGCCGATATCAATGGTGACAAAAAAATCGGCATGGTTGACGCTCTGTTTGTTTTACGGGCTGTTGCGGGACTATAAGGTCGTACACTATGGGCCTTAGGTCCTTTTAAACGTTCGCCCCTCCGTTTGCAGGGCTTGGAATTACTCAGCCCAATCCGCAGTACTTCAAGAAAGCTGTCCCGTTTTACTACCAAACCCCAAAAAAGTTAAAAAATGACTAGTTTCATGAATTGGGACACTCTTGTCCCTTTGGGTGTATCCTTATTGAATTCTTTGTGCATAGCCCACAATCCTTCCATATTATCTAGTCGTAAGCAAAAAAACTTCTTGACACGATGCGTCATATGTCTTAATTTGCTAGTCATTGAGCAGGAAGACGGCTCCCTTCCCTGGAATCCTTGAAAACGGAGGCGAATCATGAAAAAACTAGGGATACTCGTAAACCAGATTGACCGCAGCACCTTGAAAAAAAAGGCGGATACCACCAATCCTTTGATAGCCTTGTCCTATACACGCTCCGGATTCATCCGCCTGGCAGGCCTGAAAAAATTCTGGAAATAGGCCAAGCCCAATCCATGAACTAACCCCGGGGAGGTCCCCCCCCTCCCATCCAGGAGTGAGCCTATGGGCTTTGGGGGCGCGCAGGTCGCGCCCTCACTCCTGGACCCTGGCATGGCACTGGGCCAGGCAATCCTGGCATACTTCTTTTTCCGGCAAACCCTTTCCACAAAACTCCTGGAACCGGGTGCTCCAGTCCTTTCCTGCTCTGGGACATTGATTCACAAACTGTACAAAGCCAATCAGACGGTCCATGGACTCCCGGTCCATTCCGTGCTCCAGCCTGCAAGCCACGGAATCGGCCCTTTTCAGGTCCAA
This sequence comes from Desulfatibacillum sp., assembly GCA_016342355.1. Classification (GTDB taxonomy): domain Bacteria; phylum Desulfobacterota; class Desulfobacteria; order Desulfobacterales; family Desulfatibacillaceae; genus Desulfatibacillum. The sequence continues at coordinate 6,956 of JAEINP010000058.1, forward strand.
ACGCAGAATGTCGGCAAAAAATTCCAAAAGAATCCCGTGTCGCCGGGTTATCTCATGGGCGATCTTCTTGCCAGCCTCCGTCAATGTGATAAAACTGTACGGCTCGTAATGGATGAGCCCTTTTTGCGCCAGATTTTGGAGAGCCCCGGTTACAGACCCCCGTTTCACCCCCATTTTTTCGGCAATATCCTTGGCTCGCGCCACCCTGGATGCTTTTTCCAGGCTTAAAATGACTTCCAGATAATCCTCCAGGCTTTCAGACAACGCACTGTATTCGGTCATGATGCCTCCTTGGTTTTCTGGTTAACAATTTATTAATCAGGGTTATGGAAGTCAATAAAAAATACGTCAAAGCAAATTTTTTTATTGACACTAAAAAAAGTTAGGCATACCTTACTTTCACGATTGGTATTGATTTAGTTCTTGTATTGAGCCTTTGGGCAAGGCGGGAAGGGCGACCACAATCAAAACATTTCACCAAAGCAGGATAGACAATGAAAACAATTTGTATGCGGCATATGAAACAAAAGCAGGCTGGAATCATTACTGCCGTCAAGGCGAACGGCGAGTTGGGACGACGCATCCGGGATATGGGGCTGGTCCCTGGAACACGGGTCATGGTGCAGGGCAGGGCGCCCCTATACGATCCCGTGGCCCTGAGGGTGGGCGATTTTACTTTGACGCTCAGGAATAATGAGGCCGACCTGATTGAGGTGGACGTGGCGTGAGGCTTGTTCCCGGACAGGGAAAGCGAGTTGGAATATCACTGCGTCAGCCCGTTTTTTATAAATTTTTCAACCAAGATTGGAATCAGAATATGCAAGCAACCATCGCTTTGGCGGGAAACCCCAATTCAGGAAAGACCACCCTGTTTAACGCCCTTACCGGGGCGCGCCAGCATGTGGGAAACTACCCGGGCGTCACTGTGGAAAAAAAGGAAGGCCTATGCACCGCCGGGAATTGCACGGTCCATATTGTGGACCTTCCCGGAACCTACTCCCTGACAGCCTATTCCCAGGAGGAAATGGTGGCCCGGGAATACCTGGCCCAGGAGCGGCCTGACATGGTTATCGACACCTTGGACGCTTCCAATCTGGAGCGCCACTTATACCTGGTGGTCCAACTGCTGGAAATGGGTCTTCCCCTGGTCCTGGCCTTAAACATGGTGGATGTGGCCAAGGCCCGGGGCATGGAAATCGATTCGGACAGGCTTTCCCAAATTCTCGGGGTTCCTGTGATCCCCACCATAGCCCGGACAGGCAAAGGCAAACAGGAGTTGTTGAGGACCGCAACAGACCTTGCTTCCACCATGCTGATTAGGAAACCTCTGCATATTTCATATGGAGCCGACCTGGACCAAGCCATATTGGAAATGGAATCCCTGATTAAAGACGGCCTGTTCCTGGATGGCTTTTACAATACCCGCTGGGTAGCTATCAAATATTTGGAGAATGATGAGGATATTATCTCCCGGGGGCAGAAGGCCAATCCGGTGCTTTCCGGCAAATTGCAGGTAATTGCAGCCAGGGTTTCCGCTCATGTGGGCGCCACTCTGAACATGGACCCTGAATCCCTTATCGCCGATTACAGGTGGGGGTTCATCCGGTCTGTCATGCACCAGGGAATTATTACCCGCGCCAATGATTCCGATCGCCTGTACCTTTCCGACAAGATAGACAAGGTCCTGACCAATCGGTTTGCCGGTCCTCTGATCATGCTGGGAATCTTGTTCGGCCTGTATCAGATTGTGTTCACATATAGCGCAACGCCCGTGGGTTGGATGGAAGGCCTGTTCGGGTGGCTTTCCGACACCGCCTCGGCGGTCATTCCCCCGGGCATGCTCCAGTCTCTGGTGGTTTCTGGGATCATTGACGGCGTGGGCGGGGTCATGGGCTTTGTCCCCCTGATCATGTTCATGTTTCTGGGCATCGCCATCATGGAAGACACCGGATACCTTGCCCGGGTCGCCTATATGCTGGACAGGGTGTTCAAGAGCTTCGGGCTCCACGGCAGCAGCGTCATGGCCTATGTGGTGTCCGGCGGTATTGCCGGAGGATGCGCGGTTCCCGGGGTCATGGCCACCCGCACCTTGCGCTCTCCCAAGGAAAGGCTGGCCACACTGCTCACAGCCCCCTACATGAATTGCGGGGCAAAGCTCCCTGTATTCGCGCTGCTGATCGCTGCATTTTTTCCGGCCCATGAAGCCCTCATGATGTTTGGTATTACTCTATTGGCGTGGACAGGCGCCCTGATTGCTGCAAAAATACTCAGGATGACCGTCCTCCGGGGAGAATCCACGCCCTTTGTCATGGAGCTTCCTCCCTATCGCCTGCCCACGTTCCGGGGGCTTGCCACCCACACCTGGGAGCGGACCTGGCAATACGCAAAAAAGGCCGGAACCGTTATTTTGGCAATATCCATCCTCCTGTGGGTCATCATGACCTTTCCCGGACTGCCGGACCAGCAGGCCGCCCAATTTGAAGACATGCGCCAACAGGCGGCAGCGTCCTATCCGGCGATTGCGGCCCAGGAACTGGAAAACGCCGGGGATGGCGCAGAATTGAGCGAGTCCGCCCAATCTTTGGCTCAGGCCATTGCGGTGATTGATTCCCGGGAAGCCCAGGCTGCCCTGCGCTATTCCGTGGCCGGGAAAATTGGAGGATCGTTGGAAGGCGTCACCAAGTGGGCCGGGTTTGACTGGCGTACCAATATCGCCCTGGTGGGCGGATTTGCCGCCAAGGAAGTCGTGGTTTCCGCCCTTTCCACCGCCTATTCCCTGGGTGAAACCGATCCCGAGGAATACCAGACCCTTTCTCAAACCCTGTCCCGGGAATCGTCATGGTCCCCGGCCGTTGCTTTGGCTCTGATTATCTTCACCATGTTTTACGCCCCGTGCTTTGTGACGGTGATCTGCATTGTCAGGGAATCCGGTTCCTGGAAATGGGGCGCCTTTTCCGTGATTTTCAACACGGCAGTGGCCTTTGCACTGGCTGTCATCGTGTATCAGACAGGTTCCTTTTTGGGGTATTAGGGAGGCAAGTCATGCAAGAGATAGTGGTTGCTTTGATAGTCTTTCTGGCAGTGTTGGGTTTTGCCAGGAGCACATATAGAAACCTGACCGCCGAAAAGGGTTCCTGCGGATGCAGTTGCGCAGGCTGCGGGAAAAGCTCCGGCCCTTGTGCGGGCAAGGAGCTTTTCCCTGACAAGCCTGTTCAAAAATAGTTATGATAACTATCTGAGTTTGCTGTATTTAATACTTTTCATAGACCCAGGAGGTGGTACCCGGGAACAGGGCGTCCGTCATCAGGGCGCTCTGGTCCTGGGCCAGAAAAGCATTGGGCCTGACATACTGGGATGCCGGAAAAATATCCGGCCGGGTGTGTTGCAGTTCCCGCCAGGTTCTGTGGCCTAACGCCAGGGCTGGAAAAAGATCCTGGGTCAGACAAAAGGTCAGGGGACAATCCTCAACATCCCCTGGCCTGACGTCTTCCAGGACGCCTCCAATCCAAATCAAATCCACATTTTCAGCAAACATTTCCAGGCGAAACACTCCCGAAAATCCTTTGCAATTGCTTTGAGCCAGCCGCTTTTCCAAAACCGGCCCAATCTGCCGCAGAAAGGCGATTTTGTCAGGAATGTTTATCTGCCAGGCATAGGGCCTGCTGTTCTTGGCGCCCATGGCAAGAGCCATGCGTCCGGCCGGAGAATCATTGTGCAGATTCAGCCGTATGTGTGGTTTTTTCCTGGATAGGGCCAGTTTTTTACAAAAGACCAGCAAAGCCAGAAACGCTTCGGGAGAAATGTCCACGCTGGTTTCACTTATTATGAGGCCGTTGCCAAAACCCTTGCCAGGCGCCCTGAAATAGAATTTTTTTCCTGACTGAGCATGGGCCATGATAAAAAATTCAGATCCGTACTCCGTATTCCGGCTTTTCGACAGGAGGTATTCCCAGACGGGTGCATCCCTGTTCACGGAAATGGAAAAATAATTCCTGTATTTGGAATCCTCCTCCATCAGAAATGGAATATCCTCCAGGGAGGCCAAGGTAAAGGCCCAGGGGGAATCACTCAATTCATCCGGGATAATGTGCAGGGGCGCATCAATATGATTCTCCATTGGCACGGAGTAGTAATAACCGAAATTATGATAAAATCCCGGAATGCCCTGGATCGCGCCCAGGTGATAGCCATCATCCAAAAGAATTTGGCGAAAGGCCTTGTTAAGCCCTGCCATAAGCCCCTTTTTTCGATGCTTTTCAAGAGTGCCCACCAGCCCCTGTTCCCCCACTTTCAGGGTGACGCCTTCCATTTCCCAGGTCCAGGGGACCAGAACGCATGCTGCGGCCATGGCGTTCGAATTGTTTTCACGAGCAATAAGCCAATTGTCCGGCTTTAAGTCTGGCAAATGATGAAAAAAAACGTCGGCGAGTTCCCCCACGTCTTCGTTGTTAAAAACTGATTTATACAGGGCTTTGAGTTCGCGTATATTCAGGCCGGAGTCTCCCCGGCAAACAGTGTAGTTGTTGTCCATGTCTGCGTGATCTCTTTCCCGGGAAAGCAAGCCGGAAGCAGGCAGGGATCATTTTTCTATCCCCACCCTGGCTTGTACGCCGTGCTTGTAATAATGCTTGATTTCCCGCATTTCCGTAACCAGGTCCGCCACTTCCATCAATTTTTCGTGGGCTCCCCGGCCGGTGATAAGTAATTCGGTGGTATCGGGTTTTAAACCCACCACTGACAATAATTCGTCAATAGTAAACAATTCACAGGTTACGGCTACGTTCGCTTCTTCCAGCACCACAAGATCGTAATCTCCTGAAATCAGAGCCGCCCTGGCCTCCTTGAGGCCATTTTGGGCGGTTTCCACATCTTCCTTGGAAGCCTTGCCTTTGATAAAACGCCCCAGGCCGTATTGCTGGACGGTGATCAGGTCGTCAAAGCGGCGCAAGGCTTTGATCTCGCTGTACTCTCCCATTTTAATGAACTGGGCGATGTAAACCCGTAGCCCGGCGCCTGCGGCGCGCAGGCACAATCCCAGGGCGGCGGTGGTTTTGCCCTTGCCGTTACCGGTGTAAACTTGCACATATCCCTTTTTCATAAAAAATCCCTATATAATTAAAGTGTAATCGCTCCAAGGTTATTTACACATAGCCAATAGCATGTTTTAATGGCCGATGTACATAGGCCTGTTGTCTAAAATCCCTGAATGATGGATATATTTGTGATACTGGAGGGTATTGCTATGACCCAACAACTTGTTTCCGTGCTCAAGTGCGAGGACTATTTATTTGAAGATCTAAAAAAGACACTGCTCCAAAGCCTGGAAAACATAGGTTTTGATCCGGAGAGCTTCCGGGGTGCAAGAGTAGCCCTCAAGCCCAATTTGCTGGTTCCGGCGCCCCCTGAAAAGGCGGTAATCACCCATCATGAGTTTTTTCGGGCTGTGGCGGATATTGTGAAGTCATACGGAGGCGTTCCAGTGCTTATTGAGTCCCCGTCCATTCATTCGGTGAACCGGGTAATTAAAAAAACCGGCTATGCCCGGGTGGTGGAGAGCGAGGGCGTTGAAGTCGCCCATGTGGAAGATACCCGCACCCTGAAGTTCGAGGGCGGGCGCCAGTTTAAACAACTGGATATTGCCTCGGCCTTTTTTGACGCGGACATTATCATCAACCTGCCCAAGTTCAAAACCCACGGTCTGACTTATGTCACCGGGGCGGTCAAGAATATGTTCGGGGCCATTCCAGGTTTGGCCAAATCCAAGATGCACGTCAAGGTTCCCGAGGGAGACGCGTTTTCCGAGTTTCTCCTGGATTTATACGGATGCCTGCTCCATGGGTTTGACAAGCCAAAAACCTTTTTGCACCTCATGGACGGGATCATCGCCATGGAAGGGGAAGGGCCAGGCGCCTCCGGAACACCCATCCGCATGAACGCAGTTCTGGCCTCCACGGATGCTGTGGCCCTGGACTATGTGGCCACCACTCTGGCCGGGCTGGATGTGGAAAAGGCCCTCATGGTCACCCGGGGTTTTGCACGAGGGTATGGCGTAAAGTCGCCCGGGGAAATCAAATGGGTGGGAGACCCCAAGGAGGCCTTTACTCACAAGCCGTTCCGTCCCTCCCAGGGAACCATCCTCTCCAACATGGTCCGATGGCCCATTACCTCCAAACGTTTCAGGAACCTGTTTATCGACAGGCCTGTGCCAGGGGAAGCAAAATGCACCCTCTGCTACCAATGCATGAAGATTTGCCCGGCAGGAGCCATCAGCAAAACCGGCGGCAAGCCAAAGGTCTCAACATACGATTATAACAAATGCATTCGCTGCTACTGTTGCATGGAGGTTTGCCCCGAGGCGGCTATTGAAAAGGGGCGCGGCAGACTTCAGTGGGTGTTGAGACTGTAATCGGTCGATTAGTCTGTCGGATGGCCCCCTCTGCGTCCCCCCCAAAAAAAAGGCCGGGTCACCCACAAAGGGCAACCCGGCCTTAATGATTTCAGGTGCAAATGAATGTCAGGCCCTGAAAGGGGCAGGCCAGGAACAGGCCTCTACCGAATATTTTTTTTCCTTGAACAACCTGTGAGGCGCATTTCCAGCCTGCACGTCCTTCGCCCGCCGGATGGTGGCAAAGGGCTTTTGGGACGGGGGCAGGATGTCTGGCTTCAGGCAGGTGGTGCGTTGCTTTTTGAATACGGCGGTAAACCAAAAATGAACGCCGCCGCCAGGTTCTTTTTCCACGCCTGTCTTTCCCTCCATGGCTTCCACTAATTGCCGGGCAATGGTCAGATCCAGAGTTGGTCCTTCAAGGCACTCAATTTGGGCGCCACTCTTTACAGGCGCAAAAGCCTTGAAATTTTCCAGGGCCTTATTCTGCCAGGATACGGATTTTTCGTCCTCTCCGGTTTCCGTCATGGAAAATTTTAGGGAGATTTGTTCATCCAGGTTTTCTTCCAGGCCCACATGCACGGCCACCTCTCCCTGGTGGGAGAATTTGACGGCATTAGTGATCATGGTCAGGATAACCTGGCGTAAACGGGTGGAGTCCCCAATCAATAAGGTGGGCACATCCTGACTTTTAGTGCAGTTGTAGGAAAGATGACGTTCCCTGGCGCGCAAACCAAGAACATAATTCACATCCCGCAGCACGGTATCCAGGTCAAAATCCCTTGATTGTAACCGTTCCGATTTAGTGCCAATGCTTGGGTATTCAAACAGGTTGTTGGTGGTGGACAATAGTTTTCCGGCTTGTTCCTGCAAAGCGAAAGCCTTTTCCCCGGGGCCTCCGGTCAGGCCTTCGTCCATCAGGCTCTTTGCCAGACTAAAGATAGTAAAGAGGGGGGTGCGTATCTCTTCTCCCACCTTGTTCCAAAAATCCCCATTGGCCCGGTTGGCCTGTTCCAGTTCCTTGTTGGCTTTTTCCAGAGCGGCCTTTTGCCTGTTCAAGGCCAAAAATACGCTGATTTTGCCTTTAAGAACTTCCGGATTCAACGGCTTGGAAAGGTAATCCACCGCTCCTGCCGCATAGCCCTGGGTCATGTGTTTGGCATCGGAATGGTGAGCAGTGACAAAGATGACGGGCATACGTTTGGTGGCTTCATCCATGCTAAGGAGCCGGGCGGTTTCAAACCCATTCATGCCTGGCATCTGGACATCCATGAGAATGACCGAAAAATCGTGCTCCAGAGCCAGGGCCAGGGCATCGTTTCCGGAAATGGCTGTCATGATATCGTAGTCTGGATTATCCAAAAGCTTTTTCAGGGCAAATAGATTTTGCGGCTTATCATCCACAACCAGGATGCTGGGCTTTTGTTCGCAGTGGGACTCCAAATTCATTTTTGGCCTCGGTCAAGAATTATATTTGTATGGTGCAAAAATCCAATTATCGCTTGATAATACATCGGCAACCGGCAGGTGATACTTGAGGAAAATATATGGGGGTAATAATTGGGTTATATTAGAATTATATTTGATATCAGTACATTAACTTTGTTAAACAAATTCAAAAAATAGATATTGCCTGTCTGAACCAATACAACAGGTAAGAATAAGGGCGCTTTAAAACCCGGCCGGAGATCGAAGATCCGGCAACGCAAATTCTTTTTCCAAGGCGAAATTTTGGTACAAATCCTGGCAATAGTTGCACGACAAACAATCTTTGTTGCAGTAGGCAAGGGTTTGCCAAAAATGGCCCGGAAGATCCTGATTGGGAATGTCCACTTTTACCCCAAGCCATTCCATGGAATCCGTAAGATCCAGCAGATTGCCGGAATAGCTCTGGCTTAAATAAGCTCCAAGCACCATGGCCGGAAATGCCCCGTCTCCCTTGTTGCGGCCGCACAGTTTAATGATATCCGCCACATGGGAATAGCGGTTCGCATCCTCGGGACGGATCAGGGGGGAGGCGAACAAATGGTGAGGCCATTTTTCAAGATGCCTCATGCAACCCAGGCTCTTGTTGATTGCATGGGTGTTGTCCGGGTGTTGGCTCATGTTGCAAAAAGCGATGAGTGCGTCGTGGGCGGGCTTGTAAGGACATTGATAGAGGCATCCCTCGTTGGCCAGGAGTTCTATGAGAGTGTGGGGATAGAGTTCTTTGATTTGGGCTGAAATTCTTTTCAGCTTGGTCATGTTGCGGTTGAGGGCGCGATCCAGGACTATCTTTTCCGGTAGTTTAAAGGCTGTGTTGCTGATTTCGGAAAACAGGACGCGCACCTTTTCCAGGGAATCCGGCATGAAATTGATGCTTGGCACAGCCTCCAAGGCCGAACACAGCTCAGGCGAAGAGTCCGACAGAGCTTGCAATTGGTAAAAATCCCCGAAAATCACTCCGTCCAGGCACTGATTCTCCAAGAGGGCCTGCAAGGTTTCCAAAACATCTGCGCTGGCCTGGGGATCAAAATACCAGGCCGGATGATTGAACCGGGAGTTCAACAGGGCGTATTTCCTGACCCCGGAAATTCCTCCCAGCAGAACAGCCAGTTCCTTTGCCTCATGGGCCTCAAACCGGTGCCTGGCATCCAGGGCATGAGGGGAATAAAGGCTGAAATACAGGGAATAAACCCGGGACGAGTTTTCATGGATAAAATCCGCATAGGATTTTTCGGGTACAAAAGGTACGTCAAACCGGAGCATGGTGTACCTCCATTGTAAGGGGTGAAATGATTTTTTTTTTAGAATAGCACGTTTAGGATGGTCAGTTCAATGAAGGAAAAAACTTGACCACCCGTATAATTATTGATATCCATGATTCAGACTACCATAAAGCTGTCAGGCGCATACTTGGAATGCGCCCTGAGGCCCACCCATCCAGCCCAATGTTTTCAATAATTGAACGTGCAAGTGAGTGCAAGCTCAGCTTTTGCATTGAAATATAATACCTGATTTCCATTTGATTTTAGACTGCTATATCAAGGGGGGCGCCATGAAATCCTTCAGGGAACTTGTCCGGTTTGCAGGCAGCGTGATTCTGCCTTTGTTTCTCACAATCAGTCTGGCCGCATGTTCAGGAAACGATACGACCTACACCGACGCCCAAGGGGGGCAGGCTACAAAAAAGACGGGCGTTATTACAGGATCAGTAGGGGGTACAATTATCGTTGCCGTCGCCGATAATGAAATTGTGGCCCAGTACGACACTGCCGGCAATGCTCCGGACCTGGACCTGGATGGTGACGGGATTAACGAAGCCTATTCCTTTTCCCTCCAAGGCATTCCCGTTGGAGTGGATGTGCAGGTCTTTATCATTGAAGATGGATGGATTTTTCCCGTGTATTTTGGCGACGGCTCAGGCGGAACGACCAACCTGTTTTCCCTGGGCAGTCAAGGGGATGTGGATTTTGGATACATCGACCCCAATAACAAGGACGCCAAGGGCATTGCCCTTGCCGCCAATGATATTATCAACACCACGCCGGACCTTCTTCCCAGGTATGCGGACACCTCCATCCCCTCAGTTCTTTACCAGGCGGATGTCCTGGGGCTGGATTTGGCCCAGTTAGTAGAGGAAGGCCTGGATGCCCTCAAGGAAGGCTGGATGTGCCGGGCTAAATGCTATTTTGAGGCAGCAGTTGCCCTGCCGCCCGGAGATGACCGGAACACCTGGGATGCAGCAAATTTTTTCCTGGCTGGAACACGGGTCATTGCATTGTGGCACGACATGTCCGACGATTATGCGCCGGGTGGGGAGCTGGATAATATCGGGGAAATTCTGGACCGGTTTGGCTTTGAATTTGAAAGTAACGCCCGGACAAACTTTTTGGCCATTGAGGATTACGACATCCATAGCATGCCCTTGGACTGTCCCACAGGAGCCGAACTTCAGGAATATTTCTACAATACGGTGCGTCCGGAAGTGGAAGCCGCCATTGCCAATTGCTCAGCCATTACCGATACCTTTGTCATCGACTGGATGGCGCCCTACTTTGACGAAGAGGTGCATTCGGACTATGCGGACGTCAAATTCCTCAAGGCCATGCTTGAAGCGGCTCTGGCCGCTATCCAGGCACAGTATCATTATGACCTTGACGCCGACTTTGACGCCATGATGCGCGGTGAGCAAACCATGGAGGATCTTTTTGAAAATGGTTTTCTTACCCCGGCGGAACATTGGGCGCTTCGAAGGGAGGCCAATATTTCCACGACCCTGATGACCGATTGCCGGGATAGCCTGTCCGCGGCTTTGGATGATTTTTGGGGTGGAGTGGGATATATGTCCCGGAGAGAGGGAGATTATACCTATTTCCAGGATCTTTTTGACCTTCCCAGCCAGTTTGCCAATGCCTCTCTCAACCGCAACATACCGTTTCCCTTTGATTTGCCTGACTCTCTCCCATGGGAGTTCACGCTCACGGATCTCATGGGCGCCATTTCCCGGGACATGCTGGAAAATGGTGTGGAACTGGATCAAATCTATGTCTTGCTGGAAGTTTTTGGAATAGACACGGAAGCATTGCCTTCCTTGGACAATGCCCGGATCAATATGCCGGCCCTGTGGGAGTACGGAGGGGTGGATTTTAACGCGGCCATGCCGGAGTTTGAGGGCAACAGGGTGGTGGGCCTTTTCCCGGACGGCAGTTTTGAAGGCTTGATTGAAGGTTCGATTGACGACATCCCTCTGGCCGCCCTGGTGAATCTGGATTTGAATCAGGATGGAGCCGCGGACTTTGTGCAATTGCTGGACCCGGTGGATTTTCTCACAATCCTGTACGAAGATATTTTTGTGGATGACACCTATGGGTTGGAGGGAACCCTGGGGTTTAGTCTGGACGAATTGCTGGAACTTCTGCCCTTTTTCCTGGATGATTCCTTGGTCACATATGTTCCCGCCCTGCTTGAATCCATTCTCTACGACTATGTACCGGAGCAGATCGAATTATTTTTCCAGGAACACTTAAATGAAGATTTGAGATACGCAGGGGAACGCTTTGTGCCTATTGAAGTGGGGGTCCCGGTGGTGGAGTTTTTTGTCAACCGGGCAGCCCAGTTTTGCAACCCGCCTGAAAACTGATACTTGAAAGTCAAAATGGGGAAAGCCATGGTGAAAGGCTTTCCCCATACAACGTTTACCAGATAGCCCTGTGAAACTCCGTAAGGCCTCGTATTCCCTCAAATTCCACGGACTCGCCGTTTCTTGGTGAGAGCTTGCCGGAAAAAGCGCCAAACAATTGATTAAAATTGGATTTGATGAGAAATGCGTTAACTCTCTCCCCCCGATCCGCCTGGGGGACAAAATGAAGATCCACAGTGCCTTCTTCGTCCCATATATGCCACGGCTGGTAGAGGTCCGAAAGGTCGAAATCATAGATGCACCGGGTAACCCGTGTGCGCTCCTTGCCAATCCAAAAGGCGTTTTCGCTAAAAAAGGCTTCGTTGGTAAGGGCTGCAAAATTAGCGCCCACCACTTTTTCCTCATCTCCGGGAATAGGGCTGGAAAAAGCGGCCCAGTACCAATTGGTCTCCCGTCTTAGATACCCGCCGGACCAGTCGTATAGCAAGGTAGGGCAGGGTCCAGGGTCCAGTTTTTTGCCGTCCAGGGAAATTTCCAGGGTTTCAGGAATAATGGGCGAGCATTTTTCCGTAAAAGTCCACCTGTAGGGTTCGGAGGGATTCAAAACCCGCAAAGGTTCATATTCGCCTAAACCATAACGCGCCGTAATGGATATTTCCAGTCGTCCATTCAGGCTGGCCTGGAGAGCCAGGGTATTCCTGGTATGGGATTTGACTAAAACCATGCGGTTTTTGGCAGTGTTGTAGTTGATGGAATACTCGTCAGGATCCACGGGAAAAATGAGCCTTCCGCTACCCGGCCCCTTTTTATCCATTTCGAACAACATGCCTTGTTTATAATCGTAAACATAGGCGAAGACCAGATGCATATATCCCAGCTTGACGGCGGCAAGTCCAATGAAATAGTCCCCTGCATTGATTCCGATATAATTGAACATATGGAGGGCAAGGTGCTTTCGGAGTCCCCTGATTTCCTTGCCAAAAAAGTTAAGAAGGTGGAAATCCTTGTAGTTGAATTCCACGGGTTCGTCATAGACTCCGTAGTTTACTTTATTGTTGGGGCCGATAATTTTTTTCATGATGTCCCTCCCTTGGGCTGCATTATTGGAGAGCAAGCCCCCTATTTTTAAACCTTGTCCTCAAATAAACGCTTGCTCAAAACCAAGACCGAGTCGGTTTGATATCCTATTTTTCGGTAAAAATCCAATACGTCGCCATTGCTTTTTCGAACCATTAAGTTAATTTTAGGGCAACCCAATGATAATAGTGCATTTTCAGCATGGCTGACAATTCTTTTAGCCAATCCTTGCCTTCTTAAACCGAACGTTACCGCCAGGTAATAGATCCAGCCGCGATGCCCGTCATAACCTGCCATGCAAGTGGCCACCACTCTGTTTTCCAGTTTCCCCACCCAAAAAAGCCCGGGGCTGTGCTCCTGTTTGCGCCGGATATCCTCTGCCGGATTGTTGGCCGGAGAAATCAGCCCGCATTCTTTCCATAGGGCAATAGTTTCCTCCTGGTCAATAGATCGAAATTCCAGGATAAACATCACTTTTTCCTTTCAGAGAAAATTCTAACACAAAGATTCCGGGACAGAAAGTTTTCCTGCGAGTAATGGCAATTTGAATATGGAAGGAATTGAAAAAGAAAGGAGGTTAAGTTTGAAAGGGCCTATGGCATAAACTATGCCAAGGCCCTGCAAAGCATTTCTGCAATCTGTCCTGCTCAATGGATTATCTGATCACCCGCGCCAGCTCGGATACCGGAACCAGCTTCACCTTCTCATTGATTTCAGGCAAACGGGCGATTAATACCTCATAAGTGGCTGAATACGGGTGGCCAATCCCTATTGCTTGGCCGCGTTTTTGAGCGATTTTGACCAGGAGGTTAAGCTGTTTTTCCACAAAAGCCTGAGTCCTCACATGATCCAGAAATACATCGCGCTGGGCGAAGGGGAGCTGGAACAAACGGGCGGAAGGGCGGCATACCGTGTGCTGAGTGGTGCGGGAGTCCACAAAAAAGAGGTTTCGCTTCTTTAGGACGGTAAAGATGGGATACAAGGCCCCGGACTCCATGGTAAGCCGGGAGCCCATATGATTGTTCACCCCCACCACATGGGGCACGGAAGCAAGATCCTCGTTCAGCACGTCCATCATGGTGTCGGTGGTCATGGACGCCAGCAGGGTGCCGGGCCCCGAGTCCACTTTCGGGTATTCCAAAGGCTCCATGGGGAGGTGCAGCAATACCTCCCGGCCCTTTTCATGGGCCAGGTCGGCGATTTCAACCTGGTCCGGGCTATGGGGCAATACCGAGTAGGTCAGGACGTAAGGAATGTCCAGGAACTTGTGTTGAATTCCATTGCTGTAGCCCATGTCGTCAATGATAATGGCCACACGGGGCCTTTGGTCCGTTGGGTCCACAGGCGGGATAGGCTCCGCAATTTCATGGTCAGGAATTTCCTCAATATGCTTTTCATCGGGAAAAACCTCGAAAACTGGTTTTTTCACCGGCGCCTTTTTTGGGGGGATCGGCGGCACGACCTTTGGCTTGGGAGCCTGGGCCACGGCCTTGGGAGGGACCAGCTTACGGGCTTCATCCAGTTTCGGCACATACTTGTTGGCCATGAATGCCACAGCCCCGGCCGCAACCAGCACCAGGACTATGGCAACGGCCAGTCTTATCAGGATACCCTTGCCATCCTTGGATTTTTGCTTGGGGGCCTTTTTTGACGCGCCCTTTTTAGGCGGTGTCTTTTTTTCAGGATTTTTCTTTTGCGCCATCTATTTTTCCAAATTTGACAACAAACTGTGCCCCTTGAGAATCTCCAGCGCTCTTTTGACCTGGTGGTCTCTTAAGAGTCTATCCACGGCAATATATCCATAAACCTTGGTGGAATCGGGCTCCGCATCCAGAGATTCCTCATCCTGGAATGGGTCTGTTTCCATGGCGGGCTCAACATCTTTGCCTTCCTGATCCTCTTGGTCCTTCACTTCTTCCCCATTGTCAGGATCTGCATTTAAATGGTTTTTCAGATCCTTCTCCTTAATATACACATAGTCAGGCTTGTCTTCGTCAGTTTCTTTTTTTTCTTTGTCAAATCCCTGCTCCACGATGATGTCCGGCACAATTCCCTCTGCCTGGATGGAACGGCCGCTGGGAGTGTAATAGCGGGCGATGGTCAACTTAAGGGCGTAGCCGTCGCGGAGCGGCTCCACACTCTGCACAGAGCCTTTGCCAAAAGAGGTGGTGCCTAGCAGCACCGCCCTTCTGTTGTCCTGCAGGGCGCCGGCGACAATTTCCGAAGCACTGGCCGAGCCTCCGTTAATCAGGACCACCATGGGGCACTTCACATCCTTGCGGCTGGGGCTGGCGTGGAATTCGTTCGTGGAAGCCCTGCGTCTGCCCTTATGAGAGACGATAACCCCTTTCTCCAAGAACAGATCGGAAATTTCGATGGCCTGATTCAAAAGACCGCCGGGATTATTGCGAAGATCAAGAATCAGCCCGGAAAGCGGCTCACCCTCAGGCATCAGGGTATCGAAAGCATCCAAAAGGTCCGTTTCCGTGGATTCCTGGAAATTGGTAATGCGCACATACCCGAAGTGGGGCTCCAGCAATGTTTTTCGAACGCTTTCTATGGAGATGGTGCCCCTTAGAATTTTGTAGTCCTGAGATTTTTTCATGCCCTTGCGATAAATTGTCAGGGTGACGTAAGTCCCTTTTTCGCCACGCATCTTTTTGACCGCATCCGTCAGCTTCATATCCTCGGTGGGCTCCCCATCCACGGCAATTATCAGGTCTCCTGCCTGGATCCCGGCCTTGTGAGCGGGAGTGCCCACAATGGGGGCTATCACCGTCACATATCCGTCCCGCATGGAAATCTGAATGCCCACCCCTCCGAATTCGCCCCGGGTGCTCTCCTGGAGATCCTGGAACGAGTCCGGGGTAAGGAATTCACTGTGGGGGTCCAGAGTTTGAACCATGCCCTGAATAGCACCGGAAATCAGTTCATCGGTTTTCACCTCATCCACATAATTGCCTTCAATGAGTTCAATGACGTCTGAAAAGAGCTTTAACCCCTTATAGGTCGCCTCGTCGGCTTTGGCCAGGGAGCTTGTGAATACGGAAAACAAAAGGATGAGGCTAAAGGCAATGGTGGAAAAACCTCGCCTTTGGGATTTTTTTTCGGAATTCATCAATTGTCCTTTCTCAACCACACTGCAGGGTCAAGCGGTGTTGAATGATGTCTGATTTCAAAGTACAAACCCGGACCTGAAAAAGAGCCCGAGTCCCCCACGGTTCCAATCACTTCGCCAGCCTCAACAGGTTGCCCTTTTTCCTTAAAAATGTCTTCGGCGTGGGCGCACACGGAAAAATAGGCATCTCCGTGGTCAATAATAATCATGTTGCCATACCCTTTGAACCAGCCGGAATAAACCACCCGGCCTTCATGTACGGCATGAAAAGGTTCTCCCGTTTCCGCGGCAATGTCCACTCCGCTCCTAAATCGTGTGGCTTTGAAACGGGGATCCTTGTGAGCCCCGAAGGGCGCCAGAATCTTACCTCCTGGAATGGGCAACTCCATGTGCCCCTTTAGGGAAACAAAAGACTTGGCCGGAACCTGGGACGGCTTGAGCGGCTTTTTGGGGGCCGGCGCAATCCGGGTGATGGCCTTGCTCAACTCCTTGGCAGCCTGCTCAAGAGATTCCAGGGCCGCTTTGGCAAGGCCCTTTTCCCGATCCACCTGGGCCAGGAGTTTCTTTTTTTCCGCCTTTTGCCCATTGAGCTGGGCTAATTCCGTTTTAAGTTCCCGCTCCAGGGCAATTTGTTCATCCCTCCCTTTTTCCAGGGTGGTGGTCAATGCGCCAAGCCGGGCCTTGTCCTTGGTCAAATTCTCCCAAACCTGGTTGTCCAGGTTGATGATTCGCCTTAAAGCATTCTGTCTGACGGATGCCTCAAAAACTGAATCCGAACCCAAAATAACTGGCGCCATTCCTGTCTGTGTCAGCTTGTAATACTCGGCCAGACGCCGGGACGCATATGCCTCTGTTTGTTTCACCCTTTGTGTTACCTGTTCCAGGTCACTTTTGGCAAGGGCTATTTCTTCTCCGGCCTTCTGCAGATCCTTTTTCAGCACATTGGCGCGCAGTTGGGCTTCCGCCATGGCCATTTGGGCTTTTTCCAGGTCACTCAGCACCCTTCGGTGTTTGACATCCAGATTCTTGAGCTGCTCCTGTGTTTCCCCGATTTGTTCCTGTAATATTTCCTTTTTTGCGCCCTCGCCCTGTGCAAAGCAGACCATGCCAAGCAAGATGCATGACACGCCTGTAAATACCAAAGCCTTTTTAGGGAAAAAATGCACCGGGATTATTCCTTGTGAAACTGAGCAAAGGAAAGATGGCAACCGGCAGCGCCCACTGCCACAGACAGGACCAGGCCCAGCAGGCAATATCCCATGGGTATAAAGTGGAATTGAAACCTGCCCAAAAGCTCTTGGGTGGGCAGGCCCGCCACCAGAATAAAAAAGACGACAGCCAAAATGGCAAGGGCCACTATGCCGCCCAAAAAACCCTGGATCATGCCCTGTATGTAGAAAGACGCACGAATAAACCCATTGGTTGCACCAACCAACTCCATGATTCGGATTTCATCCCGCCGATTGTACAAAACAAGCCGTATGGTATTGGCTGTAATGGATAAGGCCGCCACCAGCAATAGAGAGCCTAATGCCATGGCCGCCATGCGGGCCAGGCTGGCAACCATGGAAAACTTTTCGAGCCAGGCCTGCCCGTAATTGGCCTCATCCACCCCCGAGATTCCTTCAATTTTCGCTGCGGTCATCTTCACCCCTTCCCATCCTCCCGAGCCAGGGGAAACCACCACCTCAAAGGCATCGGGTAAGGGATTTTGGGAAAGGCCTTCAAGCAAGCCGGCTTGGTGATCCATGGATTCGCGCAACCTTTCCAGGGCTTGGGCCTTGCTCACAAAGGAAGCGCTCCTGACCCGGTTGGTTTTTTCAATGGCTTGCTGAATGAGGCCAAAGTCCGGCGCAGTAAGGCCTCCCTTTAAATAAACCATCATGCGCACATTATCCTGCTGCACGGTCATTAGTTGGGAAACATTCAAAAAAACCAAGGCAAAGGCTCCTGCCAACAAAAAAATCAGGCTGATGGTGGACACGGCAAGTCCGTGGAGGACCTTGTTATCCCAGAGATCATCCAGGGCCTGCCGCAAATAAAAAATTGGGCGCATATTCAAAATCCCTGGTCCACAATGCAACCCTGTTTAAGCGTTACAATGCGGCGCCGCGTGTTTTTTAAAAGGGCCTCATCGTGGGTGGCCACCAGCACCGTGGCGCCCCTGGCGTGAATGCCGGACAAAAGGTCCATGATGACCTTGGCGCTTTCCGCATCCAGGCTGCCCGTAGGTTCATCCGCCAGGACAATGTCAGGGTCTCCGCAAATAGCCCGGGCCACTGCCACACGCTGCTGCTCGCCCCCGGAAAGGCTTTGGGGGTAGGCCCCTGCTTTATGCTCCATGTCCACTGTGCGAAGCAGGTGGCTAACCTTTCTCTTTACGAATTTTCCATTGGCCCCGGCCACTTCCAGCACCAAAGCGATATTGTCGTAAACCGTTCGGGTCGGGATGAGCTTATAATCCTGGAAAACCACCCCTATATCCCGCCGGAGAAAAGGAAGGCGTTTTTTGGGAAGACGGGACAGGTTCATGCCCTTTAACAGAATCTGGCCTTCGGAAATGGTGTCAGCCAAATAAAGGAGCTTCAACAAAGTGCTCTTGCCCGCTCCACTGGGACCGGTAAGAAACAGGAATTCGTTGTTTTCCACGTCCAGGTTCACGTCTGTTAACGCCGCCTGGGCGCCAAAACGCTTGCTCACATGGAATAAGCGGATGATCGCGCTTTTATTATCTGTTTCAGGGTATTGGGTGTCCATACCTTGTCAGTGATAGCCTTGCAAAATCCATAGATGAACATGTTCGGCCGGTTAGGATCATTCTGTGATTGACCCGGAAAAAGGGTCTTGATATGCTCACCCCAAGGTCCGGGGAGTGCCCTAGTCGGTTTTTCCCGGGTCAGGACCCCCACTGAATTCCCGAATGACAGGGCTTCTTCCAGTTCGGTGGGGGTTCAATTTATAGTAGCTAATGCATTTAAAAGCAACCTTTTCTTTAAGAGGAATTCCCTTAAATGAAACAAGAACTTATTGATTTTCTTTGTGAAAAGTCCGTTAATTTCTCTGATGAACCCACCTTTAAATTGGTTTCAGGACGGCTTAGCAGGTTCTACGTCAACTGCAAACCCACCATTTTGCATCCCCGGGGCATGTATCTGGTGGGGCACCTGGTTATGGAAAAAGTCCGGGACGCCCATGTGGACGGCATTGGGGGCCTTACCTTTGGAGCTGATCCCGTAGCCATGGCGTCCGCCTTTGCCTCTCAGCTCATGGGTTGCCCGGTGAAGGCCTTCTCCATCCGTAAAGAAGCAAAGGATCACGGCATTGTCAAGTGGGTGGAAGGGGATTTGAAGGAAGGAGACCGTGTGGTAGTGGTGGACGACGTGGTGACTACCGGGGGCTCCACCATCAAGGCCATAGAAAGAGCCAGGTCCCAGGGCCTGGAGGTGGTTAAGGCCGTTATCCTTGTGGACCGCCAGGAAGGCGGCCTGGAAAACGTGGCCAAATTGGTCCCGGACGCATCGGCCATCGTTACCCGGACGGAGCTCCTGGAAAATTGGAATAAAATGAAGAAATAACGCGAGTCCGAATAGTCTGCCGTGCCATTAAAAGAAAAAATCGTGGTTATTGCCGGTCCAACCGGAGTGGGCAAAAGCGCCGCAACCCTGCCGCTATCCAAGGAGTTTGGGGGAGAAATCATCAGCGCGGACGCTGTATCCGTATACCGGTATCTGGATATCGGCACGGCCAAACCCGGGCCTGAAGAGCGGAAATTCGTTCCCCATCATATGATTGATGTGGTGGACCCGGACCAGGATTTTGACGCCAATCTCTATGCCAGACAGGGGAGGGCTGTGGCCCAAACCCTGCACAAACAGGGAAAATCGGTCTTTGTGGACGGCGGTACCGGCCTGTACATCAAGGCGCTCCTCCACGGCCTTTTTGCCGAGGGCCGGTCCGACCCTGCACTCAGGGAATCCCTGAAGCAGCAGGCTGCTGAAGCAGGCTCCCATGCCCTCCATGGCCGCCTCCAGGAGTTGGACCCCCCCTCGGCCGCCCGAATCCATCCCAACGACGCCTACCGCATAGCCAGAGCCCTGGAAATCTGTATCCTGACGGGCAAGCCCGCTTCTTCCCAGCAGGCAGCCCATGGGTTTGGGGAATCCCCCTATGAAGTGCTGTTTTTTTGCCTCCATCGGGACAGGGAAACCCTATATCAACGTACGGATTATCGGGTGGATTACATGCTGAATCAAGGCCTGGAGAATGAGGTGAAGGGGCTTCTTGACAGGGGGTATGGGCCGGATTTGAAATCCATGCAATCCATCGGATACCGGCAAATGTGCCAATATATAGGCGGGTCCCTGAATTATGAAGATGCCGTCACTACAATGAAGCGGGACACCCGCAGGTTGGTTAAGCGCCAGTTGACATGGTTTAAAGCCTACCCGAACATTCATTGGATGCTTCCTGACCAAACGGAGAATATGCGCCGCTTGATTGCCGCCTTCCTGGAATGAAGATGTATTCATATTCCAAATAATCCCTGTCCAGGCTTTGCCCCTTTTTTCCCGCCGTGTTAATTGGAATATTTATCTTAAATTAAATTAGTCTATTATCCAAGTTGAAAAAGGATTGGACAACTGCTGGGCTTTTTTTCTTGACAATGAAAAACTCCTATTATAGAAATGAATCACCCCTCAGTGGAGGGAGATTTTTGACGCGAGGTTGGAAAGTGGAGCCCAAGCTAAAGACGAATGGCAAATATGAGCAAATCATGGCGGCGGCCATAAGAGTATTTGCTGAACAAGGCTACTTTCAATCAACCATTGCGCAGATCGCCCGGGCAGCCGGAGTTGCCGATGGCACCATATATCTTTATTTCAAGAACAAAGAAGATATTATGGCCCAGTTCGTCAACCAGCAGTCCCAAAAGTTCTTTGATACCTTTACGTCCATGTTCAGTGAGGAGCAGAGCGCCCTGGAAAGACTCAAGGCCCTCATCAAGCTCCATTTCCAGGTATCCCAGGAAGACCGTTATATGGCTCTGGTCTATCAGGTGGAAATGCGGCGCAGCGATCGCCTCATGAAAGAGGACATAAAGGACGCCTTGAGGATGTACCACGACTTGGTTGGACAAATCGTGGAAGAAGGGCAGCAGGACGGCACCATCCGTCATGATGTCCAGATCGGCCTGGTTAAACGCATGATTTTCGCCACAGTGGACGAGGTGATCACATCATGGGTTATGGCAGGCGGCAAATACGATCTGGTTCCCCTGGCAGAACCTCTGGCGGATTTACTAATGCAAGGCATCCAGGCAACGCCAACCGTTTGATTTAATTGCGGTGCGAGCCTGACGGGTTTGGCAGCTTTCTTCCCCCCCAGAAAGATCATGCTGCCAAACCCCTGGTTTCACGGTCCAGCCCAAGGACGCATTATAGTGGCTGTATGACCGTTATATATAAAAGCCCGCTTCGAACTCAGTTCGGAGCGGGCTTTTTGGTTCGCCGGGCATGGCATGGTTCTCGTGAGCTGAAAGTGCCCACGGGCCAAGGTGATCGGAGCAGCCCGCAAAGGCATAACCCCTGGATTCCCGGGCTATTGTAACGAGGCGGGAGGCTCAACGCCCAGCAGGGTGTAAAGCTCCCTTTGCCGTTTTGCCGTTTCCCCTATGTGCAGTCGCTGGCCTGGGATCTCGAAGCACTCAATCAGATCGAGTTCATCCAATACCTCCTGCAGGGTGTAATTTTTAAACAGGTGGTTCTCCTGCATTTTCTTCGTGATATAGGACAAAAAGATCAGGGCGATGAACTGGACGAAGAGCTTTCCGTCCAGGCTTTT